>JANQMU010000120.1 GCA_028279875.1 Rhizobiaceae bacterium
GAAGGGTGGCGGCAAATCGGCCCATCGGCTGCGTTGCGCCGCTTGCCCGATGCACCACATCGCGCTGCGCGACGCGCCTTGCCGAGTGAACCGATTTGCAGCCATCAAATGAGCCAATCTAAGAATAACTCGCTCTAGCCTAATTCGGGTGTATGGTCAAACAGCACGCGGTGCTGCCCGATCGCGAAATTGTCGGTCATTCCGGCGAGGTAGTCGGCAACCCGGCGAGCCAGACTGCCGTCGTCGAGATTTTCCGCTCCGGCCGCCCATTCTCCGCCCATCAGATCAGGCTTTTGCAGATAGGCTCCGTAGAGATCCCGGACAATGGCGGCGGCGCGCTCGCGCACCCGCATGACCTCCGGATGGCGGTACATATTGCTGTAGAGGAAGGCCTTGATGGCCCCATCCGCCCGCTTCATATCCTCTGAAAAGCGCGCCACGACCCGGCCGGCATGGCGGATATCATCGGCGCAGTTCGGCTTGAGTTCGTTCAACCTGTCCTGCGCCGTTGCAATCACGTCCTCGACCATGGCCGTGATCTGCCGCCGCATGATTTCGTGGATGACGCGACTTTCTTCTAGATCCGGGTAGCTGGCATGAACGGCGTTCAGCAAGGCCTCGAGAAACGGAACATCCTCCAGCATGTCCAGGGTCAGCAAGCCGCCGCGCAGCCCGTCGTCGATGTCATGCGTGTTGTAGGCGATATCGTCGGCGATCGCCGCGACCTGCGCTTCCAGGCTGGCAAAGCTCGACAGATGCAGGTCGTGGATGGCGTTATAGTCCAGAATCGGTCGCGGCACCGGCCCGTTGAGGCCATGGCCGCTCGCATCGACAAGCGGCCCATTGTGCTTGACCAGGCCCTCCAGGCTCTCCCATGTGAGATTGAGGCCGTCAAAGGTCGCATAGCGTCGCTCCAACTGCGTGACGATGCGTAGCGACTGGGCGTTGTGATCAAAACCGCCGTGGTCTGCCAGCAGCGTATCGAGCACATCCTCGCCGGTGTGGCCGAAGGGTGTGTGGCCGAAATCGTGAACGAGCGCCACGGCTTCGGCCAGATCCTCGTCGAGCCGCAGGGCGCGCGCCAGCGCCCGGGCGATCTGTGCCACCTCGATCGTGTGTGTAAGGCGGGTACGATAATGATCTCCCTCATGCGCAACAAAGACCTGGGTCTTGTGTTTCAGGCGCCGGAAAGCGGTTGAATGAATGATCCGGTCGCGGTCGCGCTGGAACGGCGAGCGCGTCGAGCTCGGCGCCTCGGCATGCAACCGACCGCGGCTGCGCGCCGGATCGCTGGCCCATGGCGCGCGGTGTCCGGCTCCAAAACCGAGCAGGTTTCTGTCCAACCCCATTGTTCCGTCTTCCCCATTGACGTGGCCGGTCGATCTTCATACCTATAGGGCAACACCTTGAATTCAAAATCCCTCCGGATCTTGGCTCCGGCTTGGAGGTTGGACAATGGCAATGAACGAAGTGACTCTCTCGGAGGCCGCGGCCCGTCGCATCGCCGATATCCTGGCGGCAGAAACGGGAAAAACGGCTTTGCGGGTGTCCGTGGAAGGTGGCGGCTGCTCCGGTTTTTCCTACAAGTTCGATCTGGCCGATCAGCCGGATGAGGATGATCTCGTGCTCGAAAGAGGCGACGCGCGGGTGCTGATCGATTCGCTGTCACTGGTTTATATGGGCGGCTCGGAAATTGATTTTGTCGACAATCTGATGGGGCAGTCCTTTCAGATCAACAATCCCAACGCTGTCGCCTCCTGCGGATGCGGCACGAGTTTCACGATCTGACGGGCTCTGAATGAAGATCGCCAACTGGAATATCAACGGCATCAAGGCGCGCCTTGACAATCTGCTGAGCTGGCTGGAGGAAAGCCAACCGGACATCGCCTGCCTTCAGGAAATCAAGTCGGTTGACGAGAATTTTCCGCGCGAGGCGATCGAAGCCCTCGGCTATCACGTGGAGACTCACGGCCAGAAGGGCTTCAATGGCGTTGCGCTGCTGTCGAAGACGAAGCCGGACGAGGTCAATCGCGGCCTGCCGATGCTGGCGCCGTCCGACGCGCCGGACGAGCAGGCCCGGTTCATCGAGGGTGTCTACAGCGTGGCGGGCGGCGTGATCCGGGTCGTGTCGCTGTACCTGCCCAATGGAAATCCGGTCGATTCGGAAAAATTCCCCTACAAGCTCAATTGGATGAATCGCCTTGAAGCATGGGCCGCCGAACGGCTTGCGCTGGAAGAGCCGCTGGTCCTTGCGGGCGATTACAATGTCATCCCCGATCCGCTGGATTGCTATGACCCTGCCGATTGGGAAGGCGATGCGCTGTTTCGGGAGGAAAGCCGGTCGGCATTTCGCCGCCTGCTGCAGCTCGGATTCACCGAAACGATCCGCAACACGACGGACACCGACAAGACCTACACATTCTGGGATTATCAGGCCGGCGCCTGGCCGAAAAACAACGGCATCAGGATCGATCATCTCCTGCTATCGCCGGAGGCCGTCGACCGGCTGACGGCGGCAGATATCGAAAAATATGTGCGCGGCTGGGAAAAACCGTCTGATCACGTTCCGGTTGTTGCGCAGCTGGGTTTCGAACCGGCCTGAGAGCCCGTTCGGGAATTAACGATTGGTTTGGTTGTGCCTATTTTGTCCAATATCAAGCGATTGATCGAAGGAACGGCTGGTGGCCATTTCGAGATCAAGCGCGCCGATAGTGGGCAAAATAGGCGCAATCCGCGAGGACGCGGCCAGTTTCGGTGCTTTTTGACGAAAGGCCGCCTGACAGGCAGGCAGCCTGCGGCGTCGTCCTTTCGGCAAAAACCCCTCAAAACTGGCTGCGCCAAACCAGTCGTTAATTCCCGAATGGGCTCTGAGCCCGTAAGACGGATCCAGTTGGCTGGAGCCGGAAAAGCTCCATACACATCAAGCAAGCGGGCGGAGCTCTATCTGTACCTATGTTGAACCCGGTGCGCCCTCCCGCTAACCCATAACAGTGGTGCCGAGACCGTGCCCCTCCTCTCCGGATTTTTCCCTGGCAATTCGGGCAGCGCGCAGTTCCTCGGCGGATCGCACACCGAGATGTGCAGCGCCCTGCCAGTCGCGTGTCGGCACCAGCGGATTTTTCAGCCGCTCCCGGACCGCCGGGATTGCCGCCGCATATTGCGGCAGCCATTCGGCCTGTGCGAGCAGCATTTCGTCGACCATTTGCCAGACTTCATCGGGGGTGCAGACTGCGCCGACAAGCGGATCGTGCAGTACAGCCTGCTTCAACAGGTCCACGTCGCCGGCTATCGCCGCTTGCACACTCATTCTTTGGACATTGATCGACGTCGTGCAGGTGGCGGCGCATGCGAGCGGCAGTTCGATCCCCTCCATCATGTTGATGCCGAACCGGTCGACAAATCCCGGGCTTTCAATGATCGCATCATCGGGCAGGTTGCGGATGACTCCGTTGTTCCTGACATTGAAGTGTCCGCGATAGGTTCGCCCGGTCTCAAGCGCTTCCAGGACCCAGCTTGCATGTTCGTCCGTTCGCGGCCCCTCAAGGGGTGCCGAGACCTCCTGCAGGAACCGCGGAAAATCCTCTTCGAACCATTTGCGGTTTTCTGTGCAATAACGAAGATAACCGCCGGTTTCGCCGTGGATCCATTCATCCAGGCTGATCCAGTTGGTGATCTCGTCCAGCCGTTTGCGGTACCAGGGCAGGTACTCGGAGAGGTGCCCGTTGGATTCCGTCGAGTAAAAACCGAAACGCTTGAGCACATCAATGCGGACTTTTTC
>JANQMU010000151.1 GCA_028279875.1 Rhizobiaceae bacterium
CCGTCCTTCACCCTCGGCGGAACCGGCGGCGGCATCGCCTTCAACCGCTCGGAATTCTATGAAATCGTCGAATCGGGCCTCGACGCCTCGCCGACGACAGAGGTTCTCATCGAGGAATCGGTGCTCGGCTGGAAGGAATATGAGATGGAGGTCGTCCGCGACAAGGCGGACAATTGCATCATCATCTGCTCCATCGAAAACGTCGATCCCATGGGCGTGCATACCGGCGATTCCATCACCGTCGCACCGGCGCTGACGCTGACCGACAAGGAATACCAGATCATGCGCAACGCCTCGATCGCGGTATTGCGTGAGATCGGCGTCGAGACCGGCGGGTCGAACGTCCAGTTTGCCGTCAATCCGACGGATGGCCGCCTCGTGGTGATTGAAATGAACCCGCGCGTGTCGCGGTCCTCGGCACTGGCCTCCAAGGCGACCGGATTTCCCATCGCCAAGGTCGCCGCCAAGCTGGCGGTCGGCTATACGCTGGACGAACTCGACAACGACATTACCGGCGGCGCGACGCCCGCGTCGTTCGAACCGTCCATCGACTACGTGGTCACCAAGATACCGCGCTTCGCCTTCGAGAAGTTCCCGGGCGCCAAGCCGCTGCTGACCACGTCGATGAAATCGGTCGGCGAAGTCATGGCGATCGGGCGGACTTTTGCCGAATCGCTGCAAAAGGCGCTGCGCGGGCTGGAAACCGGTTTGACCGGTCTCGATGAAATCGACATCCCGGGCTACGGCAATGGCGATGACAAGAACGCGATTCGCGCGGCGCTCGGCACACCCACCCCGGACCGCCTGCGGGTCGCGGCACAGGCCCTGCGCTACGGCGCCGATGAGGCGTCCGTCCACGAAAGCTGCCGGATCGATCCCTGGTTTATCGCCCAGTTGAAGGCAATCGTCGACATGGAGGAGCGCATTCGCGCGATCGGGCTGCCCGACGATCCCGAAAATCTGCGGATGCTCAAATCGATGGGATTTTCCGATGCCCGCCTCGCCTCCCTGACCGGGCAGCGCGAAAGCGATGTCACGGGGCTGCGCAACACGCTCGATGTCCATCCGGTCTACAAGCGCATCGACACCTGCGCCGCGGAATTCGCCTCGCCGACCGCCTATATGTATTCCACCTACGAAACGCCGTTTGCCGGCGCGCTGCGGTCCGAAGCCGATATTTCCGACCGCCGCAAGGTGGTGATCCTCGGTGGCGGCCCCAACCGGATCGGCCAGGGGATCGAATTCGACTATTGCTGTTGCCATGCGGCCTTTGCGCTTGACGATGCCGGCTATGAATCGATCATGGTCAATTGCAACCCGGAAACCGTCTCCACCGACTATGACACGTCCGACAGGCTCTATTTCGAGCCGCTGACGGCCGAAGACGTCATCGAAATCCTGCGCACCGAGCAGCAGCGCGGAACCTTGTACGGGGTGATCGTGCAGTTCGGCGGACAAACGCCGCTGAAACTGGCGGACGCGCTCGAAAAGGCCGGCATTCCGATCCTCGGGACCGCCCCCGACGCAATCGATCTGGCGGAGGACCGCGACCGCTTCCAGAAACTGCTGACGAAGCTGGATCTGCGGCAGCCGAAAAACGGCATCGCCCATTCAGTCGAACAGGCGCGCCTGGTGGCGACCGAACTCGGCTTTCCGCTTGTCGTGCGTCCGTCCTATGTCCTCGGCGGCCGTGCGATGCAGATCATCCGCGAGGAGCGCGACCTGTCGAATTATCTGCTGGGAACCGTGCCCGAGCTGGTTCCCGAGGACATCAAGGCGCGCTATCCGAACGACAAGACCGGTCAGATCAACACGCTGCTGGGAGCCAATCCGCTGCTTTTCGACAGCTATCTCAGCAACGCCATCGAGGTCGATGTCGACTGCCTCAGCGATGGCCAGGACGTCTTCGTCTGCGGCATCATGGAGCATATCGAGGAGGCCGGCATCCACTCCGGCGACAGCGCCTGCTCGCTGCCGGTCCACTCGCTGACGGACGAAACGGTGGACGAGCTGGAACGGCAGACCGTGGAACTGGCGCGGGCGCTCGATGTCGGTGGCCTGATGAATGTCCAATATGCCATCAAGGACGGCGATATCCATGTGCTTGAGGTCAATCCCCGGGCCTCGCGCACCGTGCCGTTCGTCGCCAAGACCGTCGGTGCGCCAATCGCCAAGATCGCGGCGCGCATCATGGCCGGTGAAACGCTGGAGACGGCCATCGCCGCCTATGGCGACAAACCCGATCCCCGCGCGCTCAACCACATTGCGGTCAAGGAAGCGGTCTTCCCCTTCGCCCGCTTTCCCGATGTCGACACGCTGCTCGGCCCGGAAATGCGCTCCACCGGCGAGGTGATGGGGCTCGACACCGACTACGCGCTCGCTTTTGCCAAATCGCAGCTCGGCGCCGGCGTCGAACTGCCGCGCGAGGGTACCGTCTTCATCTCCGTCCGCGACGAGGACAAGGAGCGCGTTCTGCCCGCCGCCAAGCGGCTGCAGGAGAGCGGCTTCGGCGTCGTCGCCACCGCCGGAACGGCGCGGTTTCTCAATGAGCACGGCATCGCCGCCACCAAGATCAACAAGGTCATGGAAGGCCGGCCGCATGGCGAGGACGCCATCCGGAACCGCGAGATCCAGCTGGTGATCAACACCACCGCCGGCGCCAAGGCGATTGCCGATTCCAAATCGCTGCGCCGCGCCGCACTGATGCAGAAAGTGCCCTATTACACAACGATGTCCGGCTCCATCGCTGCCGTGCGCGCCATCATCGCGCTCAAAGCCGGCAATCTTGAGGTCAAACCCCTGCAGCACTATTTCCCTCAGGGCTGACCGAAAACCGCTTCGCACCGATATCGGCGACACAGCCGCGAGGGGCCTGAAAACAGCCCCCTTGTGAAAATACTGGAATTTCTGTCACAATTGCTGCTACACTCACGCCATTGTTGTTCAGGACGGTTCCGGGACGGACGTTTCGGGAGCCGTTTTATTTTGCGCTGATTCACAATTCCCGACGTGTGGACGGCGCCAAGAACATGGAGAAGGACATGGTTGAAAAAGTCCCCATGACGCCCGGTGGTTTTGCCAAGCTGCATGAAGAGCTGCGTTGGCGCCAGCAGGAAGAGCGTCCGCGGATCATCGAAGCGATCGCGGAAGCCCGCGCCCATGGCGACCTGTCGGAAAACGCCGAATATCATGCCGCCAAGGAAGCGCAGAGCCTAAATGAGGGCCGCGTCGCGGAGCTCGAGGACCTGACGGCGCGCGCCGAAGTGATCGATCTGGCCAAGATGTCCGGAGACACCATCAAATTCGGCGCAACCGTGAAAATCGTCGATGAGGATACCGACGAGGAAAAGACATACCAGATCGTGGGGGATCAGGAAGCCGACGTCAAACAGGGACGGATTTCCCTGTCGTCGCCGATCGCCCGGGCGCTGATCAGCAAACAGGTCGGAGACAGCATCGAGGTCAATGCTCCCGGTGGAGCCAAAGCCTATGAAATCCTCGATGTGAGCTGGGGATAAGTCTGAAACGACCTTTCGGGGGCGCGGCAACCGGGATCTTGAACCATGGTTGACGGCGTGGAACTGATCGTCACGAATCTGCACCGGAATTTCACCGGGGTTTCATCCACCGCGGCAGCCGTCGTGCGCAAACAGGCCGAGCAGTACAGAATGCGGCTCGTCGGCAGGGCCCTGCCCGGCTGCCCGGAACCGGTGTCCGTTACCCAGGCGATCGGCCTGTCCCGGCTGCCGTCGAAGGACAGGCCGTTCAGCATCTGGCACGTGCGCAGAAACAACGAAATGCGCGCCGCCCTGTTCGCCCGGGACGTGCTGCAATGCCCGATCAAGATCGTCTTCACCTCGGCCGCGCAGCGGCGCCATTCGGCGTTTCCGCGCTGGCTGATTTCGAGAATGGACATGGTCATCGCCACCACAAGGGCAGCGGCAGGTTATGTTCCCAATGCCCGCGCCATCATCCATCACGGCGTCGACACCGAACAGTTCCATCCCGCCGAAGACCGTTCGCAATCCTGGCTGCAGACCGGAATGCCCGGCAAATTGGGGATCGGCACGATCGGGCGTATCAGGCCCGAAAAGGGCACTGACCTTTTCGTCGAGGCGATGATCGCCGTGCTGCCGCGCTATCCGGAAGCAACGGCCGTCATCATCGGCCGCGCCAAGCGTGAGCACCGTTCCTTCGAGGCCGCGCTGCGGACCCGTATTGAGGCCGCCGGTCTTGCCGATCGCTTCGTCTTCACCGGAGAGGTCGCCCCCGACCGCCTGCCGGAACTGGTGCGAAGCCTGTCGCTGCTCGTCGCCGCCCCCCGTTATGAGGGGTTCGGCATGACGCCGCTTGAAGCCATGGCCAGCGGCGTGCCGATCGTCGCGACCGACACGGGATATTTCTCGACATTCATCGGCAACGACGAGGCCGGCCTGCTGGTCCGGGAAACCAGCGCCGCACCAGTCGCCCAGGCGGTCGATGCGCTTTTGAAGGAACCGCTGCGCCGCGGCACGATGAACGCCAATGCGCGGGAGCGGGCGCTGGCGCTGTTCAGCGTCGACAATGAGGTTGCCGGTATTTCAAGGGTCTATGACGCGTTGTGGCGGGGCGCAGACTCACCGGCCTGACGGCAATCTCGATTTGCCGTGCAGATCCACCGGTCCTTCATTCTTGATCTGTCGAATGGTCAGCATCGATCTGACCGTATCGACATTGTCGGCCGCCGTCAGATCATCAATGACGAAGTCCTGAAACTCGGCCAGATCCGTCGCCACGCAATGCAGCAGGAAATCCGATTCCCCCGAGACCATCCAGCACTGGCGCACGATCGGCCAGTGCAAGGTCCTGTCGGCGAAGGCGCGCAGATGGATTTCCGACTGCTGGGCAAGGCCGATCATGCAGAACGCCACCAGATCATATCCCAGGGACGCCGCATTGAGCATCGCCCGGTATCCCTCGATGATCCCGGCCTCCTCCAGCTTTCGCACCCGGCGCAGGCAGGGCGGCGCCGATATCCCGACCCGCTCTGACAGCTCGACATTGGTGATCCTGCCCTCACTTTGCAGTTCGCGCAGGATTTTGATGTCGATCTCGTCGAGTTCCGCCCGGACTGGCATCGCCGTCTCCCATTGAACCCTGTTTCGCCCGAAAGAGATTGGAACAGTTGTTACGCGTCGGCGCAAGATAATTTCGCAATGGCTGGCCGTTCCGCCATCGGTCGGCGGTGCGATCGCGGCGCGGCTGTGACTATTGTGTGAAAACCGCGCCACGCCCTTGAAACCGGGCGCTTCGAATACGTACATTGCGCCCGAAGACGGCCTTGGAGCGCATTGCCGATAACGTCGCCATCCCGCAGGGGCGGGCCCGGCGTTGCGCGGCCCGCCGCGACGTTCCGAATGCCCTTTCATGGGTCCCGCGACAGCGGGACATGGTTAGCAGAATAAGGAAATACCGACATGACAATCCGCCATGCCCGCGTCCTGATTATCGGTTCAGGACCAGCAGGTTACACGGCCGCGATCTATGCAGCGCGGGCTCTGCTGGAACCGGTCCTGATCGCCGGACTGGAACAGGGCGGCCAACTCATGATCACCACGGATGTCGAAAACTATCCGGGCTACGCCGAAACCGTCCAGGGGCCCTGGATGATGGAGCAGATGCTCCAACAGGCGCAGAATGTCGGCGCCGACATCGTCAACGACCTTGTCACCGAAGTCGACCTGAACGTCCGGCCCTTCCGCCTCAAGACCGATTCGGGACAGGAATACAGTTGCGACACACTGGTCATCGCCACCGGCGCCCAGGCCAAATGGCTGGGGATCGAATCCGAACAGACCTTCATGGGCTTCGGCGTGTCGGCCTGCGCCACATGCGACGGCTTCTTTTACCGCGGCAAGAATGTCGTCGTGGTCGGTGGCGGCAACACCGCCGTCGAGGAGGCGCTCTACCTGTCCAACCTGGCCGCCAAGGTGACGCTGGTCCACCGCCGCGACGAACTGCGCGCCGAAAAAATCCTGCAGAAACGGTTGATGGCCAAAAGCAATGTGGAATTCGCCTGGGACAGCGAACTGGTGGAAATCACCGGCGAGACCGGCAAACCGCCATCGGTGACCGGCGTGCGCCTGAAAAACGTCAAGACCGGCGACATCTCGGAAGTCGAGACGGATGGCGTGTTCATCGCCATCGGACACGCACCTTCGGTGTCGCTGTTCGAGGGCAAGGTCCGGCAGAAGCCCAATGGCTATCTGTGGACCGAGGCGGATTCGACCGCAACGGATGTGCCGGGTGTGTTCGCCGCCGGGGACGTCACCGACGACATCTATCGCCAGGCCGTCACGGCCGCCGGCATGGGGTGCATGGCGGCCCTTGAGGCGGAGAAATATCTGGCGGAACACGAGGCGGTCGCCGAAGCCGCGGAATAGGATCTCCGCCAGCCACAAGGAGACATCGCATGCCGCTTGACTGGGACAAATTGCGCATATTCCATGCCGCCGCCGAGGCCGGTTCCTTTACCCATGCGGCAGAGGAACTGCATCTGTCCCAATCCGCCATCAGCCGCCAGGTCAGTGCGCTGGAGCAGGATATCGGCGTGCCGCTGTTTCACCGCCACGCCCGCGGCCTGATCATGACCGAGCAGGGCGAGTTGCTGTACCGCACGGCCCATGACGTGCTGCTGCAACTGGAGGCGGCGCGGGTCAGGTTGTCGGAAACCACCGACAAGCCGAGCGGCCGGCTGCGGGTGACGACCACGGTCGGGCTGGGCTCCGGCTGGCTGACCGAACGCATGCAAGAATTCACCCAGCTCTATCCGGACATCAAGATCCAGTTGCTGCTCGACAATGAAGAACTCGACGTGACCATGCGCCACGCCGATTGCGCCATCCGGCTGCGGCAGCCGCAGCAGCCCGACCTCATCCAGCGCAAGCTCTTTACCGTGCATCTGCATGTCTATGCCGCGCCGGCCTATCTCAACCGCCACGGCAAGCCGGAACATGTCAGCGATTTCGACGACCACAAGATCGTCACCTTCGGCGAACCGGCACCCAGCTACCTGCTCGACGTCAACTGGCTGGAGGTCGCCGGCCGGCCGTCGGGCAACCCGCGAACGCCGCAATTGCAGATCAACAATATCATGGCCATCAAGAAAGCCGCCCAGCTTGGCATCGGCATCGCCATCCTGCCCGACTATGTGGTCGAGCATGATGCCGGGCTGGTTCAACTCGATGTCGATGCCGACATACCCTCATTCGACTGTTTCTTCTGCTATGCCGAGGAAATGCGCGGTTCGGCCAAGCTCAAGGCCTTCCGGGACTTCCTGATCTCCAAGGCCCGGAACTGGAAGTACTGATCCGCACCGGCACAGCCGGCGCGGACTCCCAAGACATCACATATCCATGACTTCGCTGACTTCGACGGATCCGGCATCGAGGATCGGGCATCCCTTGGCCATCGTAACGGCAGCATCCATGCTATCGGCATTGATCACCGAATAGCCGGAAAGCGGGTTGGCGCCGCCATCATCCGCAACACCGCCGCTTGTGACGGTCCTGGACGTTCCGACCGGCCCGCCGCCATCCACCACCGCATCGCCCAGCGTTTCGAACCAGGCGCCCCAGGCGGCCATGACCTCGGCGCCCTCTTCAGGCGTTTCAGGCTTTTTACCGCCATGATAGGCAAAGACATATTTCGGCATGACACATCCTCCCATACTGGATTGCATAAATTAACAATACAGTTATTTAACGTATTTGTTATTTTATGGATTTGTCAATCACTAGGACCAGAACGGTCCAGTATTTCAGAACCGCCAGACCGTGTGTTCGCCCTCGAACCCCTTGAGTGCGACCTCACCCGCAGCAACGCAGCGTTCGGGAACGAGCCGCGCGAGATCGGATGACAGGACATTGTCGCAGTCAAGATGCGATGCAGCCGACAACAGCCGCGCCGTGTAATTAACCGGCGGCCCAATCGCCGTGAAATCAAGCCGGTCGGCGCCGCCGATATTGCCGTAATGGAAGGTGCCGCAATGCAGCGCGGCGCGAAATTCCACATCATAGGCCCCGTCTTCGGCGAGGGCCGCCCGGCCTTCCTTGACGGCGTCGATGGCCGCTGCGGCGATGCCGGCAACCTGGTCCTGCGAATCATAGGGAAAGATCGCAAAAAACCCATCGCCCATGAATTTCAGGATTTCGCCGCCATGTTTGCCGACGGGCGGTACCAGGCGATCGAATGTGTCGTTGAGCAGATCGACGACTTCGCTGCCCTCTTTCCGGTTCGACAGGGACGTGAAGTCCTTGACGTCGACGAACAGGATCACCGCGCTGATGCCCTCCCCGTCGCCGCGGTGGACCTTGCCCTGCAGAATGAGGGAACCGCTGTTGCGGCCGACATAGGTGGAGAGAAGAACCGCCGCGTTGAGCCACAACATATAGGCCTCGGTCAGCCGCGCGAGCGGCGCGTTGACCTGCTGAAGGATATCGAGGTCGCGTTCGCTGAACCCGCCCTTCTGTGCCGACGACCAGGTGCAGGCATGGGTTTCGCCTGAAGTGAAGATCAGCGGCTGGGCGAGATAGTCGGTAAAGCCCTGCTCCCGCAATTCGCCGATGATGATGTAGTCGTCCGGGCAATCCTCGCGCTCGAGATGCCGTCGCAGGGTTTCCTGCCGCTCGATCACGCGGGGAAGCGGATTGTTGGTGTAGATCTCCTGGGTGAACGTGCCCATCGGGGCCTTGGCGATATCGACGCCCTCCCCCTTGATCCAGCGGAACCGCTGCCCCTCGAGATTGGGATGCAGCGTGTAGATGAACAGCATGAACCGGTCGACCGCGACATCCAGATCAACCAGCCGCTCGCAGATGCCGGTGACGATCTGGCGTGCATCTGAACTCGGGCGCGCGCCATCGACCATCCAGTCGATGAGGTCCTTGACGGTGGTCGCCAATTTCTGTCCGTCCTGCATCGCGGTCGCGCTTTCCCGGTTCCGGCGATCCGGCATCGTCGCCTCCGTGCGGCAAGTGTACTACCGGGTGAACGCAGGACAAAGGCCCGCTGCGGCATGTTCACGACAGGTTGACCGCATGCGGAATACTACACGGACCAGGGCGACGTGCGGTTGCTCGGGTCGGGACCGCCGGGACGGATGCCGGACTTGTCCGGCACCGCGTAGCGCTCGAAATGGGCGTCGAGCTGGGCGGCGAGCCGTTCGACCAGCCCCGAGAATTCGGCCTCATTCGCCAGATTGACGGTTTCCCGCGGATCGTCCTGCAAGTCGAAGAGCAGGTTCTGTCCACTGTCGTAATGGCGGACCAGCTTGTGCCGCAATGTCCGGACCATGCGGGTCGATCCGTATTCGCCGAACTGAACCGTCCTCCAGGGATCGCCAAGCGGATCGTTCATCAGCATCGGCAGGAAGCTGCGCCCGGCATAGCCCTTCGGCGGTTCGGGATTGGCAGCGACGCCTGCATAAGCCGTAAGCGTCTGGAACAGGTCCAGATGATCGACAAACTCGGCCCGGCGCTGGCCCGAAAAGAGCGTTCCGGGCTGATGGAAAATCATCGGAATCCGGATGCTTTCCTCCACCATGTTGAGCGGCATCGTCCCGTTGCCCTTGCCCCAGATCCCGTGATGACCGCAGCACAGGCCATGATCCGATGTGTAGACGATCAGGGTATCGTCGCGCAGAGACAAAGCTTCCAGTTCGTCCAGAAGGCGACCGACCGCCTCATCGACACTTGAGATGGCGGCGTAATACTGCATCAGCGCCTCGTGCGACCCGGTCCGCAGGATCAGGTCCCGCGACTCGAGATTCTGACGCCCGAAGGGATAGGACGGGTCGTGCGGGATATCGCGGAAGCTGCAATCGCGATACTGCTCCACAAGCCGCGGCGGATGATCCGCCCACGGGCTGTGCGTGGCCGTATGGCCGACGAAAAGAAAGAACTGCCGGGCCTCGTCGCGCTCGCGCAGAAAATCGATAGCCGCATCCGTGATCACCTGGGATTTGTATCCGGACCGCTCGACGACGGTGCCGTCGCGGCTGTAGCGATAGGGCCCCTTGGCCTTGATCGGATAGTCGCCGCTCAGCGCGAACCAGCTGTCGAAACCCGGATGGGGTTCCATATCGTTGCCGATATGCCATTTGCCGGACAGTCCGACCTGATACCCCGCATCATGCAGCAGTTCCGGCAATGTCGTTTCCGCTTCGAGCCATCGCCGTGTGTGGAAATTCTCATCATTGGCGATGTAATCATGCAGGCCATGCTGCGAGGCCAGCCGGCCGGTCTGGAAGCAGGCTCGCGCCGGCGAGCAAACGGGCGTCGGCGTAAACGCATTTTCCATCACGACACCCGTGCGAGCGAGATGGTCGAGCGTCGGCGTGCGCAACTCCGTATTGCCATAGGCTGGCAGAGCCCATTGGCCGTGATCGTCATTGAAGATCACGACAATATTCTTGCGGGATGGCATACGGGGAAACAGACCTAGTAATTCGCGGCGGTGCGTACAAAACGCCCGATAACATGTTTGCCGAACATTTTCCAAGCATAGTCGGTCAACAGGCCAAGGAAGCCAAGCAGAAAAATGCCGACAAACATCCAGTCGATCTTGAAATAGAGCTTCGACGTCCAGATCAGATAGCCAAGCCCCGATTCCGCCGCAAGCATCTCGACGGCGACGATCACCAGGAAGGACGAGGCCAGCGCCAGGCGCATGCCCACATAGATGGACGGCATGGCGGCCGGGATCGTCACCCGCCAGAAGATCTGCCAGATCGTCGCGCCGAAGGTCCGCGCCGCCAGCCGCTTGTTCTGATGGATCGTGACGACACCCGTTGCCGTATTGACCATCACGATAAATGCGGTCGCATACATGACGAGCAGGATCTTGGACAATTCGCCAACACCGAACCAGACGATGAAAAGCGTCACCAGCGCGATCGCCGGGATGAAGCGGAGGAAGTGGATATAGGGATCGATGACCCGCTTGGCGGTGAGAAAACTGCCGACCAGCAATCCGATCGGGATTGCCACCAGGCTACCGAGGATCCAGCCGCCGAGAATGCGCACCAGGCTGGCGCTGATATGGGTTATCAGCAGATCCTGCTGGTGAAGTTCCAGGGCGCCACGGAAGATCGCGGAAACCGGCGGCAGGAAGAACGGATCGATAAACAGCCGCGCGCCGAATTCCCACAGAAGCAGTCCGACAATCACCGAAAGCGGTGAAATCAGATTTGCCGCCAGCACATATTTCGTCGCGCGCCCCGACGCGGCGGGCTTGGACTGGTCGATCACTGCCATACCTTGCTGACCTCCTCCTCGATATCGGCCGAAATCCGCTCAAACAGTTCGATATAATGCGGATCGCTCTGGCTGCGGGGATAGTCCATCGGCACATCATAGCTGTGCTTGATGCCGGCAGCCGGCCCGGCCGACATCAGGATGACGCGCTGCCCCAGATTAAGGGCTTCGCGAATATCATGGGTCACATAGATCGCCGTGCCGCCCACCTCGCTCCAGATGGACACCATCTGGTTTTGCAGGATCTGGCGGGTCTGGGCATCGAGAGAGGCAAACGGCTCGTCCATCAGCATGATCGACGGACGCATCGCCAGCATGCGGGCGATCTGCACCCGCTGTTTCATGCCACCGGACAGTTCATCGGGAAACTTGCGACCATGGTCGAGGAGATTGACCATCTTGAGCGCTGCATCGCAGCGTCCGACCCGCTCGCTGCGCGGCACGCCGTTGATCTTCAGGCCGAACTCGACATTCTCGCGCACCGTCAGCCACTCATAGAGTGCGCTGTCGAGATCCTGAAACACCATGCCGCGGTCCTTGCCCGGGCCCGATATCGGTTCCCCGTCGATCTGCAGCCAGCCCTCGGTCGGTTGGTCGAAACCGGCGACAAGGCGCAAAAGCGTCGACTTGCCGCAACCGCTCGGTCCAAGCAGGATCAGGAACTCACCCTCCGGAATCATCAGATCGATGTTTTTCAGGATCATCGGCGATGTCCGCCCCGATGCCGCATAGGCGAACCCGACCGATTCGAGCGAAATTGTCATGGCGTCACTCCACCGTCAGACAGCGCTTGTCAGAGAAAGTGCCGCACCGACACTCCGAGGCGTCGGTGCGGCGCCCACCTCCTCTTACTCCAGACGATCAACGGTCTGGGCGTTTGGAGCAGCCTCCTTCAAAACACCGAGATCAAACTGGGCAGCATAGTCATAGGGCGGATCGATCACCCCGCGATCGACCAGAAAGTCGTATTTGTCCTTGAGCGAATCCATCGCGGATTCCTCAAAACTCAATGCATAGTTCTGACCCATGATCACCGGTTTGACCTTGGTTGCGTCTCCGGCAATGCCCTTGGCCACAATATCGGCCGCCTCGCCGATATTGTTTTTCACGACCGCGCCGGCCTTGTCGAGCGCCCGCAGGGTCGCCACCACCGCATCGCGATTGTTGGCGAGATAGTCCTTGGACACCACCAGCAGCGCCGTTGTCTTCTGGTTGACGATGCTGTCGTCCGCCTCGAACCGGTAGCGGTCGTCGCCGCTTATCTGCTCGACACCCTGCCCCCAGATCCACGCCGCATCAATGCGGCCCGCCTTCATGGCGCCGATGATTTCGAACAGGCTGCCAAGACCGACAAGTTCCACGTCTTCATCCGGATTGATCCCATTGTCGCGCAGGTGCGTCCGCGTCACGAACTCCTGCGCGCTGCCCGGGGCAATCGCGATCTTCTTGCCTCTTAAATCATCAGGCGTTGAATAATCCTGGGTCACATAAAGCTTGTGCCAACCGGGATTCGGCGTGCCGATCAAGGCCGGAACGGACAGCTTGCCGGAACTCAGGCGCGACAGCAGCGGCATGTCGATAATGACCCCGAAATCAGCCTGGCCGGCCAGCACCGCGTCGACCGTATCGACGCCATAGGAAAAGGTCAGCATGACCGGCTCGATGTTTTCCTCAGCCAGATAGCCTTTGGCTTCGGCGACCCGGATAAGCGTTCCCAGGACAAAGCCGTCAACCGCAAAGCGGGCCTTGGCGTCCGCCGCCGCGGCCGGCGCGGCGACCGCGACGGCCAGGGCCGCTCCAAGGGCAAGCCCCATAACGTTTTGAAAAGAAAAACGTGACATTTCACTCTCCCATCAGACTTGAGATTTTATGTTTGTGAGGGTTACTGCCCGGCCGCTCGCAGCGATAAACCCTCATGGTTTTTGAGGCGTCGTTCCGCCTCCTCGGCCGCGATGCGGACCGATTTCAGGCACTTCCCGGAATCATTGGGATCCATATTGATCGCCGCGATGGCGACGACTCCCTTGACCGTGTGGCCGAGGCCCTGGTGCACGGGCACCGCGATCCGCGTCACCGGCCCCTCGCGACTGACATGGTGCCCGTCGGCCCTGATCTTGGCGAGCAGCGCGACAAAGTCCTCGATATCGCGTTCGCCGACCTGCTCCTCGAGCAGATAGCGGGCCGTCTCCGGTTCCTGATAGGCGAGCAGGGCCAGGGCCATACCATTGTCATGCAATTCGTAGTGTTTGAAAAACAGCTCGATGAAGTGAAACGATGACGGCATCTCCGTCTTGGTCGTCAGGACGAAAGAATCATTGGCGAACCGGGCGAAGCAGGCCGAATGGCCGGTGGTGAAGGCGAGGTCCTTGATCACCGGCTCGATGATCTCATGTTCCGACCAGTGGCCGCTCAGATGCCGCGCCAGCGTCATCGTCCGCGCGCCAACGACGTAGCGGCCCCGCTGTTCCGTCTCGATCCATCCCTCGTTCAGAAGCATTTTCAGGAGGCGCGACAGGCTTGCCGCCGAGACCCCGATTTCGCTCTCAAGCTTTGAAAACGAAAGGCCTTCCGGCGCACGCGACAAGGCATCGACCACGTTCAAGGCGCGGCGTCCCGCCAGCAATTGATTTTCGCCAACCATGCGTTTAGTTTCATAACCAATAGTAACTTTCAATTATGGAAGTAATGACTCGCCGACTGTCGCTTGTCAAGTCGGCCGCGAATTTCGCCCTCCGGCCCGATCGCACAGGCCCGGTCGGCCGAGGGAGACTTTGCAAAGATGCGCCCCAACATCCTGTGGATCTGCACCGACCAGCAGCGCGGCGACACGCTCGGCTGCACCGGCAACCGTTTCGTCACGACCCCGAACATCGATGCGCTGGCCCGGCGGTCGGCGCATTTCGAGCGGGCCTACGTGCAAAGCCCGGTCTGCATGCCGAGCCGCGCCAGCTTCCTGACAGGCCGCTATCCGCGCACCACCCGCCTGCGCCAGAACGGACAGGTGATCCCGGCCGATGAGCGACCGATCAGCCGCCTGCTCGCCGATGCCGGCTACCATTGCGGGCTGGTGGGCAAATTCCACCTCGCACCCGCCGATCCGGCCGTGAACGCCTCCATCGAGACGCGCATCAATGACGGATATGCTGAGTTCTGCTGGGCCGGTGATCCCCACGACAATTGGGGTGAACACAGCGGCTACACGGCATTTCTTTCAAAGCGCGGAAAGCGGTTCGAGACACCCCCGCATCCGGACTGCGCCTTTGTCGAAATCGGCATGCCGGAGGATCTTCATGAGGCCACCTGGTGCGCCGAACGGGCGATCGACTTCATCGAACGGCGCGCCTCATCGGCAGCGCCCTGGATGTTTTCCCTGAACATGTTCGCGCCCCACCATCCGTTCAATCCCCCGGAAGACTATCTGCAGCCCTATCTGGGCAGGCTCGGCGAAATTCCGCTGCCGGCCGCGCTGGATAATGATCTTTCCGGAAAACCGGCCTTTCAGGCGGTGGATGCCACGGGCGCCTATGGCCGCACCATGCCCTATGGGCGGCATATGTCGGACCATGATCACCGCATGGTGCGGGCCGCCTATTGGGCCATGTGCGATCTCGTCGATGTGAAGGTCGGCGCCATCCTCGAGGCTCTTGAACGAACCGGCCAGATCGACAACACCATCGTCATCTTCATGAGCGACCACGGCGAAATGCTCGGAGATCACGGCATCTATCTCAAGGGGCCCTATTTTTACGAACCTGCGATCCGCGTGCCCCTGATCGTCAGTTGGCCCGGCACCATCGCGCCGCAACGCCATGGCGGTCTCACCGAACTTGTCGATCTGGCACCAACGCTCCTCGACGCCTGCGGCCTCGATCCCCACCCCGGCATGCAGGGCCGCTCGCTGTGGCCGCAGCTTACGGGACGCGAACCGCCGGCGGGCCGCGCCGACATCTATTGCGAATATTACAATGCGATGCCGTTTCACCGGGACCCGACACCGCAGCTCACCATGCTGCGCACCCAATCCCACAAGATCGTCGTCGATCATGCCAATGACGACGGGGAGCTTTATGATCTGGGGGCCGATCCGGGCGAAACCGTCAATCTGTGGCGCGACGGCGATGCCCTTCCCGTCAAGGCCGATATGCTCACGCGGCTTGCCCATCGCATGGCTTTCACCGTCGATCCGCTGCCGCCACGCATCTCGGAATGGTGACCGTTACCGGCACCCCGCTGAGCGGGACCCCTGGCTGAACAAGAAGCAATATCAGTACGTTGGTGCTGAGCGGTCGCGCGTCGAAACGAGCTATGCACTGAGCGCATAGCTGCCATGCAGCGGTTTCCATTGCAAATTCCGCTGCGAGTAAACATATCTGAATGAGCTGACAATGCGATGGACACCTCCTCCCGGTCTCATCTCTGTCAGCTGTGTTCCCCTCTGGAGGTTTTGATTAAAACCTTCCACTTCATCGAGCCGGAGAGAAATCTCGCGGCTCGTTTTTTTTGCGCTACATGTAGAGGCTTTGGCCCTCAAGGCCGTCATAAAGATGCGCCACCTGTTCCGCGTAGCCATTAAACAGCAGCGTCGGTACACGCTCGCCGGTATGCAGAATGCGCTCCTGCGCCTGGCTCCAGCGCGGATGCGGGACCTCCGGATTGACATTGGCCCAGAAGCCGTATTCCTGCGGCAGGATCGCCTCCCAGAAACTGACCGGGCGCGTCTCGGTGAAACTGATCCGCTTGATGGATTTGATCGACTTGAACCCGTATTTCCACGGCAGCGCCAGCCGCAGCGGCGCGCCGAACTGCTTGGCGATCGGTTGCCCATAGGCGCCGGTGACCATGAAAGCCAAATCGTTACCAGCCTCCTCCATCGTCACGCCCTCGATATAGGGCCAGGGATACCAGGACTGCTTCTGTCCTCCCGCTACATCCGGATCCATGAAGGTCTCGAAACGGATGTATTTGGCCGATGACAGCGGCTTGGCCAGCGACACGAAATCGGCCAGCGCGAAGCCGGTCCAGGGAACGGTCATCGACCATGCCTCGACGCAGCGGTGCCGGTATAACCTCTCTTCCAGGGCGACCCGGCCGACAAGGTCCTCGAACCCGATTGTGAACGGCTCCTCCACCAGCCCGTCGACGACGATATCCCACGGATTGGTTTTCAGCGCCTGCGCCGCCCTCCAGATCTGCTTGTGAGAGCCGAACTCGTAGAAATTGTTATATCGCGAATTGATCTCCTCGGGCGTCAAGGGGCGATCGATCGTGTAGCTCTCATTGCGTTTGGCCGGGTAGAATTGGGCCGCCGGCCCCTCAGCCGCGCGAACGCGCACCGGTGCGAGCGCTGCGGCGGCCGCCAGGCCAAGCCCGGCCAGCCCCCAGCCCTTGAGCAACTCGCGCCGATCAAGAAACACGCTGTGCGGCGTCGCCAGCGCCTCGTCAATATGCCAGGACGGTTTGTGAATGATCTGTGCCAAGCGGATGCCTCCCGTTTGCACCGATCATCAAGTATCGGCTGCAACGGAGCAACTCATCCCTCTTCACAATCCGGTGTTTTGCGGCACCGGAGCATAATGAGGTTAGCCGATCGCATTGCCGACGAAGCTGCCATTGGCCAAGCTTCCGGATCTGCCATTGAGACGTCGGAGTGTCCGCCCATCCTGGTTTTCAAGTCGCCCGCCTGGACGGCATTCATGATCGGATGTTGCGCTCCAGCTCGATTCTGAGTTTTTCGTTTTCCGCCCTGAGTCGCGCGTTCTCATCACGAACCGGTTTGAGCTGTGTCTCCAGCTCTTCAAGGGTGAGACGCTGCGGAATGTGCTGCGGACAGTTCCAATCCAGTGCTTCGACGGCGATGACGACGGCCCGTTCGGGAAGTGCGCGATACATCGGGTCCTGTAATTGGGTCATTAGCGATGCATCGTCTTTCGAACCGACCAGTCTCGCGCGGCCCCAGATCTTGAGGCGGCGACGGTTGGGATAATCCATCAATATGAGCGACACGCGATCATTGTCCGTCAGATTGCCGGCGCTCAGATACTGACGATTGCCACGGAAATCGGCATAGCCGATTGTCCGGTCATCAAGGACCTTCAGGAAGCCGACCGGGCCGCCCCTGAACTGGACATAGGGCCAGCCGGACCCGGATACGGTTGCCTGATAGAAACCGTCCCTCAGACTGATGAACTCCGCTTCCATCGGGCCGATGCGGTCGCCCCGCTCTGCCTCAGGGTCCAGGAACCTGGCATAGCCGGCAGCCGATCCCTGTTGTTCCTGCATGGCAAGAACGGAGGGCGTGAAGCTGATTTCCGCGAAAGCGCGCGACATGGTTTTTCTCCGTCCGGAGTGTTGTGGATTTGACAGCCGGTTTCCTGTTTTAGGGAAACCGGCGTCGCATCGATCGAGCAGAGGCAGGCGCGCCGGATACACGCCTGCCCCGATGATACACCGAGCGAGACTGATCGACGTCCGGTCCTCAGCTTCCGAGACCGTTGACTTCGGCCACCGAGACATGGTGCATGGCCGGCCAGTTCGCCTCCGCCTCCGCAAGGACCCCCGCCTTGTCCTGCTCATACGCCCGGAATACATCGGCGTTGAGGAACAAATAGAGTTTGCCATCCACGATGTCTGCGAACCGCGGACTGCCGTCGAGCTTCTTGCCCTTGGCAACCCCGAAGGCGCAATAACCCCCATATCGCGGCATATATTTCTCCGGGGCGGCTGCAAACGCCTTCATCGTCTCTTCGGAAACGAAGTAATAGGCAACGCCGTCATGCACATGGGTGTGCCTGGCCTGGCCGGGCACGATGCCGAGACCGGTGACGAGAGCAACGACGTCATTGGCACGCATGGCGACACCATGTCCGTCGACTGTCGTCCCCTTCGAGACGTTGTACTCATCGACAGCCAGTGCGGCCGGTGCGCCGGACAATGCGCCGGCGACCGTTGCCGCTGCGATCAGGGCTTTGATGATTTTCATTTTGATATTCCTTCTTCGGTTGTTGCCCTTTTGGGCGGGATGAAAATGTTTTGGGTTGATGGTCCTTCCGGCCGTCCGGCCGGCAGAGATGGGGGCATCAGGCCCCCGCTGCGATCCGCCGGACGGCGTCATCCGTCCACCAGACACCATTGGCGACCATGCGGAAGTTGATGATCGCGGCCTGATAGCCGTCGCCTTCCGGCACCTTCGCGCCAGCGGTGGCGTCGCGGACCACGGCGACCTCGTAGCCGAGCTCGAGGAGTTCGTAGAGATGGGCCTGGGTGCAGAGATTCGCCGACATTCCAGCCAGGATCACCTTGTCGATGCCGCGCTTGCGCATCTGCAGGTTCAAATCGTTCTGCGCCGGCGAATAGACCTTGTGCGGCGAGCAGACGATTGTCTTGCCGTCCTCGATGTATTTCTTGTATTGCGGCATCCAGTCCGCACCGGAGCCTTCGAAACCGTCGAGGCTGAGCGGACCCTTGCGATTGAACATGCCGATATTGTGCATGGTCTTCTCAAGCGTACCCTCGAACTGCCATTCGTGGTCGTGCGGGTAGTAGTAGTGGGGCGAGATGAAGACAGGCATGTCGGCAGCCTTGGCGGCAATGAACAGGCGCTCGATGTTCTCGACCGTGCCCTGTTCGGTAACGCTCTCGCCGACAACGCCCCAGGTGACGCCTTTTTCCGACAGGAAGTCGATCTGCGGGTCGGTGACGACCAGGGCCGTGCGACCCGGAACAATTTGCATGTCGACCTGCGGCAGTCCGGGGGTTTCGGGGTCCGCATAGGCATCGCGCGCTTCGGGTGTCGCGGCCAGCGCGTCGCCTCCGGCGACGGCAGTCGCACCCGCCGCTGCAGCACCGGCCACGCCGGCCAGCACCCGCCTGCGAGCCTGGTCGACGACGTCCTGTTTGGTGCCGCAGCCGCAATCGTGTTCGTGATTATGTTTGACGGTCATGATGTTCTCCTCTGTCCAGCCGCCCTAAGGGAAACAAAGTGTACCGATCTGTTCACTTTGTTGGCATGGTAAATGTACCGATCTGTCCACCTTGTCAAGCGCTGAATTTCGAAAATAATGGACCATCCTGACGTGATCGTGATTAAATATATGAATTTAGAGCCATAATTAATTTGCACTTGTTATCTATTCGCAGCTAAAATATGTACAGATCAGTCAATATATGAGACTCATTATGAGACCAACAAAGCGCGATGAGCTGGTTCAGGAGGCCCTCAAGGCCTTCTACAGAAACGGTTTCAATGCCACGGGCATGGACACGCTGGTCAAGGAAACCGGCATATCGAAAACGTCGATGTACAAGCACTTTCGGACCAAGGAGGATCTGATCCTGGCGGTCCTGCGTTTGCGTGACGAGAATTTCAGAAACTGGCTTTACCGGCGAATGGAGGAACTGGCGGACAGTCCCGAGGGGCAGTTGCTCGCGATGTTTGACGCGCTGGAAGAGTGGTTTGAAGAACCCGGGTATCAGGGCTGCATGTTCATCAAGGCATCGTCGGAATATCAGCAGGTCAGCCACCCCATTCACAGGCAGTCCGCGGATCACAAGCGGATGCTGGAAGCCCATGTGACTGATTTGGCAACCAAGGCCGGACTGGCGCGCCCCGGTGACCTCGCACGCCAACTGCTGCTGCTGAAGGAGGGCGCGATCGTGACGGCCCATCTTCGGGTGACGGAGAACCCGGCTCAAGATGCCAAGGCCGCTGCAGCCACTATCATCGATTCCTGGCGTTGATTTCCACGTCGCGTGTCGATCAGACGCAGGTCGCCTAAGTTGGGCGATGGCGGCAGAGCGGACACGCTTGACGCCACTTCTGAAATGACCGACCCTATCCTGGCTGTCAGGCCGCGTTAAAATCCTGGCCACGTAAACTCGTGCAAGACACCAGGGACAGACGCTTATATGTAAGCGTCTCAAAACCATCCCAAAACAAAAAAAGGAGTCTGAGAGAATGATCTCAGCCGACTATTGCCGTCTCATGGCCCGCTACAATACTTGGCAGAATACCTCATTGGTAACCGCCGCTGACGGGCTCACTGATGTGGCTCGCCATAAAGATCGAGGCGCATTCTTCCAATCAATAGCGGCCACCCTGAATCATCTTTATTGGGCTGATGCTCTGATATTGCAACGACTTAAGGGAAACGAGCGACCAGAGGAAACTATCAAGCACTCCCTAACCAGCCCATCGGATTGGGATAACTTCAAGATTATGCGTTCGAAACGCAACGAGGAAATCGAAGAGTGGGCGGCCCCATTGGTCGATACTGACTTGGAAGGAATGGTTGTTTGGTATCCCGGTGACGGCTCAACCCGGATTGAGAAGCAAAAGACTCTCTGTGTTGCTGAACTCTTCAATCACCAGGCGCACCACCGGGGCCAGATCCACGCAATGTTGACAGCGGCGGGTGCAGAGCCTGAACCAACTAACCTTTCATTGTTGCCATAAGTCTTCCGAAGCGCCCGTTGAGGTAAGTCGCCGAATATGCACCAGCATGTCCTTCCTCTTCATGTTGCTGGTATCCAGATTGAATCTGAAGTTCGTTCAAAGGGCGCTGCTTGATGCGATGAACTTCGGATTCAGGGCCTAGCGGCAGGCCGCGCAGAAGCGCTGGATGCGCCGGCAAGCTTCTTCCAGCAGCGCCTCCGAGGTCGCATAGGAGATGCGAAAATTGGGGCCGAGCCCGAAAGCCGAACCATGGACCACCGCGACGCCCTCGGCTTCGAGCAGTTCGGTGACGAAATCCTCATCCGTTTCGATGCGTTTGCCCGACGGCGCCGTCTTGCCGATCAGCCCGGCGCAAGAAGGATAGACATAAAATGCGCCCTCCGGCGTCGGACAGGTGATGCCGTTGGCCTGATTGAGCATCGAGACGACCAGGTCCCTGCGGCCCTGGAAGATCGCCTTGTTTCCGGCAACAAAATCCTGCGGGCCGTTGAGCGCCTCCACGGCGGCCCATTGCGAAATCGACGTCGCACCCGATGTCTGCTGCCCCTGGATCATGTCCATCGCCTTGATCAGTTCGATCGGACCGCCGGCATAGCCGATGCGCCAGCCGGTCATCGCATAGGCCTTCGACACGCCGTTCATGGTGAGCGTGCGATCATACAGCGCCGGTTCGACCTGCGCCGGTGTCGAGAACTGAAAGTCGCCATAGACGAGATGCTCATACATGTCGTCGGTCAGGACCCAGACATGCGGATGGCGCATCAGGACCTCGGTCAGCGCCTTCAGTTCGGCATGGGAATAGGCAGCCCCTGAGGGATTGGACGGCGAATTGAATATCATCCATTTGGTTTTCGGCGTGATGGCGGCTTCCAGGGCGTCCGGCTGCAGCTTGAAAGCATTGTCGAGCGTCGTCTCGGCATAGACTGCCGTCCCGCCGCAGATCGCCACCATTTCCGGATAGCTAACCCAATAGGGCGTCGGGATAACCACCTCGTCTCCGGGATTAAGCGTTGCCATCAAGGCGTTGAAAAGAATCTGCTTTCCGCCGGTGCCGACAATGATCTGCTCCGGTGCATAGGTCAGGCCGTTTTCCCGCGCGAACTTCTCCGAAATCGCCTTGCGCAATTCCGGAATGCCGGAGACCGGCGTGTATTTCGTCTGGCCGCGATTCATCGCGTCGATGGCCGCAGATTTGATATTGTCCGGCGTGTCGAAATCCGGCTCCCCGGCACCGAGGCCGATCACATCCACCCCATTGGCCTTGAGCTCCCGCGCCTTCTGGGCGACGGCAATCGTCGCAGAGGGTTTTACGCGCGAAAGGGCGTCGGCGAGAAATGCCATTCGAAAAGTCTCCATCTATCGTGGGGTCACATCGTGTATACTCCTATGTCGAATCATGACCGCAAGTTCAAGGTGCCTGCACCATTCGCCGGCCCGGCGTGTCATTTATTTCCGGTGATCCGGGAGCCCTTTTTGAAACCTGACGATCAAACTGGTCGCATCGTGCTGGAGGATGACGGATCATCCTCCAGCTCCTATGGCCCGTTCACGCTCAAAACCGCCCTGCAGCCGATTTTCGGTCGGGGCGGCGACGGCCGGGTCCGGCTGCGCGGGCTCGAGGCGCTGTTGCGCCTGTTCCGCGCCGACCGGCCCTACCCCACGGTCGATTTCCTGGCGCGGGTCGGCGGGCGGGACCGGCTGGCGCTGGACGATCTCATCCGGTCCCTGCATCTGACCAACGCATCGCTCGAAAACGCCCCGGGAATCCTGTTATTCCTGAACATCAATCCGGCGCTGTATGACAATAGCCGGATTGTCGCCTCCCAGGTCGACGGCCTGACGCGTCAGGCCGCAGACAGCCACTTCCCGGCGCACCGCATCGTTTGCGAGATCACCGAACACCGCACGCCAAATCAGGGGCTGCTGACATTGCTGGTCGATGCGCTGCGCGAGCGCGGCTTCAAGATTGCCGTCGATGATTACGGCGCCGAGGGTTCGGACTCGAAACGAGTCACACTGATCCGGCCCGACATCGTCAAGCTTGACGGCGGATGGGTCACGCGGCTGATGGCCAGCGAGGCCGGCTTTTCCACCCTGAAGGACACGGTCTCGCGGTTTCGCCAGCAGGGCACGACCATCGTCATGGAGGGGCTGGAGAGCGGCTGGCAACTCGATCTCGGCTGGGGCGCCGACGCCGATCTGATCCAGGGCTACGGGCTGGCCCGGCCGCAGATCGCTCCGACCGATTTCAGCACGCTTTACGCCAGCGGCTTCAAGGCTTAGGCGAGCCAGGTCCGCCCGGCCGGGCGCGCCACAATATGACCATGACATCTGTCCAACCCGGTCAAATTTTCGTCTCCAAATGGACGCCTTCAAAGGGTTCTGTGACTGTGCGGCGAGGCGCGGCCAGCCGCTCAGGATGGAAGCGGAGATGCAGACATGGACAAGGACATTGTTCAACGCCAAAAAGACACCGAAAGGGCCCGCCGAAGGGTCACACTCTGTTTCCTGGCGCTGATCGCCTGCATCGTCATGATCGCCGGCCTGATCCCTGACGCCGGGAAATACGGCACGCAAGGCCGGGGCGGCAGCCATATCACGATGGACGACGCCATTGATTCAAAGACCGGAATTACCGGGAAGACGGTCATTGCAAACAGCCGCCTTTAAATCCCGGCCATATCCCCTATCTTCGGTGTCCAGCATCAAACCGGATATCGAGCGGGGTAGAGGGAAATGAGACCATACGTTGCGTTGGCGCTTTTGCCGTTTCTTTGGCAGAACCCGGCATTTGCCGCTGACCGCATCCAGACCGAGCGGGTTCCGGTCGTCGTCGAGACGGTCGCAACGGGCCTCGAATACCCCTGGGGCGTCGAAGTCCTTCCGGACGGCGCCTATCTCGTCACCGAACGTCCGGGCCGCCTCAGAATCGTCAAGGACGGGCGCCTTTCGGCGCCGTTCGGCGATCTGCCGGGCCTCGTCGTCGGCGGACAGGGCGGCCTGCTCGATGTCGCACTGGCCAATGATTTTGACCAATCCGGAACGATCTTCCTGTCCTATTCGCACGCCGAAGGCCGCGGCGCAGGAACAGCCATCGCCAGGGCAAAACTGGTGCGCGAGGGCGACACCGCCCGGCTCGAGGATGTGGAGATCATCTTTTCCATGGACCGGAAAACCAGAGGCGGCCGGCATTTCGGTTCGCGCATCGTGCCGGCGTCCGACGGAACGATCTATTTTTCCATCGGCGATCGCGGTGACGGCGACCGCGCCCAGGACATGTCGGATCACGCGGGCGCCATCCTGCGCATTCTTCCCGACGGATCGATCCCGCAGGACAATCCCTACACCGACGGCACAGCCGCTCCGGAACTGTGGTCGAAGGGCCACCGCAATGCCCAGGGCATGGTCATCGATCCCGAAACCGGAATCCTTTACGCCGTCGAGCACGGCGCCCGCGGCGGCGACGAAGTCAACCGCCCGGAACCGGGGAAGAATTACGGCTGGCCGGTGATTTCCTATGGCCGCCACTATTCCGGCGGGAAAATCGGCATCGGCACCGAGGCCGAAGGCTATGAGCAGCCGCTTTATTACTGGGATCCCTCGATCGCACCCGGCGGCATGACCGTCTATCGCGGCGCAATGTTCCCTGAATGGGACGGCGATTTCCTGGTCACCGCGCTGAAGGACCAGATGCTGGTTCGCCTGGAACGCGATGCCGACGGGTCGGTGATCGGCGACGAGAACATGTTCCGGCGCAAATATGGCCGCATTCGCGAGGTCAAGACGGCACCGGACGGATCCCTCATCCTGCTGACGGATGAGCCGAACGGCGCGATCCTGCGGGTTCGGCGTCAGTAGAAGGGATCGGCGACGCTATCATTTAAATCCTTCTTAGCAGGGCGAGGATGAAAACCGCGCCGATCGACGTCGTGACGATGCCGATGGGCAATTCCTGCGGCATCAGGATCGTGCGGGCGGCCATGTCGCTGACCAGCAGCAGACCGGCGCCGATCATCGCCGAGGCAATGGTCAGGCGACCATGCAAGGGACCGACGAGGCCCCGCGCCAGATGCGGCACCATCAATCCAACAAACCCGATGACGCCGGCAATCGACACGAAAGCCGCGGTGGAAAAGGCGCAGACCAGGAAGGTGACCCGGCGCAGCAGGGCAACATTGACGCCCAGCGTCGCGGCCGTATCTTCACCGGCCAAGAGGGCGTCCAGATGGCGATGCCGGAACTGGGCAAAGACGAGAACAACGAGAAGTCCGGCAAGAGCGATGGGCAACAGCGTCCATCGGGCAAGGCCGAGCCCGCCAAGTGTCCAGAACAGGACCGAATGGGCGGCCCGCTGATCGCCGGCGAATACCAGATAATTGGTGATGGCCATGAACAGGAAGGAAATGGCCAGCCCCGCCAGCACCAGCCGGGCCGGACCCTGGTCGCTCAGACTTGCGACGAGCACCAGAACGATCACCGAAGCGGCAATCCCGCCGGCAAAGGCCGCCATGGGAAGGGTCCACACGCCCCAGACATCCCCGGTCACCGTGATCACCAAGACAGCGCCGGCGGCGGCCCCGGATGACAGGCCGAACAAGAAAGGATCGGCAAGGTCGTTGCGGGTCACGGTCTGCAGCAGGCAGCCGACAACGCCCAGCCCGGCCCCCACCATCAGGGCGAGCAGCGCGCGCGGCAGGCGCAGGTCAAGGATGATGCGGGCCATCGGATGGGCGGTGCCATCGTCCCCGCCGGCGGTGAACGCGGCACCGAGCGTCTCCAGCACGACGCCGAGCGGCAGCGGGGTTGAGCCGATGGTGATCGCCACGAGTACCAGGAGCGCCAGAACGAGCGTTCCCGCCGGCAGCCAGGTAACGGTGCGCACCGGCTAGAAGACTTCCGGATTCATCGCTTCGGCGATCTTTCTGATGGCATCGATATTGGCCGGTCCCGGCGTCAGTTCCTCATAGCGCAAGGCGACATAGCGGCCGTTCTTCACCGCATCCGTATATTGCATGACCGGATGGGCCTTCAGGAATTCCATGAGTTGCGCCGCACCGCCGCCGTCCTGATAGTCGAGCAGGATCAGAAATTCCGGATTGGCGGCAGCCACAGCCTCCCAGGAGGTGGTCCCCCAGCTCGTTTCCATATCGCCGGTCACGTTGCGGCCGCCCGCCGCCTCGATCATCGCCGTGGTGATAGCATATTTGCCGGCGGTAAACGGCTTGTCGTCTCCCGAATCATAGAGGAAGACCCGCCGCGTGCCACTATCCGATACCGTCTCGCGGATCGCGTCCAACTGCTTTTTCCAGCCATCGACCAGCGCTTCGGCTTTCGCCCGCCGGTCGAAGATCGCGCCGAGCCGCAGCATATCGTCATAAAGCAGATCGAGGGAGGCGGCCGGGCGTTCCTTGTCCAGATGAATGCAGCTTTCCGTCAGGACAAGCGTCTTGATGCCATGCGGCGACAGCGTGTCGGGCGTTACCTCGCCGCCCGGTTTCATGCCGTAATACCAGCCGGCAAAGAACAGGTCGGCTGACACCGACACCAGATTTTCCAGTGTCGGATATTTCGGCGCCAGTTCCGGAATGTCGCCACGGCGCTCTTCGAATTCGGGGCTGGTCTTGTACCAGCCGGTCACGCCAGTCACACCGACCATCCTGTCCTGCAGACCGAGCGCAAAAGCCATCTCCGCCATGTTGATGTCGTGCACCACCATGCGCGACGGTGTCTGCTCGAAGGTCAGCGGCGCGCCGCAATTGTCGACGGTGACTGGATCGGCCAGGGCGCCTGTGGTGATGAAGGCGGCAAGAAGACCTAAAGCCAGTGTTTTCATGAAGTTGTCCTTTCCGTTTGAGCCATGCTGTTCGGTTTGGTGATCGGGATATCGAGAGTGGGAAGATTGCGGTCTTCCGCCGGATGCGGCAGCCGGTGCAGGTCGACGCCGAAGACGTCGCGCACCCGGCGGCCCGACAGGGTCTCGGCGGGCGGACCGAAGGCAGACAGCGTGCCCCGTTCCATGAGCGCAACCCGATCGGCAAAGGCCTCGATCAGAGTCAGATCGTGCAGGGCCGCAACGACCGATATGCCCATGGCCGCCACCAGGCTGAGCAATTCGCCGCGCGCCAGTGCGTCGAGATGGTTGGTCGGCTCATCCAGCACCAGAAGCCCGGGACGCTGACAGATCGCCCGGGCGATCTTGGCCTTCTGCCTCTCGCCGCCTGAAAGGCTGTCCATCCGCCGGTTCGCCAGCGGCCGCAGTCCGACGGTCGTCAGGGCATCGAGGCATGCGTCGGAGGCCGCGTCACGCTCCGACGGTCCGGCATGCGGGAGCCGTCCGAGCGCCGCATATTGCGCGACCGTCAGCCGCCCATCCGGCTCTTCCGATTGACCGACATAAGCAAGCTGCCTGGCCCGCTGAACGTGATTAAGCGAGGCAAGCGGCCGGCCGGCAAGATGGATCTGCCCGGCAGACGGTTTGAGCAGCCCGGCGATCATCCTCACAAGCGTGGTCTTTCCGGCGCCGTTGGGCCCGGCAATCACAACGATCTCACCGGACCGAACGGACATGTCCACATCCGAAACGAGGTGTCTTCCGACCGCTGTGCGGTAGGAGACAGCGCACAGTTCCAACGCCAGCGCCGATTGCCTGGAGCCAGTCACTGCGGGAGCCCGTCATCGGCGACGGTGTGAAAAATGGCCGCCGGAACACGCGCCAGGGTCTTGTCCGCAAGCCCCTTCGGACGCTGCACCGAGGAGCACCAGCCATCGCCGGGCGCCGCGTACTGCCTGGCAAATGCGATCAGGTCATCGATGTGGTCGTCCGGGTCGATGTCCCCGAACAGATAAGTTGCCTTGCATGATCCGTAATAGGCCACTGTGCAGGGCCGGTCGCAGCCGGCCATGCAGGCAACGCCGGATATTTCGAAATCCGCGCCGACCGAATCACCGGCGCAGTCGATCGCCCTGCGCAGGCGGTCGATCAGCACCCGTCCGGGCCGGCAGTCATGGCCCTTGTGGCGGCAGGTCGTGCAGACGGAAATACGGTGTTTGGAATAGTGGCCCATGACGCCCTCTGCGCGTTAGCGGGGGTGATAACAGACCGAATTGTGCGGGCGTCGCATGCGCCTTGATCATTGCCAGCCTCCTATCGGACTCCCCGCCCGACTGAGTGAAGATGTGATGGCAGGTCTCCTGACTTGCGGGTCGTTGCTTGCCTGATCCTTCCCAAACGGCCTGCCGGCCGTTCAGTGGCTGTTATCAGGTGCGCTCACCGCTTACAGTTGCGGGGGCAGTCACGGAATTGGTGCCTGATGGCTACGCCTCACCGTGTTCCCTTTTCATCCCGGACATGGTGCCTGTGGCATCCGGGAACCATCAGGCGGGACCTTATAGGCAAAACAGAACGGACCGCAATCCTGTTTTTTGCAACCGCACAAATACCCGCCCGGCGAACATTATCGCCACCAGCGATTCACGCTGTTCTTGCCGCGCTTCATCGCACCTGATAACGCAGCGCTTTGAGCAATTCCGGCCGGAGCACGCCGTCATGACCCGCACGAAGGCCAATCTTTTGCTGCTTCTGGCGGGCGCCGTCTGGGGCATGGGGTTCGTTGCCCAGAGCACAGCGATGGCATCCATCGGTCCGATTCTGTTCGTCGGACTGCGATTCGCCGTCGCAACGGTCGTCACCCTGCCCTTCGCCCTGCGCGAATCGCGTGGCGCACCGGTCCGGCTGGACAGATCGGATATGGTCGGCTTTTTCTGGATCGGCCTTTGCCTGCTGGCCGCAATGCTGTTCCAGCAATTCGGTCTGCTGACCACGACCGTCACCAATTCGGGATTTCTGACCGGCCTTTATGTGGTGTTCGTTCCGATCCTGGTGGTCGTCTTCCTGCGCCGCCTGCCCCATCCGGTGGTCTGGCCCGGGGCGGCTCTGGCCTTTGCCGGCATCTGGCTGCTGAGCGGCGGCAATCTGATAAACCTGACGCACGGCGATGCGCTTACTGTTCTGTGCGCCGTGTTCTGGGCCTGCCAGGTCCTGCTGATCGGTGTCTATGCAAGCCGCTCAAACCGCCCGCTGACGCTTTCCGTGGTGCAGTTTGCGGTGTGCGCCGTTCTCTCTCTGATGGCCGGTTTTCTCCTGGAACCGGTCTCATGGGCGGCCATCGAGGCCGCCCTGCCGGAAATTCTCTACACCGGTATTTTCTCCAGCGGCCTGGCATTTTCCCTGCAGGCCATCGGCCAGCGCCACACGACACCGGCGCAGGCAGCGGTTTTCCTGTCCTCCGAATCGCTGTTCGCCGCGCTGTTCGGCGCCCTCTTCCTCGGCGACAGGATCGGCGGCCTCGGCTATCTCGGATGTTTTCTGATTTTCGCCGCCATCCTGGCGGTCGAGATCATTCCCGCGGCCCGGTCCAGACGGGCCGTATAGCGGCGCACCAACCGCCGCGGTTGAGATTCCCGACAACCGCCGATTCCCGTCTTGCCACCGCCCCGAACTGTTATTATACATTTGTATAATAACACGGAGCCCAACCGACAATGAGTCGACACGACCCCAAATTCAAACGCGAGGCCGCCGACATTCGACGCAAGGCGCTGATCGACGCAACGCTCTCCCTCATCGCCGAACAGGGCATCGGCGCCACCACCGTTCGCGCCATCGCCGAACATGCCGGTGTGACACAGGGACTGATCCGCCACTATTTTTCAAGCAAGGAAGAGTTGGTCATGGCGGCCTATGAGGCCCATATGGACCGGCTGACGGAAGCGACATACGCGCCGCTGGCGCAGGAACTGCCACCCCGCCGGCGGCTCGCGGCCTTCATCTCCGCCACCCTTCACCCGCCGGTGCTCGACCCCGGTTCCGTCGAACTGTGGGCGGGCTTTTTCAGCCGGGTGCGCGCCGATGGACGGATGCGGGCCGTCCACCGGCGCACCTATCTCGATTTTCGCAACCGGCTGGAGGATCTGATCGGCGATGCGCTGGCGGACGATAACCGGCCGGCGGACCGGACCGAGCGCCGGCGCCTGGCGATCGCCTGCAATGCGGTGATCGACGGCCTGTGGCTGGAGGGCGGCGCGCTTCCCGACCTCTTCGAACCGGATGAACTGGCGCAAATCGGGCTGCGATCCGTTGCCGACATCATCGGCCTGGATCTCGCATCGGAAGACGGTAAATCATGAAACAGACGGCCATCACCCAGCGCCTGACCGGGCTCGGCAGCGCCAAATGGGACATTCATGTGCGTGCACGGTCGCTTGCCGCCGAAGGCAGGGACATCATCGAACTGACCATCGGCGAGCCCGATGTCCCGACCCCGCCGGAGCTGATCGAGGCGACTGCCGAGGCGATGCGGCGCGGCAGAACCACCTATTCGAGCGGCCGCGGCGAAGCCGATCTGCGCGCCGCGCTGGCCGAGCGCTACTCCGGCCGCACCGGCCGGGCCATCGGCGCCGACCAGGTTCTGTGCTTCCCGGGAACGCAGACGGCTTTGTTCGCCGTCATGATGGGCGTTGCCGAAACCCATGACGAGGTGCTTGTCGGCGACCCGATGTACGCAACCTATGAAGGCGTCATCCGCGCCACCGGCGCCGGCATGGTCCCGGTGCCGCTCCAGCCGGAAAACGGCTTTCGCATCCGCGCCGCCGATATTGCAGAACGGATCACGCCGCGGACACGCGCGCTGCTGCTGACGACGCCGCACAATCCGACCGGCGCGGTCCTGACCGACGAAGACCTCATCGACATCGGCAGGCTGGCGCGCGAGCACGATTTTTGGATCATCAGCGACGAGGTCTATGAGGAACTGGTGTTTGACGGCATCCGGTTCCGTTCGCCGCTTCACCATGCGGATTTCGCGGACCGCGTGATCACCGTTTCGTCCATTTCCAAATCCCACGCGGCGCCGGGCTTTCGCAGCGGCTGGTGCATTGCACCGGCCGCCTTCATCGACGCGCTTCTGCCACTGTCGGAATCGATGCTGTTCGGCAACCAGCCATTCATCGCCGACATGACCGCCAAGGCCCTGCGGCAGGGATCGCCCGTGGCGCCGGGCATGCGCCGGCGCTATGCGGCACGCGCGGCAAGGCTGGAGGCATGGTTCGGCCCCGACAGCGCACTCACGGTCCATCGGCCGGATGCGGGGATGTTCGCCATGATCGATGTCTCGGCCACCGGCATGACCGGGCGTGAATATGCCATCGACCTGCTCACGAGGCAGGGCGTCGCGGTCATGCCCGGCTGCTCCTTCGGAACCACGCTGGGCGGCTGGGTTCGCGTCGCCCTGACCGTCGAGGACAGCCGGTTCGACGTTGCCTGTCAACGCATCCACGCCCACGTGGCGGGCCTGCTTTCCGAACCGGCATGACGACGATCGGCGAGGCCCTGGCGCACGAGCTTGCGCAACACGGCGTGGAGGTTGTGTTCGGCATCCCGGGCGTGCACACGATCGACCTGTATCGCGGACTGGAGGCGGCCGGCATCCGCCATATCGCGCCGCGCCATGAACAGGGCGCCGGCTTCATGGCCGACGGCTATGCACGTGTCTCCGGCAAGCCCGGCGTCGCACTGGTCATTACCGGCCCCGGCCTCACCAACACGCTGACGGCGATCGCGCAGGCGCGAGCCGACAGCGTGCCCATGCTGGTGCTGTCCGGCGTCAATCCGCTGCCGAGCCTTGGAAAAGCCCGCGGACATCTGCATGAATTGCCGGACCAGCAGGCGGTCGCCGGCGCGGTCGCGCATGTTTCCCTGCGCGTCGAAGCGCAGGAGGATCTCGCCCCTGCCCTCGACCGCGCCTTCGCCACCTTCAGCGGCCGCCGTCCCGGCCCGGCCCATATCGAAATCCCGCTCGACGTTGCGGGACACGAATACGCACTGGCGGCCTCACCCCCATCGCAGGTCGCCGCGCCGGCAGCCGAAACCGGTGACATCGCCCGGGCCGCCGATCTGCTGCGATCGGCAAGGCGCCCGGTTATCCTGGCCGGAGGCGGGGTCCGCCGCCATGTCCGGCAGCTCACCGAACTTGCCACCATCCTCTCGGCGCCGACTGTTCTGACCGTCAATGCGCGCGGGCTCATG
>JANQMU010000157.1 GCA_028279875.1 Rhizobiaceae bacterium
CGGCCGAGCAGAAGGGCAACCAGCGCAAGACCACCGGCTCCTACTATACGCCCGACAGTCTCGTTCAGGCGCTGCTCGACACCGCGCTCGATCCCGTCCTCGACAAAACCGAGGCCGAAGCGGTCGATCCGGAATCCGCCCTGCTTAACCTCTCTGTCCTTGACCCCGCCTGCGGCTCGGGACACTTCCTCCTCGCGGCCGCCCGCCGCATCGCAACACGCCTTGCCCGCATCCGCGCGGATGGCACGCCGGCGCAGGAGGACTTTCGCCACGCCCTGCGCGATGTGGCGCGGTCCTGCATTCATGGCGTCGATCGCAACCCGATGGCGGTGGAGTTGACCAAGGTTGCGCTTTGGATCGAGACGGTGGACCCCGGCTTCCCGCTCGGTTTTTTTGACGCGCAGATTCGCTGCGGCGATGCGCTGCTCGGCGTCTTCAACCTTAGCGTTCTGGAAGAAGGCATACCGGATGCGGCTTACAAGCCGCTGACCGGCGACGACAAGGCCGCCGCCAAATATTATCGCGAAAAGAACAAGCGCGAGACGAAGGAACGTGAGCGCATCGCCGCCGGCTTCGGTTTCAACCGGCAACAGGACTTCATGCGTGAATTCGCACGCCTGCGCACGATGCCAGAGGACACGGTCAGACAGATTGAAGCTAAGGCTGCGAAGCTCGGTGCGCTGACTGCAGAAGGCGCTGCGGCCTGGACGCTTGAAGCGGCCTGCGACCTATACGTCTCCGCGTTCCTTGTCCCCAAGACCAAAGGCGGACTCCATGCCGGGCCGGATGGCCTGCCGCGTCGCGGCGCGGAAACTGTGCCGACGTCCGGCACGATCTGGGAATGGCTGCGGGGCGTCCCACCCTTCGGTCCGCTATTCGGCGCCGCCATCGATGCGGCCCGCACGGCGCGTGCCTTTCACTGGCCGCTTGAATTCCCTGATGTCATGCAGAGTGGCGGGTTCGATGTGGTGCTGGGCAATCCACCGTGGGAACGCGTTAAACTTCAGGAGCAAGAATTCTTTGCCCTAAAAGACCAGGACATCGCGACGGCGAAGAATGCCGCAGCGCGCAAGAAATTGATCGGACAGCTCGACGAGACGAATCCGCCCCTCGCGAAACATTGGCGGGACGCATTGCGGTTAGCCGCTGTTGAAAGCCATTTCATGCGGGAGTCTGGGCGCTTCCCGAGAGGTGGCGTGGGCGATGTGAATACCTACGCGGTGTTCACTGATCTTGCTTGGCAAACGCTCCATTCTTCAGGGCGCGCAGGTCTGATCATCCCGAATGGTCTGGTTGTTGGTTTCACGTACAGGGAATTCTTGCGGCAGCTCCTGTCGGAGAAGTCATTGGTCTCGTTCTATGGGTTCGAGAACGAGGATAAGATCTTCAGGGATGTGCACAATGAAACGAAGTTCGGCCTGCTTACTATTGGGGGGGTCAATGTCGAGATCGATGAACCGTGGTTTACCGCACATTTACGGCAACCCGCCGAAATCGCCGATGCAGAAAAACGCTACGCGCTGACAGTCGATGAAATCAGGGCCATCAATCCGAACACTCTCAACCTTCCCGCCTTTCGTTGGTCGAGAGACGCTAAGGTCACCGCCGCGATTCACTTGGCCGCTCCTATCCTGATCGAGAAGGAGAGGAACACGGTGACCGCAAACCCATGGAAGGTGACGCTCAAGACACTTTTTCACATGTCAGGTGCTTCAGAGCACTTTATTGACCACGAGGTCGTTGCGCCGTTAATCAAAGAACGTCGGGCCGCGCTCGCAGTGCTTCATGACGGTCGTCAGGTCTACCCTCTCTATGAGGGCAAGATGTTCTGGCACTTTGATCATCGGTATGGGACCTATGAAAACCAGACAGAGAAGCAAGCAAATAAGGGTGTATTGCCTCGCGTCTCGGATGAGCGGCATTCCGACCCTAACTATCAAATCCAGCCACGGTATTGGATTAGTGAATCCCTAACCGAGGCTGCACTGTCTGACGAGATTTCGCATAAGTGGTTCTTTACGTGGCGTGATCTTGGGCCGTCCGAAAGAAGCTTGGTCGGCACGATAATGCCAAGAACAGCGGCGGGGCATAAAGCGCCAATTATGATCTGTGATCATTCGCCTGAGGAACGCGTAGTTCTTGCAACCGTTTTGAGCAGTCTAGCGGTTGATTACGGAGTTCGCCAGAAAACAAACGCGATGACATTCTTCGTGATGGAGCAAGTAGCTGTCTTGGACCGCATCACGCTGAACGAGAATTTGGATTGGATCGGTGGAAGCGCACACAGCTGGCTACTCCCGCGTGCGTTGGAGCTGCTTTATACAAATAAGGAACTTTCCGATTTAGGTGAAGATCTCGGACGTAATCACCCGCCTTTCAAATGGGATTCAGATCGCAGGTCCTTGATCCAGTCCGAAATAGACGCAGCAATTCTGCACCTTTACGGCTTGAACCGAGAACAGTCAGATTGGCTCCTCGACTCATTCACAGTCCTGAGGAAATACGAAGAGCGCGATCACGGCGAATTCCGCACCAAAAACCTCGTACTGACCGCCTATGATGCGATGGCAAAGGCGAAAGAACTGGGCATCGCCTACGAAACGGCACTGTCGCCACCGCCTGCTGACATCAGTCTCTGTCATAGTGCTGATGAGCGTCCGGTAGCGCCTATCCCGCAACTGATCCAACTCCAGCCGTTGGAGCAGATTCCCGACGCTGCATGGGCCCGCGCGGCGGCTTCTCCGCAGCATGATCCGGCGGCGGCGCTTGCTGCCATTCTCAAATCACTGGGCGGACCAACGCAGATCCGAACCGTCCGCCTTGCCGCCGCGATGATGCTTGAGCCTCATCTCCTGACCCCCCTTCTTGCCGGACAGGATCAGCAAGACTGGCGGCGACTGGTCGGCCAGGAGGCTGAACTCCATTCCGGCAATGTCGTAGGCTTCGCTGCCCGCACGACGCCAGGATGGAATGCTGCGATCACGAACCATCGCGGTAATGGCCGGCTGATTGAAGATCTGGCTCATGGAACTTGGGCACCGGGAACAGGCCTTGACGCCTTTGATACAACGGGCTGGCCGGAAGGACGTGCTAGCTTCGCGCTCACCGCGCTGAGAAATCTCGACATCGATACGACCATAGAGGCAGCACCTGAAGACGTTCGGGACTGGATTGCAAATGTCGCAACAGGATGATCTCTTCCCGGTCCTGCCTTTGAGTGTTGAGGTGCCGAAAGACCTCAAAGAGCCTCGGCTCTGGGTGCGGCGGCTGAAGATATGGGAAGCGCCGGGTGGTGAGATTATCCGCAACATTGAGCTTCGGCCGGGACTTAACATCGTTTGGTCCCCGGACGGAGACGATGATCCGAGTAGTGATACGCGTACCATAGGCCATGGTGGAGGCAAGACGCTGTTCTGCCGTTTGCTGCGCTATTGCCTCGGCGAGACCCGTATTGCTGACGAAGTGCAGCGGGATGCAATTTCGACAACGCTGTTGAATGGCGTTGTCGGCGCGGAAGTAGTCCTGGACGATGCTTGCTGGGCTGTCGCCCGGCCGCTGGGCGCCCAACGCAAACATTTCGCAATCAAGGACGGCGATCTCGATGACGTCGCAACGATGGAAGGTACGGCAACCGGCATAGAACCGCTTATCGACGCAATTGAGTCCGCTATCCTTGGCAAAGGCACGGCGCAGTTGGCGAGACTGTCACACGACCAACGAGCTTGGCCTATTGCGCTCGCATGGGCGTCTCGCGATCAGGAATGCCGCTTCGATGACGTGCTGGATTGGCGCTCGCCCGCATCAGGGTCTGATGCACCGCAGCCGGCGAGCGGAGATGCGAAAGGACCGCGTCTCCTTGCGATGCGCGCCTTTCTCATGGCGATCACAGAGGACGAGCAAGTCGCTCGGAGCAGGGAGCAGGAGCTCGCAAACCAACTAGACGAGGCGAAGCGGCAGCAATCGTTTCTTGAGTGGGATCAGACTCGCCGCGTTGATCGGCTCGTGCGCGATCTTGGTCTGAATGACACATCACTGCCCGAGATGCCGCTTCTTCTCGACTCCCTGAAGTCTTCGGCCGAGCAGAGGCTCGCTGCCGCCGCCAAGCTACCTACGGGCGATCCATCCGAGCTATCGGAGGCACGGACCTCGCTTCAGGCGGCAAGAGCGACGCTCCGTGATACTGAACTGAAGATGACTGGCCTCGAAGCAAGACTGCCGCTGGAAGAAAAGCTCCTCAGTCAACTGAACAGCGAAATTCCAGGGCTGTCTGCAGCCGCACAAACAGCCGCAAATCCAATCTGTCCGATCTGCGAGGTCCCGCTCGACGCAGCTTTGGCTGAAGGCTGTAAGCTGTCTCATCGACTTCCCGACGCTGCGCAGTGTCGGGCGCGGTGGGATGCCAAGCGGCAAGAGGTTGAGGCTCAAGAGCAAATTGGCTCCAGCGTGCGAGCCGAGATTGAAAGCACGAAACCTGAGATAGCTCTCGCCATCCAAACGGCTCAGCAAGCAGAAGAAGGCGTGCGCCGGCTAGAAGAGGCGGTAGACGCCCGCGATACGAATTGGAGAGCCGCGACGCGTAGTGTCGAAGACGTACAACGTTGCGGAGAACTCGTCGATGAACTCGCTGCGGTGAAGACGACGATTAGCGACACCGACAGTGAGTTGCGGCGTGTGCGGGCGCAACTGCGCAGCTTCGAGGATAAACAAGCGCAGACGATCGGTGCGATATCGCAGAAGTTTTCAGCAATCATCCGGCGTCTAATTGGCGATGATGCGAAAGGGGCGGTCCGACTAACCGGCAATGGCCTCGACATCAGCGTTGAGGCTGGAGGAGACCGCCGAACCGCGGCTATCGAGTCATTAAAGGTGCTCGCATTCGATCTTTCCTGCCTGTGTTTAAGTATAGAGGGGCGAACCCTCATTCCGGCGTTTCTGATCCACGACAGTCCTCGTGAAGCGGACTTGGGTCAAACGATCTATGATCAATACTTCCAGCTGCTGAAGCACCTTGAGGAAGAGCTGTCGGGCGCGGTTTTCCAATACATAGTGACTACCACTACGAAGCCGCCGAAGGAACTGAGTCGGGAGCCCTGGCGTCGGTTAGTGCTGCGGGGCGCACCTGGCTCGGAGCGTCTCCTTCGGCGCGACCTGTGATAACGTAAGAAAATGATTGAAAGTCCACAATCCTTTGTTGTCTCGACGGAGTGCCAGAAGGCGGCTGAACGGCATGGTTTTCGGCGGCGCGTCGGAGAAGATAACGGATGGGCGGCGTTTCAATCCACGACGGCGCAAGGGACAATTTGGCTGGCTTCGGGAGGAGCGTCGGGTCCCTGGCTACTGGCGCTTGACCATAGCGGCGTGGTCAGGGAAATCAGCCGAACCGCCGATTCACTTGGTGGTCCGGGTCTCGCTCGATTTCGCTTTGATGATCTCCGCGAGCTATATGAGGTTCTTCCGCAGATATACGGACTGGCCGCAAGTCTGCCGGACAGACCGCTGCGCACGTTTCAAACGAAAACTAGGGACCTTCCATGCTCGACAGAGGCGGAGCGCCTTGTCGTTCAAAGGATCGGGCAGAACATCTTTCGCGACAGCCTTATGGACTATTGGCAGGGCCGTTGTCCTCTGACCGGAATAACCGACCCCGCACTGCTTCGCGCTTCACACATCATTCCCTGGAATGAATGCGAAAGTGACGCGGATCGCCTCGATGTGCACAATGGGCTTCTGTTGTCGGCCCTTTGGGATGCGGCATTTGACCGGGCGCTTGTCACCTTCGGCGACGACGGAACGCCGGAGTTTTCTCCCGACCTCAGCAAAGCTGCGTGTGCTGAATTGCGCTGGAATTCGCCAATTACTTTGTCCAATGGGCATCGAGAACGGTTATTCTTTCATCGTAAACATGCGCAGATGACTTGGCAAAAGGAATAGTAGCCCAGCGTTTCTTCGACCATCTCCTTGACCCAGTCGGCAACCGAGTCGGGCTTATTCGCACTCCTGATCAACAGCATACCGAAATCAATACCCGCTTAAAACTCGAATAAGTCGCGGCCAACTATTTCACCTGGCTGGCGACGAAGTCCTTGACAATGCCGACAATGCCGCGTGACAGCAGGTCGTCCAGCGCCTCGACCAGCCGGTCGACATGCCCGCCCTGGCAGATCAGCGGCGGCTCCAGGCGGATGACATTGCGGTTATACTCGGTAAACGCAACCAGCGTATCATAGTCGCGCAACAGCAACGCGCCGACGAAACCTGACAGGGAGCCCTTCAGCTTGTCATCGAGCATCGACATGATCGGGCGCAGCACCAGCGGCATAGTCTGGCTGAAATCCTGGAACTCCAGCCCGACCATCAGGCCCTGGCCGCGCACGTCCTTGATGATTTTCGGATATTTGTCCTGCAGTGCCCGCAGCCGCTTCAGCAGGGTGGCGCCCTGTTCGGCCGCATTAGCGATGAGGTTTTCATCATAGAGGATATTGAGACCCTCGATGGCGGTGATGCAGGCTTCGCCGATGCCGCCGAAGGTCGCCGGCCCGTGAATGAGCGCCGTGTTCGGCTTGCCATAGGCCTTCATATAGACGTCGCGCCTTGCGATCATCGCCGCCATGGCACATTTGCCGCCGCCGAGCGATTTGGCGAGCGCCGTCACATCCGGTACGACGCCGGCATGTTCGAAAGCGTAGAACAGCCCCGACCGTCCCATCCCGCACTGCACCTCGTCAGCGACCCAGAGCACCTCGTGCTTGTCGCAAAGGGCTCGCAATTCCTGCCAGAATTCCGGTGGCGCGGTGACAACACCGCCGCCGCCCTGGATCGTTTCCAGGACAATCACGCCGATTGCCGGATCGGCCTCGAAGGCGTTGCGGATGGCGTCGATATCGGCGAATGGAACCCGCACCGTATTGTCCACCAGCCGGAACTGTCCGCGATAGAGCGGTGAATCGGTCAGCGACAGGACGCCCTTCGTCTTGCCATGGAAGGAATTCTGCGCATAGACGACTGTGCTGCGGTCCGCGCCGGCGGCCCTTTCGGCCACCTTGACAGCCGCTTCCATGGCTTCCGACCCGGACGAGCCCAGAAACACCATATCGAGGTCACCGGGCGAGATCTCCGCCAGGTTCTTGGCTAGCGCCGCGGCATATTGCGATAGAAAGGCCATGGCGATCTCATGGCGCTTTTCGTCCTGGAACGCTTTTCGCGCGGCAAGGATCCGCGAATGGTTATGGCCGAAGGCGAGCGATCCGAAGCCGCCGAAGAAATCGAGAATCTTGCGGCCGTTCTGATCGACATAATACATGCCCTCGGCGCTCTCGATCTTCACCTTGTTGAAACCGAGCAGCTTCATGAAGTGCAGCTGGCCGGGATTGAGGTGCTCCCTGAAATACTCCGTCATATGCGGCAGGTCGAGCGCCTTGGCGTCCTCCACCGACAGCAAATCGGGTTTCCTGATCTTCGGCGCATCCACCACAGCGGCGCTTTCCGGTTCCGAGGTCCACACGTTCATGATACACCTTTCAGTGGGTCTTTTCGCTCAGCTTGCCGTGAAATTCCCGGCCACAATCAAGACGTCCGCGATATTCGTTATAGGCTGAAATCAGCATGTCCTCGTCGCGATAATCGGCACTCCAGCCGAGCATCCTCTTGGCCTTGCTGCAGTCGAGAATGCACATCTCATCGGCGATCAGATATTGCTCCGGATCCATGATCGGCAGGTTGACGAGGTCGAACAGATCCAGCGTGCGCTTGACCGCCCATCCCGGCGTCGGCAGCAAAAAGGATCGTGACCCGGCATGCCGGATGAGATCACCCAGCAATTTGCGCACCGGCGGCGGATCGTCGGAGCCCAGATTGAAGGCCTCGTTGGGAACGCCGACCTTCCAGGCGAGCCGCGCCGCCTCGGCGCAGTCGAACACCGAGATGAATTGGTAGGGATTGCGTCCCGATCCGATCATCGGCACCGGCAGATTGTAGTCGACCAGCTTGAACAGTTTCGACAGAATTCCGAGTCGGCCGGGGCCGATGATAAGGCGCGGCCGAAACACCGAGATATTCATGCCCCTGTCGCGCCAGGTCGCGGCAAGTTCTTCGGTCTTCCATTTCGACAGCCCGTATTCACCCAGCGGATTGGCCGGATGATCCTCCGTCTGCGGATGGGTGTAGGTGTGGCCATAGACCATGTCGGTCGTGTAGTGCACCAGTCGGCTGGCATCGCTGGCGGCCATTTTTTCAATGATGTTTTCCGTGCCGTAATAATTGACCGGCCAGAAAAAATCGTGCCGTTTGGCGCGGACCTGCAGCGGCGACAGCATCTTGGCCGAAAGGTTGTACACCATATCGTCGGCGGCGATGTCGAGCGCATCGAACTGCGCCTTGTCCGTCACATCGAGTTGCACGAAACGGCAGCTGGAATAATGCGGCACGTCGCCCTTGGCGATGTCGGCAACGACGACGTCTTCGCCGTCCTGGATCAGTTTTGCCGCCAGTTGGCGGCCGACAAACCCGTCGCCGCCGAACAGAATATGTTTCATTTGGTTAACTCGCTGACTTCAAATTCCTTGTGATCTTTGACTGCCGCGATCTCCCGCGGGTCGCTGCGTCCGGACTGGGCGATCAGAACCGTGCCGACGCAGATGAAGGCGATGCCGGCGATCCGCCAGGCATTGAGGTCTTCCTTGAAAACGAAATAGGCGAAGACCGCGACCGCCACATAGGCCAGGCTCAAAAACGGATAGGCGAAGGACAGCTCGACCTTCGACAGCACATAAAGATGCGAGGCCATGGAGACGACGAAGGTCACCAGCCCGGCAAAGACCCAGGGGCTGAAGACAATTTGCAGGCTTTTGAGAACGATGTTCTCGCCGGCAAAGCTCAATTCGCCGAGGGTCAGCATGCCCTGTTTGAGCATCAGCTGCGCCGCGGCGTTGGTCAACACCGTGAACAGAATGAAGGGTATGTAGTTCATCACGCTTCCCCGTTTGCCGGAACGCTATCACCCAAACCCCTAGATTTGGTGAATCGGCAAGGTAAAGAAATCGTCCAACCAATTGATAAAATTGACACGATCGGGCGCCGCCCGTTCAATCGGAATCCGCCAGCACCATCGCCGTCCGCCGCCAGAAATCGGACATCATGGCCGGGTCCCGCATGGTTTCGAGCGCCCGCCATTCGGGGAAGGAGGCGGCAAAGGTCTGCGGGCTCATGCGGCCATCCTTGTAGGGATTGACCGCACCGTCGGCCTCCAGGACGATTGTATCGAGCGCGTCAAGCAGCCGCAACGTGCCGGCCCCCTGGTTGGCGAAATCCAGGGTCAGGGTGAAGCCGGGTTGCGGAAACGACAGGAGCCCCGGCGACCGGGCGGCCCCGAAACGTTTGAGAACCGTCAGGAAGGACGCATGCCCGTGCCGCTGCGCGCATTCCAGCAGCCGTATCGTGGTCTCGCGTCCCTGCTCTTCCGGATAGACGCTCTGGTGCTGGAAAAGGCCGCGCGGCCCGTAGAGCCGGTTCCAGTTTCCGATCGCATCGAGCGGATAGAAATACCGGTCCCACGGAACCGTGGCGACATGGTCGCCGCGCTTCTCCTTGTGAAAGTAGAGCGCATTGAACAGGCGCAGAGAAAGCCGGTTGATGACATTGAACGGCGGCGTAAACGGCACGGAGACCCGGGCGCGACGCGGTGCTCCACCCTTGCCTTGCGATGCGTCGGCATGGTCGCCGCCCATCAGGATACCACGGCCGAAATGACGGCCCCTGGCGAGCTGGTCGATCCATGCGACCGAATATTCATGGGCCTCATCGAAGGCCTGACAATGGGAGAAATAATCGTCGAGATGGTCAAAGCGCACTATGCGCTGGCGGACATCGGCACTCTCCACCCGCATCAGCCGGATGGTCGCTTCCGTGATCAGTCCGGTCAGCCCCATGCCGCCGATCGTCGCCGCGAAGTAATCCGGATTGTCGTCGGCTGTGCACAGCCGCATTTCGCCATCGCTGCGCAACAGTTTGAAGCCGGAAACATGCATCCCGAACGTGCCGCGACGGTGGTGGTTCTTGCCGTGCACGTCATTGGCAATCGCACCAGCGACGGTGACGAAGCGGGTGCCCGGCGTGACCGGCAGGAAATAGCCCTTCGGCAGGGCGAAAGCCAGGATGTCGCCGAGCAGCACACCCGGTTCGCATCTGAGCTCGGCGGTCGTCTCGTCAAATCCCAGGATCCGCTTGCGGTCGCGGCAGTCGATGAGCGTGCCGCGGTCATTGTGGCAACTGTCGCCATAGGAGCGCCCATTGCCGAAGGGGAGCCAGTTCCCGTCACCGGACAATGTATCGGCATCGATACCGCCTGCCGGTCGGGCGGCTCGGTCCGCGCGAACCGTCCGGCCCCAACTGTCGTAGCTCATACGGTGACCATGGCGCCGGCGAGCACCAGTGCCGCGCCGACAACGGTCACCAGTTGGCTGCGCCAGTCGCTGATGATGAAGACCACCGGATCATCTTCCATCTGCCCGCGGCGGGCCAGCATCCAGATGCGCAGCAGCATATAGAGAATGAGCGGACAGAGCGGCCACAGCAAGGCCGGGCTGGCATACATTTCGCTCACCTCGTCGCTGTGGACATAGAGCGCCAGAACCAGCGCCGCTCCGAAGGCGGAGGAGATCCCGGCCTGGCCGATCATCTCGAAATCGACCGCATAATAGCCGCGCCCCAGTTGTTTCGATCCTTCATCGCCAGCGAGTTCCTGCAGCTCCACATAGCGCTTGACCAGCGCCAGGGAGAGGAAAAAGAAGATCGAAAAGGCCAGCAGCCAGAAGGAAAGCTCGACGCTCGCCGCAGCGGCGCCGGCGATGATGCGCAGCGTGAACAGGCCGGCAAGTGCAAACACATCGACCAGAAGCTTGCGCTTGAGAAAGAATGAATAGGCCGTGGTGGTGACGATGTAGAGCAGCAGCACGCCGAGAAACAGCGGCGGCAGGAACAGCGCGATGCCCAGCGAAACGATCAGCAGGGCAGACCCCATCGCCAGTCCGGCCGGGATCGACAATTGTCCGCTGGCAAAGGGCCGCTTTTTCTTGCGGATGTGACGCCGGTCATTGTCCAGATCGGCGAGATCATTCAGCACATAGACAAATGACGCGGCGAAGGAGAAAGACACGAAAGCCGCCATCACCGTGACCACCATGGCGATGTTGAAAATCTCGTGATTGAGCACCAGCGGCACCGCAAGCAGCGAATTCTTCAGCCACTGGTGAACCCGGATGGCCTTGAGCACCGTGCGAATGCCGCCCTTCGGTTTCAGCAGCAGCCTGGCGCCGTGGACACGCTGCCAGCGGCTGGCGGCACGGTCGGGCGCTGCAACAATGGCCTCGTTCGCAGCCTCGAACACGACAATATCGTCGCGGCTGTCCCCGAGATAATCGAACCCACCGGCGCCATATTGGTCGACCAGCACGTCGCGCTTGCGCGATGCCGTCAGATTGATCGCATCAGAACTGTGCAGGACGGCATCGAAGATCCCCAGATGGCCCGCCACGCCATGGGCGATTTTCTTCGGCGCGCCGGTCGCCAGAACCATGGGCCGCCCGGTGCGCTTCTCCTCTTTCAGAAAATTCAAGACTTCCCGGCGATAGGGCCAGGTCGCCGGATCGCGGTCGGAGCGCGCGGCGACCTCGGTTTTCAGCACCGCCCTGCCACGCAACAGCCAGCCGAGGGCGGCGAAAACCATAAGCGGATTGCGCAGGATGATGCCCAGCAGGCTTTCCCACAGCGTATCGGTTGCCACCAGCGTGCCGTCAAGATCCACGCAGAGCGGCTTGATATTGAGGTCTGGCATCCTGTTCATATCCGTCTTCCACCCGGTCGCCGTTGCCCGACTGTGGCAAAACAACCTTCCAATCCGGTGAATATGAGCCTTCCTGCGCCCCGCCGGCCGTACGGAATTCACGCTGTGGTTAACAAAATGCCAACGGCCGTTGCCTGTACGGTCGTGCCCGATGGCCGCTGCGGTTTCGGGCAGGATCGGCGGGGTCTGCGCATATGCGCCATCGACCGGGAACGGATGACTTCAATCCACCCGATGATCGGGGACCACTCAGGTCCCGATGACGCAAATGAATAAAGGCGCAATAACAAGATGTTATAACCGTCTCGCGGCGGTCTGGATTAGCGGTTCCTTAATCCCTTATGCGACAAAATGCCCTCCGTCAGGTTGGTTTCGAACCAAGGCATGACGCCGCACCTGATATCCGGCGACCCGGTCTGCACCTGACATTCACTCGGCCGGATGGCGCATGTTCCGCATTCCTCCGCTTTCCCGTATCCACGCCCTGTCTCTGAACGGGCTGTCGCTGACGATCCGCCGCAGGGCCCGGCTGCCGCTGATCCTTGCCGCCACGGCCTTGGTCCTGATTGGCGCGGCCTATGTCGGCTTTGACAGAACACTGCAATGGCTTCTTCTGAAGGACGCCGAAGCGATCGGAATGAACTGGGCCCATCACATGGAGGTCCATATGCCGGGCCTCGTGGAAATCGCCGGATCCGGGACCCCGTCATCAGACGTCCAGCCGCGCGATCCCGTCGATCTGGCCATGTTCGCATACGACATCCTGTCGGTCGACAACATCCACCAGATCGACTTCGTTGACGCCTCGGGGCAGTGCGTTGCCAGTTTTGGAAGCTATCTCACACCGCTGCCGCTCAGCACGGTGCAAGCCTGGACCAGCAATGCGCGGCAGACCGATGGTCCGGTGAACACGGTCCGGCCTGCGCCGACACCGACGTCCGGCGGCCGGCTGCAGGATCACCTGATCGCCGATGACGGGCACCACGGGACCGTATCGTCGGAACCGGGAGCCCGGTGGCGGCTGCCGCTCGATCACGCGCTCATCCTGCCCTTCATCGACAGCGGCCGACAGGAAATCATCATCCGCCGCGATTCCCCGGCGCACCAGCCGAGCGTCTTTGCCGAAATCTACTACCCGATCCGATCCGACGGCGAACTGATCTATCTTCTTCGGATCCTCGTCAATCTTGAGGCGAGGCAGGCCCTCTACAGGAACCTCCTGATCGTCGGATCTCTTGTCCTGCTCGCCCTTGCCGCACTGTCCTTTGTCTATCCCGCCCGCAAATTCCTGCAGATTCGCAAGGGAAAGAACGAGGCCGATGAAAGGGCGCGTTTTCTGGCCACCCACGACATGATGACGGGCCTTGCCAACCGCAACGCCTTCCAGGAACAGGCGGTGCGGCTGCTTGCCGATTGCCGGTCAAGCCGGGAAGACTGCGTTCTGTTGCTCATCGACATTGACGGTTTCAAACATATCAATGATTTTTATGGCCATGATGCCGGGGACCAACTGCTCAAACAGGTCGCCCGGCGCCTGGAAAGAAGATGCCCGGATGACAGCCTCATCGCCCGGATCGGCGGTGATGAATTCGCGGTGATTGCCCGCAGCTCCGCCATCGCAACCGGATCGGAGGCCGAACGTCTGGATGTCTCCGGGTCTTTCGAAATCAAGCTGAATCAACGCATCCAGAACCTGACGGTCTCGATCGTCGTCGGAATGGCGCGGTTCCCGCGGGACGGCAAGGATCTGCAGGAGCTCATGCTGAACGCGGATCTCGCCTGGTACAGCGCCAAAAGAGCCCATGACGGCCGCTTTTGCGAATTCGATGCCCATCTCAGACAGCAGTTTCAAGGCCGCATCAATCTGCTGCGGGATTTCGCCGTTGCTCTGGAAAACGGCCAGATCGTGCCCCACTACCAGCCGCTGATCTGCGCGGCCACAGGCCGTGTCAGCGGCCTGGAGGCGCTGGCCCGCTGGCGCCATCCGACGCGCGATGTGCTGACGCCGGCTTTCTTTCACGAAGCCCTTGAGGACCGCGAAATCGCCCAGGCGCTCGGCACGCGCATGCTGGGCGCCATCACGGCCGACATGGCCATTTGGAAGCGGCAGGGCGTACCGTTTGAAAGAGTCGGTTTCAACGTCACAGACGCCGATCTGCTTCGACCCGGATTTTCGCTCGACGTCATCGCGGAGCTTTCAAGACACGGCCTTTCCGGCCATGAGCTGACGATCGAGATTACCGAAAACTGTGTCTTTGGCGGGAACAAGGCTGCCATTGCCGCCAGGCTGGAGGAGCTGCGGACGGCCGGATGCAAGGTTGCGCTCGATGATTTCGGCACCGGCTATTCCTCGATCACCCACATCAAGGACATCCCGGTCTCGGCCGTCAAGATCGACAAATCCTTCATCCGCGAAATCGTCAAGGACCAGGCCGACCAGGCGATCGTGCGGGCGCTGGTGGACCTCGGTGCCTCGATCGGCTTCAGGCTGGTCGCCGAAGGTGTCGAAAACAAGGAGCAGTGCGATCTGGTGCGATCGCTCGGCTGCCACCTGATACAGGGCTTCTACTATGCCAAGCCGGTTCCGGCGCAGCAGGTCCCGCAACTGATCGCCCGCCTCAATCCGGCTCCGTCGCGAGCGGCGGGCTGATCCCCTTTCTTCGGACTGTGGGCGGCGACAGGCAATCCAAATCAATCCCTATCGTCCCGGTATTCCAGAATGTCGCCCGGCTGGCAGTCGAGCGCCCTGCAGATCCTGTCGAGCGTGTCGAACCGGACACCCTTGACCTTGCCGGATTTCAGCAGCGAGATGTTCTGTTCGGTGATCCCGACCGCTTCGGCCAGTGCCCGCGAGCGCATCTTTCGCCGCGCCAGCATCACATCCAGATTGACGATGATCGGCATGGCCAATCTCACACGAAACGGCTGTTTTCGTCGGAAATCCGTGCCGCCTCCCGCATGACCCAGCCGATGATGACGAGCAACGCGCCGAGCAGCAGGAGCATATAGGTATCACTGGACATGCTGACCGACAATTGCCGGCTGCCCGCCGGATTGTCGTATGTCAGAAGGACGCTTCCCAATGCATGGACAAAAACCGACAGGACGACATTGACGAGCATCGCCAATCCGACATTCCGGATATAGGCGGCCGGCGCCGGGCTGAACACCTCGCCCCGGGCGTAGCAGTCGAACAACATCCTGACATTCCACAATCCATAGAGGCTTACCGCAAGCGGCATGGCGAGCAGCGCGAGCAAAGCTGTCCGCTTGAACACGGTGATGCCCTCGGCGATGACGAGTTCCGGAAAGGCCAGCATCACCATGTTGTCGAACCAGCCCGGTATAACGACAATGCTCAGGGCGAAACCGGCAAAGACGATGATGCCGAGCGTCGCCAGCCATTTCATCCACAGGCTCAGCCTGGCGATACGTCGGAATGTCACATCTGTCGGATTGTCATGGACCAGCATCGGCATCTCCTCTTGACTCGATAATAATTTATCGTAATACAATAAAATATTCGTGTAAAGCAGGAATTTGAGAATGCGCCGTCTGCTGATCGTTCTTTGTGCGTCCGCCCTTGCGGCATGCGGCCATGTTCCGCTGTCCTCCATCCCGAAACTGAGCCGGCTGGACATGATGACGCTGGATATCGAAGCGTTGCGTGTCGCGGTCGAAATGCCGGACGAGCTGCTTGTGCGCCGCAACTCGGCGATCATCACCGTCGGCCTCAAGGAATCGGCTGGCGAGCCGGCCTTGCAGGAGCGCTTTGTCCTTCAGCAAATCCCAACGGACGAAGTGTCCGGCGCGCGCCCAGCCCCGGCCGCCAATGCCCAGATATTTCGCATCGCCGAAGCCGATCTCGCCCGCCTCACGGCGTTGCGCGACCTGATCCGGATCCGCAAGACAGAAGATCCGGACGGCACGAAGGGCTTCCTCACCGTGACCTCCGCCGCCTGCCGTCTGGCGCGCCTTCCGGCCGGACCGCTTCCGGTCACCACAATGCTGAGGACCGAGCCGGATGAGGCCTATTTCATCATGACCAGGAATGTCGATCTGCGCACGCTGCAATCACCAAATGAGATACCAGTGTGCCGGTCCTGACACGGCGGTTCGCTCAATCGCCGTCCGGATTGTCGAGCCTCGGCGGCTCGGATTGCTTCGGCGGGGACCGGTCTTCCGACGCCACCGCCTTCAGCTTTTCCTTTACTTGTTCGGCATTCGGAACGTCGTCGCCCGACGGCATCTTGATATGCAGGTCGCGTTGCGGGAACGGAATCTCGATCCCCTCCTCCTTGAACCGTTCAAAGATCTTCAGCCGCAGATCCGTTGCCACGGACAGTCCGGACAGCACATCGCTGAGATAAACCCGCAGTTCGAAATCGAGCGACGAATCGCCAAATCCGGTGAAAACCACGAATGGCGGAGGGTCATCGAGCACAAGCGGATTGGACTGGCCGATTTCCTCAAGCAGTTCCAGGACCCGGCGCGGGTCGGCATTGTAGGACACGCCGACGGCAATCTCCGACCGGCCGAAACGGTTGCGATGGGTCCAGTTGCCGACCGGCGAATTGATCAGTTCCGAGTTCGGCACGATGATCGACTGCCGCTGAAAGGTCTCGATCTCGGTTGCCCGCACAGAGATATGTTTGACAAAGCCTTGCGTCGACGAGGTGACGACCCAGTCACCGACCTTGAACGGGCGTTCGGCCAAGAGGATCAGGCCCGAGACGAAATTGTTGACGATGTTCTGCAGGCCGAACCCGATGCCGAGCGAAAGCGCGCCGGCCACAAGTGCCAGATTCGACAGGTTGAGGCCCGCAATCGTGGCGCCGATCACCGCCGCGAGGGCAACACCGAGATAGCCGATCGCGGTGCGGATGGAATTGCGCAGCCCGGCCTCCATGCGCCCGCGCCGCAACACGGCGTTGTCGAGCCACCTTTGGAACCAGCGCGTCACGAAATAGCCCAGCACGAAAAACAGCAGGCCCAGCAGGATGCCGTAAATCGAGATCGTGACGCTGCCGATGGTGATGGAACTCAGGCTGTCCTGCAGAAAATCCTGGATATCGCGGGCCTGATAGCCCCAAATCAGGAATATGATCGGTATGCCGAGGGCCAGCACGAAAAGATAGATGCACAGCCCTGCCAGCAATCCGAACTGTTCCACCCCGACCTGCCCGAATTGCAGGCGTGTGGAGAGCATCCGGCCCAGCGGCGAGGCGGCAAAGACCTGCGGTTCCGACACCGCCCTTGCGGAAAGGAAGCCGAGATACATGGTGACCAGCAGCGCGCCCAGAATGACGATCTGCGTTGCCGCAAAGCGCGCCAGCCCGACATAGCCGAACAGCGGCAGAAAGATGAGCGCAAGACCCGATACCAGAAGGCCGAGGGCAATGGGTCTGGGCCATGGCCGGCTGGTTCCGTCGGCATTCGCCAGGGGGTGAATGAACGAACAGAGTACCAGGATGATCCCGATAATGGCCGTCGCCAGCAGGCTCCTGGCCACCGTCAGGATCAGCGGTGATTCGAGAACGTCGCTGACATTGCTCGCCAGATAGTCGCCGAGATTCACCAGCGCCATCGCAAAGACCAGCCACCACAGCAGCTTTGCTCCGGCATCGGACACATTGACAAGGCGCCAGCGCGGGCGTGACGGCGACAGAACCGCACCCGCCAGCCGGCTGACGAAAAACAGGATGACGACAAACTCGAAGAACGCCGGCAGCATGGCGGCGATATCATCGCGCAGGACGTCGAAACTGGTCAGGAAGAACGTCGTCAGGGACAGAAAGATCGCCAGTCCCGCCGTCGGCAGCAACGTGGTCCAGAACGCCAGCGTGTGCTTGCTGAAATCGCTCGGATTGCTGTCGCTGATGTCATGTTGCATGAAACGGGACGCCAGCTGATATTCGCCGATGACGAAGACGATGCCGAGGCTCAGGGACAGGAACAGCGCCGCCAGCAGCGCCCCGCGCTTGTAGGACCAGGTGAATGTTGCCCAGCTCGAGATCTTCCAGCGAAGCTCGTTGACTTCAAAGATCAACGCCCGGCCGGCGTCGGATATGCTGTGCTGGGTGATATCGGCACGGCCGAACAGCGTCTGCCGGAACAGCGTGCGCCGGTAGGACGCAACGGCGCTGGCAAGGTTTGCCGCGTCTTCGCCAATCGCGATCGCATCGCCAATATCGGCGTTGATCAGCGAACGCTGACTGGCGAGCGACTGCCGTTCCTCGACGAGAGACTGGGGTTCGGCCGGTTCATTTTCCCCAGGCGGCTCGCCGAGCGATTCCTCGCGCGCCTTGATGGCGTCGAGGCGTGGCTGCAGGTCCTTGCCGATCACCTCCATCGCCGCGGCGATATCCTCCAGCGCAAGCTGCAGGTCGACAAGCCTGGTATCATTGTAGCGAACGACATCCTCGTTGCTGCGGACGTCCTCCACCTCGGCCCTCGCCTCATCGATCTTCGCGCGGGCCGCTTCGATATCGCTGGTGGTTTCCAGCTTTGGTGGTTCGGCGCTTTGGGACTGCGCAGCGGCGAATGGCCCGGCAGATAACATCGACGCCGCCAGCAAAATGATGGTCAGACAAAGTCGCTGCAGGATGGACCGCACCCGAATCCCCTTACACAGATATTGTCCGCATATACATTGAAATCCGGGCCGGCGACAGGCCGCGGCGTAGCCCTCCACAAATGGCGGGGCGCCAAAGCGTCACGATGGTGCGCCCGGTTCGTTAAAACCCGGCGCCAGGCTTTGCCATATAGGCGGTCTCTTCGGCGGTCGACTCACGCCCTAGGATCGCATTGCGATGCGGAAACCTGCCGAATTCGGCAATCACGTCGCGATGTTTGTGCGCATAGTCGAGATAATCGTCATTCGCCAGCCGCGTGAACAGCTCGACCGACCGGTCCTGGTCGGCCATCTGTTCGGAATGTTCGAACGGCATATAGAAAAACAGCCGGCGTTCCTCGTCGACAACCTGATCCAGGCCCGCTTCGACGGCGGCCCTCGCCTCACGCAACGCCAGCCCGTCAGTGGCAAAGGCCAACGACGTTCCGCGGTAGATATTGCGCGGAAACTGATCGAAAACGATGATCAGAGCCAGCACCGCTTCCGCCGACTCCCACCAGTGCTGCGGGATATTGCCGGCAAGCGCCAGATGGGTGGCGCCGAACCGCGCCGCGATTTCCCGGTCGACATCGATATCGGCCTGGAACCAGTTTTTCGGCTCCAGTTCCTCGAACCAGAAGGATGTCACCACCTTGGGTTCGACAATTTCCACTTTGTCAGCCATTCAGTCCTCAAAAAAGCGGGCGTACCGGCCCGAACGTGCTCACCCGATATTGCCTGATTACACTGAAATGTCACGGCCAAGTTTTCCGGACGGCAGGCCGCATCGGACAGGCCCGTCTCAATCGCACCGGATTCCATCCGTTGACGTCGGCCCATTGCGCTCAATCCTCCACCGCAATTGCCCAAAAAAAAATTGAAAAAAGAGCTCAATCACACTGGATTTTGAGCATTTTGGCAGATTTTCACGAATCACTTTGACCTGCAGCAATTCGCTGCAAATCCAGACGCAGCTCGACCGCCAGCCATAAGTCTCTGAAAATGCAGGCAAAAAGATAGGCTGCTTGTCAGGCAGCCCGAGTCTAGGGAGGAAATAAAACTGTATATAGTCTATATTAAACAAAGCTTACGCAAAACTTACCACATTGCAACAAATTCATAAAAACACGTGTGAACATCTTGTTGACGGATCAGGCCGTGGTGATCGTTTCAGCCTTCGGCAGGCTCAAGACGCAGCAGCAGATCGCCTTCGCTGACCTGGTCACCATCGGCGACGACGACCTCAGCGACCACACCGTCCCTCGGCGCAGCCAACGTGATTTCCATTTTCATCGCTTCCATGATGATCAGGGCCTTGCCGCTTTCCACAGACTGTCCGCCGCGCACATGGACCTGTTTGATGAGGCCCGGCATCGGCGCGATGATCCGGTCCGTGCCCCCCGCGTCCTCGACATCCTCGCCGGTCATATCAGGCAGCGAGAAGGCGAACCGCCCGTCGGAGCTCGCGACGATCAGCTCCGACCGACGACGAATGCAACGGACCGTGGAAACCGTTCCGTCGCATTCGATCGTTAAGGAACCGCCGCCGCCGGACAGCAGGTCGACGGTGACCGGGCCAAATGAACCGTCGCCCGCCGGATAATCCTCTACCGTCCATTGCCGTTCCGATTGGCGCAGGACGGCAAGAGCCAGGATCGTTTCGCCACAGGCCAGGTGGACGACCCTTTTGGCCGGCAACCAGTGGGACCACAGCCCGAGCGTGGAAAACGGATCGGCCGTTGCCTCGGCCGGCCGGTCGAGCCCGAGACAGGCCAGCGCCGCCGCCGCGATGATACGGTCCGAAGGCGCTGCGCTTCCGGTCAGTTGCGGCAACGCCCGTTCGATCAACCCGGTATCGACAAGGCCGCGTGCGAAATCCTCGTTTCGGCACAATGCGCCGAGAAAGGTCACATTGGTCGTCGTCCCGACCACCTGTGTCTGCGCCAGCGCCGTCCTCATCTTTGCCAGGGCCGCATCACGCGTCACACCATGGGTGATGATCTTGGCGATCATCGGATCGTAATAGGGCGTGATTTCATCGCCCTGGCGAACGCCGGAATCGACCCTGGCCGGCGGACCGGGGAAGGTCAGGTGATCCAGGCGGCCCGTTGCCGGAAGAAAACCCTTCTCGGCATTTTCCGCATAGAGGCGCGCTTCGAAGGACCACCCGTCAATGGCCAGCGCCTCCTGGGTCAGCGGCAGCGCCTCGCCGGCCGCGACACGCAATTGCCACTCGACCAGATCGAGGCCCGTGATCATCTCGGTCACCGGGTGCTCGACCTGCAGCCGCGTATTCATCTCCATGAAATAGAACCGGTCGGGCGACAGACCCTCACTGCTGTCGACGATGAATTCGACCGTGCCGGCACCGCTATAGCCGATGGCCTTGGCCGCCTGGACGGCCGCCGCGCCCATGGCGGCGCGCATCTCCGGCGTCATGCCGGGCGCCGGCGCTTCCTCGATGACCTTTTGATGGCGCCGCTGCAGCGAACAATCGCGCTCGAACAGGTGAACCACATTGCCGAGACAGTCGCCGAAGACCTGAATTTCGATATGCCGCGGCTTCGACACGAATTTCTCGACCAGAACCCGGCCGTCGCCAAAGGCTGCTTCGCCTTCCCGCCGGGCCGCCGACAGCGCATCGGCAAAACCCTTCGGATCGTCGACCAGCCGCATGCCCTTGCCGCCACCGCCGGCGCGCGCCTTGATCAGGACCGGAAAGCCGATCTCGTTGGCCTTGCCGGCCAGCACCACGACATCCTGGGATTCGCCGTGATATCCCGGCACCACCGGCACGCCGGCCTTTTCCATCAGCGACTTGGCCGCATCCTTCAGCCCCATGGCCCGGATGGCATCAGCGGACGGCCCGATGAAACACAGTCCCGCCGCTTCGACCGCCTCTACGAAATCCGGATTTTCCGACAGGAACCCGTAGCCGGGATGAACCGCATCGGCGGCCGTTGCCCGCGCCGCCTCGATCAGTTTTTCGCCGTCGAGATAGCTGTCGGCAACCGGCGCGGTGCCGATATGGACAGCCTCGTCGGCCATCTCCACATGCAGCGCATGCCGGTCCGCATCGGAAAAAACCGCGACGGTCCGGATACCGAGGCGTCGCGCCGTCCGGATGATGCGGCAGGCGATCTCACCGCGATTGGCGATCAGGATTTTGTCGAACATGGCAGCGCCTTCACATCCTGAACAGACCAAATCGTGTATCGTCGACCGGCGCGTTGAGCGCCACCGCCAGCGAAAGCGCCAGGACATCCCTTGTCTTGGCCGGGTTGATGATCCCGTCATCCCAGAGCCGGGCCGCGGCATAGAGCGGATGTCCCTGGGTTTCGA
>JANQMU010000010.1 GCA_028279875.1 Rhizobiaceae bacterium
CCGTAATCGCCGGCCTCCACCAGGTTTCGAGACAGATGCTGCATGACCATGATGCCGTTTTCGAACGGTGTCGGAATTTCCTCCAGGGTTTCGAAATCATAGGGGCTGACGATACGGCAGAGCAGGTCGCCGCCCTTGATCTCCTCGCCATTGGCCGGGCACAGCGGTTCGAGCCAGCCGCCATGGGTCGGGCGGATGACGACAAGCTCCCTGACCACGATCTGCGCCGGCGGAGGCGTCACATCGCCGGGGATCGCGCCGAGATGGCGCAGCATGTTGAGCATGCCGTCCACCGTCCTTTTGACGTAAGGGGTCTGGTCGACAATGCCGCCGCCCAGCTCGATGGTGGCGATCGACATATCGCGCCGGTCGATCGTCACGGTCTTGGTGGTGCCGGCATAGAGCGTGCCGCCCTTGCCGGATGTCGGCCGGTAGAGGATTTTCGAGCCGAAGGCCCGCGATAGCGGCTCGTCGCTCCAGATATAGACATAGTCCACGGTAGGCCGGTCGGTGCCGGAATGCAGATCGATATGGACGTCGATTTTCGACAGGAACTCCTCGGTCATGGCGTGGGCAAGCTGCTGGGTATAGGTTCCCGCCGGATCGCCGGGAAACTCGCGGTTGAGGTTCAGTTCATCGAGCGGCGTGAAGCGGTGATTGACCGCGAAGGCGCGCGGATTGGCGACCGGCAGAAGCACGATGCGGCCCTTCAGCGGCTGATCCCTGATGGCGCGGAACAGATCGAGAATGGCCTGCGAGCCGGCATTTTCATTGCCGTGTACCGAGGCGGAAATGCCGATGGTCGGACCGTCCTCCTCGCCGACAAGCTCGTGCATGGACAAAACAGCATCGCTGCCATCGGCAAGGGTGGTGAATTTGCGGCGAAGCTTGTTGATTGATTTGACCATCGAACTGTCCTTTTGGGTTTGCAGGCGGTTATTTTTTCCCGGCGGCGCGGGTCAGTTGGCGCGGGTCCAGAATGTCCCGAAGGCCGTCGCCGAACAGGTTGAAGCCGAGCACGGTAACCATGATCGTCGCGCCGGAAATGATCGAGAGCCACGGCTCGTCGCGGATGAAGCGGGTGCCATAGGCCAGCGTCCAGCCCCAGGTCGGGGTTGGCGGCGGCAGGCCGAAGCCGAGGAAGGACAGCGCCGATTCGGCGATGATCGCGGTGCCGAGGCCGAGCGACGCGAGCACAATGATCGGCCCGAGCGCGTTCGGCAGGATTTCCCGGAAGATGATGCGAAACGGCGAGGCGCCGAGCGCCTGTGCGGCCAGCACGTAATTCTGTTCGCGCAGCACCAGGGTCGTTGAGCGCACGACGCGGGCATATTCCGTCCAGAACACCGCGATCAGCGCCAGCGAGATATTGAAGATGCCCGGGCCCAGCACCGCGATCAGCGCCAGCGCCAGAACGATGGCCGGAAAGCCGAGAAAGATGTCGGTGATGCGCATCAGGAGGAGATCGACCCAGCCGCGCAGATAGCCGGCAAACAGACCGACCGTGGTGCCGATCAGGGCTGCGCCGCCCACCGAGATCAGCCCGACCGACAGCGAGACCCGCGCCCCGAAGACCATCCTGGACCACAGGTCCCGGCCGAAATTGTCGGTCCCCAGCCAGTGCTGCAGGCTGGGTCCGGCAAACCGGTTGCGCATGTCCATCTCATTGACGCCATGGGTCGCCAGATACGGGGCGAACAGGGCGCAGATGACAATGAAAAGGCTGATCGCGCCGCCCAGCACCAGCGATGAGTTGCGAAGGGCTTTCGGGACACGCATCGCCTCACCCCAGCCTGACGCGTGGGTCAACGGCCGCATAGAGCAGGTCGACGATGAGATTGACCAGCGCATAGATCATGGCGAAGGTCAGCACGATCCCCTGGATCAGCGGCAGGTCGCGCTGCGAGATCGCGGTGATGGTGAGCTGGCCGAGACCGGGCCAGGCGAAGATCGATTCAACCAGCACGGCGCCGCCGAGCAGCGCGCCGAAGCGCAGCCCGATGACCGAGATCACCGGCAGGAGCGCGTTGCGCAGGGCATGGCGGATGACGACGCGCGGCCGGCGAAGGCCCTTGGAATAGGCCGTGCGCACGAAATCCTCGCGCAGCACCTCAAGCATCGAGGTGCGCACCAGCCGGGAGATGATGGCGGCCGTATTGGCGGCGAGCGCCAGGGCCGGCAGGATGAGATGCGACAGCGAGTCGACGAGCACCTCCGGCCGTCCGCTCAGCGCTGCCCACAGCGCAACGGGCAGCGGCTCGCCCCGGCCGATGGCCGGCAGCCAGCCGAGCATCACGGCAAAGGCCAGCATCAGCAGCAGGCCAAGCCAGTAGATCGGCATCGAGATGCCGAGCTGGGCGAACAGCATGGCCGCTGAATCGATCAGCGAGCCCTGCTTCATGGCGGCCAGGACACCGAGGGTCATGCCGATGATCACCGACAGGAGCAGCGAAACGACGGCCAGCTCGAAGGTCGCGCCAAGCCTCCCGGCAATGATTTCGGCGACCGGTTGGGTCTGGAAGATCGAATTGCCCATGTCACCGGTCACAAGGGCCGCGAAGTAGTTCCACAGCCGCACATACCAGGGATCGTCCAGGCCGAGCGAACGCCGCAGATTGGCGATGGTCTCCGGTGTCGCATTCTCGCCCAGCAGCACAGCCGCCGGATCACCCGGAACCAGCAGCAGCAGCCCGAAGGTCAGCACCACGATGCCGAAGGCCGTGGGGATGAGCAGCAGGAGTCGGCGCGCGATGTAAGCGGTCAAATCGGAGCCTATCTCGGTTCGGCAGTTTGGATGACGGCGATCATATCAGGTCCGGGCACGCAACGCGCACCAGGCAAACCACATTGATGTCCAGGAACAACGGGCCGGCGCCTGTTGCGCCGGCCCGCTGCAACGGGTCAGTTGGTCTTGAGGCCGATCAGGCCGCGCAGATTGCCGCGCGGTGTGGCTTCCACCGTCACCGGAATGTCCTTGTCGTAGAACATCTGATAGCCCTGATAGGAAATGATGTAGTAGGGCACTTCCTCGGCAATGGTGGTTGCGGCCGCGCGGTAGGCGGCGGTGCGTGCCGCCGGATCGAGCGACGAGCGGCCGGCCTGCAGCAATTCATCGACCTTGGCGTTGGAATAGCCGCCCCAGTTGCGGCCGCCGCCGGTCGTCAACTGCGCGAACAGCAGCCGGTCGGGATCGACGATATTGACCCAGCCGAGCAGGGCGATCTGGTGTTCGCCCTTCAGCACGTAACCTGTCGAGAAACTCGGCCAGTCGCTGATCTGTGTCTGGGCGTCGACCCCGGCCTGGGTGAACAGCGCCTGGATATATTCCAGCGCCTGAATCCGGTTGGGGTCCTCGCTGTGGGTCGCGATCGTCACCTTCAGCGGCGCACCGTCCTTGTCGAGGACGCCGTCGCCATTGCTGTCCGTCCAGCCGAGCTCGGCGAATTTGGCTTTCGCGCCCTCGATGTCGAAGGCCGGTTGATTGATATCGGCCGAATAGGCCCAGGACGACGGCAGGATCGCGGCATTGGCGATGGCGTCGGCACCCTGGTAGATATCGTTGACGATGGTTGCCTGGTCGACAAGCATGGCGAAGGCCTGCCGCATTTTCGGATCGGCCAGCAGCGGGTCTTTGGTGTTGAAGTTGAGATAGGTCACCGCCAGCCCCGGAATGATGACATTGCCGTAGCGGTCGTCGGCGGCAAGGCGGTTGATATCCTGCGGTGACAGCGGCGACTGGATGACGTTCAGATCGCCCGCCTCGAAGGCCTGCGCCCGGGCGGAATTGTCCGGAATGAGCTTCAGCGTGACATTCTTGATCTTCGGCGCGCCGGCCCAGTAGCCCGGATTGGCCTCCAGCACGATTTCGGCGCCGCGGTTCCATTCCACGAATTTCATCGGACCGGCACCGATGGGCTCGGCGGCGATGTCCCGGCCGGCTTCGACCAGTGTCTTCGGCACGATGCCGATATCGAGGTAGGACAGCAGCGGCGCATAGGGCTCGCTAAGCGAGAACTTGACCGTCCTGTCATCGACCTTCTCGATCTTGCTGATCGGCGTATAGAGCGTCCGGATCGGCGAATTGAAATCGGGATCGATCATTGTCTCATAGGTGAAGACCACATCGTCGGCGGTCAGCGGCGTGCCGTCCGAGAAGGTCAGACCCTCGCGCAGCGTGAAGATGAAGGTCTTGGGATCCGGAGATTCCCAGCTTTCCGCCAGATCGGGCACGGCCTCAAGGTTCGGGGTCAGATGGACGAGACCGGAATAGATCAGATCATTGGTCCGGTAGGCCGTGGTGTCGCGCGCAAGACGCGGATCGAGCGTGCCGGCGTCGACATCGACGCCGACGACGATGCTGTCACTGCCCTGCGCCACGGCCGGTTGCAGCGGCATCAGGGCCAAAGCCGCAACGGCGCTGAACGTCAAAAGAAACTTCTTCATTTTCTCTCCCCTTGATTGCTGTGGGTTTTCGGATTGCCGATTGATGCTCTTATGGGTGACCGGCACCTTTCTTTTCGACGAGGCGGGGGCCGGTTTCCGCGGCGCCGCTCTCGGCGATCTTGTCGCGCCGCAATTCGGCGAGATAGGGAACAAGCACGCTTTCCAGGGAACCCGGATCCGGTGCGTGGCGATACTCGAAACAGGGTTTTCCCGGCTCGACCAGCTCGGCGATGTGGTCGGCGCCGGTGGCATAGATAACGGCGTCGCATTGGGTGATGATGTCGGCAACATCGGGCGCCGACGACCAGGTGACCTTGACATCGGCGATATGCGGCGCGAACTCCTGCACGCTGGGCCGCATGATGGCGATATATTCCTTGAAATAGGTAATGGCCGCCACACGCATGCGCGGATCGAGCCCGGCAAGGGCATGGCGGGTCTGCTGCGAGGGAATGAAACGCAGGCTCAGGATCCGGGCCTCGGGGATCAGGGCGGCGACCTCGCGCTGGCGGTGGACGAATGTCAGCACGACATCGGCTTCCTGCGAAATCCGTCTTGCCTCCTCCGACACTTCCAGGGCGTCGATTGTCAGCACCTGCGCCTGATCCGTGGCGCCGAGGGCCGGCTTGATCTGGGCCAGATATTCGCGTCCGGGCCCCTCGAAGATCGCCACGAACACGATCTTCAGCCCGACCCTCGGCTTTTGCAGCTGCGCCTGGGCATTGATCATCGACACCAGGGCCATGGTCGGCACGCCGAGCCGCTCGGCCTTGCCGATCAGCATTTCGATGTCGCCCCGCAAGGCATTGACCGGCAGCGCATTGGCGGCGCTGGTCTTCTTCGGATCGCGCACGGCAAAGGCGCCCAGTCCCTGCCGCATCTCGATGAGCCCGTCATCGCGCAGCCGCTGATAGACCTGGCTGACAGTCATCGGCGCGATGCCCAGTTCCGCCGCCAGCCGCCGCACCGACTGCAGCTTGGCGCCATAGGCAACGCCGCCATGGGCCAGGGCGTAGCTCAGCAGCCCGTGCAACTGTGTGCCGACGGGAACCGGCAGGGACTTGTCGATACTGGAGGCATCGATGCGGAACATGTGTGCTATCCTATTAGTACACCCAACCGTAACGTCTCTTTTCAGAAACGCAATGGGGTGAACGAGATTCGTCCTCATCGACCTTGTTTCCAGGATGCAAACATGAAACTATTCCTTGCAGCATAAGGAAAGCGGCGATTTGACCCGTTGCCGACCGCGGGCAGGACCGTGCGACGGGCCGGGTGCCGCACGTCTTGGAGGTGTACTAATGGACTATATCAACCTTGGCCGATCGGGTCTCAAAGTGTCGCGGCTGGCCCTGGGTTGCATGACCTTCGGATCGTCGCAATGGGCGCCATGGGTCCTGGACGAGGCAGGCTCCAGACCGATTATCGACAAAGCCGTCGAACTCGGGATCAATTTCTTCGATACGGCAGACATGTATTCACGTGGCGCCAGCGAGGAGATCGTCGGACGGGCGCTGGCCGACCGTCCGCGACATGAACTGGTGCTTGCCACCAAGCTCTATAATCCGATGAGCGAAGACCCGAACGATCGCGGCCTGTCGCGCAAACATGTGTTTGAGGCGGTCGATGCCAGCCTGCGCCGTCTCGGCACCGACTATATCGATCTCTACCAGCTCCATCGCTTCGACTATGAGACACCGCTTGAGGAGACGCTTGACGCACTCAACGATGTGGTGAGAGCCGGCAAGGTACGGTATCTCGGCGCGTCGTCGATGCATGCCTGGCAGTTCATGAAGGCGCTCGGCCTGCAGCGCCAGCATGGCTGGGCGCCGTTCATTGCCATGCAGCCGCATTACAATCTGATCTATCGCGAGGAGGAGCGCGAAATGCTGCCGCTCTGCGTCAGCGAAGGGATAGGCGTCATCCCCTGGAGCCCGCTGGCGCGCGGTGCTCTCGCCGGTCGCAGGGGCGAGGACGGAAAGGGGTCGACCCGGGCCGAGACCGACGGCGCCGCCCGCGCGCTCTACGACGCCAGCAAGGCGCAGGACGAAGCCGTCATCGACGCGGTCCGCATGGTGGCCGAGCGGCATGGCCGGCCGATGGCGCAGATCGCCTATGCCTGGGTCGCAAGCCGGCCGGGCATCGTCGCGCCGATCGTCGGGATTTCCCGCCCGGCGCAGTTCGTAGATGCGGTCGCGGCTCTCGACATCCGGCTTTCCGACGAGGATGTGGCGGAGATGGAGGCGCCTTACCGGCCGAAGCCCGTGGCGGGGCATCAATAGCCGGCGGTTCGCCGAATAGGGAGGATGCCATGAAACTCGGACGCGAATTGGCGGAGCTGACCGCCGGCCTGGACACACTTTATCGCAACGAAGCGCATAGCGGTGGATTCCTCGACCGCGAGGGGCTGATCCCCGTCGCCGTCGCTGACATCGCGCCGCGGCCCCTGCGCGATTATGGCGAGGCGCGCGACGCGGTGATCGCGCTGCGGGACCGCGTGCCCGCCGAGGCCGAAAGCGACCTGCGACGCGACTACATTCTGGAGATGTGCGATTCTCTGCTGGCCCTGCTGACCACTTTCGAGGGCGAGGAGATCTCCTATGCCGACCGGCTACGCCGGCAGATCCGGGTCGATACGCAAATGGTCGAAGAGCCGGTTCTCGACGCTTACCGCGCGACCATTGGCGAAAAACTGAAGGAGATCGGCAGGTCGACCGGCGATACCGGTGCGGATGTCCGCCGCTGGGAAAGCGAAATCCGCGTGCCGCGCGATGCGGTTCTCGATACGTTGCGACGCTACACCGAGATTGCCCGCGAGCGCGTGTCTGCCGCCATGTTCGACATGATGGATGAATGGATCGAGCCCGGCGAACTGCGTGACGTGCCGTTTTCGGCCTATTGCGACTATCCCGGCCGTAGGCTGCTGATGAATCTCGATCATCCCTATACGCCCCACGACCTCAAGCACCTCGCCTGCCACGAGGCGTTCCCCGGCCATCTGGTTCACCTTGCGCTGCGCGAGCGCGCCGTCGCCGACGGCACCATGCCGCTGGACGGCGCGCAGGTCGTCACCAGTTCAGCCAGCAGCGCACTGTTCGAGGGCATTGCCGACAACGGCCTGTTCTTTATCGACTGGGTCGAAACCCCCGAAGACGAGCTGGCCGTCGCCCTGCAGCGCCTGCGTGCGGCGCTGCGCTGTAATGCCGCCTGGATGCTGCATGCGGAGAAGAAACCGCCGGAAGAAGTCGCTGTGATCATTGCCGAGGCGGGCTATCAGGATGTCGAAACCACCGCATCGCAACTGGGCTTTCTGCGTCACGGCCTGCGCGCACCCTTTGTCTATTCCTACTGGTGCGGGGATGTGGCGGTGCACGCAATCTGGAAGACCGTCCCGAAGGACCGCCGCGGCGCGTTCTGGCGCTATCTTTACGGCCATATGCACACGCCCAAGACCCTGCGCGATCACTGGCACGGCTGAACGAAACCCGCCTATGACAGGTCGGAAACCGTGATCACCGTGTTGCCGACGCCTTGCCCGCGCTCAACGAATTCATGCGCCGCGGCGGTGTCGGCGAGGCTGAATTCGGCGGCGATTTGGGGAGTCAGCGTCCCGTCGACCAGCCCGCTGTTTATGGCCTCGATCGCATTGTCGATCGCCGATACCGGAATGCGCAGATTGGCGATCAGGCGGATCAGCGCAGCGCGCGCCTGCAATTCGTAATAGGGCATCGGCGGGTGCCTGTCCGAGGGCGAGGAATAGGCGGCGATCCGCCCGCCGACCCTGAGCACCTGCGCGTCGAGCACTGCATTGGCGCCGAAATCCGTTTCGATAATGTGGTCGACCCCGTCAGGCGCGATCTCGAGCACCCGTTCGGCGACGTTTTCCCGATGCCGGTCAATACAGTGGTTCGCGCCGGCGTCATAGGCCGCCCTGGCCTTGTCCTCCGAACTGATCGTCGCAATGACATGGGCGCCCGCCGCCGCGGCGAATTGCACGGCCATGGAGCCGACCGCGCCGGCGCCGCCCTGCACGAGAACCGTCCGGCGGGCGACGGGGCCGTCGCCGAAAACCGCATAATGGGCGGTGATGGCCGGAATGCCGAGGCACGCGCCGGCCGCGAAGGAGGCTGGTTCCGGCAAATGGGCGATCGACGACAGGGGCAGGGCGGCATACTGCGCCGCTGTCCCGGCCTCCGGCCCGCCGGCGACGCCGTAGCCGGCGCTGCCCTGCGCGTTGAAGACCCAGACGCGGCGTCCGACCCATGACGACCCGATGCCTTCGCCGACGGCGACGATTACGCCGGCTCCGTCGGCATGGGG
>JANQMU010000013.1 GCA_028279875.1 Rhizobiaceae bacterium
TCCCATGCATCGTGAACTGTCACCATCTCTAAGAGGCCGTCTTGAAAGTCCTCGGTTGAGGATTGGCGTGCGATTTTTTCCCTCTCGGGCGGCGGCGAACGCAGTCGATGCCGGTGGCATCGGCGAGGATCGGCAACAAAGCGAAGGGGAAAAAGCGCCGCCAAGCCGACCTGGCGGACTTTTAAGACGGGCTCTAAGAGCAAAACCCGGTCAGAAGCGGCGGTCGGGGTTCATTACGCACGGTGACAAGGCTGCTGGATTCGCACTGTGTCTCTTTCTCGCGTGTTCGTCAGGCACGGCCTTAGCCTCGGATGGTTTTCAGGAGGGATCGTTCGGTGACGCGGCGCCCGCACCGGCGGCCCAGGGAACAGTTCCGGAAAGTGACGATGGGTTCGGAGGATCCTTTGGGGAAGACACCGTCGCCATAGCGCCGGAACCTGGGCAAGCGATCACCCCGCCAGCGCAAAGCGACGATGGTTTCATCGATGAGGGCAATATTGAAACCCCGCGAGACGTTGGCCAGCCTGCTCAGCCGGAACATACTTCCCCACCTGAAAGCGAAATCGTCATTCGTCCGCCTCATGCCCAGCCGCCAGTAGAATCGCCGCCTCCGCCTGAGACAACCGCACAGCCTGAAGAAACAGGCCCGGCCCAAGGGCCCGGTATTGATCCAGGCATCCTGGCTTTCGAGACCAGAGACTTTGGCGTACCGCCCACCGACAGGCTGCGCTCTTCGAATTTTCATGCTCCGACACCGACAAGCATTCCCGGCGGCCAATTGGTCACCACAGGTCAACTGGCGGCGGCCCTTCAAAACGGGCAGAAACTTATCATTATCGATGTGCTGGGCGCGGAATACACCTTGCCCAATGCGCTGAGCGCGCCGGCAATGGCCAACCCAGGCAACTACAGGGATCGCATTCAGCAGCAAACCAATCAATGGTTGGGCCAAATAACGGGAAACAACCCTCAGATCCCCATTATCCTGGCCTGCTCGGACCCTTTTTGCTGGTTGAGTTATAATGCAAGCCTTCGCGCAATCGCGGCAGGTTATAAGAACGTCTATTGGTACCGCGGTGGGCATCAGGCTTGGAACATGGCCGGTCTGCCCTTCTCTTCATCGGGTTTCTAGGCTTTGGTGACCATATAGAGTATCGGTTCGCACCCGCAGCGAATGACCACAATGCCCATGAACAACACAGGCGTACCCCGGACAACCAGTCGAAATTCGGCGTCACATGGCGCGTTGGTGGAAAACGCCCGGTTCAGTCCAGAACCCGGAACCTGACACCTTCGGAGCTGACATATTGGTTGGTCCCGAGCCGGCGAAAGCTGACGCAGCTGGTGCCTTTCGCCGGACCGCTTGGAAAGGTCGAACAAATCGTGTTTCCGCGCGCCTGCCATGTGCCGTTGACGGAACCGAGCAGGGCCCTGGCGGACACCACGCCGTCGGACCTGTAGCGCATGGTGACCCTCATTCCGAAGCGGCGCGTGACAATGGTCTTGTCCAACATCTCGGCTTGTATCTGTTCAGCGGTGAGAGTCCCGGCCTGGGCGGATAGCGGAGCGGTCGTCAAAACCAGAAGGGCAATCCAGACGTGTCTTTTCATGGTCCCGGGTATTCATCACCGGCGCGATCCCATACCGAACGCCGCAGTCGCCTTCCGAGGTAGGGCTGACCTTGATCACGTCAAGCTGCGGCGTTGATGGCAACGGGTTCACGCGAGCCGATCCAGATCGTCATAGAACTCCTGCGATGTCTCGTAGAGGCGTGTATAGATCGGCATCATCCGGTCGTAGGTTTCCGCCCATTCCGGATCGGGTGCGACTTCGCCGGCGAACCGGATCATCCGGCTGGCGGCCGTGTCGAGATCCGGTGCATCGCCGGTGCTGGTCGCCATCAGCATCGCCGCACCGATGACACCGCATTCAAGCTCCTCGGGCACCAGATAGGGCACGCCGTACATGCTCGCCTTTATCTTCAGCCAAAGCGCGTTCTTCGCCCCGCCCGACGCGGCGACGATCCGCTCGGGTCGGCGTTTTCCGGCCGGTCGCAGGTCGAGGACACGCCGGACTGAAAAGGCGACGCCCTCGAGCACGGAGCGATGCAGGTCCGGCAGTCTGTGGCCGGCAGTGAGGCCGAAAAACTGCGCCCGCGAATTGGGATGCGCGGCGAAACGTTCACCGGAAAGATAAGGCAGGAAGAACAGACCCTGTGATCCCACCTCAGCGCGGGCGGCGTCCTCCGTCACCTCGGCATAGCTGCGGGCGTTTTCGTGAAAGGCCCGGCGCGCCCAGCGGACAGCGTCGCCGCCGGCATCGAGCAGCGTCATCGCTCCCCAGACACCGTTCGCGGACAAGACGTTCGAGACCGCCGGATCGAGCACCGGGTCCTCATGCATCAGCGTGATGATGGTCGACGTGCCGGTCACATCCGAACCCATGCCCGCTTGCAGGACTCCTGACCCGATCAACGCCATCGGATAGTCGCCGGCGCCGACCAGCACCGGCAATCCCTCGGGCAGGCCGATCTCGGTCGCGACAGCGGGCAAAAGGCCGCCCAGAACATCACCGGGCTGATGAAGCGGCGGAAGAATGCGGCGAGGAACGCCCGTTAGGTCGCACAGCGTGTCGGACCAGGAGCGGCTGCGCCAGTCCATCAGGAAGCTCAGGGATGCTTCGGTAATGTCCTGGGCGCGAACGCCGGTCAGCCGGAAATTGATCCAGTCCTTCGGCATCAAAAGCGTCGTGCTGCGCGCCAGCGCTTCCCGGTCATTGTTGTCGATCCATGCGATCTTGAACGCCGGCCAGGCGGGCGACGGCAGATTGGCCGCCAAGTCGAGCGAGCGCGCCGCCGGCACCACCGCAGTGAACGCCTCGACCTGCGGCCCGGGGCGTTTGTCGTTCCACAGAAGCGCTGCCTCCCGGGTCAGCTTGCCGTCATCGTCGATGAGCACCGAGCCGTGCATCTGCCCGCAGGCGCAGATCGCGGCCACGCGGCGCCCGGCGTCGTCGATCTTGCTCAGGACGGTCCGCATGGTCTCGACGGTCCCGGACCACCAATCAGCCGGGCGCTGCTCGGACCAGCCGAAACGCGGGACGATCTGCTCATGCTCCTCGTGGCTGAAAGCGACGATGCGGCCCGATCGGTCGACGAGTGCCGAGCGCAGCCCGCCCGTTCCCACATCCACCGCAAGGTAGAGATCGCGCATGGTCAAAGCCGCAGTCCGGTTTCGGGATCGAAGAAATGCGCCTGGCGCAGATCGGCCTGGACGGTGCAGGGCCGGCCCGGCTCGGCGGCAAAGCGCGGCTGCACCTGGGCGACGATTTTTTGACCCTCCAGCGTGCCCAGAACCAGCGTGTGACCACCGAGCGGCTCGAGCGTTCTGCATTCGAAGGTCAGGGGCACCGGGTGATCACCGCCATCCATATGTTCGGGCCTGATTCCCATGACAATCTGGTCACGGGACCCGAGCCGGTCGGCCGTGTCACGCGGCAAAGGCAGGCGTTGATCGCCAAGCAGGACCGCGCCTTCGCGTGTCGCCACGTCGAAGAAGCTCATGGCGGGCGAGCCGATGAAATTGGCAACGAAGCGGTTCGCCGGCTCTTCATAGAGCGTGATCGGCGCGGCAACCTGCTCGATGACGCCATTATTCATCACCACGACACGGTCAGCCATCGTCATCGCTTCGACCTGGTCGTGTGTGACATAGACCGTCGTCGTGCCAAGCCGCCGCTGCAGGAGTTTGATCTCGGTGCGCATCTCGACGCGGAGCTTGGCGTCGAGGTTTGAAAGCGGCTCGTCAAACAGGAACACCTCGGGCTTGCGCACCAGCGCGCGGCCGATGGCGACGCGCTGACGCTGGCCGCCCGACAGGTTCTTCGGCTTGCGGTCGAGATAGGGCTCGAGACCCAGAACGGCCGCCGCCTCGTTCACCCGGGCCTCGATCTCGGCTTTGGGGCTTCCGTGAACCTTCATCGCATAGCCGATATTATCGCGCACCGACATGTGCGGGTAGAGCGCATAGTTCTGAAACACCATGGCGCAATTGCGCTGCCCCGGACGCATATGGGTGACATCCTGCCCGGCAATGCAGATCGTTCCGCCCGAAACGGATTCGAGCCCGGCGAGCATCCTGAGCGTTGTGGTCTTGCCGCAGCCGGAGGGACCAACGAGCACGATGAACTCGCCCTTCTCGATTGACAGGTCCAGGGTCGGGATGACTTCGACATCACCGAATGACTTTGTGATTGACCTGAAATCCACATGCGGTTGAGGCGCGACCATGGGCTGGTGGTGTCCCGAATTCGACAGATGGACGGCGGCCCCGGAAACAAGGTTACCGGGACCGCCCGTATGGATTAGTTGAGCGGCGGCAAGCCCATCGAGGCACGATAGGCGGCCAGTTGGCTGTCCCGACCGAACTCGTCGGTCAGCTTGTTCCACTCGGCCGCAATCGCATCGAGCGCGGCCTGCGGCTCCACCTCGCCTGCGAGTGCCTTGGACAGTTCGATCTCCAGCACTTCGGTATAGGAGAAGAAGCCGGGCAGGCGCAAGTCGAGTGCCACGTTCGGGCTGTCCAGCGATCCGCGCTGTGCCCCCAGATAGCTTTCGGCCTCGGCCGGCGAGAAGATCGCGGACCAGTTGTCGAGATTCTCGTAATGGCTCAAACGATAGGGGTTCACGCCCGTATTGGCGGTGACGATCGCCTGGCCCGAGACTTCAGGGCTCGTCGCTTCGGCCACGAACGACCAGGCTGCTTCGGCGTTCTCGCTGTCCGCGGGTACGGCGAGCTGCCAGCCGCCAAAGGCCAGGAACGGCGAGGCCACCGGCTCGTCGAACCGGTCCCAGTCACCCGTCTGCGAGTTCCAGATTTCGGTCGATCCGGGCAGTATAGCGGTGCGCACATTGCCCTTGATCGCGCCTTCCGTCGCGCCAAGCACGCCTGAATCCGCCCAGTCGATATTCATCGCCACCGTACCGCCGGCGTAGAGCGGACGCACATCACCCGAACCGTTGTTGAGCGCGCCCGGCGGGTTGAAGTCGAGGCCTTTCTTGTATTCCTCGAGTGCCCGCAGCCAACCGGGATTGTTGATCTGCGCATCCATGGTCTCCGGATCGAAGAACATCGCACCGGGCGTGTTCGGATTGTTGGTGTAACTCGCCGCGTGGCTGAAGAAATACCAGAACTGCTGGCCTCCACGCTTATAGGCCTCCGCGGTACCGTAATCGACCGCGTCCGACCCGGTGAAGAATTCCGCGACATCGTAATATTGCGGCCATGTCGCCGGCGCCGCCAGTTCGTAGCCGTACCGGTCCTTGAACGCCGACTTGTTTGCCGGGTCCTCGAAAAGATCGGCGCGATAGTTGAGCATATGCATGTCGCCGTCCATCGTGGCCGACTTGATCTCGCCACCCCAGGACATGAGGCGCTCGCGATAGACCGGGTGGATGTCGTCCCAGGACGGGCCCGACTGCATCTTCGCCGGCATCGTCGACAGGTACGGTGCAAAATCCGGCACCCATGCCGGAATGAAGCCGATGACGTCGAAATCACCGGTCCCCTGGCTCATCGCCGTCAGAAACTTCGGATAAAGCTCGGAGAACGGAAACTCGACGATGTCCACCTCGCCGCAGGTCTTGGCCGACCAGCTGTCGGCCGCCGTCTTGAGCGCCGAGGCAATGAACGGGCCGTTCTGCGTCGACACCGTCAATGTCACGCCGGAATAGTCGGGGTCGCATTGCGCATGCGCCAAGCCGGCGATCGGCAGCAGCGCGGTTGCAAGAAGCAGTTTTCTCATCTCTCTTTTCCTCCTGAAAACAGACCGGTCACTTGATGGACCCGGCCAGAAACCCCGAGCGCATCATGCGCCCGAGAAAAACGGCGACCACGATCATCGGCACGATGGAGATCAGCGCAGCCACGGAGATTGCCCACCATTCATCGCCCCGGCTGGAATTCTGCCCGGCCATGAGGATGGGAAGCGTCTGCCACTTCGACGATGTCAGAAGCAGAGCAAACAGGAACTCGTTCCAGATGAAGGCCAGGATGATCATCGCCGTGGCGACCAGGCCCGGCAGGGACATCGGCAACACGATCTGGAAGAAGATGCGCATACGGCCGATATCGTCGACCATCGCCGCCTCCTCGACCTCGATCGGAACATTCTCGAAGAAGTCGCGCATCAGCCAGACGGCAAATGGCAGCCCGAAAGCGGTATAGGCGAGCACGAGACCCGGGAAACTGTCGAGCATCCTGACCCCGACCTTGTTCATTTCCGAATAGAGCAGAAACAGCGCGAACGCAGAGACGATCGGCGGGAACATGCGTTGAGAGACGAACCAGAAGGTGACATCGTTGTTTTTCAAGACCGGTCCGGGCAGATTGAGGCCGTTGGCCCAGACCGCCAGCGGCAACGCCACCAGAAGCACCAGCACAAGCGCATAGGGCACCCGTATTGCGAGGCCGTGATTGAGAAGGACAAAGCCGCCGATTGCGGTCGCCGCGAACAGGGCACCCGCCAGAAGCCGAATGCGGAACTGAAAGCGGACCAGCGCATAGGCCGCCATCGCGCCCAGGAAGACGGCCAGCGCGGTGGCCGTGATCGAAACCAACACCGAGCTCAGGATCGGTCCGGCGAAATCGCCGCGCACCCCCGAGAGCGCATCCCGAAAGGCCTGCAAGGTCGGCTGAAAATCGATGAACGGCAGATAGGTTGCGCCCTGACTGACCGCGAGCGGTGGCTTGAAGGCGGTCACCAGAACCCACCAGAGCGGAAAGACGCAGAAAAACAGCCAGATCAACGCCAAGGCCAGGCCCAGCTGCCGGTAGCCTTTGCTGTCCATCACCGATACCTCCGCATCATCCGCTGGGCGGCGGCGAGGTAAATCGTGCCGAAGACGATCACGACGATCAGGAAGAGGAAGCTCAGCGCCGACGTCATGCCGATATTGAACTTCTTGAACCCCTCATTATAGGCGAACAGCGTCAGCGTTTCGGTTGCCGTGCCCGGCCCGCCGCCAGTCAGAACGAAGACCGTGTCGATGATCTTGAAGCCTTCGATCAGCCGGATGAGGATCACCGCGACCGACAGCGGCAAGAGCATCGGAAACGTGATGTCGCAGAACCGCCGCCAGGCCGAGATGTTGTCCACCCGCGCCGCTTCGAAGACCTCGGCCGGAAGCCCCTGCAGGCCCGCCAACATCAGCAGGACGACAAAAGGCGTCCACTGCCAGACCTCGACGGTGATCAAGGTGGCGACCGCCAGCGTCGAATTGGTCAGGAACGGGATGTTCTCCAGCCCGAAAAGCGTGAAGAATTCGTTGACCGGTCCGAGAACCGGGTGGAACAGCATCCTGGCGATGAGCGCGACGCTGACCGGCGCAAGAAACATCGGCAGGAGAAAAGCCACGCGGTAGAGCGTTGCCCCGGGCACATTGTGATGCAGCGCAAGGGCGAGAGCGAAGCCCAGCACATATTGAAGGGCGACCGAAACGAAAACGATCACTGCGGTCACCTGGATCGAACCCCAGAACCGGGCGGATGCCAGGATCTCGGCATAATTGTCGAGCCCCACGAATCGCGGTGGCGTCGGCGGGACGATGCGCATCGACTGGAACGACACGACAAGCGCGTAGATCAGCGGAAACAGCGTGACGAGGAGCACGACCAGGAAAGCGGGCCATATGAAGGCATATTTGACCCCGTCTTGACCGAAACTGTGTCTCATGCCTCCTCCCTTATCCGCCACACACTGACGCACGAACAGGGGCGGGTCAATGAAAAAATGTAGCTTAACTACAAATTCCTTCTCAAATCTGATCAGATCAACATCGTGCCGCAGTCCAATCCACAGACCCGAGGCAACATGCAGGACCGCACGGTTACGGCTCAACAAATCAGGCTGCTCGGAAAATTCACCAATATTTTTAATGATTTAATTTCCGAATATTCATTGCCGATTCAGGTGACGTGCATCGTTGACCCGATTCGACCGACACATCGACAATCATTTTGTGAATGCGAAATGCAATCAGACAAACCAATTGTGGTTGTACGAATTTCAAATTTATGTAGTCTAACTACATTTAGTGGGGAGGCACAGCATGCACCAGAAACCGACCGCGCATCGAATAGACCCGCAAACGGGCGATATGAGCGGAGCGACGGGCGTCTACGAAAAACGGCTCGCCGACCTGCGTGAACTCTACGCGGATCAGGACGCCTTCACCCGTGCCGTGAAGACCGAATCGGATCGGATCGTTTACCGCGTCTTCGACACGCAACCGCAACAGAAGAGTGGCGACCTGATCTTCGGTGCGACGTTCATGATGCCGGGACGTATCGGCGACGAGTTCTTCATGACGCGCGGCCATATCCACGCCCGCGCCAACCGTCCGGAAACCTATTACGGCGAAAGCGGATCGGGCGTGATGCAGATGGAGAGCCCCGAGGGCGAAACGCAACTCATCGAGATTTCGACGCGGGTGCTGGTTTATGTGCCACCGATGTGGATACACCGATCGATCAATGTCGGAGACAGTCCGCTGGTGATGAGCTTCTGTTATCCCAGTGACGCGGGTCAGGATTACGACATCATTGCCCGATCCGGAGGCATGGCCAAACGGATCATCGCCGCCGACGACGGCTGGACCGCGGTGGACAATCTGTCTTATCGGCCGCGCAGCGCGGAGGATATCGCCCGCGTCCACGCCACCGCCAACTGAACGGAGGCTGCAGCATGACCATCTTTGACACGCTGTCGGCTCATGGGATTATCCCCGTCATCGCCCTCGACGATGCGCAAGACGCCTTGCCGCTAGCCGATGCGCTGATCGAGGGTGGGCTGCCGGTGGCCGAGATCACCTTCCGAACCGATGCGGCGCGGGACGCTATCGCAGCCATCGCCGCGCACCAGCCCGACCTGATCGTCGGCGCAGGCACCGTGCTGACCGAGGCGCAGGCAGACGCCGCCATGGCAGCCGGCGCGCAATTCGCACTCTCGCCGGGCATCGACGCCGCAATCGTCGATCACGCGGCGCGCATCGGCCTGCCCTTCGCGCCCGGGATCATGACGCCGAGCGACATGCAACTGGCGCTGCGTCATGGCTGCAATATGGTCAAGTTCTTCCCGGCCAATCCGGCCGGTGGGCCCGCTATGCTGAAGAGCATCGCCGCGCCCTACGCCCATACGGGCATCGGCTTCAACCCGACGGGCGGGGTCTCGATCGATACGCTGGCCGACTGGCTGGCGCTGCCCGAAGTACGCGCGGTGGGCGGCACCTGGATCGCGACGCGTGCCGACATCGCCGCCGGCAAATGGGACAGCATTGCCTCAAAAGCCCGCGCCGCCGTCGCACGCGTCAGTGAGATTCGGGGCTCCTGATGGCCCTCGCCGCCGCGACCAGGCCGACATTCTATTTCATCGGCGTGACGACCGGGCAATCCTCGATCATGAAGGTGTTCCCCAAATGGGCCGACTATCTCGGTCTCGGGGATGTCGAGATACGGGGCATTGATCTCGTGCCGCACGACACGGCACGGAACTACCGCGCCACGGTGGCGTTTTTGAAGACCGACCCCTTGTCGCTCGGTGCACTGATAACGACGCACAAGCTCGACCTCTTCGCCGCCTGCCGCGACATGTTCGACCAGATCGACCCGCATGCGGAATTGATGGCCGAGACGTCATGCCTGTCCAAGCGTGGCGGCAAGTTGATCTGCCACGCCAAGGACCCCATCTCGTCGGGCCTTGCGCTCGACGGATTCCTCCCCCCGGGGCATTTTGCCGAGACCGGCGCGGAGGTGCTGTCCATGGGTGCCGGCGGATCGACCATCGCGCTGACCTGGCACCTGATGCAGGCACGACGCGGGGCCGACCGGCCGAGCCGCATCGTCGTGACGAACCGGAGCCGACCGCGGCTCAACCACATTCGCGCGATTCACGAGAAGATCGGCAGCGGCATCGACTGCCACTACCTGCTCGCGCCCGCGCCGCAGGACAATGACCGCGTGATGGAGGGCCTGAAGCCCGGCTCGCTGGTCATCAACGCAACGGGTCTGGGCAAGGATGCGCCCGGTTCGCCCCTCACCTTCGACGGAGCCTTTCCCCGGCGCGGCATCGCCTGGGACCTGAATTATCGCGGCGATCTCGTCTTCCTCAACCAGGCCGAGGCGCAGCGGCAATCGAAATCGCTTCAGATCGAAGATGGCTGGACCTATTTCATTCACGGCTGGACACAGGTGATCGCCGAGGTCTTCGACATCGAAATCCCGACTTCCGGCCCCCGGTTCAACGATCTCGGCCGAATCGCCGCCGAAGCAACGGGGCGGGCATGATGGGCAGGATCCTGGTCACGCCGCGGTCGCTCTCAGATGGCAGTCATCCGGCATTGGCGCCGCTGACGGAGGCCGGGTTCAGTCTCGTGACACCAACGCCGGGACAAACGCCGTCGGAAGCCGAACTCATCACCGCTGTGCCCGACTGTATCGGCTGGCTGGCAGGGGTCGAACCCGTCTCGGACGCCGTGATCGCCGCCGCAAACGCCCTGCGCGTCATCAGCCGCAACGGCAGCGGCGTCGACAACCTGCCCCTGGCGGTGCTCAAGGCACGCGGTATCGAACTGCGCCGCGCCGAGGGGACGAATGCGCGCGGCGTCGCCGAATTGACGCTGGCGCTCACCCTGGCCGGGCTTCGCGACATCATTGCAACACACGAGGGGATGCGCCGTGGCGCCTGGCCGCGCCGCATCGGAACCGAGATCCTCGGCGCCGAAATCGGCATCATCGGCCTCGGCGCGATCGGCACGACCTTCGCCGAATTCTGTCTCGGTCTCGGCGCATCCGTGCGCGGCTTCGATCCCCTTGCGCCGCCAGACCGCGTCCGGCACCGCAACTTCCGACGCACCGATTTCAAGACCGCGACCGCCGGCGCGACGGTCCTGAGCCTGCACGCTCCGATGCCCGACGATGGCCGGCCGCTGATCGGATCGGCCGAATTGGAAGGCCTCGCTCCAGGCGCCGTGATCGTCAACACCGCGCGTGCCGGTCTCATCGATGACGCGGCTCTCCTTGCCGCGCTCGATCAGGGACAGGTCGGAACCTACGCAACCGATGTTTTCCACACAGAGCCGCCCGAGCCGTCATCGCTGCTGCGCCATCCCCGCGTCGTAACGACGAGTCATATCGGCGGCTTTACCGGCGCGTCGGTCGAGCGCTCCACGCGGCGCGCGGTGGAAAACCTGCTCGATGTCCTGGCGATCCATGCGACTTGAGCGCGCAACCGGATTCCCAACGCCCGGCACTCCCGGGCTCCACTGGCTCGGGCAGGCCGGGTTCTGGATCGAAACCGGCGCCCATCGTCTTTTGATCGACCCCTATCTTTCCGACAGTCTGGCGCGAAAATATGCCGGAACCAGATATCCCCATATCCGCATGATGCCGCCGCCTGTCGCCGTCGGGCAACTGCCACACCCGGACCTTGTGCTGGTGACCCACGCCCATACGGACCATCTCGACCCCGACACGCTGGGGCCGCTCCACAGGCGCTTCCCGGATCTGTGTTTTGTCATTCCGGCAGCATGCCAGGCGATTGCGCGCACCCGGATCGGATCGGAGGCCAGGCTTGTGCCCGTCGATGCCGGTGACAGGCTTCATCCGCTGCCGGGTCTCGACATAACGGTCTTCCCGGCTGCCCATGAGAACCTCGACCGCGACACCGAGGGCCGCCATCCCTTCCTCGGCTACGGCATCACGGCGGGCGGGTTGCGGTTCTATCATTCCGGCGATTGCGTCCCGTTTGACGGGCTGGAACGAAGGATCAGGGACTACTCCCCCGACATCGCCCTTCTGCCCGTCAATGGGCGGGATGCGGAGAGGCGTGCCAATGACGTGCCCGGGAATTTCACGCTTGCCGAGGCGATAGCGCTTGCCGCCGATTGCGCCTTTCTTATACCGCATCACTTCGGTATGTTCGCTTTCAACACGATCGATCCGCGGGACATCGACGCTGCGGCCAAGTCCCGGACGGAGCCGCCGCGAATCATCCGCCCCCGACCCGGCGAAACCCTGCGGATCATCACCTGAACGATCGACGAGGCCCATGGATCAGATCGCAAGCGGCACCCACGACAACCTGCTCGAAGAGATTGTCCGCATGGAGGATCGGCTGCGCAAGTCCGATCGCCGGGTGGCGCGCATTGTGCTGGACAGGCCGGCCGACGTTGTTTCGATGACGCTGGCAATGCTCGCAGAGGCGGCCGGCGTGAGCGAGCCGACCGTGATACGCTTTTGCACCGCGATCGGTTGCAACGGCCTCCGCGACATGCGGGTGAAACTTGCCCGGTCGCTGGCCTTCGCCCGGACCACCTCCCACACGGCGATCAGCGAAAGCGACGCTCTGGAGACGATCATTGCCAAGGTTTTCGACTATAACCTGTCCAACCTGAACTGGGCACAAAGCAAGCTCGACGGCGACAGCGTCCGGCAGGCGGTCGACGTGCTGGCCGAAGCACGGCGCATCGAGTTCTTCGGCTTCGGCGCCTCCGGCATTGTCGCGCTTGACGCCCAGCAGAAGTTTCCGATGTTCGGCGCGCCGTGCGGCGCCCCCATGGATTCGCACCAGATGTACATGACCGCCGAGATGCTGGGCCCCGGCGATGTCGCGGTGGCCATTTCCAACACCGGTCAGACGCAGGAAGTCATCTCGGCGATGGCCGTGGCGAGGGCAAACGGGGCTCGAACGATCGGCATTACCGGTCACAAGGGCCCGCTGCTGGACCATTGCGATGTGCATCTCATTGTGGAGACACTCGAGAACACCGACCTTTACACACCGACGGTCTCCCGGCTGTCTCACCTTGTTGTCATCGACATCCTGTCCACCGCCGTTAGCTTGAAAAAGGAGCAGCCGCACCACGATCACTTCGCACGGATGAAGACCGGGCTCGCGCGAATACGCGCCGGATCGGACCCCTGAGCCATCCGGCAAGAACAGATTTTCGAAGATCCCCAAAGGGCTGGTTTATTTCATGAATCGGGAACAGGGCATTGGATCGGATGTAACGAGGACCTGTGTCGCGGCGGTTTTCTCGTACATGAACATGCCGATATCGGGGCCGCCGGGCTCGGACATTGAGACGCCCTTCATCGGGATCGCCTCGAATGCGCGCCCCCTTCCATGGACGTCATCATGCTCCCAGCAAAGCAAAATCTCCGGTGGGTAGACCGGATGAGCCGGGGTCGGCAGCCATATCGCGGAAACATCGACAAACTGACCGGTATTGCGAGAGGAGGACAACTCAACGAGACCTCCATCCGCCTCTACGGCGTAGATGTTGTAGGCGACGTTCATCAACGGCGATTTTGCATTCATGTTCCCCATCTGGAACATGAAGCGCGGTGGCTCTGACGCTTCCCTCTTGTTCTCGGCATAACTCGCGGCCATGAACATCATGTGTTCCGGGCCGCCCGCAGGGATTGTGATCAAGCCCGCCGACAGGTCCAGTGCTTCGGCTTCGGTCGGGCTTTTGTGCCCGCTCCCGGCACCGCCGCAGCCCTCGCCCGGGTCAAGGCGCAAAGGAACGGCCTGCGGGATCGCCGCATAAAGAGACATCGCGACCGCTTCTTCCCGTTCGAACCGATAATAGTCCGCGATGCCGACGCGCAGCTCACCATCGCTGGAAAAGACGCCCTCCCAACAGACACGAAGCCTCTCTGCCGCGACCGGAGCCTCGAAGGTGTGTGTCTTGAGGCCCCAGCTGTCGAAAAAACCCGGTTCCAAAGGCCGACCGACCGGGGTCAGGCCGCCGTCGCCAGCCACATCAAACAGGGCGATGCGAACCTCATCGACGGGCACCCCAAGATGGCTTTGCATGGTCATATTATAGTGCGGCGCGGACCCTACGCCGGTTGTGTGAAAGATATCGAGGATGAAGGGCGGGACACCGGGATAGCTGAACGTGTTTTCACCATCATAGAAGGCGTTCATTGAGCTGAGCACATGGCTTGCCGGCTCCGCCCCCTCGGATGTGATTTCAGGCGCGGCGGTTTCCGGCACACCAGCAGCCCGATTGGCCTCGTCCGGCGTCATGGGCGTCACGGCGATGCGATCATAGGTTCCCATGCCGGTCAAACCGGCGCATCGGTCCACTTGGTCGGCGATCACGGGTGCGGCCGGGCGCTTTGCGGCGTAGTTCACGGCGCGTTCGTACTGTGTGCTTGGCTGTCCTTGAAAATCCATGACGCCGATGACCCGCCGGCCGGTCCTGGCGTCTGTGCCCTCCCAGCAAACGGTGAGGGCAGGCAGGGGAGTAGCGCCGGGGAGTCGGATTGAAATTCCGTCATCGGGCCCGAATGTTGCGGGCCCGATGGGAACGCTGACCGGTGAAATCACGTCATTGGCGGAAAGTTCAACGAGGAAGATCGTGACATCGTCAAGTTCGGTGTCGAGCCGGTTGGCGGCACTGAAGATGTAGTGGTTTTCTTCGTAGCTTGGGCTGAAGTGCGCAATCAGGATCGAAAACTTGTTGCCAATATCGGCAGAAGGGCGATTTTTGAGCTCGGCCCAGAGCGCGCTTTCGGCGCCAAGTACCGTCGATCCTCCGGCGGCGGCGGGCGCGGGCTGCGCGGCAATGTCCCCACCACGCGAGAGAGCGTCACCTCGCGCGGCCTGCGTCAGTTGAGAGTTGGAGGTGGCCTCGCCGGTGCGACGGAACCGACACGTTCCGTTTTCGTCACAGACAAAGGTGTCCAGTGTGACACCAGGGGCCAGGAAATCATTGCGCTTCAGACGACCGCGCCCGTCGGAGGCGAAAACCGTGACGGAACAATTGGCTGCGCCGCATGTGAAGAGGCACCCTGATTGCGCCCCATCCAGGATGTAGTCGGCCTCTCCATCGCCATTGAGATCGCCCTGGCGCAAAAAGTGTTCCTGGGCCAGGAGCCGCTCAGGGGAGACCTCACACAACTCGGCCGTCGCGGCGATCTCTGCCGAAACCGGCGCGGGCAGACCCGGTGCATCAGGTTGCGGATGGGTATCGGCGGCCAGATCGTTACGATAACGTTCCAGCAAAAGGCCCATTGTCGCGCGGCTGAAGCTGCCGGTCTGCGCCTCACCCTGCGCGGCCTGGTAGTTGCGGATTGCCTCCCGGGTTCGGGGCCCTGGCAGTCCATCCGGCGTGCCAGCATCAAATCCATAGTGGCTGAGGGCCTCCTGCGCCTCGCGCCAGATCGCACGCGAAAAAAGCCCAGCATCACTTTGAACCCGGATGACCCTCTCCGGGAAATGTGCCGCTGGAGCAATTGGTTTGGCGGTCATCCCCAGTGCATGCACCCCGGAAACACCCAGCGAAAGCAGGCTTGCGAAGAAAAACATCGTCCTGATTGGAAGACGCATCCCGGACCTTTCCCCATTTGATCGTTGGACGAATGCGTACCGAAAGCAATTTGATGGAGGAACGAACCAAATACCAAATGGCGCACGGAGCATCCAACGCTTCCGACGAGATCATAGAGATGGGCCCACCACCCGTACAGGCTTCGAGCTCATTTCTGGAGCGAAAGATAGTATTTGTCGCCTCGCCCATTCCCCTCTGCCGGCGGCCGGCCTATCATCCGAAACCGGGGAGCGACGACCAGTTCCGAAAAACTCGCTGACCGGATTCATCTGACATGCAGCGCGTCAAGGCAGCCATTGACCATATCGAGGCGCATCTGGGAGAGAACCTGACGCTTGACCGGTTGGCGGACAAGGTCGGCGTGTCGCGTTACCATTTGCAGCGTTTGTTCCGTTCCGGCTATGGCGAAAATCTGAAGGCCTATATTCGCAAGCGCCGGCTGACCGTTGCTGCGCAAAGGCTGGCCGAAACCGAGGCGCGCATCATCGAGATCGCCCTGGAAAGCGGTTTTGAAAGCCAGGAAGCCTTCACCCGCAGCTTCCGCGCGCAGTTCGGCTGCAATCCGGGACAATATCGCAAACGACCGGAATTGAGGACACGGCCGGGCCTTCTGAAGCCAAGTCGGGAGAGCATCGAGCACAGAACCGACGGCCTCACTCTCAGCCCGGACATCATTCACCTGCGGAAGGGTTTCGAGGTTTTCGGTATCGGTGCGGGGATCAATTTCGAGGACGGTGCCGAGGTCAACGGAAACTGGCAGCAATTGTTTGCGGCGCTGCGTGCCGACGCTCCGGAATTGTTGTCGCCGCGCTTGGCTTTGTGCGGCGTCGCGCAGGCGGATCATCCACAGATCGTTCGCGGCGACGGCCATTGTCTGGCCTATGTCTCCGGGCTTGAGCGCAAACCACCGGATGCAGTCGCAGCGGCGCTGATCCGGGTTTTTATTCCCCCGGGTCATTATGCCCGTTTCACCCACAGCGGATCGCTGGCACACATCCCCGACACGGTGAACTATGCCTGGGGATCATGGCTGGGGCGAAGCGGCTTTTCAAAATCCGACCGCCCGGATCTGGAACGGCTCTCCTATGGCGCGGTCAGCAGCCCCAGACCCGTCATGTCCTACTGGATGTCGGTCGACCGCTCCTCTCAGTAGACAAAGGGCACGAGCTTCCGCGTCCTTGCCGCATAGTCATCAAACTCAGCACCATATTTTTGCGACAGGTGAGCATCGAGCCGGGGGATGTGCTGGAAGACGAAACCGGCCGTCATGTAAGCGGGGATGATCGCGGCCCACAAACTGCCGGTCACCAGCGCATAGCCGGAAAACATCACCATATCGCCAAAATAATTGATATGCGCGGCGTGGCGGAACAGGCCGCCGGTGAAGACGCGGCCGCGGTTTTCCGGCCGGGATTTCCAAGCGAAGCGCTGATATTCGGACGCCGTATTGATCCAGGAACCGAAAAGGAACAGGGCCGCCGCGCCGACACCGAGAGCCGGATTGAGCGGGTTCGAATTGGCCAGGGTCAAACCGGCAAAGATCGCATGGGTCGACACGAAGATCGCAAGGACAATGACGGCTTCGACCCAGCCGAAGCGGCGTTTGAGCAGGACCTGCATGCCGAAAAGCGTGCGCAGGAGATAAATGACGGCAAACAGCGCCGTCAGGGCGCGCCGTTCAAAGCCAGCGTGCCGAAACGCCTCTGGCAGATGCGCATGTCCAGCCAGCAACAGCCACACGATGACGATCACAGCCAAAGTGTGAATGAACATCACCGCCAGGCGCGGCCCATAGCTGTTTTCGATTTGCCCATGCATCCCGGGTCTCCATGTCTTCTGCAGATTGCTGATGGAAACATGGCACTTTGGGATGCGTGGTTTTTGATATTCTGTGCTGCGCTGTATTGCAGTGGTGGTTTACATTAATTCGGTGACAGTTTACTTAATCACGCATAATTAAGTAAACTGTCACCGAATTAATGTAAACCGTCATCGCGACACATCACAATGCTATTCTGACTCATAAATCCCGAGCTCTCCGGGCGCATGAAGCAGCGTGCCTTCATATTTCGGAAGGTCATCGTTCATTTGGAGCCAGGGAAGCTTGCTTTGATAGTTGACGTGGAACGTCGGTTCAAACTCGGTTGGATCTTCTAAAGACGCGGCGTAGAGGTGCATGCCGCCGGGATAATGATCCGCTTCAAAACCCATCGGAGAACCGCAGGTCCTGCAAAAGTATCGCCTCACGCCTTTGGAACTTTCAAGCATGTTCGGCGCCTCTCCCAACCAGCGAAAATTCTTTGCCGGCACACCCAGCCACGCCACCACCGGCGCCGCACAATTGCGGCGGCAGTCGTCGCAATGGCAATAACAGGCCCACGCGACCTCGCCGTCATATTCCCAACCTATTTTCCCGCACAGGCAACGGCCCCGCTTCGTCATTTCATCCTCCGGATGCTTCCACGCAGGCAGCGTCTTTGCGCAGCACATAGACCTGAAGGAGCCTGGCCGCCATTCCAATTGCGACACAGCACTTGATCTTAATTCGGTGATTTTAATTCGGTGACAGTTTTATTCGGTGACAGTTTACTTAATTCAATCGGAATTAAGTAAACTGTCACCGAATAAAACTGTCACCGAATTAAGATCAAACCGCCACCGCAATATCGGATCAATACGGCATGCCGACATAGTTCTCCGCCAGCGTCGCGGAGGCGGCCTTGAACTGCACGACCTGGGAGAACTCGGCCCGCTGGATGCGCCGGTCGAAATCGCTCATATCGGGGAAGCGGTGCATCATGCTGGTCATCCACCAGGAAAACCGTTCGGCATTCCAGATCCGGTGCAGCGCCTTTGCCGAATAGGCGTCAAGGCCGGCATCGGATGTTTCGGCATAATGCTCGCGCAAGCCCTCGAACAGGTAGTGCACGTCGCTGGCCGCCAGGTTGAGGCCCTTGGCCCCGGTCGGCGGTACGATATGGGCGGCGTCGCCGACCAGGAACAGCCGGCCGAAGCGCAGCGGTTCGCAGACGAAGGAACGCAGCGGCGCAATCGACATTTCAAGCGCCGGACCGGTCGTCACCCCGTCGGCAAACCGTTCAGGCAGACGCCGCCGCAATTCGTCCCAGAAGCGCTGCTCGCTCCAATCCTCCACCTGGTCGTCCAGAGAGCACTGCACATAGTAACGGCTGAGCGTCTTCGAGCGCATCGAACAGAGCGCAAAGCCGCGATCGTGATTGTTGTAGATCAGCTCGTCGGAAACCGGCGGCACTTCCGACAGCATTCCAAGCCAGCCGAAGGGATAGACCTTCTCGAAAACCTGCAGCGCTGCGGAGGGAACCGAAGCCCGGCTCGCACCATGGAAACCGTCGCAGCCGGCGATGAAATCGCAGTCGATGCGCTTTTCGACGCCGTCCTGTTCATAGGTCACGTAAGGATGCGCGCCGTCATAATCATGCGGCTGGACGTTTTGGGCATTGTAGATACTGACAAGACCTTCGGCGTCGCGCGCATCCATCAGGTCATGGGTCAGTTCGGTCTGACCGTAGACGAGGACGCGCTTGCCGCCCGTCAGGTTGAACAGGTCGATGCGATGAACTTCGCCGTCATAGGCCAGATCGAAACCGTCATGCGGCAGGCCTTCGGTCCGCATGCGGGCACCGACGCCGGCCGCGTCAAGCATCGCCGCCGTCCCTTCCTCCAGCACCCCGGCGCGGATGCGCCCGAGGATGTAGTCGCGGTCGACCCGGTCGAGAATGATCGTGTCGATACCGGCCCGGTAAAGCAACTGGCCAAGCAGCAGCCCGGACGGGCCCGAACCGATAATGGCAACCTGCGTGCGTGTGGCGTCCGTTCCCATCCTATGATCCACCCATGTCTTCAATGTTCTCCGTCAGGCCAGCGGCGATGCGCAGGCCGGTCCCCGTGGCCACCGTCATTTGCGGCAGCAGCATCCATTCCAGCGTCCAGGCCGATCCCGACCGTTCATTCTCGTGCACCAGCGCCTGATGCATGCCCGACAGCAGCGTTGCGTTGAAACGGGCCAGCGTCACCAGCGTTTCCGCCGCAACCGGGTTGCGCTTGTGCGCCATCGCCGACGAGCCGCCGCCGCCGGCGAGGCGCACGGTGCCGGTCTCGTTCTGCGCCATCAGCGCGATGTCCTGCCCGAACTTGCCGAGGGCGCCGGAAAGCTGCGCCAGCCAGCCGGTGAATTCGACAAGCGGCGTGCGGTCGCTGTGCCAGCAGCCTCCGTCGGTCAGGTCAAGCGCCGCGGCCAGCGCCGCCGATATGGCGGGGCCCTTTCCGCTCAATTGCTGCAGCGTGCCAACCGGGCCACCGAATTGCAGGCGCAGCACGCGCGGCCGCAGCGCCGGCAGGGCATCGTGAAGCGATCGCAGCGGCGCCCGCCAGGCCGCGATCCGGTCGGCGGTTCGGATTGGCAGCGCCTGCTGCATGCGGGTCTGCCCCATGACTGGCCGGGCACCGAACCGCTCTTCGAGCCCGTCAAGGAGCGCAATCAGCCGGGCGAGGCGCCGTTCCAGTTCGTCAAGCACCGGCTTCAGGCGCAACACAAGCGCCGTGTCGACAACGTCCTGGCTGGTCGCGCCGAAATGAAGGCTGGGACCGTGTTCCGGCCCCGTCGCCGCGCGCAATTGCCGGATGAGTTCGGGAATGCACAGCCCGTCCTTCGCCGCGCCCGCTCTCAGCGCATCGATATCGGGCTCAAAGGACCCGGCGGCACTGCGGACCGCCCGCCCCGTGCCGGCGGGCACCAACCCGATCTGCTCTTCGGCTTCTGCAAGGGCCACTTCAAATTGCAGCATCGCTTCGATTTCGGCATCCACCGTGAAACAGGCGGCCAGATCATCGTCGCCCAGAAGCCCGCCAAGCACGAGATGGTCGAAGACCGAGACGCTCATGGCGACAGCAGATCGGTAAACGCCCGGATGGCGTCCGTCAGCACAACCGGTTGCTCGATGCAGGGCAGGTGCCCGCAAGCGGGGATTGGTTGATACCGGGCGCCGGGGATCAGCCTGGCGAGTTCCCCGACAAGCTCCGGCGGTGTCGCGCCATCCTCTTCGCCGACGACACACAATGTCGGCACTGCGATTTTTGCGGCCTGCGCCGTATAGTCCGTGTCGCGGATGGCCGCCGCCGTGCCGACATAGCCGGCCACCGGCGTCCGGCACAGCATGTTGCGGTATCCGGCCAGATCGTCGGGCTGCCCGGTTCTGAACTTTTCGGTGAACCAGCGCTCGAGAATCGCATCCGCGATGCTGGCGATTCCGCTGCTCTCAACCGCCTCGATCCGGCCGTTCCAAAGGGCCTCGGTTCCGATCCTGTGCCCGGTGTCGCACAGAACCAGGGCACGAACGAGATCGGGGCGCCTGGCATAGAGGCCCTGGGCGATCATGCCGCCAACGGAAAGCCCACAGATGATGGCGCTTCGAATCTCCAGCAGATCGAGCAGCGCCTCGAGGTCACCGACATGGTCGTCCATGCGGTAGGGCGCCGTGCCGATATCGGACAGGCCGTGCCCGCGCTTGTCATAGGTCACGACCGCGAAATCGCCGGCCAGCCGGACAATGACGTCGCGCCAGATCCTGAAATCGGTTCCCAGCGAATTGGCGAAGACGATCACCGGTTTGCCCTGCGGCGCACCGATCAACTGGTAATGAAGCGTGACGCCATTGAGCCTGGCAAACTGCAATTCGGCCTCCCTGGGCGAAACCGGCCGGTCGCCGGCCTCGGCGCTATCCCGGTTCGTGGTCATGAAAGCAAATTGGTCCGGGCCGGTAAAATGAAAAATACCAGCCTAATCATAGCAGGATCACTATGATTTCAGGCGATATCGCCCGATCGCATTACCAGAATGCATGATTTACGGAACCCGTTTGGTTCATGTGACCGCACCGCGCGCCATGAACCGCGCCTGGTCCCATTCGGCCGTCCGCAGGATATCGGCAAGATGTTCGACGGCATCGAAGAGGTCGACATAGCGCACATAGAGCGGCGCAAAACCGAACCGCAGAATATCCGGCGCCCGAAAATCGCCGACCACATCCCGCGCGATCAGCGCCTGCATGATGGCGAAGGCGTTTTCATGGGAAAAACAGACCTGGCTGCCGCGCTGCCCGGCTTGCCGGGGACTGACGAGTTGCAGTCCGAAGGCGCCGCACCGCTCTTCGACCCGGGCGATGAAGAACTCGCACAGCCCGACTGATTTTTCGCGCAGGGCGGTGAGCGAGACGTCGTCCCAGAGTTCGAGCGCCGCCTCGAGCGCCACCATCGAGATCACTGGCGGCGTGCCGGTCAAAAACCGGTGGATGCCGGGCGCAGCGTCATAGGATGATGCCATGGCAAAGGGATCGGCATGCCCGAACCAGCCCGACAGCGGCTGCGTGACGCTGTCCTGAAAACGCGGCGCGACATAGAGAAAAGCGGGTGCCCCGGGCCCGCCATTGAGATATTTATAGCCGCATCCGATGGCAAAATCCGCGTCGGCGCCGGCCAGGTCGACCGGCAGGGCGCCAGCCGAATGGGCGAGATCCCAGATCACCAGCCCGCCGGCATCATGCACCCGGCGGGTGATGGCCTTCATATCGTGCATCCAGCCGGTGCGATAATTCACCTCGGTCAGGACCACGGCGGCGACATCCCCGGTGATCGCCTCTTCGATATCCTGCGGCGCATCCACCAGGCGCAGTTCGTGGTCGCGGCCAGCAAAGCGCGCAAGTCCTTCGATCATGTAGAGATCGGTCGGAAAATTGCTGCGTTCCGAGACGATCACCTTGCGGTCCGGGCGCAGCGACAGGGCGGCAGCAAGCACCTTGAAAAGGTTCACCGAGGTGGAATCGGTCACCACAACGTCATCCGGGCCGGCACCGATCAACGGCGCGATCTTCGCGCCGAGCCGCCGCGGCAGCGTATACCAGTCCGCCTTGTTCCACGAGGCGATGAGGTCGCGGCCCCATTCATCCTCGAGGCAACACCGGACACGCTCCTGAACCCCGTCCTGCATCGGCCCGAGCGAATTGCCGTCAAGATAGATCAGACCGTCGCGCAGTCGAAACCGGTCTCGAAAACCGGCCAGACGATCCTCGCGGTCCATTTCCAGCGCGGCATCGCGGTCAAGGGTCATGGCTGGGCCTTTCCTGAAATCCGGAATATATTTTATATTTAAAATATTTTCATCCACTTTGGCAATCCGAAATGACCGGACGCGCCCTTTCCGGCCTCAGAACCCATTCAGGGGGCATCGGTCCGCTGCAATGCGCAAGGGGACATTGACGTGGCGCACCGCATCTGGTTTCACAACGGCAGGCATTGTCGATCGGCACCCTATGGCAGCACATGTGAACACAGCCCCGCGCAGCATCAGCATATTCGGTTCCACCGGCTCGATCGGATGCAATACGCTTGACGTGATCGCCCATCTGGGCGGACGCGACGCGTTTTCCATTTCCGCCATCAGCGGACGCGGCAATATCGACCTGCTGGCCCGCCAGGCGCGCGACTGCGGTGCGGCACTGGCGGTCACCGCCGACGACAGTCGCTATGGCGATCTCAAGGATGCCCTGTCGGGCAGCGGTATCGAGGCCGCCGCCGGGACATCGGCCCTGATCGAGGCGGCCGAACGGGACGTTGACTGCGTGATGGCCGGCATTGTCGGCATGGCGGGCCTCGCGCCGACGCTCGCCGCGGCCCGCAACGGCGCCGATATTGCGCTGGCCAACAAGGAATGCCTGGTGGCGGCGGGCGACCTGTTTCACCGCGAAATCAAGACAGGCGGCGGTCGGCTGCTGCCGGTCGACAGCGAACACAACGCCATCCAGCAGGTGTTCGACACCAGCCAGCGCGAGAGCGTCGAACGTATCATCCTGACCGCATCCGGCGGCCCCTTCCGGCGGCTGGACCTTGATGAGATGCGGCAGGTGACCCCGGCGCGGGCGGCGGCCCACCCCAACTGGGACATGGGCCTGAAAATCTCCATCGACAGCGCCTCCATGTTCAACAAGGCGCTCGAAATGATCGAGGCGATGCATCTTTTCGCCCTTCGCCCGGAACAGATCGAGGTCGTCATCCACCCGCAATCGGTGGTGCATTCGATGGTCGGTTACAGCGACGGATCGGTGCTGGCGCAATTGGGGGCGCCGGATATGCGGACCGCCATCGGCTATGCGCTGACCTATCCGCGCCGGCCTGTTCTGCCGGTGGAGAGGCTGGATTTCACCCAGCTTGCCCGGCTGGATTTCGAAGCCCCAGACGAGGCTCGGTTTCCCGCCCTTCGGCTGGCCCGGCGCGCCATGGAAGGCGGCGGGCTGCTGGGCGCCGTTCTCAACGGCGCCAAGGAAGTGGCGCTGGACGCCTTCATCGACCGGCAAATCGGCTTCCTCGAAATGGCGGAAATCGTCGAAAGCGTGATGGACAGGATGGGTTCGGGCGAAATCGCCACCGACATTCAGGCCGTCTATGACGCCGACCGCGCCGCCCGCCGCCATGCGACGGAGCAGATCGCGGCACGCGCGGCCTGACACGGAGCCCGGGAATACAAGCCGTTCATGCTGCATTCATGTTGCGATGCTACCGTCGCGCCGCCGCCAGGCCCGTTGCGCGGTCACATATTGTGACTCGCTGTACCAAAAAAGCCTTAGGGGCGTGCAAGTAACGCAAATATATGTATTGTAGCGTCTGCTTTCCTGCGGTGGGAAAGAAATTGGAGACTTGAAAATGAAGAAAATCCTCGCGCTTTCCTTCGTCGTCCTGACGATTGCCGGCTGTACACAAACCCAGCAGGGCGCAGCCGTCGGTGCGGGTGCCGGCGCGGCCATTGGCGCCATCGCCACGGGACGCCCAGAGGGCGCGCTTGTCGGCGCTGCAATCGGCGGTGTGACCGGCGCGGTGATCGGCCGAGTCGCGGAAAATTCGGACAATTGCTACTATCGCGATTCCCGTGGCCGCCGCTATACGGCACGGTGTCCCGCCAACTACTGAGTGCCGCCCGCCACGATGGCGGGAATGATGCGGTTCAGTTCAAACGAAAGACCGCTGCCGGAGCTTCCGGCAGCGGTCTTTGCATAGATGGCCGAAAGCCTATTCGGCGGCTTCCACTTTCAGGACACCGCGGCGGATCTGGTCTTCCTCGATGGATTCGAACAGCGCCCGGAAATTGCCCTCGCCGAAGCCTTCATCGCCCTTGCGCTGAATGAATTCGAAGAAAATCGGACCGATCACCGTTTTGGAGAAAATCTGCAGCAGGATCTTGGTCATGCCGCCGTCGACGACGCCCTCGCCGTCGATCAGAATGCCGTGGCGCGCCATGCGTTCGATCGGCTCTTCATGGCCGATCACCCGCTCATGCGATTTCTGATAATAGGTGTCCGGCGGTCCCGGCATGAAGCGCAAGCCATTGGCGGCAAGCCGGTCGGTGGCGTCGTAGATTTCATCCGTGCCGACGGCGATATGCTGGATGCCCTCGCCCTTGTATTTGCGCAGATACTCCTCGATCTGGCTCTTGTCGTCCGTCGATTCGTTGAGCGGGATGCGGATTTTTCCGCAAGGCGACGTGATGGCCCGCGACACCAGCCCGGTCATCTTGCCCTCGATATCGAAAAAGTGGATCTGCTTGAAGCCGAACTTCTCGCGATAAAAATCCCACCATGTGTCCATATTGCCGCGGAAGACATTGTGGGTCAGATGGTCGAGATAGTAGAAGCCGACACCCTGCGGCCGCGGATCGCGTTCGCCGATCCACTCGAACTCTGCATCATAGGCCGATCCCTTGGCGCCATAGGTGTCGACAAAATACAGCAATGAACCGCCGATCCCGACAATCGCAGGCACGTCCATCACCTTGTCGTCGCCCTCATAGGGCGTCGCGCCCTTGGCAACCGCATGATCGAAGGCGTGTTGCGCGTCGACCACCCGCCACGCCATGGACGGGGCGCAGGGGCCGTGGGCGTCGATGAAGCGGTCGGCGAAGGAGCCGGGCTCGGCATTGACGATATAGTTGACATCGCCCTGCCGCCAGACAGTGATCGCCTTGCTCCGGTGCCGGGCGACCGGCCGGTAACCCATCATGGTAAAAAGCTCGCCCAGTTTTTCCGGTTCGGGATGGGCGAATTCGACAAATTCGAAACCATCGGTTCCCGCCGGGTTTTCAGCGCTTATCTCTGCCGGCGGTGCGTCATGTGGAAACGGGCCCATAATGCTTCTCCTGTGATGTCATGGTTTCCATCATTATCACGCAATACCCATGCAAATTGCTTGCATTCTGATTACCAATAGACGAATGTTTGCACGATATACGCAACTTCAATACGAATGGCGCACGAAATGTTTGACCAGTTCGATCGGAAAATCCTTCAGGAACTGCAGCGGGATGCCCGGCTGACCAACAATGACCTGTCCGAACGGGTCAATCTGTCGCCGTCGCAATGCTCGCGCCGCCGCATCCAGCTTGAGGAATCAGGCTATATTCGCGGCTATTTCGCGGCGCTCGACCGGATGATGCTGGGGCTCGGCATCATCAACATCATCACGGTGACGCTGGATACGCACAATCGCGACAATGCAAGGCGATTCGCCAGCCTGGTCAACCAGTTGCCCGAAGTGCTGGAGGCCCACGCGCTGACCGGCGAAATGGACTATATGCTCAAGGTCGTCACACCCGACCTCAAGGCATTGTCGGGATTCGTCAACGACGTGCTCCTGCCGCATGATTCGGTCCGTCACGTCAAATCCGCCATTGTCCTGGACACGCTCAAGGACACCCACGCCCTGCCGCTCAACGCGGTTCCGACAAAATAACCGCTGTTTTTGGTGGACAGTTACAAAATCAGCCCCTTGATTGCGCCGGCTTGTTCTCGACGGTGCATGTCAAACGCAATTTTATTGCGAATGATGCAATTTATGTGCTTTCCATAGAACAGGCCGGTCGGCACGGCATCCGCCGGTCGATCAGGGGCACTGACACCATGATCGCAGATCAATTTCTTGGGAGGAAGAAAATGAACAAACGCCACTTCATCAAATCGCTGACCGCCGGCGCCGTGCTGGCGACCGCCATGCTGGCCGGCGCCGGCCAGTCGCTCGCCCAGGAGGTCACGCTGCGCCTGCACCAGTTCCTGCCGCCGCAGGCCAATGTGCCGGCCAATGTACTCATGCCCTGGGCCGAGCAGGTCGAGAAGGCCTCCGACGGCCGCATCAAGATCGACGTTTTCAGCGCCATGTCGCTGGGCGGCACGCCGCCGCAACTGATCGACCAGGCCCGTGACGGCGTCGTCGACGTCGTCTGGACCCTGCCGGGCTATTCGCCGGGGCGCTTCCCGCGCGCCGAAGTGTTCGAACTGCCCTTTATGATGACCAATGCAGAGGCCGGCTCGCGCGCCTATTGGGACCTTTTCGAATCCGACATGAAGGATACCGACTTCAAGGATCTCAAGATCCTCGGCACCTGGATGCATGGCCCGGGCGTCATCCACGCCCAGGGCGAAGGGGTCTCCAAGCTGGAGGACATGCAGGGCAAGAAGCTGCGCGGCCCGACCCGCGTCATCAACGGCCTGCTCGGCGAAATGGGCGCAACGCCGGTCGGCATGCCGGTCCCGGCGATCCCCGAGGCGCTGTCCAAGGGCGTGATCGATGGCACCGTCATTCCCTGGGAGGTGGTCCCGGCCCTCAAAGTCCAGGAACTGGTCAATTCGCATACGGAGTTTTCCGGCGATGAAGCGCTTTATACGGCCGTTTTCGTCCTGGCGATGAACAAGGCCAAATATGACAGCCTGCCGGATGATCTCAAAAAGATCCTCGACGACAATTCCGGCATGGAGTTTTCGGCCACCGCCGGCCGCACCATGCAGGAATTCGACGCCCCCGGCCGCAAGCTCGCCGAGGAGCGCGGCAACAACATCATCGTGCTGGATGAAGCCGAAGTCGACCGTTGGAAGGCCGCCGCCAAACCGGTGATCGACAATTGGATCGCCGAGATGAACGAAAAGGGCATTGACGGCGCCGACCTCTACGAACGCGCCCAGGCGGCCATCGCCAAACACAGCAATTAGGCTCCGACAATCGGCGGCGGGTGCGGATCGCACCCGCCGTGCACGGGTTGACAAAAGGACCAATCGGCGATCCGGTGATCCGGACGGCACTTGGGGGAAGGAACATGGCGGCGCGCATCGGGCGCTTCATCGAGGGGCTGACGCGGATCACTGCGCTTGCCGGCGGGCTGGTTCTGACCATCCTGATCGTCGTCACCGTCGTCTCGGTGGGGGGACGGGCGCTCGTCTTTGCCGGTCTGGCGCCGATTCCCGGCGATTTCGAGCTGGTGGAGGCCGGCACGGCCTTCGCTGTCTTCGCCTTCCTGCCCTGGTGCCATCTCAACCGCGGCCATGCGGTGGTCGAAATCCTGACCATGCATTTCAGCACCCGCGCGAACCGGTTCATCGAGGTGATCGCCAATCTGCTGATGCTGATTTTCGCGGCGCTGATCTGCTGGCGTCACTGGCTCGGCACGATCGACAAGGCGTCCTATGGTGAAACCACCTTCATTCTCCAGTTCCCGATCTGGTGGGCCTATGCGGCAGGCCTTGTCGGCGCCGTCGTCTTCGTGATCGTCGCGGCCTGGTGCTTGGTCCGCAGCCTGATGGAATTCAGGCCCGAAGACGGACCGGCGATCAGCGGGGAAGCGCCGTGAGCAATCTGGAAATCGGCATCTGGTCCTTCCCGGTTCTTCTGGTCCTTATCTTTCTGCGCATCCCGATCGGCCTCGCCATGCTGGCGGTCGGGGTCGGCGGCAGCTATCTGATCAACGGGTCCTTCCTGATGATCTTCGGGCAGCTCAAGAACCAGACCTACGGGACCTTTTCCAGCTATTCGCTTTCCATCGTGCCGCTGTTCCTGCTGATGGGCCAGTTTGCCCGTCTCGGCGGCATGTCGAGTGCCCTGTTCTACGCCGCCGAAACTTGGCTCGGCCACCGCAAGGGCGGCGTCGCCATGGCCGCCATCGGCGCCTGCGCGGGCTTCGGGGCGATCTGCGGATCGTCGCTGGCGACCGCCGCCACCATGGGCCAGGTCGCCCTGCCCGAATTGCGGCGCTACGGGTTCTCGGGGCCGCTCGCCACCGGCTCGCTGGCCGCCGGCGGCACGCTCGGGATCCTGATCCCGCCATCCGTCGTGCTGGTCATCTATGCCATCCTGACCGAACAGAACATCGCCAAACTCTTTGTCGCAGCGGTCGTGCCCGGAATACTGGCGGCGCTCGGCTATATGCTGGCCATATCGATTTATGTGCGGGTCCGGCCGGGGTCGGGCGGCACGCGCGAGCGAGCCCCCTATGGCGAACGCTTTCGGGCTTTGCTCGCGGTCTGGCCGGTGCTTGTCGTCTTTCTCGTCGTCGTCGGCGGCATCTATCAGGGTATTTTCACGCCCACAGAAGCAGCCGCCATCGGGGCTGCCGGCACCGGCCTGATCGCGCTCGCCAATCGCGGCCTGACGTTCAAGACGCTCAAATCGTCGATCCTCGACACCGCCAATTCCACCGGCATGATCTTCCTGATCATCCTCGGCGCGGCGATCTATAACGGGTTTCTGGCCCTGTCGCAGTTGCCGCAGGAGGCTGCCCTTTATGTCACCGAGCAGGGCTTTTCGCCCTGGCTCGTGCTAACCGTGATCCTGCTGCTCTACCTGATCTTCGGCTGCGTGATGGATTCGCTGTCGATGATCCTTTTGACCGTGCCGATCTTCTTCCCGATCGTCATCGGCCTGGATTTCGGCTTGACGCCCGAGGAGTTCGCCCTGTGGTTCGGCATCCTCGTCCTCATCGTGGTCGAGGTCGGCCTGATCACGCCGCCCGTCGGCATGAATCTGTTCGTCATCAACTCCATGGCCAGGGACATTCCCCTGGCCCAGACCTATCGCGGCGTCTTCCCGTTCGTCGCCACCGACCTGATCCGCGTCGTCATCCTGGCACTGTTCCCGTTCATCACGCTGGGCCTGGTCCGCTGGCTGTATTGAAGCGCGTCCGGGTCAAGACAGAAGCAATTGCGTTTATGGCCGGCGGATCGATCACCCATGGCTGATCCAACTCAATTGGCTTCGTCAGCGCGTTTCAGGGTCACGTCCTCCATGCTCGATGTCGTCAGTTCACAGGTCTCGGCATCGGCGAAAAGCCGCTTCCATGTCCCGGTCAGCGTGTCCTTGCCGTCATAGATCAGGGTGATGGGATCGAGTGATGCCCAATGGTCGCCGCATAATTCCTTGTATTCCGGCGGAAAAGCGTTCCAGCGTGTACCATCGATCACCTGACCCTCTCGCGTTGCGTCAATGGAGACCTCGCCGATTTCCCGGCCGCGGGCCGCGTATTTGGATCCTGGCAAAAAGGCGTGATAGGTCCCGGTCACCTGCTCGCCGACCTGTTCGAGCAGGATCAGCGTGCTGCCCATCAGCCAGATTCCGTCCAGATCCTTCTGTTCTTGCGGAGCGACCATCAGCCGGTGATTGGCATCGGCGACAAGTTCGATATCAAACCACTTTTGGCCATAGGGATCGGGACGCGGCACGCTGCCGGGCTCGCCATCCAGGCCCTTCGAACCGGTATTCTGGATCCGGATGACCTGCTGGCCGGTCGGCAGGCTGGCGGCGCTGACAAAGAGGTTCGATTTCCAGACGGTGCCTGACGCGCCGTCCCGCTCATCGCCAAGGGAGCGCGGCGCTTCGAGCGGCCCGATCGTGACGGTCGGCGGAGCGTCGATAGCGCGGGAAAACGTCACGACAATATCCAGTGAGACATCCTTGTCCGCCAGATTCAGCGTCTCATTCGTCAGGACATCCAGCGAAATCGGCGTGTTGAGCACGTGTTGCTGATATTGCAGTGCGGCCAGCAATTTCCGGTGTTCCGCCCGCAGGTTGAAGATCGTTGCGTCCTTGCCGAGAGAAATCTCCTTGAGTGCCTGAATCGCCCCATGCTCGATAAGCGCCTCCATCAGGCGTGCATAGGCTTCCTGTTCCTGAACCTCATAATAGGATTTGACCGCGACCTTGGCGGCGGTGGTGGCAAGCGAAATGACGGCACCCCAGTCGGCACCGCCGGAGCCGGCGATCTGGCTGAGATCCCGGATGCCCTTTGCCGGCAGTTTTGAACCGGCAGCCTTGCCGAATTCCTTGAAATACCGCCAGGCGGCCGGGGCGCCGGCAATCGCCTTCTCGATGGCAATGCCAAGCGCACCCTCCACCTCGTCACCGAATGCCTCATCGATTGCGTTTTGGAATTCGAAACCGTCGATGAATTCCTTGTAGGCGTCGGTCTCACCCAGATAGTCGCTGGCGAAATAGGCGCCGCCCTTGGCGCCGGCCGCCTCGATGCCTTTCGATATGGTGATGTTCTTGAGCGCGCCCGTCCCGCCGGTCGCATAGAGCTCGATCATGCTGCCCACGGCCTCGATCGCTGCAGCATAGATGATGCCCTTGACCTGGCTGTCGTAAAAATCGACGCGGGCATCGATCAGCTTGCTGTCCAGCAGCAATTGCCGCTGCGCCAGCCTGAGCCGCTGCGCCTGACCGACCGCCAGATGGGCATCCATCTCGGCGATTGCCGATTTGAGCATTTCAGACCGGGTCGCCATGCGCTGCAGCCGTTCGACCTCGGACAGCCCGTCCGTCGGGCGCCACCGGGCCTCATAGATCAGCGCACCATCAGCCCGGATTTCAACCGCTTCGACGAAGGGCGGGGTTTCGCGCCGCATGCCCTCGACCAGCGCGTCCAGTGCATCGACATAGGCTTGCTGCGCGGCGCCCATCCTGTCACGCGCAACTCCGGCCTGCTGATGCATTGTCAGATAGGTGGCAAAGCCCGGTGAGACCGCCTCGACCGGCCGCATCAGATAGTCCCGCTTTGCCGCCTCCAACTGCGCCAGCGGAACGCGCGCCTCGGCGATCTCGAGATCGACATCTTTCACCTGCTCCTCAAGAAAGCTGATCTCCCCGTTCATGATGTCCAGCCGGGCAACGACGTCCTTATAGGCCTGCTGGCCGGGCGCCGCCCTCAGGATCTTTTCCTGGCGCGCCAACTCGTCGCGTTGCGCAATCAGCGCGGCGGACGGTGCAACTTCGCTTCTGTAGCCCTCGAGATATTGGATGTGATCGACAATCCGCTCGATCTCGAAGTCGAGTTCCTCGCGGCCCGCAAGATCATCCTCCAGCGAATCGAGATAATAGCCATAGGCGCTTTCGGCTTCGTCCGCCATAAGACGCATTTTGTCACTTGTCTCATAGAGCTGGTTGCTGGCTTGATCGAACGCCGCCCAAAGATCGGCTATGGACGCTGGCTGAGCACCCGCAGAAAAGGCGCAGAACAGATAAATCAGGGCTGACAAGGCGTGTTTCACCGTAATTTGCTTCCTCCCGTCATTTGGGCTTGGCGATCACCGTCAGCCAAACGCCACTCCAGCGTTTCGGGCACGTCCCGCCGAAACGCTTCGCCGGGGACATCATGCCCTGTCCGGACATGGAACACACAACCACCGCCTTTTTAGATTATCATCCACGGCGCGCAATGCACAGCGGACACGGGTCGTACCCACGGCAGCCCGGTTTCAAGCCGTCTGCCGGAAACGCAATCATTCCGGCGTGCCGGTATCGCCTTCAAGAACCTTCTGAAGACAGCAGGTCCGGGTATCCGCGTATCCGATCCGTTCGTAGAAGTCCCGAACCGGCACATTGTCACTTCGGATCAAAAGGTTGACCTTCCGGATTCCCCGCGCCTTGAGCCAATTCTCGGCGGCATCCATGATGCGCCGTCCAATCCCCTGGCCCTGTACCGCCGGTTCGACGGCAACATAATAGACCCAGCCGCGGTGCCCGTCCTCGCCCACCATGGCGGTCGCCCTGATCGCGGTGTCATCGGCGAGAACGAGAAGCGTCGATGACGGGCTGCCTTGACAAAACCGGATATCATGGCGCGGATCGTTCCATGGCCGCATGATGTCCGTCGCCGTCCAAAGGGCGACGACCTCATCCAGATCACTGTCCGTAAATTCGCGAATCCTGTAGGAACGCATAATCGATTCCCATCCCGTTCCGCACCGGTCACCGGAGCGGATCGACCGGGTCGGCGCGATTTCGAAACTCACCACAAAGCACGCGCTTTGCCCGCACGCAACCAGGAAAAGAGCCCATGGATCAAGACCGCCTGGCGAAGCAGTTCGCCTTCCTCATCGAAATCGACAAGCTCAAATCCGTTCTGCGGGCCAGCACGCTTTGCGATGCGTCACGCACCGAAAACTCGGGCGAGCACAGCTGGCATATCGCGCTCTACGCGCTGATCCTCGCCGAACATGCCAATCGACCCATCCGGATCGACCGTGTCATCAAGATGCTGCTGATTCACGATATTGTCGAAATCGACGCCGGCGACAATCCGATTCACGGCGATCATGACACATCGGAGCTGGAAGCCATCGAGCGCGCCGCGGCGGACCGGATCTTCGGCCTGTTGCCGACCGATCAGGCGGAGGATTTTCGCAACCTGTGGGACGAGTTCGAGGCGGCCGAGACCGATGACGCGATCTTCGCCAAATCGATCGATCGGGTTCAGCCGGTCATCCACAATCTCGAAACCGACGGCGGCACCTGGCCGGATTTCAACGTCACCCGCGCGCAGTTGGAAGACCGTGTCGGCGTCAAGGTCCGGCGCGGCGCGCCGGCTGTCTGGACATGGCTGCAATCACGCATAGCCGCCCATTTTGGCGGTTGAGATCCGCGGCCGGGATTCGACCGCCATCGCCTGTTCGGCCTCTCCGGGTTCCGGCACCTCGATACAGTCGCCGCCGTTTTCCGAAGCGGCCTGAACCAGCTCGCCGGCCCATTGCAGGATGCGCATGCCCTCGCAAATCTCAAAATTGGCATGTGCCAGGCCAATGCTGATGGTGCTCCAGCCGGTGTCGTCGGCGGCCGCATCGGCGCCGGACCGCACGGCCCGCATGATCCGCTCGCAGGCCCGAACGGCGGTTCTGGGATCGGTGTTCGGAAAGACGACGACAAAGCGATCCTCGGCCGTTCGGCCGATACTGTCATAGGCGCGCGTCTCCTCGACCAGGATTTTCGACAGTTTCTTCATCAAGCCGTCACCTGCCACGGGGCCTTTCGACCGGCTGATCTCTTCTAGCTGATCGACCTTGACGGCCGCCACCGACAGCGGCGCGCGAAAGCGGCGGTAACGGTTGAATTCGCCGTCCAGGATGGTCAGCAGATGGCGCAGATTGTGAAGACCGGTCAGGTCGTCGCTCAGCGATTGTGATTTCAGCCGCTTATGGGCCAGTTCGAAATCGCGAATGCTCAGCATGGCGCGAAGCTTTCCGCCTTCCACAACCGGGATATGGCGAAAGCCGCGCGCGCCAAGGGTCTCGTAGATGTCGTCGGCCGGATCGTCGCAGCAGCAGGTGACGACGGATGTGATCATGATGTCGGAGACCGGCCTGTCAAGACCCTCGTCGTGATACTCGACAAAGGCACGCACCAGGTCCCGTTCCGACACAATGCCGATGACGGCGCGGTCATCATCGATGACCGGAAGCGCGCCGATATTGTTGGCCGTCAAGATACGCGCAGCGTCAAGCAGGCTGACATGCGCCTGAATGGCCTGCAGTTCGATTGGCATTTTGTGCGCGAGCAATTCACGAATGCGCATGGAGTCCCCCGATCCCGGCTTGAAGTCGTTTCGGGGATTGTGCGGCTGCATGATTAAGAAAGGGTGCACCGGGACATGCGAAATGGCGCACCCCATTCTGCCGCCTGAAGATCGGATTTCGTTTGCTATTGCGCGCGATCTGTGATTAGTGCCGCGCAACACGCCGTGCGTAGACGATCGAAAGATCGCTGACGGCGTCCTTGGAAAGCAGCTAATCGCAAGAGATCGTTGCCGCAAAGACAGTGCATGAAGGCACATTGATAAACGCAGCTCATCTACGCTAGCTCGCCCAGACGAATCGACACCGCAGCGCCGGCAGGCGCTTGACCGGTCGATATGAGAAAGACTCCTTTTGAAAAAATTCAGTGATGTCGGCTTGGCCGATTCCATTCTTCGCGCCGTCGCGGCCGAAGGTTACTCTTCTCCAACGCCCATTCAGAACGAAGTGATCCCGGCCATGCTGGCGGGTCAGGATATTCTGGGCACGGCCCAAACGGGCACCGGCAAGACCGCTGCCTTCGTCCTGCCCCTGTTGCACGGGATCGCCACCGGCCGGCGGCATGCCGGACCGAAGCGCTGCCGGGCGCTGATTCTCGTGCCGACGCGCGAACTGGCAACGCAGATTGCCGTCAGCATTCGCACCTATGGACAGCTCGTGCGGCCATCGACGGCGATCGTGGTCGGCGGCCTGAAACCGGGTCCGCAAATCAGGGCGCTGGCATCCGGCGTCGACATTGTCATCGCCACGCCGGGCCGGCTCGAGGATCACCTCGGCACCGGCGCCATCCGGCTCGACCGCACGGCAACCGTGGTGCTCGACGAGGCAGACCAGATGCTCGATCTTGGCTTCGCGCCGGCGATCCGGCGCATTCTCGGCCAGTTGCCGAAGGACCGGCAGACCGTTCTGCTGTCGGCGACGATGCCCAAACAGATCCGGTCGCTGGCACGCGACCACCTGACGCGACCTGCGGAAATCGCCGTCGCGCCGGTTTCAAAGCCGATCGAGCGGATCGACCAGTCCGTCCTGTGGACCGACAGGGCGGCCAAGCGGGATCGCCTGATCGATCTTCTGTCGCGGACCGATGTCGAGCGGGCCATCGTCTTCACCCGCACAAAGCGCGGCGCCGACAGGGTGAGCCGGCAACTGGGCAAGGCCGGGCTGTCGAGCGCAGCCATTCACGGCAACAAGAGCCAGGGTCAGCGCGACCGGGCGCTCGACGCCTTCCGCAAGGCAAAAGTCCCGATCCTGGTGGCCACCGATGTGGCCGCCCGCGGCATCGACATCGACGGCGTCAGCCATGTCATCAATTACGAATTGCCGAATGTTCCGGAAGCCTATGTTCATCGCATCGGCCGCACCGCGCGGGCCGGCGCCAGCGGCATCGCCATTTCGCTGTGCGATCCGTCGGAGCGCGGTCTACTGAAGGATATCGAACGGTTGATCGGCCGCCCCCTGGATGCCGGTAAAGCGGACGGAAACGACGCTGCGGCACGTTCCGCGCAACCGCAGGTCAAAACGGAAGCGACCCAGCGCCCCCGTCGACAACGCACGCGGCGTCAGGCACATAACCAGAATATCCCGCCCAGGGCACCTGCCGGAGAAAGTCCCGAAGCGGGCCTCGATCGGGTTCTCGGCAATGTCAACGCGACACCGAAATCCCGTCGCAAAGACCGCCGGCCATCGACACGTAAATCACCAAAACAGTTCTCACGTCATGCATCAAAAGGAGATCATTCAATGCAGACAGGTTCAGTGAAATGGTTCAACGGAACCAAGGGATACGGCTTCATCGCACCCGATGACGGCGGTGCCGATGTGTTCGTACACATCAGCGCGGTCGAGCGGTCCGGCATGACCGGCCTCGATGAAGGCCAGAAGGTCAGCTTCGATGTGGAAGTCGACCCCAAGCGCGGCAAATCATCGGCTGCAAATCTGCGCGCCGCCTGACACGGCCCGCGCATCACGATTGACGATCGGCGAGGCAAGGTCTCGCCGGTTGCCTTTGTTTCGTTTGCCGTCAGGTTCCGATGGCTTCGATTTCAGCAATCAGCGCCGGGTCGACAGCAATGCCGTTCGCCAGGTGATCGCGTTTCATCGCCTGTCGCCGATGGCCTGGAATTCTGGCGCCGTCCATCCCCGATATCATCTCCGCCATGGCCGCAAAACGCGGCAGCGCATCGTCTCCGAATGCCTGCGGGTCGATGGCGATCAGGGTTTGTCCGGATCCCGGCGGCGGCCCTTTGGCATCCAGAAACGATGATTGCTCATAGCTGTAATGGGCGCCGGTGAGGCCGGCGCTGAGCAGTTCGACCATCAGCGCCAGCACGGTGCCCTTGGCATCGCCCATGGGCGCCATGGTGCCGGCGATCGCGGCCTCGGCATCGGTGGTCGGCCGCCCTTCGGCGTCGAACGCCCACCCCTCGGGGATCGCCTGGTTTTTCTGCCGCGCCGCCATGATCTTGCCGCGCGCCACCTTCGACAGCGAGATGTCGATAGTGATCGGGTCGGATCCTGGCAGCGGAACGGCACAGGCGATCGGGTTGGTGCCATAGATCGCAGTACTGCCGCCCCATGGCGCCATGGCCGCAGGGGTGTTGGCGAACATCAGCCCGATCATCTGCCGTTCCGCCAGTGCCTCGACGACGACGCCGGCAACGCCGCAATGGTGCGAGCGGGTGATGCCGGCGATCGCAATGCCTTGGCTGCCGGCCGCTGCCGGCAGCCAGTCGAGCGCAAGATCAAGCGCCGGATAGGCAAAGCCATTGGCCGCATCGATCCGCGCGGCGCCGGATCGCGACGGATCGAGCTGCGGTACCGCATGGCCGTCAACCTTGCCGCAGGCCGACTGTGCGGCATAGGACCCAACCCGGCGCAGCCCGTGGCCGCTCTGTCCGGTCAGTTCCGCCGCCAGCAGGGCGTTGGCGACGCTTTGCGCATTGGTCGCCGAGACATTGCTGCGCTCCAGCGCCCCGCAAATCAGCACGCGCACCTCATCGGGGCGCATCCGTGTGCCGTCGCCAGTCAACCGTTCTCTCCCAGATGTGACAGGACGGTTTGCGCAATTAATGCACTGACACGCACATTGGACTCCTCGGTCACCCCGGCAATATGCGGCGTCAGAACCAGATTGGTAAGGCCCTCGAACAACTTCGCCCTCTCCGCCGTCAACGGCTCGGTCTCGAACACATCGAGCGCCGCACCGGCAAGACGGTTCGAGGCGAGCGCCGCCGCCAGCGCTTCCTCATCGACGATACCGCCCCGCGCCGCATTGATGATGACCGCTTCATTCTTCATCTTCGCCAGCGCTCCGGCATCGATCAGATGGCGTGTGGCGTCGGTAAGCGGCGTGTGCAGGCTGACCACATCCGCCAGTCCCAGCACCGCCGCCAGCGGAACATTATCCGCCATCACCCAGGCCGGATCGTCGGACGGGCAATGGGGATCGTGGGCAACGACCCGCATGCCCAGCGCCCGGGCGCGAACCGCGACCTCGCGCGCAATGGCGCCGAATCCGACAAGTCCCATCACCCGGCCTGACAATTCGCGACCGATCAACGCCTGGCGCGGCCATGCCCCCGCGATCATCGCCGCGGTCGACTGATAGGCTCCGCGCAGCAGCAGCCCGGCGGTGGAGACGACATATTCGGCAACGGCCAGATTGTTGGCGCCGGTCGCCGGAAAGACCATCACATCGCGATCCTCGCAGGCCTGCAGATCGATATTATCGAGACCGACCCCGAGCCGGCCGACACATCGCAGGCGCGGCGCGGCGGCCAGCAGCGCGGGCGTGACCAGGGTCCTGTTGCGGACGATCAGCGCCGCGGCGTTTTCCAGCAGCGCCGGGATGGTCTCCTGCATCTCGGCCAGGCTCGGATCGTAATGCGTCTCCAGCCGCGCCGACAGAACCGCGACGGCCGGCTCGTCCATGAATTCCGTGATCACCACCGCGTTCATTGCTCTAGCCGGTCAGGCACTGCGATAGAGCTTGGTCATAACGAATTCGCGATGGCCGAGCGCCTCGGCGGCCGTGTTGCGGCCATTCGCCGTCCGCACGATCATCTCGATCAGCGCGTCGCCCGCCTGGTCGATGGTCATGTCGCGGCGCAAAATACCCGACACATCGACATCGACATGTTCGCTCATTGTGCGCACGGTGCGCGGATTGCCGGTGATCTTGATGACCGGGACGATCGGATTGCCGATCACATTGCCCTGGCCGGTCGGAAAGGTGTGAAGGACATAGCCGGCCGCCGCCATCAGGGTGACGCATTCCGCCGCCGCCGAGGAAGTGTCCATGAAATAGAGCCCCTTGCCCTTCTCTGGCGCCTCGGCCGGTCCCAGCGCATCGATATAGGTCGATGTGCGGCCGATCTTTTCCAGATTGCCCAGCGCCTTTTCCTCGATCGTCGTCAGCCCACCGAGAATATTGCCCTTGGTCGGCTGGCTGTCGGACAGGTCGGATGTCTTGTGGGCGTCGATCACATCGTCCTGATAGGCCTGCCAGATCGCCATGAACCTGGAGGCGGCTTCCGGATTGGCGGCCCGCGCCTTGCACAGATGCTCGGCGCCGGTGATTTCCGAGGTCTCGCCGAAACAGCCATAGATACCCTCCGGCAGCAGCTTGTCATACATATTGCCGACCGTCGGGCAGGAGGACAGGCCGGTGGTGGTGTCGCTCTCGCCGCATTTCGTCGAAATCCACAGATCGGCAATGTCGCATACCTCGCGCTGCAATTCGGTGGCCCAGTGCACATAATCCTTGGCGACACGGGACGCCGCCGCAATGGTGGCGATATCGCCATTCTGCTCGATCGAAAGCCCAGTGACCGGCTTGCCGGTCTCGGCGATGCCGTCGACGACGACCTTCGTCCATTCCGGCTCGATGCCGATGACGACGACCGCCGCGACATTGGGATTGGCGCCGGTGCCGATCATGGTCCGGAAATGCAGATCGAGGTCTTCGCCGAACTGCAGGCGGCCATAGGCATGCGGCAGCGCCATCGTGCCCTTGATATTGTTGGCGACCGCTTCACAGGCGGCGTTGGAGATATCGTCCAGCGGCAGGATGACAACGTGGTTGCGCACCCCGACCCGTCCGTTTTCGCGCCGGTAAGCTCTTATTTTTTGTGACATTTCCTGCTCCTACCAGCGCTTGGTCTTGACGTTGTGCACATGCACGTGCTCACCTTTTTTGATGGCGGCAACCACCTTTCCGATATCCTCGCCATATTTGAAGACCGTGTCGCCGACATCAAGATCCGCCAGCGCGACCTTGTGGCCAATCGGCACATCCTGGTTGCATTGCAGTTCGAAATCCGAATCGTCATGGGTCACCACACAGGTCATGACGGTGCCTGCCTTCAGGTCTTCCACAACAACGACGCCAACATTGTCCTTGTGGTCATGGACCAGCAAATGCGGGATACTCAAGGAAACCTCCAACCGGAATTTTGGGATAAGGCGGCAAACATGCCAAGTCTTATATCTTATATAAGATACATCACGCTGGATTTGTCAACCGGAACCGGATAATACCAAGGACACGGGGATTGACCCGTTCGGCCACGGCAGTTGCCGGCTCCGGCACGGGTCATCACGGGACCGAAACCGGCGCGCGGCCGGGCGCGGTGCCGGATCGCGGCAATTGGAGGAACTGAATTGGCGGCACCGGAAAACGATACGAGTATCGGCTTCAAACCGCTCTATGCGCAGGTCAAGGACCAGCTCATCCGCCGCCTGGTGGACAGGACATGGCAGCCCGGCATGGGTCTGCCGAGCGAACAGGAACTGGCCCGCCAGCTCAGCGTCAGCCAGGGAACGGTGCGCAAGGCGCTCGATGCGATGACGGCTGAAAACCTGCTCGTGCGGCGCCAGGGCCGCGGGACATTCGTTGCCGAGCCGGAGGATTCGCGCATCCTGTTCCAGTTTTTCCGCCTCGCCGCCGACGACACCGATGCCGCCGACATGTTTCCCGATTCAAAACTTCTGGACTGGTCGCAAGCCGAAGCCGACGGGGCACAGGCAAAGGCCCTGTCGCTGTCGGTCGGAGCACCGGTCTGGCGCATCGAGCGTATTCGTCTGCTGCTCGGCAAACCGGTCCTGACTGAGACAATCACCATCCCGGCGGCGGCGTTCCCCGGTTTCGAGGAGCTCGACGAAATCCCCAACAATGTCTACCGGCTCTATTCGGTGAGATGGGGGGTCACGATCGCCAAGGCCGACGAAAAACTCAAGGCGGTCGCCGCTGACGCCGATGACGCACGGCATCTGAATTGCAAGGCCGGAGAGCCGCTGCTGTCGGTTACCCGCATTGCCAGCGATCTGGAGGAAAGGCCAGTGGAGCTCCGCATCTCGCGATGCCTCACACGGGACATGCACTATACGGCCAGCCTGCGCTGATCATGACAGTGTGACCGCCTCACCGGTCCGCGCGGACTGTTCGGCGGCAACACCGATGGCAACCGCCCTGCCACCATCCTCGAGACTGACCTCCGGCTGCCCGCCTTCGCGGATCAGGCGAAGGAATTTCTGATGCTGGTAGAAGGTCGAGCCATGATGATCACCGGCGGACAGAATCGCCGGGTCGGTATGAATGTCCTCGCGCCGCTCGATCTTCTCCGCCCGGGTGGAAATGGCGATCTGCGACGGCCTCTCCCGGCCATCGGTCGAGAACCGGGCCGGGCCCGGGACAAAGGCCTCAATGCGCGCCCGCTCGCCGGTCACGCTGACGGTTTCCTGCCAATAGGCCCCTTCGGCGAACATGCAAAGATCGAGCATGCCGCGCATGCCGTTTTCGAAATCGACGATCACGAAAGCATTGTCGAGAATATCCGGCCGGCCGTCATCATGCTGCTCGTCGCGGAAATTCACGTCCATGGCGCCGGATGCATAGACCCGCACCGCTTCGGACCTTGAAACCAGCCGCATCAGGTCAAAGAAATGGCAGCATTTTTCGACCATGGTGCCGCCGGTCAGCCGCTGAAAGCGGTTCCAGTGATCGACCTTGGCAAGAAACGGAAAGCGGTGTTCGCGGATGGCGATCATATGCACGGCGCCGGCCGTGCCGGCGCGAACCTCGTCGAGCAGCCGGGCAATGGGCGGCATATAGCGATATTCCATCGCCACCCAGACCGGTGCACGCCGGGGTTGCGCCTGGGCGATAATGTCTCGACATTGTGGCTCGTCAATGCCGAGCGGCTTTTCAACCAGCAGCGGGATATCGGTCGGCAGGATATCGGACAGAATGGGATGATGCAGGTAATTGGGTGCCGCCAGGACAATGGCATCGCAGCCGCCAGCCGCAAGCATCGCCTTGTGATCGGCATAGGCGGCGCATGCCGGGCCGGCTGATTTGGCCGCCATCGTCCGCATCTCCTCATTCGGATCGGCGACCGCGACAATCTGCGTGCCCTCAAGCAGGGCGATATTGCGGATATGCTCCTGCCCCATCATGCCCGAACCGATGATACCGTAACGGATGTTTTTCATGCAGCGCTAACTCTCAAAGACGAACAACAGGAAGATCAAGGGCGGCGGCCAGCGACAGGAGCGTCTCGGTGTGGTCGCCATAGGTCAGCGCCATATGGTGCTCCAGCCCGCAATTGAAAAGATCGGGAAGCATATCGGCCACCGGCCGGTCGAAGCGCAGCACGCCGGAGGTTCCGGTAAAGGCCATCGGCCGCTTCAGCACCTCGCCGCCGGCGATGACCAGTCTGTGCGCGCCATGCGCCTGGCTCAGCCGCAGCAGGCTGACCCGGCCGGGTTTCAGCGCGAACTGGTAGAGTAGCGGCATCTTGCGATTGGTGTGCAGCGTTGCCTCGGCCATGCCATCCGGATCGGCCATCGAAATCGGCGCCTGTCCGCAATGCCAGACGACTCCGGTATCGTCGTCGACATCCATATCGACCAGATCCACCAGGAAGACCGGCGCATCGGCGACCGCCTGCAGCAGCAATTGTGTCGCCGCGCCATAGACATCGGCCTCACAGGCGCAGGGCACCCGGGCCTCGCCCATCATCGACACGGGCCCGCACACCGCGCCGCCATAGACCGTAAAGGTCTCCGGCCAGCAGCGGATGGCGAAGGCGTCGAAGCCGCCGCGGGCGCGAATGGCCTCGATCGCCGCCTTCAGCTTGAATGACCTGTCCAACTGGTTCTGATCGACCGTCTCGAGACCGGCCAGTTGCGACGCCGTCTGCGACCGGATTGCCGCCGCAGTCTCATCCGGCACCTGCGCCGCCGTGTCGAAGAGATCCTCAAGCGGCAGTTCCTCGACATCGATGGCGGTCAGGCTCTCAAGCGCGCGCCGGTCATAGCGGCAAGTATCGAACCCCTCGGGATGGGCGCCGAGCCGGCCGATCGTCTGTCCCGCGACGGCATCAAGGACCGCCTGACCGGCCGCGCTATCGGCATCGCACCTTTTGCCGGTCAGCGGTTGGACCATGCGATCGCCGCTGATGAGATCGTCGAGCTGGCGGACGATGTCGGCGTCGGTCGGCGCGGCGTAGAGCCATGAAAAGCGGCGCTCGACAAGACCGAGCGCATGGGAGGCAAGGTTGAGACCGCAAAAGGCGTTGAGCCGCAGCCGCCCGCCGAGCCGCGGTTCGGGGACCGCCCACAGGGCAAGCGGCACGGAGAACCGCTCGGCAATACGTACACAAGCCGCCGCATCGGTAAAGGTCACCTGCAACACCAAAACGAGGTCCGGCGCCTCGGCCGCAAGCGCCTCGATCGCCGCATCCGTCTCGTCGCTGTCCATCAGCAGCCGGTCGGAGCCCAGCAGGGTCCGGCCGGTTGCGGTCAGCGCATCCAGCATGGCTGCCAATTGTTGCTCGGCAAAGGGGACGTCGAAGGTCGGTCGTCCCAGCGGCAAAACGCCGATGGTTTCGTTGCGTTTCATTGCCAAACTCCGCCCGTCACCCGCTGTCGCGGCCCAACGGTCGACCCGCCCGTTCCGGTCCGGTTCATTGTTTTGAAAGATTCGTCTGCGGACGATTGTTTTCTTTGGCCCGAACATGCTCTAAATCTGTAGGAAGGAGCCATTGAATGAAGCCACGATCCTTTGTTGTCGCCAGTGTTCTGGTGTTGTTCGCGATGGCTGTGACATCCGCCCGTGCGACCGAGGCCGCCTGGGCGCGGCTGGCCACCGGCGGCTACACGATCCTGATGACCAACGCCCTGGCTCCTGGCGTCGGCGACCCGCCCTTTTTCGATCTGGAGGACTGCTCGACCCAGCGCAATCTGTCGGATCGCGGCCGGCAACTGGCGCGCCGCCAGGGCGTGCGGTTCGCAGCGCGCGCCGTCTCCATTTCGAAGGTCTATAGCAGCCGCTGGTGCCGGACGCTCGAAACCGCCGAAAACGCCTTTCGCGATCTCGAGGCCGAACCGCTGGAAGCGCTCGATCCGGTCGGCGGCGAGGGTGGCGGTGATACCGATGCGGTCATCGACATCATCAAGGCCTTTCGCGGTCCCGGCAATCAGGTGATGATCACCCATCCGGAGAACATCGAAGCGCTGACCGGCACGGCGCCCCGGCAGGGCGAGGCGGTCATCGTCGCGCCGACCCGAAGCGGCAACGGGATCGATGTGGTGGCGCGACTGCTCTTGAACTAGAGATAGTACGCCGATCTCCTCGCTTCCGCGCGGCATCACGATGCAAAATCCGCATAGTCATGGCGAAATCTCTGATCGTCCGGCATCAGCGCCTCGCCGGCCCCGTCGAAAAGCGCATGAGCATGCCAGGGCTGCGCTTCGGCGTCGGTCAGACGGTTGAGGTCTTTCATATAGTTGACTGACTCATTTTCGAGCTCCCGGCGCATGGCCTGCCAGTCCGGGAAATGCGAAAACGCGTCGAGCCAGATCGCCCGGCCGGCAAGATAGCCGGAGGCGCCGGCCCGATAGGCATGGGTCAGGATGTTGCGGAAATCCGCCTTGCTCGCACCGGCCGAAAGCATGACCCAGGGGCGCCCGGCAAGGCGGCCCATTTCATCGAACACCGCCTGTGCTTCCTCCCAGCCCTCCTGGCCGACGCCGGGAACGGTCTGCGCGTTCAACGGACTTTCGAGCTTGAAGACATCGACACCGAATTCCGGTTCGGCAAATGCCGCGACCGACGCCAGAACATCTTCGGTTTTCTTGCCCTGCAGTTCCACATAGTCTGTGGTCTGATGGGCATCGCTCGCCAGCGGATAGACCAGCAATTCGAACAGGAAGGGAATGTCATAGCGCGCGCAGGCCTCGCCGATGCGCCTGACCATGTCCTTCTGGTGGTTATTGACCGATGGCGATGCATCCGGCCGGTACCAGGCCAGCACCTTCACGGCATCGCCACCCATGCGCTTGATCTTGGCGACCGACCAGTCATCGATCGGTGCCGACAGGCGGCCGCCGTCCGTTTCCTCGAACACCGAATCCTCAAGGGTGACGATCAATCCCTTTTGCGGCGACAGGAACCGCAGGCCGCGCGGCACCGCATAATGCGGGTCGAGCAGCATGGCCGAGGATTCGCGCTGCAGGGTCTCGGTCAGCAGCGCCTTGAACCGCGCCACATCGTCATAGGGCGCCTCGACCACTTCATAATGTGCGGCGATCGGGTTCTTGATCGGCGGACGCTGATCGACGGCGGTCATCTTGAAACGGCCCGCACCGTCTGCCATGCGCCGCATGCCCCAGAGTTTGCCGGCTGTCAGATGCATTATGGGTTCTCCTTGAGGAAGTCGTCGACGGCCGCGCCGGACGGAATGCCGGTCCGGCCACCGAATTGCGTGCATTTGAGGGCTGACACCGCATTGGCATAGCGGATCGCCTCCGGCTCCGGAGCACCCGCGGCCAGCCGTAGCGCGAACGCGCCGTGCCAGACATCGCCCGCCCCAAGCGTGTCGACCGTGTCGACAGCGAAGGCCGGGACCCGCCGAACCGCTTCGCCGTCCCACCACAGCACCCCGTTTTCGCCCTGCGTCACGCAAACAAAGGCCCCCGTCTCCCCGGCGGCCTGCCGGAGCCCCGCCTCCGGATCCGAGCTGCCGCTGAAATCGGCAAGGCCATCGGCGGAAAAGGCGATATGGCTGGCGATCTCGAGCGCCTCCGACGCCTCGCGCACCGGCGCCTCGCCATCGATGATTCCCGGCACGCCGCGCTGCCGCGCCCGCTCCATGAGAACACGCGCGCCCTGCGGCCAGCGCGTATCGGCCAGCGCCGCGCCGAATTCCGGCATGGCGGCCCGTTCCAGCCAGTCGCTGCCGAAATCCATGGCCTCATCGCGAAAGGCTACGATATGACGCTCGCCATCGCCGTCGACAACCACCGAGGAATAGGAGGTCCGCCGGCCGGCAAGCCGCTTCACCAGGGCGCAATCGACCTTCTCGTCCGCCAGCCCCTCCAGAACCATGTCGCCGATCATGTCGTCACCGAGGCGGGCAGCCAGAACGGCATGACCGCCGAGCCGCGCGACCGTGACCGCGGCATTCGCCGCGCAGCCGCCGCCGACGATCATCGCCTCGCGTGCCCGATATTTGCGTCCGGGCTCCGGAACGTCATCCAGTCGAAAGATAAAATCGATGACAGCGACGCCGGCAGCAAGTACGGTTGTCATGATGGCGCGACGGACCTCCCGGTGACCGGGCGGCATCGGCCCGATTTTCGGCCAATCTACCAAGTCTTATATAAGATACAAGACCAAAGTGCCTTCCGGAGCGCCGAAATTGCTGCATCGGTGATCGAGACCCTCTACGCCCTCCGAAGAGCGGGAAACTTTCAAACATCAAGGCAGCTTGCCGGTTACGCGAGATCACGCGCACGGCGGCGGCCTTGTCAAACTCGGCAATGTAGTGATGAATTTTATGAAGATCGGCCAGTGCTTCGGGTGTAATATGAACGTTCAAAGCCGAACTGCTCCCACACTTTGGAAGCAGGTATCTGTCGGGATCGGTCTTCAGCCTGCTCAAGCGCTCTCCTGATTTTCGCCTCTTTCCATGCGATGTAATCAGGATCGGTTGCAGGTGCTTCAGCCGGGCACAGGTGATCTTCGAGGCCCTGCTTTTGATCTATTTCGTTCATAACGCCACTAATACCAGCTCCGCAGCACGGAAATCCAACAAAATCATAACATTTTGTCAGGTTCCGTGAATGCCAGCCTTACCGCGCTGTTCAACTTGAAGGCCCCTAATCCACCGGCAATCCGCTCGGCACGGCCGTCGGTCGCCCGAGCCGCCCGGCAACGCTTCGTTCGCCCGTCAGCGAGCGCAGGAAGGCGAGCAGCGACTGAATGTCCCGTTCCTCGAGGGCGACCGGTTCGATGTCGATCCGGCTGCGCACCCGTTGCCGCTCGCGCCGGTCCTGGAGCGCGATGAAGTCGACTTCCGCCAGCACTTCGCTCGCCGGCAGCCGGACATCCTCCGGCCGCCACCGGTCGAAACCCGCCGCCGGGTCGAGATGGTGGCGGATGATGCCCTCGAGATCGGCATAGGCGCCATTGTGGCCGTATGGCGCGGTCAGCGCGACATTGCGCAGCGACGGCGTGCGGAACCGGTAGGCGTCTTCCAGCCGGTCGGTTTCGCCCATCCGGCCGACATCGCGCGGCAGCAACTCGAAGGTCCGGGTCCGGCCGGGGCCGAATTGCGGCAGCGCCAGGGCATGGAAATCATGATCGGTCAGCAGCGGCCCGCTGTGGCAGGTCGCACACTGGCCCCGGCCGAAGAACACCTCCATGCCAGCCAGCGCCTGCGGGGCAAGGGCCTCCCGGTCGCCGGCCATATAGCGGTCGAACGGGCTGTCGAAGGAGCGCCATTCGGAGATGACAAAATCGCCGATGGCATTGGCGATATGGATGAAATCGATATCGGCCGAGCGCGCCACATCGCCATAGGCGTCGACGAACAGAGGTTCATAGGCGCCGGTCGCCCGGATGCGCTCCGTCAGCAGGGTCCACACCTTGTCGATACGGTCGTTTCTCGCCCCGGCGATTTCATTTTCCTCCGGCCGTCCGGCCATCTCCGTTTCCGAGGTCACCGGAAAGGCCGCCTGCGCGGCGACAATGTGGTTGAGACCCTGCGGCAGATATTCCTCGGCCGGCGAGTTGAAGCCATTGCCAAAGAGATCGCTGATGCTCAGCCGGCCGTCGTGAAACAGCATTTGGATGTCGCGATGGCCGAGATTGAACAGCGCCGGCGAATTACGCGGCACGCGGCGGTCGATATGCGCCGCCCCGGCGCCGGTCGTCCGCTTCGGGCCGATCCCTTTACCGCCCTCGCCGACCCCGAGCGGCAGGCCGTCGGCACTGGCGAGGTCATGATGGTGGCAGGTGCCGCAGGAAATATTGCGGTTGCCCGACAGGATCGGATCGTAGAACAGCAGCCGTCCCAGCGCCGCGCGCTTTTCGTCAAAGGGGAGAAAGTCGGTTTCGGCAAGGGGCTGCGGCAATTGCACCCCGGAATCCGATGCAATGGCGCCCACCGATACCGTCGCGGCAACAAAAAGGCCGACCATCGCCATTGTCATCGCGCCCGACCGCAACACTTTGCCGGGACCGGCTTTGCACGATGGCTCGCCGGGGTTAAGCTTCAACCGCATCACACCAAACTGCATGGGACAGGAATCCATGAAATTCACCAAAATGCGCGCTCTTGTTCTGGCATCGGCCCTGGCTGTCGCGGCGATGCCGGCCTGGGCTGAAATCGAAGCGGCACGCGATCTGATGGAGGAAAGCCGGTTCGAGGAGGCGATGCAGGCGCTGCTGCCGGCCGCACGCTCCGGCAATGCCGACGCCGAGGAACTGATCGGCGTGATGTATGCCATGGGCCTCGGCGTTCCGCGCGACGACGTTCGTGCCTTCGAGTGGTATCTGCGCTCGGCGATGAAGGGCCATCCCGGCGCCCAGTCGGGCATCGGCTGGTATTACGAGGTCGGACGCGGTGTCCCGGAGCCCGACCTTGTGCGCGCCTATCTGTGGTATGTGCTGTCGGCCATCGGCGGCGATCCCGACGCCGCGATCAGCCTTGAAGAGGTGGTCAAGAAGATGACGCCGGAACAGATCGAACACGCGCAGATCCTCATCAACGACTACAAACCCTGGATGTATCCGTTTCGATAGAAAACAGGGCCGCGCCACGGCGCAGCCCTGCTCGTTTCATCGCAAACGGCACGCCGCTATTTGATGTCCATCGCGGCGCCGCCATCGATCTTGGCTTCGGCCGCCGTGGCCGCCTCGACCAGGGCCGTAAAGGCGGCATCGCCATTGTCGATATTGCTCTTGAACCAGTCATAGACCGGCGCGGCCGCCTCCTTGAAGGCTTCCTTTTCGGCTACGGTCGGGACATAGAGATCGCCGCCCTCGGCCGCGAATTCGGCATAGGCCTGAATGGATTTGCGCTTCGGCGAGGCGAAGGTCGCCTGTTGCAGGGCGGCAAAACCGTCCACCACGACGCGGCGCATGTCTTCGGGCATCGACATGAAACGATCATTGCCCATCCACCAGAGCGCGCCCATATAGGCGTGTCCGTCCAGCGTGACATATTTCAGGCCGGCATCGGGGAACTTCATGCCCATGATATCGGTGATGCCGTTCTTCGAACCTTCGACAACGCCAGTCTGGAACGAGGTGAACAGTTCAGGCCACGGGATCGGCGTCGGCGAGGCACCAAGCGCTTTGACCAGTTCCTGCGGCAGGTCTGCCACCACGGTCCGGATCTTCAGGCCTTCCATGTCGCCGGGCGACTGCACCCGCTTTTTGGTGTTGGCGAAGTTGCGCCAGCCGCCGGTATTGCCGATGGTCATCAGCCGGATCGTGCCGCCCGAATCGGCCAGCGCCAGATCGCGGATCGACCGGGTGAAGGTTCCCTCGCTCAGCACCTCTTCGGCGATACGGTCGTCGCGCAGCAGATAGGGCAGGTCGAGAACCTGGACATAGGGGAAGATGCCGGAGGCGCCGCCCGACGTGGAGATATAGATGTCGATCGACCCGTCGGCGATGCCCTGCAGACATTCCGCACCGGTCGAGCAGAGCTGCGTGCCGATGAACAGTTCGACTTCGATGGCGCCGTTCGAGGCCTTTTCAACATAGTCCTTGAAAACGATCAGACCGTCATAATCCTCGTCGTTCTCGTTGGAATTGGCGGTCGCCCGCAGGGTGTAATCCGCCGCCTGCGCGGCGGGCACCAGATTGTCGACGACGGTTGACGCCGCCGTCACCGTCAGGCCAAGCGCGAACGCGCCCAGCATCGTTGCAGTCTTCCTCAACAGCATTGATAACCTCCCACTGTTCCGGCTGAAATTCCTGTATCTTATATAAGACATAAGATTGACGACTGCGGGACGCTTGTCAAGAACCGTCATGGCCCGCCGGTTCCGGTAAATGGAATCGTTGGCGGCGGGTCGCCCTGCCGGTGCCGCCAACTACTTGATAAAGCCGAAGAACTCCGGCACCGCCATGGAGATCGCCGGAATATAGGTGATCAGGAAGATCACCAGGATCTCGACCGCCAGGAATGGCAGGATCGAACGGGCAATCGTCTCGACCTTCACGCCCGACACGCTGGACGCGACAAACAGCACCAGCCCCATGGGCGGCGTCGCCAGCCCGACGGTCAGGTTGACGCTCATGATGATGGCGAAATGCACCGGATGGACGCCCAGCTCCGTGAAGATTGGCGCCAGGATCGGTCCCAGAATGATGATGGCCGGTCCGGCATCCAGGAACATGCCGACGATGAACAGCAGCACATTGATCAGGAACAGCAGCATCAGCGGATTTTCAGACAGGCTGAGGATGAAGGCGGCCAGGATTTCCGGCGCGTGGCTGAGACTGACCACGGTCTTGAACGCCATGGCGGCACCGACGAGAAGCAGCACGACCGAGGTTGTGAGCGCCGCCTTGGTCAGCACCTTTGGAAGATCGGCCCAGCCCATGGTCCGCAGGATGAACATGCTGACGATGAACGCGTAGAGGGCTGCGACGGCGGACGCCTCGGTCGGTGTGAAGATACCGCCCAGAATACCGCCGAGGATGATGACCGGGGTCAGCAGGGGGAAGAAGGCCCGCAGCGAGGCTTGTCCGCGCTCGGCCAGGGTGGCGCGCGGCGCAGCGGGCGGAAAATCATTGGACCGTGCCAGATAGGACGTCATCAGCATCAGGCCGACGCCCACCAGAATACCCGGCACGATGCCGGCGAGAAACAGCGCCGCGACCGACTCGCCCATCACATAGGCATAGATGATCATGATGCCCGACGGCGGAATGATCGGCCCGATGACCGATGACGCGGCGGTGATGGCGGCGGCGAATTTGCGGGTATAGCCGTTCTTCTCCATTGCCGGGATCAGCATCGATCCGAGCGCCGAGGTGTCGGCGACGGCAGACCCCGAAAGCCCGGCGAACAGCATGGATGACAGGATGTTGACCTGTGCCAGCCCGCCCCGCAGATGGCCGATCAATGCCTGGCTGAACTCGACGATGCGCATGGTGATGCCGCCGCGGTTCATCAACTCGCCCGCCAGCATGAAAAACGGGATGGCCATCAGGGGAAAGGAATCCATGCCCGTATAGACGTTGCGGTAGAGCAGCGCGATATCGCGTTCCTGGCCGTTGAGCCACAACATGAACCCGGGCGCCGCCAGAAGGCCGAAAAACACCGGCAGGCCGATCATCAGGAAAATCAGAAACAGCGGAAGGAAAAGAAAAAGCATGGGTCTACTCCGCTGAAATCACCGCGTGGTCCTGATCGCCCGGCATTTCCCGGTCCGGATCGATGAGCGCGGCGAAGGCTTTGAGGATGAGTTCAATATTGACCAGGATCATCAGCCCGATCCCGACCGGCAGGGACATATACATCCAGGCCAGCTTGAGGCGGACGAGACCGAGGCCGAGAAACTCCAGCGGCAGTTTCAGCGTGCTGGATGCAAACAGCCAACCGGAATTGACGTGTTTGAGGCCGAGCTGCAATCCGACGACGAGAACCATGAGACCGATGACCAGCAGGCACAGGCTGACAAGCTGCCCGAGCCGCGCCGGCAGCATGTCTTTGAGCAGATCGATCGAAACGAAGCCACCCCAGCGATAGGCGCTCGGTGCAATCAGCCCGGTCATCCACAGCATCAGGAAACGCGCCGCCTCATCGGGCCAGGGCAGCGCGTTGTTGAGGACGTAGCGAAAGAACACCTGCAGGACGATGATCAGCACCATCAGGCCCATCGCGACCCAGGCGATGTTCCGGCCGATGCGTAACAGCATGGTGTTGATCCAGGCCAGCGGCCTGAGAATGGTCAATATGGCAGCCATGGTCCTCCCCACGACACGGCGCCGGCCACCACCAATACCTCCGGCGGACAGCTTTCGCCGAGTCTTATATAATATATATTAATGGGCCCTATTCCGGCACGTCTGTCAAGCGCCCTGTCCGCGGGATGTGTATATCCCGCGTTTTGCGCACAGCCGGATCAGCCCCTGGAGAAGATGTAGTCGGTTTGCTGGACGAGGCGCTCACCGGGTCGCAGGACGGCACTCGGAAAATGTTCATGATGGGGAGAATCCGGCCAGATCTGCGCTTCGAAACACAGGCCCGAATAGGCCGCATAAGGCTTGCCATCGAGCCCCGGAACGGCGGTATTCACCTTGTGCCCGATGTAAAACTGCAGGCCGGGCTCACTCGTCCGGACATCCATCACAATCCCCGAATGCGGGCTGCGCGCCGACGCGACGGCTCGCTTTTCCACCCGCTCGCTCGACAGGCAGAAATTGTGATCATAGGCAAACGGCTCGCCCTCGACCGACAGCCGCACCGCACGCTCCCGGCGAAAATCGAAAGCTGTGCCGTCAACCGAAGCAACCTCTCCCGTCGGGATCATGTCGCCGTCGACCGGCAGATAATGATCGGCGGCGATTGCCACCTCATGATCGAGAATGTCCGCCCCGCCATCGAGATTGAAATAGGAGTGGTGCGCCATGTTGCACAGCGTCGGCCGGTCGGTCTCGGCCTCATGGGTCACCGACAGGACGCCGTCCGGCTGCAGATGATAGGTGCAGGAGATGCGGCAATTGCCGGGATATCCCATATGGCCGTCCGGATCGTCGATCTCCAGGCGGACGCGGTCAGCCGTCTGTTCGGCGACCCGCCACAGCCGCTTGCCGATCCCCTGATCGCCGCCATGCAGGTGGTGGATACCGGCCTGATTGCGGTCGAGCTGGTAATCCGTGCCGTCGATGGCGAAGTGCCCAAGGGCGATGCGGTTGGCACAGCGGCCTGGCGTCGCGCCGAAAAACGGCGAATGGTCGCGGTAATCGGCGAAATTCTCAAAACCGAGGACCAGCGGCGGCTCATGGCCGGTGAGACGCAGATCCTGCAGTGTCGCGCCCCAGGTGAGGATCGCGGCGGTCAGCCCGCCGCCGGCAAGGTCTATGCGGTGGACGGCATCGCCGCCTTCCGTCTCGCCAAAAACCCGGTTTTCCATCAGCGTGACAGCTCCCGTGTTGCCGCATCCAGCCCGGCCAGCGTCAGCGGATACATTCGGTCCGAAAAGATGTCCTGGATCAGACCGGTTGAATGGGTGTATGGCCAGTGCTTTTCCGGAACCGGGTTCAGCCACACTGTCTTCGGAAACTGTGCCAGCAACCGCATCAGCCAGACCTGTCCGGCCTCTTCGTTCCAGTGCTCCACCGCGCCGCCCGGATAGACGATCTCATAGGGGCTCATCGCCGCATCGCCGACGAAGATCACCCGGTAGTCCGAACCGAAGGTTCGCAGCACATCATAGGTCGGCATGGTTTCGCTGTGCCGACGCCGGTTGTCCTTCCACACGCCCTCATAGAGGCAATTATGGAAATAGAAATATTCCATGTGCCGGAATTCCGAACGGGCCGCCGAAAACAGTTCCTCGACGGTCCTGACATGATCGTCCATCGAACCGCCAACATCGAAAAACATCAGCAATTTGATGGCGTTGCGCCGCTCCGGCCGGGTCTGCACATCGAGATAGCCATGCTCGGCCGTCGACCGGATCGTGCCGGAAAGGTCAAGTTCCTCGTCAGCGCCGGCGCGCACCCAGCGCCGCAGCCGTTTCAGCGCCACCTTGATGTTGCGGGTGCCCAGTTCCACCGAATCGTCGAAATTGCGGAATGTGCGCTTGTCCCAGACCTTGACCGCCCGCCGGTGGCGGCTTTCCTTCTGGCCGATCCGGATTCCTTCCGGATTATAGCCATAGGCACCGAATGGCGAGGTTCCGGCGGTGCCGATCCATTTGCTGCCGCCCTGGTGCCGGCCGGCCTGTTCCTCCAGCCGCTTGCGCAGCGTTTCCATCAGCTTGTCGAAACCGCCAAGGCTTTCGACAAGGGCCTTTTCCTCATCCGTGAGATGTTTTTCGGCCAGTTTCGCCAGCCATTCCTCCGGCAGGTCGACGGCTTCCGGCCCATCCTCGCCACCAACGGCCTCAACCCCTTTGAAGACGGTCGAGAAGATCCGGTCGAACCGGTCGATATAGCGCTCGTCCTTGATCAGGGCCGAGCGCGCCAGATAGTAGAACCCCTCGACATCATAGGGCACCAGATCAGCACCCATGCCTTCCAGCAATGTCAGATATTCGCGCAGCGAGACGGGCAGTTTCGCGGCTTTCAGCTCCAGGAAAAATCGGATAAACATCGCATCAGCGCCTGTCGGTTTCTAGCGGTCGCATCATGACAGCCGCTCGCCAGGGAAGAGCAATCGTCGTTTCATTTCAGCCTGTCCTTGCCGATTTCGTTGAGATCGAAGGCCGTGGTCTGGTAGATCGTGTTGATCCAGTTGCCGAACAGCAGATGAGCGTGGCTGCGCCAGCGGTTGAGCGGTTCGGTCCGCGGATCGTTGCCCGGAAAATAATCATGCGGAATATGAATCGGTTTTCCGGCCGCCACATCGCGGTGATATTCCTCCGCCAGCGACGAGGAATCATATTCGATATGGTTGAAGATATAGAGCCGGTTGCAATAGGCCTCATGCACCAGGCAGACGCCGGTTTCCTCCGATTTCATCAGCACTTCCAGCCCCGATGACGGATCGATGTCGCTGTCCCTGACCTCGGTCCAGCGCGACACCGGGATCTGGAAATCATCGGAAAACCCGTTGAGATAGGGCGAACTCGGCTTGAGGTTCTGGTGGCGATAGACGCCGAATGCCTTCTTCTCCAGATTGTATTTCGGAACGCCGTGAAAATGCTTGATCGCCGCCATCGCGCCCCAGCACACATTGAGGCTCGAATGCACATTGGTCACCGTCCAGTCGAGGATCTGCTCCATCTGCTCCCAGTAGGCGACATCCTCGAATTCCAGCAGCTCGATCGGCGCGCCGGTGATGATGAAACCGTCGAATTTGCGATCGCGCACCTCCTCCCAGGTCTCGTAGAAGGCCAGCAGATGGTCTTCCGAGGTGTTTTTCGCTTTGTGCTGGCCGATACGCACCAGGCTCAGTTCGACCTGCAGCGGCGTCGCCCCGATCAGCCGCGCCATCTGGATTTCCGTGCGGATCTTGTTGGGCATCAGGTTCAGCAGCCCGATCTGCAGCGGCCGGATGTCCTGCCGGAAGGCCGCGGACTCGGTCATCACCGTCACGCCTTCGTCCTGAAGCGTTTTGCGGGCGGGAAGCTGATCGGGAATCTTGATGGGCATGGGACTGCTTGCTTGTTTGCGGAAAGAACTCAGGCGCCGTCGCGCCGGGCCATGAAGGCCAGTCTCTCGAACATGTGCACATCCTGCTCGTTCTTCAGCAGGGCGCCATGCAGCTTCGGCAAGGCGTTGGCGGCGCTGCCACGCAGGTCGGCCGGCTCCACATCGTCCGACACCAGCAGCCTGATCCAGTCGAGCGCTTCCGAGGTCGACGGCTTCTTCTTCAGTCCCGGAACCTCGCGGATCTCGTAGAACTGGTTCAACGCCGCGCGAACAAGGTCCTGCTTGATGCCCGGATAATGCACATCGACGATCCGCTGCAGCGTCTCCGCATCGGGAAACTTGATATAGTGGAAGAAGCAACGGCGCAAAAACGCGTCCGGCAGTTCCTTCTCATTGTTCGATGTGATGATGACCACCGGCCGGTTGGCCGCCCGGACGGTCTCGCCCGTCTCATAGACGAAGAACTCCATCTTATCGAGTTCCTGCAGCAGGTCGTTGGGAAACTCGATATCGGCCTTGTCGATTTCGTCGATCAGCAGCACCACCTTGCGGTCCGCCGCGAAGGCATCCCACAATTTACCCCGCTTGATGTAGTTGCGCACATCATTGACCCGGTCGTCGCCGAGCTGGCTGTCGCGCAGCCGCGAGACGGCATCATATTCATAGAGCCCCTGCTGCGCCTTGGTGGTCGATTTGATATGCCATTCGATCAGGTCGAGCCCGAGCGCCGCGGCGACCTGTCTGGCCAGTTCCGTCTTGCCGGTGCCCGGCTCGCCCTTGACCAGCAGCGGCCGCTCCAGGGTGATCGCCGCATTAACGGCAATTTTCAGGTCTTTCTCAGCAATATAGGCCTGTGTGCCTTCAAATCGCATGGACTCGTCTTTCACTGATTGCGCAGGCGCAGGCCGTGGACCCGGCCTGCCCACTTCCTATCCGCGGAGCGTACCAAAGGAGAGCGATGTAGCGCATCGGGCGGCCCGGCGCAACGCATCGACCGGCCGCGGCAAACCATCAGCCCGCGCCCTCCAGCGATTCCCGCAGCATCTCCAGTTCGAGCCATTCATCCTCCATGCGCTCGAGCGAATCGCGCAGGTCCGACAGGGTTTCGGCCGCGGCCGCGAAACCCTGCGGATCGGTTTTGAAAAAATCCGGCGCCGCCATCCGCTCTTCCAGAGCGGCGATCTCACCCTGCACCGCGCTGATTTTTCCGGGCAGCGATTCGAGCGCGAATTTCTGCTTGTAGGACAGCTTCCGGTTTGACGTCGCAGGCCTTTTCGGTTCCTTTCGCTCCGCCGGCCTGGCTTTGGTCCGCCCGCCGGCCGGCTGCGCGTCCGTCCGTTGCGCCAGCATGTCGCTATAGCCGCCGGCAGTGCGCAGCCAGTGTCCGTCCGGCGCCTGCGGATCGGCCGGCGCGATGACCGATGTCACCGTCCGGTCGAGGAAATCCCGGTCGTGACTGACGAGGATGACGGTCCCGGCGAAGCCGGCGATCAGTTCCTGCAGCAGATCCAGCGTCTCCATATCGAGATCGTTGGTCGGCTCGTCCAGAACGATCAGATTGGCGGCCTTTGCCAGATTGCGCGCCAGGATCAGGCGGGCCCGCTCGCCACCCGACAGTTCGCGGATCGGCGTGCGTGCCTGTTCCGGCTGGAACAGGAAATCCTTCATATAGCCGGTCACGTGGCGCTGCACGCCATTGACCGACAGCGTGCTGCCGCGCCCGCCGGTCAGGAACTGCTCCGGCGTCTCGTTCGGATCGAGATCGCCGCGTTTCTGGTCAAGCGTCGCGATCTCCAGATTGGCGCCCAGCCGGACCGAACCGGCATCCGGCTCCAGGGCACCGGTCAGGAGGTTCAACAGCGTCGTCTTGCCGGCGCCGTTGCGGCCGACAAGGCCGATCCGCTCGCCCCGCTGGATACGGATCGAAAAATCCCTGACGATCGCCCGCCCGGCATAGGATTTGGCAACTCCCTTGGCTTCGATCACCAGCTTGCCGGAGTCGCGTATGTCGGAGGCCGGCACCTCGATCGAACCGGTGGGGCCGCGATGGGCGCGATAGCGCTGCCGCATGGCCTGCAATTCCCCGAGGCGGCGGACATTGCGCTTGCGCCGCGCTGTCACGCCGTAGCGCAGCCAGTGTTCCTCGCGGACGATCGCCCGGCCCAGCTTGTGCTGTTCGAGCGCCTCCTCGTCCAGAACCTTGTCCCGCCAGGCTTCGAAGTCTCCGAAGCCGCGGTCCATCCGCCGGACCGCGCCCCGGTCGATCCACAGGGTCGAGCGGGAGATGGTCTCAAGAAACCGACGGTCGTGGGATATCACGACGATGGCGCTTTTCATCCGCTGCAATTCGCCCTCCAGCCATTCGATGGCGGGAAGGTCGAGATGGTTGGTCGGCTCGTCCAGCAGCAGGATATCGGGTTCGGGCGCCAATACCTGCGCCAGTGCCGCGCGCCGCGCCTCGCCGCCCGACAGCAGGCGCGGATCCGCATCACCGCCAAGACCCAGATGGTCCAGCAGATATTGCACGCGGTGCGGATCGTCGCCGGGACCAAGGCCCGCCTCGGCATAGGCGCGCACGGTCTTGAAAGTGCCGAAATCCGGTTCCTGCTCCAGATAACGGATGGTCACCGAGGGATGGCGAAAAACCGTTCCGGACTGGGCTTCGGCAAGGCCCGCGGCGATTTTCAGCAAAGTCGATTTGCCCGATCCGTTGCGCCCGACAAGGCACAGCCGATCGCCCGGCTGAACCTGAAAGGAAGCACCGTCCAGCAGCGGTTCGCCGCCGAATGTCAGCGCGATATCGTCCAGTTTGAGGATCGGCGGCGCCATCGCTCAGCGGCCCGACAGGTCATAGGGCCGCGCCAGCACCAGCGCGGTCCCTGATACAAGCGTGATCGTTACCGGCCCCTCTGCGACATTGGACAGGGTTCGCGACGATCCGAAAGCCAGGTCGAACCCGTCCAGCGGATAGCGCGCGCCTTCGATCGTCAGGCCCCGGACATCGCTGAAATTGAGGATCGAAAACAGGCTGGATGGCGGTAGGTCGAATGTCTGGCTGCCGACGGACAACGGCAGCGCCTCCTCCTCGCCCGATGTCAGCATGATGTCGAGCCCGCCGGCATGCAGGGCGCAGGCATTGGTCATGTGCAGCAGCGCATGGTCGCTGCGCGCGCCGCCGAGCGCACCGCCGAGGATCACCCGGTCGGCCCCGCGCTTCAGCGCCTCCTCGAGCGCCAGTTCGCCATCGGTATAGTTTTTTTCGGCCGGATAGGGCTGACGTTCGGTCGTCGGCCAGTTGCGCAGCAACTCCGGCGGCGACGAATCAAAATCGCCGACCCAGAGCTCCGGATCGACCGCTAGATCGGCCGCATGCCGCATGCCGCCATCGGCCGCGATCACCCGGGCATGGCGGACCTGCCGCGCCAACCGGTCGGTTTTGCGAAGGGTCCCGCCCAGCAGGATGAGAAAGGGGCAAACGGCCGTCATGACCGAAATCAAATAGCAGCTTTTGCAGGACTTGCCAGCGTCCCCGGCGGCATTTAAGACTGGCCCTGCTCTAACGGGGTGCACACCGAATGCGGTGGGCTGAGAGGTATATCCAACCCGAAGAACCTGATCCGGTTTGAACCGGCGGAGGGATTAGACGCCACTTCAGCGCCTTACCCCCTGTAACACCTACAATGGAGGCGCTTCATGCCCTTGTTCAGAACTCTTTGCGCCGCCATCGCGGCTTTCGGTTTCGTCGCGACCGGCCATTCGGCCCTCGCCAGCGACAGGACCCTGACGATCTACACCTATGACAGCTTCGTTTCCGACTGGGGTCCCGGCCCCGTGGTCAAGAAGGCGTTCGAGGCCGGATGCGACTGCACGCTCAACTGGGTCGGCATCGCCGACGGCGTTGCCCTGCTTAACCGTTTGCGGCTCGAAGGTAAAAACGCCAAGGCCGATATTGTCCTCGGCCTCGACACCAATCTCGTCGCCGAAGCCGAGGCGACCGGGCTGTTCGCGCCGCACGGCACGGATACCTCCAATGTCGCGGTTCCCGGCGGCTGGTCCGACGAGATTTTCATTCCCTATGATTACGGCTATTTCGCTTTCGTCTACGACACCGAGGCGGTCGACGATCCGCCGACCAGCCTCCGGGAACTGGTCGACGGCGATCCGAGCCAGAAGATCGCCATTCAGGACCCGCGGACCTCGACGCCCGGCCTCGGCCTTTTGCTGTGGGTCAAATCCGTCTATGGCGATGCCGCGCCGCAGGCCTGGAAAAAGCTGAAGGAGCGGGTGCTGACGGTCACACCCGGCTGGTCGGAGGCCTATGGCCTGTTCACCGGCGGCGAGGTGCCGATGGTGCTCTCCTACACCACGTCGCCTGCCTATCACATGATCGCCGAGGACACGGACCGCTATCAGGCCGCCGCCTTCGAGGAAGGCCACTATCTGCAGATCGAGGTCGCCGGAATGCTCGCCGCCACGAAGCAGGCAGATCTCGCCCGGGAATTCCTGCACTTCATGACCGGCCCCGGATTTCAGAACGCCATTGCGACCACCAACTGGATGTTTCCGGCCGGCGCCACGTCTGAGCCGCTGCCCGCAGCCTTCGAAATGCTGGTCAAACCATCGAGGACCCTGCTGTTTTCACCGCAGGAGGTGCAGGAGAACCGCCGGGCCTGGGTCGATGAATGGCTGGCCGTCATGAGCCGTTAGAGCTGGACATGCGCGCCAGTAGCCAGTTGCGACGGTTACGCGGGGAACCGGGTGAACCGGTCCCGTGCTGAGCGGCCGGCAGACAAACAGGGCCGTCGCCGCCGGAATTGCGGTTCTGGGTGCCATGGCGCTGGTCATCGGAGCGGCGGTTGCCGCCCTTCTTGCCGCTGCCGTGGAGACCTCGGCGCCCGAAGGCGCGCTTTATGATGCCTATATCTGGCGGGTGACCCGGTTCACCCTGCTGCAGGCGGCGCTGTCCACCGTGCTTTCGGTCGCCTTTGCGGTGCCGCTCGCCCGGGCGATCGCCCGCCGCCAGCATTTTGCCGGCCGCGCCTGGCTGATCCGGCTGCTGGCGGTTCCGATCGGCCTGCCGCCGATCATCGCCGCCCTCGGGCTGATCGAGATCTGGGGTCGGCAGGGCCTTGTCAATGGCGGCCTGCAATGGCTGGGTCTTACCGAACCGGTTTCCATTTACGGGTTGCCCGGCATCCTGCTCGCCCATGTGTTTTTCAACCTGCCGCTCGCCACGCGGCTGCTGCTGACGCAACTGGACCGGGTTCCGCCCGAATATTGGCGCAATGCCGATCAGCTGGGCCTCACCCACGGCGCCGTGTTCCGGCTCATCGAATGGCCGTTCATGCGCAGCCATATCGCCGCCATCGCCGGGCTGGTCTTCATGCTGTGCATCACCAGTTTCACCCTCGTTCTCCTGCTCGGCGGCGGTCCGGCGGCAACCACCATCGAAGTGGCGATCTATCAGGCACTGCGCTTTGATTTCGATCCGCCGCGCGCCGTGACGCTGGCGGTTCTACAATTGCTGCTAACCGCCCTGCTGCTCGGCCTGCTGGCGCTTTTGGGGAAGGCGCCGGAGGAGGGCGCCACCGCCGGACAGGCGACCCGCCGCCATCCGGACCGCAACGCCCTGTCGCTGGCTGCCGATTACGGTCTGATCGCGCTCGCCGCCCTGTTCGTCGTCGCGCCGCTGATCGCGATTGCCGCCGCGGGGCTCGCCGCGGACCTCATGCGCCTGCTGCGCGAACCGATCGTCTGGCGCGCCATCGGCACCAGCCTTGCCATCGGGTTTTGCGCGGCGGCGCTGTCGGTGACAGTAGCGCTGATCCTGGTGCGAGCGCGCCATGCCGCCCAGCCCTTCGCGCCGGCAAGGCTCTGGGCACAGCTTTTGAGAAGCGCTGCCAGCGCCGCGTCGAGCCTGGTCCTGCTGGTGCCGCCCATTGTGCTCGGCGCCGGATGGTTCGTGCTGCTGCGCAACCGGGTCGATGTGTTCGCCATCGCGCCGGTTCTCGTCATCACCATCAACGGGCTGATGGCGCTGCCCTTCGTGATGCGGGTGCTGGAACCGGCCCATACGACCCATATGGCCCGGACCGAAAAGCTCAGCGCCGCGCTCGGTCTGACCGGCCTGCGCCGCCTCGTGCTGGTGGACTGGCCGGGTCTCCGGCGGCCCTTCCTGCTGGCCACCGCCTTTGCCATGGCGCTGTCCCTCGGCGATCTCGGCGCCATCGCGCTTTTCGGCAGCCAGGAGGTCATCACCCTGCCCTATCTGCTGTTGCAGCGCATGGGCAGCTATCGTACGGCGGACGCGGCGGGCCTCGCTTTTGTGCTCGGATTGATCTGTCTTGTGCTGATGGTCTTTGCCAGCCGGGACAACGCGCGATCGACCGCGAGGGCCGGGCCATGATCGGTGAAACGGTCACCATGGACCATGTGACGCTGCAACGCGCCGGCGATACCATGCATTTTGACGTGGCCTTCGACGGCGGCACGACAAATGCCCTCATCGGACCGTCGGGCGCCGGCAAGACGACGCTGCTCAACCTGATCGCCGGATTCGAGATCGCGACGAGCGGCCGCATCCGCATCGGCGCTCTCGATGTCGGCGGCCTCAGCCCGGCAGAACGGCCGGTATCCATGGTGTTTCAGGAAAACAACCTGTTTTCGCATCTGACGGTGGAGACCAATATACGGCTCGGCATCCGGCCGACCATATCGGGGCAGCCCGGCGACCGGCAGATGGTTGCCGATGCGCTCCGGCGTGTCGGGCTGGCGGGTTTCGAAACGCGCCTGCCCGGCGACCTGTCCGGCGGCGAGCGCCAGCGCGTCGCCATTGCCCGCGCCCTGGTGCGGCGCAAGCCGGTGCTGCTGCTCGATGAACCCTTCGCCGCCCTCGGGCCGCGGCTGCGCGGCGACATGCTGCAACTGGTCGGCCAGTTGCAGGCCGAAACCGGCATGACCATGATCCTGGTGACCCATCAGCCCGAGGATGCGGCGGCGATCGCCGAAAACATCGTCTTCATCGATGCCGGCAAAACCGTTGCCGCGGGGCCGGCGCGGCCGTTCCTGGCGCGCACCGACGTGCCCGGCCTTGCGGACTATCTCGGGCGACGGGACAATGCCGGCGGAGCACACAAGACGCCGGATTGACAAGCCCTCCGGACGCCGACAGCATGCGTCGCCACCCGGCAATCGGGGGCTACCCGCCGAACCCGAAATCGGCTAGAAACGGCTGAACGGACTTTTCGGTTGAAACAGTACTTTATTCGACAAGGTGCCCGACAGATTACCGATTTCAATGGCCACCAGGAGCCGTCTGCGACGGCCAAACGGCAGGCGAAACGCGCGCGGCGGCTGAAACCGCTGCTGGTGGCGGCGCTGGCGGTCGGCTTGTCGGGATGCCAGTCCTGGCTGGACCAGACCTATTCCTCCTCCGTCGGCCCGTCCGACAACCCGCAAACGGTGGAACGGCTTGAGAAGAACGACCCGCGTGCACGCCTCGGCGCCCGTGAACATCCGCGCATCCTCGCCAGCTATGGCGGCGAGTTCAGGGATGCCAAGGTCGAGCGCATGCTGGCGCGAATCGTCGGTGCGCTGACCCTGGTTTCAGAGAACCCGAAACAGACCTACCGGATCACCATCCTCAACTCACCGGCGGTCAACGCCTTCGCCCTGCCCGGCGGCTATCTTTACATCACCCGCGGCCTGCTGGCGCTGGCCAATGATTCCTCGGAGGTCGCCGCCGTCATTTCCCATGAAATGGCCCATGTGACCGCCAATCACGGCCTGCAGAGAAAGCGCCGGGAGGAGGCGGAGGTCATTGCCAGCCGGGTCGCCACGGAAATCCTCTCCAATGAAACCGCCGGCCGGAAAGCACTGGCCCGCAGCAAATTGCGGCTCGCCGCCTTTTCCCGCCAGCAGGAACTGGAGGCCGATGTCATCGGCGTCCGCATGCTCGGCCAGGCCGGTTTCGATCCCTATGCGGCGGCCCGTTTCCTGCGGTCGATGGAAGCCTATAGCCGCTTTCAGGCGGGCGAGGCCGATGGCGATCAGAGCCTTGACTTTCTGTCCACCCATCCCGACGCGCCGAAACGGCTCGAACTGACCATCCGCCATGCCCGCGCCTTCGGTCCGGAGGGCACCGGCATCCGCGACCGCGACCAGTATCTGGCCGGCATTGACGGCCTGCTCTATGGCGACAGCCCGAAGGAAGGCTATGTGCGCGGCCTGACCTTTCTGCACCCGGCGCTCGAGATACGGTTTTCGGTGCCCAAGGGCTTCAAGATCGACAACACCGCCCAAGCGGTGCTGGCGACCGGGCCGGGCGACATCGCCGTCCGCTTCGACGGCGTATCGGACCGGCGCCGCCGGTCGCTGACCAACTATATCGCCAGCGGCTGGGTCAGCGGCCTCGATCCGGACTCGGTGCGCAGCCTGCGCGTCAACGGGCTGGATGCCGCCACCGCACGTGCAACGGCGGACGATTGGGATTTCGACGTGACGGTCATTCGCGTCAAGAACCGGATTTACCGGCTGTTGACGGCAGCCCCCAAGGGAAGCGGCAGGCTGGAGCCGACCGCCAATGCGGTGCGCAATTCCTTCCGCAAGATGACACCGGCGGCCGTTGCGGCGCTGAAACCCCTGCGCATCAAGGTGGTGACCGTCAGACCGGGAGATACGGTGACAGGGCTCGCCGGCCGCATGCGCGGCACCAACCGGCGCCTGGAGCTGTTTCGGCTGCTCAACGCGCTGCCGTCAGGGGCCGCGCTCTCGGCCGGGGAAGAAGTCAAGATCGTGACCGACAGGTAGAGTAGCCTGCAATCAGATTGTCGTGATGGCCGGCGCGTCCTTCTCGAGCGCATCCTTCAGCTTCTGCAACGCCCTGTTTTCGATCTGGCGCACCCGTTCCTTTGAGATTCCAAGGCTGCTGCCCAGGGATTCAAGGGTCGCGCCGTCCTCGCTCAGCCGTCTTTCGCGGATGATTTTCACCTCGCGCGGATTGAGTGTCTCGAGAGCCGACTGGATCCACTCGGAACGGCGTTCCTCGTCGATCATGATGCTGACCTGTTCGTCTGGCAACGGGTCGTTGCTCTTCAGGAACTCGATCCGGTCGGTGCCGGACGATTCCGAATCCGACATCGGCGCATTGAGCGACGTGTCGGAGCCCGACAGCCGGGCATCCATCACAGCGACATCCTTGACGTTGACGCCGACTGCCAGCGCGATTTCAGCATGGATATCGCTCTCCGCCGAATGTGCATTGGTCCGCCACAATTTGGCGCGCAACCGGCGCAGATTGAAGAACAGCGCCTTCTGGGCCGAACTCGTGCCACCGCGCACGATCGACCAGTTGCGCAGGATATAGTCCTGGATCGACGCCCGGATCCACCAGGTCGCATAGGTCGAGAACCGCACATCCCGTTCCGGCTCGAAGCGCGCCGCAGCCTCCAGCAGGCCGACATGGCCCTCCTGGATGAGATCGTTCATCGGCAATCCGAAATTCTTGAATTTGGCCGCCATGGAGATCACCAGCCGCATATGGGCGGTCGCGATCTTGTTCAGCGCATCCTGATCCTTGTTTTCCTTCCAGCTGACCGCCAGGTCATGTTCTTCCTCGCGATCGAGATAAGGTGCCGACATGGCCGCCTTGATCAGATTGTTCCCGGCACGAACGTCGTTCATATCGTTCTCCCGAAAGAGCCCCAATCATCTGCGGCGGAGTGCCCAAGACTCTGCTTCGCCGCATCTTGCCCTGCCATTATGAACGGCAATGGCATTTTCACTACGTAACAATCGTGTGTATGGATCACTTCAATAGCAAGAAAACGCTGTGTTCACAGTTTGGAACCAATCGTTCCCTAATCGGCTGTAATTGCATGAAAAAACCCGGCGAATCGCCGGGTTTTCAAGGTTTCATTCAATTGTGACCGGACATTCGCGGCCTTCACATTCCGGTGAGCCGCGTCCGGATCAGCCGTCAGGCGGCCGCTTCCTGCGCGTTTCCGTCACCCGATGATTCGTCCTCTGCCGCCTTTCCGCGTTTCGGACCCTTGTTCAGATTGGTCTCGATCAGCCTGACGGCTTCGGTTTCCGACAGCTTGTTGACGGCGGCGATTTCCCGCGCCATGCGATCCAGCGCCGCTTCATAGAGCTGGCGTTCCGAATAGGACTGTTCCGGCTGGTTGTCGGCCCGGTAAAGGTCACGAACCACCTCGGCGATCGATATCAGGTCGCCGGAATTGATCTTGGCATCATATTCCTGAGCACGGCGCGACCACATGGTCCGCTTGATCCGCGCCCGGCCCTGAACGACCTTCAAGGAGCGCTCGACCAGTTCGTTTTCGGCAAGCTTGCGCATGCCGATGGACGCGGCCTTGGCGACCGGAACCTTCAGGCGCATCTTGTCCTTGTCGAACTCGATCACGAACAGTTCGAGCGTATGCCCGGCGACTTCCTGTTCCTCGATGGCCGTGATCTGGCCGACACCATGCGCCGGATACACGATATACTCGTTGGTTTTGAACCCCTGGCGCTGAGATGGTTTCTTCTGCTGGGTTGTCATTCGTTCTCAATACTCCCTGTTACAGCCCCGGCGACCACCGGGCTGGGCACTGGCACGAGCAAAGGGATTCCTTTGATCTCGATTGTATGCGGCGCGCCCGCAATGCGGATTGCCCATGAAAACGTTCAAAATCCGACCGCAAACCGACAGCGAAACGAAGAGCTGCCGTCACAATGGTGAGGTTTCGCGGGGGTGATAATCTTCCGTAACAATGGCAATCATGGCGGACCGTCAGGGCCCGCCACTGGTCAGTGTCATATAGATAACACAAAAATCAGCAAGATTCAATCATTTGCCGCACGTGCACAATAGACCGACGGACGGCTTTTGTCCGTTTGGTTAATTCTGCCGGCCTTCCGATCAGCCTGTCAGAGACGCCCGAATGCCGGTGAATTGAGCGGCAGCCTCAGTCCCCTTCGCCCGGTTCCGGCGAAAAATATTTCTCGAATTTGCCTTCCATCCCGTCGAATTCCTCGGCGCCCTCCGGGGCGCCGCGATTGATGGTCACATTCGGCCACTTCTCGGCATATTCGGTGTTGATCTGCAGCCATTTGTCGAGTCCCGGCTCGGTGTCGGGCTTGATCGCCTCGGCCGGGCATTCCGGCTCGCAAACGCCGCAATCGATGCACTCGTCGGGGTGTATGACCAGCATATTCTCGCCCTCGTAGAAACAATCGACCGGGCACACCTCGACGCAGTCGAGATATTTGCATTTGATGCAGTTCTCCGTGACGATATAGGTCATACAAGGCTCCGGTGAGTCTGGCTGCTGATCGCAGCCGATCAGGTAGCGGCTTTGATTTGTCTTGGCAAGGGTGACGGTTTCAACCCCCTGCGCTGCGGCGGTTTCAGCCGGTTCGCCCTGTTCCGCGGGGCCGAAAGCCAGGCCGGTCGCATTGCGGCATCATGCCGGCCGGCGGCAGCCTGAGCCAATTTGCCGCAGGCAGGTCACGGTTTCGGCATTCTCCATTTATCCAGCTGCCGGCGCTGCCGTTTTGTCGGCCGGCCGCTGCCCGCCTCGCGCAGCGGCGGCATCGCCGACGGCTGCCTGTCGCGATCGGGCGTCGGCGGCGGGCTCAGATCCTCAAAGAGCGTGCGCGCTTCCTCGAAGGGACCGCGCCGTTCACCGGGCTGCAGGACCCTGAGCACGCGCACCCGCCGGTCCAGTGTGATCGTCAGGACATCGCCGGGACCGATTGGACGGCTTGCCTGGTCGACCTTGTCGCCATTGACCCGCACGCGCCCGGACTGGGCGAGCCTGGCGGCAAGGGTGCGTGATTTGACGACCCGGGCAAAAAACAGCCATTTGTCGATACGTTGCCGGAGTTCACCCATATTGACCGGTGTCCGAGATCGACATCTCTACTTGTCGAGCTGCTCTTTCAGCGCCGCCAGCTTGGCGAAGGGCGAATCCGGATCGATCGGCTTTTCCTTGCGCGGCGGCCGCGCCGAAAAACGCGCCTGATCGCCCTTTTTGGGCTTGCGGGGACCGCCCTTGAACCGGCCCTTGCCCTTCGGTCCCTTCTCACCGTCGCGCTGGTGGCGGCCACGGGCGCCATTCTGATTGTTCCTGAAACCCTGGCGGTGACGGCTCCGCCCGCCATCCGACCGGCCGCCGGGACGCCACAGCAGAACCGGCTTCGGCGCCTCCGCATCATCAGCGCCGGGCTGGGCGGCAATGTCGGAGGCACCCGGTTCGATCGCCTTGCCGTCCGGACATTCGGCGGCCTGCGGCTGGCTTTCCGCGGCCTCGTCGGCCGGCTTGTCCCGCTCTTCCGGCGTGGGCGCCTGCGTGGCGGCGACCGCCGTCGCGGCGCCAACGCCTTCACCCGATGCCGGTTCGGCAGCAGCATCGCCGCCCGCAGCACCCTCTTCCGCACTGGCGGTCGTGGCGGTTTCCGCCTCCGCGGGCGCACTCGCCGGGACGGCATTTTCCGGATCCTGCCCCTTGGCCTCGGTGGCCCCGTCACCGGTTTCCTGCTCGGCCGTTTCACCGGCCGCCTCGGCCAGCTTCGCGTCCAATGCCGAAAGATGCGCCGCCGCAACCTCCGCCGTCACCGTTTCGCAGCGATAGCCGAGCCCCTTGAGGATTTCCTCCAGATCGTCCTGCGTGGCGCCGAGAATCGACAACATCGCCGGAGTCGAGACGAAACGCCGGCCATCATAGGCGCCGTCGGGTCGCGGGCTGCTATCGGGTTTCCAGTGCAGGGCCGGGCGGATCAGATCGGCGAGCCGTTCGAGGATGTCGATGCGCACGGCGCGCTTGCCCAGAAACCGGAAGCCTGCCAGTTTGTAGAAGGCGCGTTCGAAGGACACATCGGTGACGATGGACGTTCGGCCGGCCGCCAGGGCACCGGTGATCTCGCCATAGCCGGGCTTGCCGAACCCGTCATGGCGCAGCGCCCATAAAAGCGTGATCATCTCCGCCGGAGCCGGCTTCAGGAGGGCCGGCATGAAGACGTGATAGGCCCCGAAGCGCACCCCATAGCGGCGCAGCGATCCGCGCGCCTCCTGATCGAGCGCCTTGACGTCATCGGCCACATCACGGCGGAACAGCACGCCGAGACCTTCGACGATGCGGAACGCCAGCCCCTTGGCCAGCCCTTCCAGATCCTCGGCCTGCGCCAGTTCATCGAGCGGTTTGAGCACCGTCGCCACCTGGTGATGCGCGAACCGCTGGATACGGGCTGTGACCACCTCACGCGCCTGGGCGGACAGTTGCTCATCCGCCAACAGCACGATGCCAGGCCGCAGGATCTGCTCGCCGTCCGTCAGATGCGCGACCGGATCGCCCAGCCAGCGCACCACGCCGTCGGAACCGATCGCGAAATCGCCATTGCCCGACGCGTGCAGCCGGGCGGCCCTCGCCTCGAATTCCAGCGCCAGCGACTTCTGCGCCGCGGCCATCACCGCCTTGGCGTCCGGCCCCTGCGCGCTGGCATCGGGTGTGAAGCGAAATCCTGCCAACTGCCCGACGGGGTGCCCCTCGACAAAGACATCGCCGTCAACACCGATTTGAGCTTCAAGCATCGCATTTTCTCTCAGTCGCCTCATGAGCACAGATGTCCTGCGGTCAACAAAGCGTTTCGTCAACCTCTCATGCAGCGCATCGGACAGCCGATCCTCGATTTCGCGCGTCTTTTCTTGCCAGTGTGACGGATGTGCAAGCCATCCGGGCCGGTGCGCGGCATAGGTCCATGTCCTGATCTGCGAAATCCGCGCCGACAGGGTATCGATCTCGCCATCCGTCCGGTCGGCCCGCCGCACCTGCTCATTGACATAATCCTCGCGCACCGCGCCATGGCGCACGATATCGCCAAAGATCGCGGCGATGATATCGGCATGCTGGGCCGGCGTGATCCGTCGATAATCCGGCAGGGCGCAGACCTCCCACAGCAATTCGACGCTTTGGGCCGTTCCGGCGAGATCGGCGATACCGCCGCCGCGCGCCAGATATTCGAGCGCCTGCTGATCGACGGCCGGCAGGGCGCGGGTCAGGCCGGAGACGGCCGGCGGCCGGTCGAGGCTGGCCCGCAGCGCTTCGATGGACTGGAAATCCAGCGCCTTGCTGCGCCATTGCAGGACCTTTTCGGGCTGAAAATCATGCCCCTCGATCCGCTCCACCAGGTCCTCGGCGAACGGATCGACCCGCCCGGTCACGCCGAATGTGCCGTCATGCATGTGTCGGCCGGCGCGGCCGGCAATCTGGCCGAGTTCCGACGGGTTCAGCCGGCGGAACTGGAAACCGTCGAATTTGCGGTCCTGGGCGAAGGCCACATGATCGACATCGAGATTGAGCCCCATGCCGATGGCGTCGGTCGCCACCAGATATTCGACGTCACCCGCCTGGTAGAGCGCGACCTGCGCATTACGGGTGCGCGGGCTGAGCGCGCCGAGGACCACGGCCGCGCCGCCGCGCTGGCGACGGATCAGTTCGGCGACCGCATAGACCTCGTCGGCGGAAAAGGCGACGATGGCCGACCGGCGCGGAAGACGGGTGATTTTCTTCGACCCCGCATAGGCAAGGTGCGACAGGCGCGGCCGCGCCACCACGGTCAGCCCCGGCAGCAGGCTCTCCAGGATACCGCGCATCGTCGCAGCGCCGAGCAGCAGCGTTTCCTCCCGCCCGCGAAGGTGGAGCAGCCGGTCGGTGAAGACGTGCCCGCGTTCCAGATCGGCCGCTAACTGAACCTCGTCGATCGCCACGAAAGCGGCATCCGTTTCGCGCGGCATCGCTTCGACCGTGCACACTCGGTAGCGCGCATCGGGCGGACCGATCTTCTCCTCGCCGGTCACCAGCGCCACATGTTCGACGCCCGCTTTCTGGACGACCCGCCCATAGACCTCGCGGGCGAGCAGCCGCAGCGGCAGTCCGATGACGCCGGATTTGTGCGCGACCATACGCTCGATGGCATAATGCGTCTTGCCGGTATTGGTCGGGCCGAGCACGGCCACGACGCCCCGGCCGCTGAAGATCATCGGCTGATTTTGAGAAGGCGAGGTCAACATGAATGAAGAAGGTCTTCCCGTTGGTCGTTGTGCTGAAACCGGATCAGGCTGATATCAGGTTCGGGGCCTCGAGTCTTTAGGACAAAATGGGGTCGCCGACGACGGATGTCACCACCACAATTAACATTTGGAACAGGGATGGAACGAATCGGCGACGAATCACTGACTCTCGCCGATTCCGGGTTTGTTCACGGCCAGATATGCCGATTCCCGGCTGCCGCCCCACTAGATGCTGAATCCGATTTCAACCACCCGAACCTCCCATACGGAAAATGCAGGGCCGGCGTTAACGAATTGGACGAGCAGTTTCTCCAACCACGGCGGGAAGCCGTAACCTTTTGTTAAGCATTGGTAATTCTGAACGAACCCTTAACGGGAATCCCGAGAAAACGCGCGGCCCCGTTAACGATTCGACCAAAGCCGGAACGAATCGGCGACGAATCGCTGACCTGACCATGTTCTGCTTATGTCCACACAAGATCTAGCGGCGGCGGTTCCGTGGCGACACTATTTTCGTGTCGCGCCGCCACGGTTTTACGCATTTCAGAAGCGGTTTCGTTAACCTTTGCAGCGCCGATGCGGCTCAGACGAAGAACTGTCCGCCATTGGCCGAGAGAGTCGAACCGGTGATGAAGCCCGCATCGTCCGACGCCAGGAAGACGACACAGCGGGCGATTTCCTCCGGCTCGCCGAGCCGGCCCACCGGGATTTGCGGGATGATGCGCTCGTTGAGCACCTTCTCGGGCACTGCCCGCACCATTTCCGTGCCGATATAGCCGGGGCAGATCGCGTTGACCGTGATGCCCTTGGCCGCGCCTTCCTGCGCCAGGGTCTTGGTCAGGCCGAGATCGCCGGCCTTGGAGGCCGAATAGTTGGCCTGCCCCATCTGGCCCTTCTGGCCGTTGATCGACGAGATATTGATGACCCGGCCGAAACCGCGCTCGCGCATGCCCGGCCAGATCGGATGGGTCATGTTGAACAGCCCGGTCAGATTGGTGTCGATCACCTCTTTCCAGTTTTCCGGTGTCATTTTGTGAAACATCGCATCGCGGGTGATGCCGGCATTGTTGACCAGCACATCGACAGGCCCGAGTTCGGCTTCGATCGCGGCAATGCCGTCGACACAGGCCTGGTAATCGGCAACGTCCCATTTGTGGACGCCGATGCTGGTCTCGGCCTTGAAGGCATTGGCCTTCTCGTCATTGCCGGCATAGCTGGCCGCGACCTTGTATCCGGCATCCTTCAGCGCGATGGAAATCGCAGCGCCGATGCCACGCGTTCCACCGGTAACAATTGCAACCCTGCTCATGGGTTTCTCTCCGTTTTGCTCAATGGGCGGCGCTGCCGCCCGTTCCATGTTTCAGCTATGCGCGCTCAACGCACATGGCGACGCCCATGCCGCCACCGATGCACAGCGTGGCAAGGCCCTTCTTCACATCGCGGCGCTGCATCTCGAACAGCAGTGTATTGAGGACGCGCGCGCCCGACGCGCCGATCGGGTGGCCGATGGCGATCGCCCCGCCATTGACATTGACGATATCCGTGTCCCAGCCGAGGTCCTTGTTGACGGCGCAAGCTTGCGCCGCAAAGGCCTCATTGGCTTCCACCAGTTCGAGATCGTCGGTCGTCCAGCCGGCCTTTTCGAGCGCCTTGCGGGACGCCGGGATGGGGCCGGTTCCCATGATCTGCGGGTCGACACCGGCCGTCGCCCAGGAGACGATTTTGGCCATCGGCGTCACGCCCCGTTTCTGCGCTTCCTCTTCGCTCATCAGCACCACGGCGGCGGCGCCGTCATTGATGCCCGAGGCATTGGCCGCCGTCACGGTTCCTTCCTTGGAGAAGGCGGGCCGCAATTTGGCCATCTGCTCCATCGACGCGCCATGGCGGATATATTCGTCCTGGTCGACGACGGTTTCGCCTTTTCGCGTCTTGACAGTGAACGGCACGATCTCGTCGGCAAACCGGCCGGCCTTCTGGGCCGCTTCCGCCTTGTTCTGCGACTGCACCGCGAAACTGTCCTGCTCTTCGCGTGTCAGCTGCCATTTCTCGGCGATGTTCTCGGCAGTGTTGCCCATGTGGTAACCGTAGAAGGCATCCGTCAGGCCATCCTTGATCATTGTGTCGATCAGTTTCATGTCGCCCATCTTGGTGCCGGAGCGCATGTTGGCGCAATGCGGCGCCATGGACATCGATTCCTGGCCGCCGGCAACGACGATCGCCGCGTCGCCCGTGGCGATCTGCTGCATGCCGACCGCAACCGCGCGCAGGCCCGACCCGCAAAGCTGGTTGAGGCCCCAGGCCGTGGCTTCCTGCGGCACGCCCGCTTTCATGGCCGCCTGCCGGGCCGGGTTCTGTCCCTCGCCGGCCGACAGGATCTGCCCCATGATCACCTCGTCGACATCCTCGGGCGCGACGCCGGCGCGGCTCAAGGCCCCGGTAATCGCGGCGGCGCCGAGTTCATGGGCGGGAATAGTGGCGAAAGCGCCGTTGAAGGAGCCGACGGCGGTCCGCGCGGCGCTGGCTATTACGATGGATGGATTTGTCATTCGTCTTCTCTGAATCTCGGTTTTCTGTTCAGGATACTGGGCTGTGGTGCCCCTTTAAATGCTGTGCCCGGAAAGTGAAGCAGGCGGCCCTGGAAGTCAAACGCACATGCAGCATAGCTCCTATTCGCAAACGCATGCAGCCACCGTTTACAGGAGCCCGGCGGGTCACCGCAATGCACAATAGGTCGCAATTAATACTATACTTTTTTTTGCGCCCGTGTTCATCTTGGGTGCCGGACGGCCGCATGTCCGCGCGGCGACCGGATCACGCGCCAGAGGCGGCCGCCTTGAGGGAGGTAAAGTGAATGGCCAAGAAAGACGGTCAGACGATCATCAAGAAATACGCCAACCGGCGGCTCTACAACACCGGGACGAGCAGCTATGTGACGCTTGACGATCTTGCGGTGATGGTCAAGGACGGCGACGACTTTGTCGTTCTGGATGCCAAGTCCGGCGACGACATCACCCATTCCGTGCTCACCCAGATCATTTTCGAGCAAGAATCGAAAACCGGCAACACACTGCTGCCGGTCTCCTTCCTGCGGCAGTTGATCTCCTATTATGGCGATCAGATGCAGATGCTGGTTCCCAGCTATCTGGAACATTCCATGAGCGCCTTTTCGGCGCAGCAGGACCAGTTGCGCGAGCAGGTGGTCAAGGCCTTCGGCGACACGCCGATGGCCCGCAACATGCAATTGCCGCTGAAGGCGGTGGAGGAACAGGTGCGGCGCAACACCGAGATGTTCCAGCAGGCCATGCAGATGTTCTCGCCCTTCGCCGCCGACGCAGCCGCAAACTCTGGTAAGAGCGACAAGCCGAAATCGGAAAACAAGGACCTGCAGGAACTCAAGGAACAGTTGAGCGCCCTTCAGGACAAGCTCGACTCCCTCGGCGAATAGATATCCGATCAGACTGAGAGCCCAGTCGTTAATTCCCGAATGGGCTCTGAACTGCGCGTCGCGCGCGATGCGCCCTGCGGCGCCAGCACCGGCACGAAGACGCGCCGCGAGGCCCGCTCGGCGACCGGCAATCCCTGATAGAGCCGCTTCTGCGCCTCGACGATCACCACACCGGCCAGGAACGGCCAATAGCGCCGGCCGAGACGTTCCAGCGTGCTGGCCATGCCCTGCGCCGTCTTGCGCTTAGACGGCGGAAACAGCAGCGCCTCGGCAAATGCGCCTGGTGTGAAATTCGCCTCGCGCAGCAGCCCGGTCAACTGGTTGCGCGAATAGGGCGTGCCGGAGCCGAAGGGCGTGTGGTCGAGCCGCGCCCAGACACCCCGGCGGTTGGGCACGGCGATCACCAGCCGCCCGCCCGGCGCCAGCACGCGCCAGGCCTCCATCAGGGTTTCGCGCGGATTCTCGGCATATTCCAGCGCATGGATCATCAGCGCCCGGTCGATCGCCGCATCGGCGAGCGGCAGTTCCTCATCGAACACCAGCGCCGTCGCCGAAGGCTCCTGAACTGGCCAGTTCACCGCCCCCTGAGCCGCCGGCATGAAGGCGATCGTCCGCTCCGCATCGGCTCGGAACCGGTCGAGATAGGGCACGGCGTAACCGAGCCCCATCAGCCGCTCGGCCGGCAGCGACGTCCATACCGACGACAGCGCCATGGTGATGGATTGCTGGGCCAGCGCGCCGAGGCGCGTGTGGTAGAATTGCCGCAGATCGACGACGTCCGTGTGCATGCAATCTATCTAGGCCGTGTGCGGCGGAATTGAAACCGTTCGAAGGCGACCGGCAAATCCGTTTCGCCGCGCGCCATCTTGCTGTAGGCTGGTCCAAAACCCGGGAGGCTGCCGTGACGACATTGCAGATCGAACAATTTTCCTGCCGAACCGACAATTTCGGCGTCCTCATCCACGACACCGCGACCGGCGCCACCGCCTCCATCGACGCACCGGAGGAAAACCCGATCCTCGACGTGCTCGAAGACCGCGGCTGGCAGCTCACCGACATATTCGTGACCCACCACCACGCCGATCATGTCGAGGCCAATCTGGCGCTGAAGAAGAAATTCGGCGTGAAGATCACCGGTCCCCGGGACGAGGCGGACAAAATCCCCGGCCTCGACGAGGCGGTCGGCGGCGGCGACCGGTTCCGCTTTCAGGACTATGATGTCGAGGTCATCGCGACACCCGGCCACACGCTCGGCCATATCTGCTACTACCTGCCCGACGCCGAAACGGCGTTCACCGCCGACACGCTGTTTGCCCTTGGCTGCGGCCGGATTTTCGAGGGCACGCCGGCGCAGATGCACCAGTCGCTGCAGAAACTGGCGGCGCTCCCGGACGACACAGTGGTCTATTGCGGCCATGAATATACCGAGGCCAATGCCCGCTTCGCGCTGACCATCGACCCGGGCAACCAGCAATTGGTGCAGCGCGCCACCGATGTTTACGGCCTGAGGGCCACCGGCAAACCGACCCTGCCGACCAGCATCGGCCTGGAAAAGGTCACCAACCCGTTCCTGCGCACCGGCGATCCGCAAATCCGCCAACTGCTCGAAATGGAGGATGAGTGCGACGAAGCCGTGTTCGCCGAGATCCGCCGCCGCAAGGACAGTTTCTAAAGCAGTGCCAGCGCCGACAGCGTGATGAGGAGATGTCCGGCGTAATAGATGATCCACCCGACAGTGGTCCGCCATTGCGGCTGCCCTGCAGCCGGCCCGAAACGCAGGGCGAGGAACACCGCGAAGGTCACCAGCAAAATGGACCCCGCAATCAGGCCGGGCAGCACCGTTCCCAACGCCACAAGGGTCGGAACCGGCGAAAGCGCCAATGAAGCCATGACCGGAAGGCGAAACGGGCCGGCAACGGCGATCGCGCTACGCATGGCCGGCCAGACCGCCAGCGGCAACAGCAGGGCGATGACGATCCGCCAGGGCTGCGCCAGATAGAGCCCGGCTTCCGCGCCGCGAAGGAAAAGCACCGCATATCCCAGATACCCGGCGAAAAACACGGCCAGCCCGAGCTGCGACGCGCGATCGTCATCCTGGGCCAGCAGCGCATCGCCGGCGGCAAAGACCAGCAGGGCTCCCGTCAGCAGGAGCGGCCCGCCGACAATTTGTGACAAAACCGCCAGCAGCGCGACCGACAGCACCCGCGCACCGGTTCGCCGCGCCGAAGGCGGCGCGCTCGCTAGAAAACCGGAGAGGAACGCGGCGGCGAAGGATAGCACAAGGGTGCCCAATTGCGGCGAGTCGACGCTATATTCGAAAATCCGCGGCATGCCTCACGCTTCCTTCGTCCGGTTTGACCGCGCCAGGATCAAATCCTTGGCCGCCAGCGCTGCCCCGCCGACGATCAGGCCGCAGGCCAGCAGGATGCGCCAGTCGGCTTCGCCCGCACCGGCGGCGATCAACAGCAGGGTCGACAGCAGCGGCGCCGCATAGCTGGTGGCGCCGAGAACCTGGATATTGCCGTGCTTGACGCCGTAATCCCAGGCATAGAAGGCAGCGCCGACGGGCAGCAGGCCGAGACCGGCCACCGCCAGCCACTCGCCGGGTCCCTGCGGCCACACGGTGTCCTCGAGGCCGAGATGGCAAAGCAGTGACAGCACCGCCGTCGCTGCGCAGAAGCCGGCGACCACATCGGTCGGCACCGCACCGAAGCGCCGAGACAACAGCGAATAGGCAGACCAGGTAAAGGCGCAAAGCAGCGCCGCGCCATAGCCGAGCGCAAAGCGGTCGTCGAAGGCAAGCCCCTTGCCCAAGACGATCAGCACGGTGCCGAAAAGGCCGGCCAGCGCCCCGACGACATGCTGCCACCCGAGCCTTTCGCCAGGCAGCAGGGCCGATCCGACGACGATCAGCAGCGGCCACAGATAGGCGATCAGCCCGGCTTCGATGGCCGGCGCGTTACGCAGGGCGGTGAAATAGAAGAAGTGATAGCCGAACAGGCCGATCACGCCGAGCAGCCAGACCTTTGGCGGCTGGCGCAGATGTTTCAGCCGGGCGGGATTGAACAGCAGCGGCACCAGCCCGACGGCCGTGCCGATAGCAAAACACATGGCGGCAAGCTGGAACGGCGGCACCTTTCCCGACGAAGCCGTCAGCAGCGCCAGCAGCGACCACATGACGATTGCGCTGAACCCGATCAGTGTCGCCCGCATCTGTCTTTCCGCCCGGTTTTGAGATCGCACCCTTCATTGGACGTTTTGCAACGTTCCGCCGGCAATGGCAATTCAGTGCGATATCATTCCGCAGGCCTGAAAGCAGGCTTTCACTTGACGGGCGTCCCGGCGGCGACTATAGAACCGCGACTTTCCAATGACAGGCCAGAAAGCTGCGGTCGGCGCACGGCACCGGACCCGTATGGCAATTGGCCCAAGACCGAAGGTGAAAACCATGTCCCGCAGTTGCGAATTGACCGCCAAGGCTGTCCAGTCGGGCAACAATGTCAGCCATGCGAACAACAAGACGCGCCGCAAATTCCTGCCGAATCTGTGCAACGTCACGCTGATTTCGGACGCCCTCGGCCAGCGCTTCCGCCTGCGCGTCAGCGCCGCGGCGCTGCGCACAGTCGAACATCGCGGCGGCCTCGACGCCTTTCTGCTGAAAGCCAGCGAGAAGGACCTGTCGATGCGCGCCCGCCTGCTGAAGCGGCAGATCACCAAGAAGCTGGCCGAAACAACCGCCTGATAGCGGCGGCTTTCGATACCGACATCTCACAGGCCACTGATCCCGGCCCGTGTTCCTCATGCTGGTGGCATCACCCAGGATAAAAAAATGCTCAAGACCTATCTGACTGACCATGTGCCGACGATGCGGCAGTTGCTCCCCTTCCTCATCATGATGGCGGCGGTCGTGGTCGCCTCGAACGTCCTCGTGCAATTCCCGGTGCGCTATGATCTCGGCCCGCTGATCCTCGAGGATCTGCTGACCTGGGGCGCCTTCACCTATCCCGTCGCCTTCCTTGTGACGGATCTGTGCAACCGGACCTTCGGTCCGGCACGGGCCCGGATCGTCGTGATCGCCGGCTTCATCCTCGCCGTCGCCATCTCGGTCTACGCCGCCTCGCCGCGCATCGCGATCGCCTCCGGCTCGGCCTTTCTCGTCGCCCAACTCCTCGACGTTTCAATCTTCCACCGCCTGCGCCACGCCCATTGGTGGCGCCCGCCGCTGGTCTCGTCGGTTCTCGGCTCGGTCCTCGACACACTGCTGTTCTTCTCGCTGGCCTTCTCCGCCAGCTTGGCGATCCTCGGCCCCAACGACGATTTCTTCATCGAGACCATCCCCTTCCTCGGCCTGTTTGCCACCGAAGCCCCGCGCTGGGTCTCCCTGGCCGTCGGCGACCTCGCGGTCAAGCTCCTGGTCGCCCTCTCCCTGCTCGCCCCCTACCGCATCATCATCCCGTTCTTCCAGCCGCTGAGGCCGACGGGCAACGCCTGAGGCGGGGTGATGCTTGGGGGCGGGGTCACGCTGGTTGGGTTAGCCGGCTGGCGGGCGTAGTGACGTCCAGCACATCTGTTCGGATTCCAAAGGTCGTTTGCATCTGCGGAATGCCGTGACCGGGTTCCCGATTCATCGTGGGAAGCAGCAACGAGGTGTGCAGTTCCGGCCTCCACAAAGAAGATAACGTCATCCCGCGGATTCCGATTCTTCCGTAACGATAACTCGGAATTATGCTTACAGGACTTTATCATTACAATGTCTACGACGGAGTCATGGTGGTGATCCGAGTGATATTCGTTCTCGTGTTGTTGATAGCAATGCGATATTCGCTCCAACTTTTCCGAGCTTTGAGAAGCCAGGATGAGATGCTCAGCAATGGCACTACCGACAAGTTAATTCCACAAATGGCAACCTACTTCAGGAGCTTCATCATCTATGTGATTGGATATCGCGGAGACAAAAGAGAACGCACCCCAATGCACGAGGTGGATAGTGCTTGGCTCGCATCCAACTGGTATTATGTTTTTCGCAGGTTTTTGATCTTTTACTCGATCTATATAACCTTCGGCATTCTTCTCACCCGGCCTGTTTATTTTGAAGGCAGTGCGTTGGTTTTCTACAATTATGACCGCAATAATCTGAACGCTATATTTTATCTTCTATGTTATATAGGGTTGAATGCTATCGCCGATACTCTATCAATTTACTTTACATTCTATAATCTAGAGAAAATTACAAAAACCGGGCGCGTGTTTTTCTATGGCGCTTTCGATTTTTTTCTGGCGACTATTTTCTTTGTTCCAAACCAAATTGCTTCTTGCTTTCTCTGGTATGTGAAGCGTGCAGAAAACAATATTGAATTTACTGGTAATTTGTTTGCCACATTCTTCGATCTCGTTTTTTGGCCCTATGCATTGGTTGGAAACGTGGAAGCCAACACAACAATCGGTCAATTGTTTCCAGGTCAACTGATCATCACTGGCACAGTCTTTTTCCCAACCATTGCAATGATATCTGTTTTGTTTTTGTACCGGATTTTTTTGACAGTATCTTACTATGTCAAAAAGGCACTCATATTCGTAGGCATAGACGAATTTTGTAAGAAATATCTTGAAATGAACTCTATTAGTCCTTTTCAATTTCAGCCCGATGGGAGTTTTGGATATTGCAACGCAGCACTGGTCTTGGTGTTCAATGGTATTTTGATATCCATGCTATATGACACTGGGAAAGCGCTACTCAACTCTTTTCAAGGATGATTTGAACATTTTGATATTGTCCGAACTGCGGCGAAAAACACAGCTGACTAACAGTAAGATAGAAGTCCCACATCCTCATTAGATACTCCGTTTCATCTTCTGTAAGCTCATCAGAAAACAAATTTCTTAGATTTGGCTCATTGTCATAAAAGTTACTTCGCCAAGCATCTAGTGTACGGAAATAATTGCTTTTTTCGTGGATGTGAATTGCCTTTATCGAGAGGCCGTTACCTTCAACCGAATTAACAATCTCAGAGACCCTAGGAATATACCCACCTGGGAATATCATTCGATCGATCCATGCATTGGTACTGCCGGGTTTTTCTCGTACAATGCAATGAATTAGCGCGGTACCTTTTTCATCCAAGAGGCCGTGAACTTTTGAAAAAAAGCTATCAAATTGCGTAACCCCAATATGTTCAAGCATGCCTATCGAATAGATTTTCGAGTAGTATCTGTTGGGCGAGAAGCCCGAAACGCTAGAGTGCACAAAATCGACTAAGTCATTTTTATGCCTTTCCGCATAGTCGACTTGAGCTTTCGTTAGGTTCACTCCAGTCACATGACAGCCATATTGTTTGCTGACGAATTGCGCAGCATTTCCCCATCCACATCCAAGTTCAAGGACATTGTCAGTTGCTTTGAGTTTTAGTCTCTCTGCTACTTTTCGAATTTTATTGAGCTGAGCTTCTTCCAGTGTGTCGTTGTCGTCTTCATAGAATGCACACGTGTATAGTAGCGTCTCGCCGAGAACCACTTTCATAAATTCTGTGTTGGAGCTGTAGTGATTGGCGGTTTTTCGGTTAATTAGGCTCGGAAAGAGCCGGTATGCTAAAAGATCTCGTATCGGGCTGCGGCCATTCAAATAGTTGAAGTATCGCCAAAAAAATGTGTCTTTGTTTTCAAAAAGTAGTTCGAGAAATCTGTAAAGCTTCGTTCGTTCGCAGTTCCAAAATCCATGCACATAGTGATCAGCGACCTTTAGGTCAGGTCTCAGAAGTAACCGCAAGAGGCGGTTTAGGTTGGGTGGCTCAATCACGCATCTTGGTTCTCCGGAACCGACATCTAGGTGCTCATTATCAAACTGCAGTCTAACGCAGCCATGCCTGATGCTTCGCCGAAAAATAGACTTAACTATTGGCCTCGTGAGGGAACTTGGGGAACGGTATTTAGACGTACGAGTAAGATTTTCTCTTTGATCTCCCATCCAGATAATTCCGAGTTATCGTCACTTTCAAGAAATCGATCTCCCACGATTAAACGGCGAGTGCGGTATAAAATGCAAGCTTCGCGTGGTTTTAATTCCTGCTTTCTGCGACCGCTCTCGTATCGCGTATTCGATAATGAACACTCCCATTTCAACTCATTGATACAATTACTTATTCCTTATCTGCCACATCATTGTGGATCTCATTCAACGCGTTGGGGACACAATGATCACAATCGAAATTTTGAAGTTTCAAACCTACTGCCGCGAACAATTGGGCCTCAGCGATCATTCGCTAAGGGCCTATTGGCAGGACCTGAACACTTTCCGGATGTTCCTCCGGACCAAGGGCGACACGGAAAGCGTGACACCTGAACTACTCATTCAGTATCATCAGCATCTTCGGGAAATTTCAAAGGCCAGCCCGGCTACGATACGGAGGCGGTTCGTGACCCTTCGCTCCTACTACAAATGGCTGGAGGCAGAAGCTGCGGGTACCATATCGCCCTTTGCCGGGTTGCGTCTGGACCTCAAGGTGCCGCAGCGACTGCCGAGGCCGGTGGACCGCCCCACCCTCACCACGCTGTTCCGTGCAGCAAAGCATCTTATGGAGCTGGACCCCGAACGCCTTGTCTTCAGTGGTCCGGTGCACTCCGATCAAGTGACGGGATTGGTCGCCAGATTGCTCGTTGTGACGGGAATGCGGATCAGCGAGATCACCAACCTCAAGCTGCGTGACGTGTCCGGTGCCTGCTCGAAAATCAGAGTTCGCGGCAAAGGCAACAGGGAAAGAACGGTCTATGTGGCCAATGCCCGACTGCTCTGCGACTTCAGGTGCTACTTCGAGAAACGGAGCGAAGCGGCAGGCCCAGGCGCCCATCTTTTCCTCAACGCGCGGGGCGACCAACTGACGGCGGCGGCATTCAGGAAGCGACTGCGGACATTGTCGAAATCGCTTCAGATCGCGCCCCATCTCACTCCTCACCGTTTCAGGCATTCTGCCGCAACCCTGCTCATCGAAGAGGGTGTCGATATCAGGATCGTTCAGCGCCTGTTGGGTCATGCCAGCATTTCGACCACGGAAATCTACACGAAGGTCTCTGACAATTCATTGGTTGCAGCGATCGAAAGAGCGGACACTCTGGCACAGGTGGATCCGTAGTTCCGACAACGCAAAAGCTTGCCTGACAGCCCCTTTCCGGCCTGAAGTCAGGAGGTTCCCGGAGCCGATCGGGCCGGGTTCGACAAAGCACACGACATATCCATACAGACCGCTCAATGACCCTGCCGAATGAAATCACCCACTATTATTCGCGCTCGGACGGCCCGTTCCGGAATCTCAGCGATCTGGATGCCAAGCAACTGGCCATTGTCCTTGAAAAGCTGAAAGATCGGAAAGCCAAGAACCCTGCCTTCCGACGGGTGTTCGGCGCGGCCTATATGGAGCTGCGGCGGCGAACGGAAGCCAAATTGCGCGACTTGTTCATCGCACGCGGCGGCAGGCCGCGGAGGCAGTCGCCGCATTATTTTGTCCTTGGCGAGTGTGCGTGGTTCGCCGGTCTCTATCCCGATCCTGCGGCCGTAAGGCTCGATTGGCGTTCGCTGCCGCGGGCGCTTGTGAGTTTCACCTATCCGGACAGCTTCGTTTCCATGCGGCTCGGGCCGCAATACGGGCTGCCGCCTGAACCGCTCCGGCCGTACCACGAAAAGGTTTTCCTGCTGGACGAACTTGCGGATGTGACGGCTCGCTATGGCATGCCGGATGGCGGCGCGGGTGAGGATTACGCGGACTATCACAAGCGGACATTCGAAAAATATATCGAGGTTCAGGTCTGGGCTGATGATCCCGTGACTGACTGCTTGAAAAGCGGTTGCTGACAACGCGCCCGCAGAAGGACCGGAAGGCTCGACAAAACGGGAAAATCCGGATACGCATGTAATGCTATAACATTACATTTTGATTGGAGACTTCCATGTGGAAATTACCCTGTGCCCCCGGCACAACCGGGGGCATTGTGCTCGCCGTCCTGTCGGTCGGACTGAATCCCGCGGCCGCTGCGGACGAATCGCATGAGATCTGGCGTCTTTTCGTGACGGATCAGCAGGCGCCCAAGGTGACAGTGGTCGATCCGTCGAAAGGCCGGACCCTCGGCGGTTTCGAGACGTCCGGCTATGTCACCCATCTGGTCCCGAGCCAAAGCGGTGAGACAATGTTTGCCGTCCAGATGGATCATGACATCGTCCACGTGCTCAAAAGCGGCATCGCCAAGACCGATCATGGCGGACACGCCGACATCGACGTCGAAGCGGCCGAACTATTGCCGGTGACGCTGCGGGGCGCACGCCCGATCCACGTTGTCGCCGACGGTGACAGCATGGTCCAGTATTTCGACCGGGAAGGCGAGGCACGTATTTTCAGCGAAACCAGGCTGCTGAAAGACGACACCACCTTCGAAACGGTCCGCGCCACAGCGCCCCATCACGGCATTGCAGCTCCGATGGGCCGCTATTTCCTGATATCGGAACCGAATATGGATGCTGAAACCAAGCCGGACGCACTGCCGCCGCGGCTGGGATTGAGGATTGTTGATGAAGACGGCAAACAGGTCGGGGATATTGCCACCTGCACGGGCCTGCATGGCAAGGCCCAATCGGCCGGCATCGTGGCTTTCGGCTGCAAGGAAGGCGTGCTGACGGTCCGGCCCGATGGTGACAATCCGCCGAAGGTCGACATGCTGGCCTACGGGCCGGATCTGCCGGAAGGCCGCGTGGGTCAGTTGCTGGGCGGCAAGGCGATGCAGTTCTTTATCGGCAATTACGGCGCCGACAAACTCGTCCTGATCGACCCGGCCTCCGAAACACCCTTTCACCTTGTCGAGCTGCCGGTGCGGCGGGTGGATTTCGCGCTCGACCCGCAGCGCGTGAAGATCGCCTATGTCTTCACCGAAGACGGGCAACTGCATGCCCTCGATGTGCTGAGCGGCAAGATCGTCCGGTCAGTGCGGATCACCGAACCCTACAGCAAGGACGGCCACTGGCGCGACCCGCGGCCGCGCTTGGCGGTGATGGGCGACATCATCGCCGTGACCGATCCGAATCAACAGCTGGTTCGGCTTCTCGATGCGGAGAGTTTTGACGAAAAGAGCGCGATCGAGGTCGAGGGCCTTCCCTTCAACATCGTCGCGATCGGCGGAAGCGGCATGCAGCATTGACCGCCGGCGAACACGGCGGGGCAGCGCGACTGCCCCGCCCGTCAAGGAAATTTCAAGGAGACGACAAGCGTTTGAAATCATGGCGCACGACGGTTCCCGCCGGATGTCCCGGGCCGTCAGCGGCCAAGCTGCCGGTGGCGCCGGCGCCGCCCGCTCCCGACCGCATCGTCATCAGAGCGTCTGTTTGATATGCTTGCGCCCATTGCACGCTGTGTTGAATGTCGGATCCCTGCCCATGGCGGATATTGTGAACGGCCTATTGCTCCGCGATCAGCATGTCTTGCTGGCACACCGTTCTACAGCGCGTCGCACCTATCCCAACACATGGAGTTTTCCCGGAGGACATGTTGAAGCAGGCGAGACAATCGAGCAGGCCCTGTCGCGGGAACTGTCCGAGGAGATTGGAATTCTGGCCAGGTCGTCGTCCTTTCTGCATCGCTTTGACGATCAGCCCGCCGGCCCGGAAAGCCGGGTAACATTTCACCTGTTCGCGGTTGATGAATGGGAGGGCGAGCCCGTCAACCTCGGTGATGAACACAGTGAGCTGCGTTGGGTCAGCCTGGCAGCGGCCTCTCGGATGCCACGACTGGCTTTTGCCTCCTATGCCGACCTGTTCTGCGCATTGGCAACGCCTGAGCCCGGCCCCCGGCGGCCCGACTTCACACCAAAATCAGCAGGATGACGAGACCGATGGCGGCATATTTGATGCCGTAATAGAGCCGCCGGTTATAGGCCTTGAGCGCCTTGAACTTGACGCGGACCGGGTAGATCAGGCTGAACGCCCTGTTGATGAAGCCGACCTTTTCACCCGGCTCGTTGCGGGTTGCCGACAGGGCCATGATCTTGGTTCCGAGATAGCTGGTGAGCGCGGTCGACCAGCCAAAGAGCATCGGCCGCTGGATATCGCAGAACAGGATCAGCCGGTCCTGATCGGTCTCGTTCTCGGCGAAATGGATATAGGTCTCGTCGAAGACGACATCCTCGCCGTCGCGCCAGCTGTAGCGCTCGCCGTCGACATCGATGAAACAGCGATCGTCATTCGGCGTCATCAGGCCGAGATGATAGCGGACGGACCCGGCATAGGGATCGCGGTGCCGCACCAGCCGCGCACCGGGCGGCAGCATGGTGAACATCGCCGCCTTGAGACCGTCCACCTGCTCGAGCAGCGCCAGGGTCTTCGGACAGGCCGCTTGCGCGCTCGACAGCGTTTCGCCATACCATTTGAGATAAAAACGCGTCCATCCGGTGCGAAAGAACGAATTGAACCCGGCATCGTCATAGCGGTCCGAGGCCTTGACCCGGCCTTCCTCATAGAGAGCGGCGGCTTCGTCCCGGATGACCTGCCAATTGTCCCGCAGCACCTGCAGGCTCGGAAAGCCGGCCATGTCGAGATAGGGACGATTGGGAACGCCCGATGTCAGATAGATCAGGGCGTTGATGGGGGCGAGGAAGGTCGAGTGATCGGTGAGCTGGCGAAGGAATTTATGGCGCACGCGGCCGCGCAGATGCACCCACAGGGCCGACCCCATGAACAGGTAGACGATCAGGAATTTCCACGAAAACGCTGTCTGATACCAGCCGGCAGCCAATCCCTGCATAGGTCCCTCATAGGCGTCAGATTGGCCTTTGACTATCACAACCGCAGCAAAAGGAGAAGATTTTGATATGCCGGTGCCGCGCGCCGGCGTTTCAGGCTAGGAGCCCGTCTGCATGGCTGCATATCCGAGCGAATGGGAAAGCTCTGAAGCGATGTTGCGCAGGATCGCCAGCGTCTCCTCCGGGTCCGCCGACCGCGGCCTCTGCTCGATATAACCGCAGGTCATGGCCGCGACGACGCCGCGAACGTCGAACACCGGCACGCTCAGATTTCGAACGCCGGCCACGATCTCGCTTTCAAGGTCCTCATAGCCGAGTTCGGCGATATGCGACAGGCGGTCACCGGCCTTTGAGCGCCGGCGCGCCGGCATGCGCTTGAGAAACCGCTGCCGCGCCTCCTCGCCGGAAAAGGCGACAATCACATTGCCGGTGCTCGTTGCCTCGACGGGAAAGATGGCGCCGGTGCGAACGGAATAGCCGGCCGGTCTCGGGCTGGCGATCGAGGCGAGAATGAGGATATTCGCGCGATTGAGCACACCCAGATGACAGGACTGATCGGTCAGCGCCGCAAACCGCTCCATCAGCGGGACGGCATTGCCGATCATCTGCTCCGTCGGGTTGTGGCGGTGGGAAAGCTCGAACAGGCGCAATGTCAGGGAATAGCGGCTCGAGACCTTGTCGAATGCGAGATATTTCTGTTCGGTCAGATAGACGACCAGCCGATACAATTCGCCCATCGACCGGCCAAGGCCGTCGACGAGTTCATTCATCGTCGCCCCTTCCTTGCAGTCCGACAGGAACTCCAGCACTTCAAGCGCCTTCTCGACCGATGGAACGGCGGCTTTTTCTTTCGGCTTCGACGCCGCAGCCTTTTTGGCGGGGCTTTTTGTCATGCGGCTCGTTTTACTCCGATTTGCCGGCACCGCTCAACAAGCGATTGCACTCGACCTTGGCGAAGCAGAGCGACATCAACTCGTTCTCATATTGAAGACCCTGGGCGACGGGCATATCCATCGCCGATCTGACGGCCGCCTTGACCGCCTGTGTCGCAACGGTCGAGTGATCGGCGATTTCCAGGGCCGCCTCGCGCGCCCGCGCCACTTCCTCGCCGACCTCGACGAAATATTCGACGATGCCGAGACGGTTGGCCTCCTCGGCATCGAACCGCTCGCCGGTCAGCAGCAGTTTCATGGCGACGCCATAGCCGCACATCCGGGTCAGATGCTGCGCGGCGCCACCAGCCCCGTTCCAGCCGAGCGTGACCTCCGGCGCGGAAAAGACGGCCGAACGGCTGACGACGCGCAGGTCGCAGGCCAGCGCAATCTCGAGCCCGCCGCCAAGAGCCCATCCCTTGATGGCCGCGATCGTCGGCTTGCGCAGGTTGCGGATGGGAGGGATGTAATCATAGCGATTTCTCCACTCCCAGAAATCCTTGTAATTGTCGAGGGCGGCGACATCCGAACCGGCGCAAAACGCCCTTTCGCCGGCGCCGCGAATGACAACGACGTGAACGGAACTGTCGGCATCGGCCTGGGCGCAGCACGCCCCGAGCTGGCGATACATGACCGGCGTCAGCGCATTGTGCTTGTCCGGACGGTCGAGCACGATTTCAGCAACCGCCCCGTTTTTCTCCAGCGTGACTTGACCGTCGTCGGACATGTTTCCCTCACTTAAAACCAAGATTCGGCAGCCAGAGTGAAATCTGCGGAACGAATGTGAGCATCAGCAACATCGAAAAGAGCACGATGTAAAACGGGGTGGATGCGCGGATAAACCGGCCGATCGACAGGCCGGTGATCGCGCATGTGGTGAACATCAGCGTTCCCAGCGGCGGCGTGACGCCCGCAATCGTCAGGTTGAGGACCATGACGATGCCGAAATGGACCGGATCGATGCCGACTTCACCGATCACCGGAACGAGGATCGGCGTCAGCAGGATCAGCGCCGCCGAGCCCTCCAGGAACATGCCGCACAGGATCAGCAGAAGATTGATCAGCAACAGCAGCAGATAGGGATTTTGTGTGAGCGTCAGCATCATCTGCGCCACCGCTTCGGGGATTCGCTCCCAGGTCATATAGAAGCCGAAGGCATTGGCGGTGCAGATCACCAGCATGATGATCGCCGTCGCCTGCGTTGTTTGCGCCAGGATCGGGCGAAGGTGGCGCGGCCGGAGCTCTCCGTAGAGGATGCCGACCACAGTCGCGAAAAGCACCGCCATCGCGCCCGCCTCGGTCGGGGTGAAATAGCCGAAGCGAATCCCGACAACGATGCCGACGGGCACCATCAGGGCGAGACCGGCGCTGTAGAGCGCCGCCAGACGCGCCCGGCCGCTGGTGGGTCTGTCGAGCGCCGGCTTCCAGCGATGACGTCGCGCCAGAAACGCCACCGTCAGCATGAGTGCGATGCACAGCAGGATGCCCGGCACGATTCCGGCCAGAAACAGGCGCCCGATAGAGACGTCGCCCATGAAACCGTAGAGGATGAGGCCGATGCCCGGCGGGATGATGACGCTGATGATCGATGACGCGGCGGTGATGGCCGATGAGAACCCCAGATCATAGCCGCGTTTGCTCATCTGCGGAACGAGCACCTTGGCTTGCATGGCGGCATCGGCATTCGCCGATCCGGAAACGCCGCCAAGCAGCGTCGACAGAAGAACATTGACCTGCGCCAGCCCGCCGCGCCAATGGCCGGTCATCGCTTCAGCAAAACCCATCATCCGGCGGGTGATGCCGGCAAAATTCATGACGATCCCGGTCATCACGAACAGCGGTATCGCAAGCAGCGGGAAGGAATGGGTGACGGCGACGATGCGCTGGACGTAGAGTTCGGGCGGCATGCCGGCCGAAAACAGGAAGAACACAAGACCCGCCATGCCAATGGCAAAGCCAACCGGAATGCCGATGGCGATCGTCAAAAGCAGGACGAAGACCGGAAGCAGATCCATCACAGGACCTCATCGCCATGAGGCCCGGCCGGTTCGGGGATCGCCCCGACCAGCCGGCAGACGGATGTCACCGACATCGCCGCAAATGACAGGAAGGTCGCCAGATAGACCCAGAAGAAGGGAATGCGCATGACGGGCGAATTGCGCGTCGCGCCCTTCGTCATCATCACATAGCTGAGATAGGTCACATAGACCAGGAACACGATGATGAGGAGCTGCGCCACCAGGCGAACCGGCTTCGCCAGCCATGGCGGCATGATGTCGACCAGCAGCGTCACCTGGATGTGGCGGCCCTCGCGGAAAGCCGTCGCCGCGCCGATGAAGGCAACCCATGTGAACAGCATGCCGGACAGTTCGGTCGTCCAGACAGCCGGCTTTTCAGTGATATAGCGGGTCAGGACACCCCACAGGACGGCGGACAGCAGCGCGGCAAGCGGCGTATAGGACAGGATGGCCTCGACATTGCCGATGGCCGAGAATATGCGCTTCATCATCCACCTTCACAAACAACCGCTGCGGCCGGGGCGCGGCCGCAGCGGGCGCAGCGTCAATTGTCCAGAATTGACCGCACTTCCTCATGGAGCCCGTCCGACCAGTCGGGGAATTGACGGTAGACGGATGCGGTCGCTTCCTGGAACGCTTCGATGTCGACGTCACGGTTGAACCGGACGCCTTCGGCTTCCAGTTTCCTGATCCATTCCTCTTCCGAGTTGAGCATCAGATCGGTCATGAACACGCCGGCATTCACTGCCTCTTCCGAGAGGATATCCTGGATGTCCTGCGGAAGAGAGGCAAAATAATCGGCATTCATCACGAGGCCGGTAAAGCCCTTGAAGTGGCCGGTCAGCGAGATGGTCTTCTTGACCTCGTGCAGCTTGGCCCCGTGGATCGAGGGCAGCGGCGCTTCGGCGCCCTCCACAACACCCGTCGACAGGCCCGAATAGACTTCGGTCCAGGGCAACTGCGTCGGGCGGGCGCCCATGGCATTGAATGTCTCCACCCACATGATGTTCGGCGGCGTGCGGAAGGTCATGCCTTGCGTATCGGCCGGCGATTTGATGGCCTTGTCCGACAGCATGTGACGCGACCCGAAGAGCCAGTTGAGCGCAAGCAGTTCAAGCCCGGCTTCGTTGCGCAGCCGGTCCGTCATGCCGGCATAAAGGTCCGACTCGACGATTTTGGAAAAATCCCGCGGATCGGCCATGAGATACGGCCCGCCCAGCACGCCGAAATCCGCGACAAAATCGCTGAGATAGCCCGGATCGGAAACCGTCATGACGGGCGCGCCGGCACGAACCTGTTCATAGACTTCGGGATTTGTCCCGAGCGTTCCGTTCGGGAAAATCGTGATCTCGACACGGCCCCCGCTGCGCTCGGCAACGTTTTTCACAAACTCTTCCATCGCCTGATGGACCGGCTCCTTGTCCGATGTCACATGGCCGAGTTTCAACTCATAATCGGCCGCCTGCGCGGCAAATCCGGCCAGCGTCAGCAGCGAAGCGGCCGTTGCAACGTGCAACAGGGTGCCAAGCACCTTGATCATCTTACCCTCCCTGAGGTTTCAGCGTTTTCACATGCACCAACTTGCGAGGACCCAAGCGCGACATGCCCGCTTGTCGACCTCCCAATCGCTATCGGAGTAACATATAGATTGCACATATGAAAGTTATTTTTGTATAGGTTATCGGGCGACATGATAGGATGAAGCGTGTTGTCTTGCCCGGTGTCTTGCCCGGTGCCTTGAATGCCGGCAGTCGCAAGCCGTCGAAAACGGACGGGCAAACCGCATGAGGAGGTGGAGAAAATGGTGAATTTGCACAAATGTTTCATCGACGGCGAATGGGTCGAGGCGGCGGGCGGCGACACGATCCCGGTCGAAAACCCGGCGACCGGCGAGATCTTCGCCGAGGTGCCCGCCTGCGGGCTCGAAGAAGCCGGCCGGGCTCTGGAATCGGCCGAGAAGGCGCGCCGCGACTGGGCGATGCTGCCGCCCGTCGAACGCGCCGACTATCTGTACCGGATATGCGACGGCCTGAAAAAGGAACGCGATCATTTCGCCCGCCTGCTGGTGATGGAACAGGGCAAGACGCTGGCGGAAGCCGGCTTCGAGGTCGATGACACGATCCGCTACATGACCTATGCGGCCGAGGCCGCCCGGCGGCTGCAGGGCGAAATCCTGCCGGCGGACGCGGCCGGCGAGCAGGTTTTCATCTTCCGCGTTCCCTATGGCGTCACGCTGGGTATCTGCGCCTATAACTACCCGCTGGCGCTGATCGGCCGCAAGCTGGGCCCGGCCCTGGTGACGGGCAATGTCATGATCCTCAAGCCGCACGAGGCAACGCCGGTGACCGGCAGCGAATTCTGCCGCATCGTCGAACAGGCCGGCCTGCCGAAGGGAGTCGTCAATCTGGTCACCGGAACCGGTCCGCAACTGGGGCGGGCGCTTGTCGAAAGCCCCTATACGCGCATGATCTCGGTGACCGGCTCGATCCGGGCCGGCAAGGCGATCGCGGCATCGGCCGCCAATAATCTTGCCGCCCTGTCCCTGGAGCTTGGCGGCAATGCGCCCTTCATCGTGCTCAAGGACGCCGATATCGATGCCGCCGCCGAGGCGGCGTCCATCGCGCGTTTCGCCAATGCCGGGCAGGTGTGCATCTGCAATGAAAGCGTGCTCGTCGAAGACAGCGTCGCCGACGAGTTTACGGAAAAACTGCTCAAGCGGGTGGCCGACGTCAGGCTCGGGGATCCGATGCACAACGCCGGCATGGGGCCGGTGACCACTGCGGCATCGCTCGAACGCACGGACAGGTTGGTTCAGGCGAGCCTTGCCGAGGGCGCCGAACTCGCCACCGGCGGACGGCGGGGAACAGGCGCCTTTGAAAGGGGGCACTGGTATGAGCCGACCGTTCTGCTCAACGCCAGGCCCTCGAGCGAGGCCGTCGCCGACGAGATTTTCGGACCGGTCCTGCCGATCGTCCGGGTTGGCGATTACGAGGAAGCGCTCTCCATCGCCAATGCGCGGCCGGATGGCCTGTCGGCCTATCTGTGGACAAGAAATCCATCGGTGTTCATGGACGCCATAAAGCGGATCGAGACCGGCACGGTTTTCCTGAACAAGGGGATCGTCGGCTATGTCAACGGCTATCACAACGGCCACAAGCTGAGCGGGCTCGGCGGCGAGGACGGCACGCACGGGCTGGAAGGCTACATGCAGAAGCGCACCGTTTACATGGCCTATTGAACGGCGCCGCGTTTTCGCACCGGGCCGGACACGCTTCAGAACGAATCAGGGGCATCCGCCGTCACGCCGGGTCACCCGTGGCGCAGAGCAACCGGCTGCGCCCATACCGCATACAAAAACTACTTTCATATACGCAAAAAAGGTGATAGACGTTCCCTGTGAAGTCAGTTTGGGAGGACATCATGCCGGGCATGGCTAAACTGCTTCGGGAAAAGAACATTATCTTTGTCACCATCGCCTGTTGCCTGATCTTCTTCCTGATCAGCCCGCGTTTCCTGAGCCTCGACAACATAGCCGCCATCTCCCGGCAGATCGTTCCGATCGGCCTCATCGCGCTGGGCCAGTATTTTGTCGTCGTCTCCGGCAATATCGACCTGTCGATGGGCATGGGCTCGGTTCTCTTCGCCATCGTCCTCGGCGTCTTCTTCGGCATGACGGGCGGCGTGACCGTCGGTATTTTCGCCGTCATCCTCGCCTCGCTGGCGCTCGGTTTCTTCAACGGATATCTCGTCGCGCGGCTGAAGCTGCCGGCCTTCATCGTCACGCTGTCATCATTGTTCATGGCCCAGGGCCTGTCCGGCCTGATCATTCCGCGCGGGCAGCAGATCTTCCTCGTCGGCGATTTCTTCCGGGTCGTCGGCGCCGGCAAGTTCTTCGGGCTTTACTGGTCCTTCCTGTTCCTGATGGCGCTGTTTGCCCTCGCCTATATCGTCTACAACCACACCCGCTGGGGCGCCTATGTGATCGCCATCGGCAACAGCGAAGAGAATGCCAAGCTGGCCGGCATCAACACCGACCGCGTCAAAATAGGCATCTTCATGTTCTCCGGCCTGTGCAGCGGCTTTGCCGGGATCATCCTGTCGACACGCATGGGCTTCGTTCAGCCCGGCCTCGACGGAAACGGCCTTCTGCTCGACGGGATCGCCGCCATCATCATCGGCGGCACGCTGATCCTTGGAGGGCGCGGTACGGTCGGCGGCGCCATCTGGGGCGTCCTGTTCATCGGCGTCGTCAACAACAGTCTCAACCTGCTGAATGTCGAGGATGTCTGGCACCTTGTCTTCAAGGGAGCGGTCATTCTCGCGGCGCTCGGCGTCAACTGGCTCTTGTGGCAGTCGCGCCAGGCGGAAGCACAATGAGGCATTTCCAATTCCCGGCCACCTTCGAAGAACGCCTGAACCGGTGGCCCCGCAAATCGGCCCTACAAGGAGGAAAGAACCGATGCAAAACCTGAAAACATCCATCGCAGGCCTGACGCTTGCCGTCGCGCTGGGAGGCACTGCCGCCCTCGCCGCGGATGACGAACTCGATATCGTCTTCATCAATGACGGCCATGTCGCGCCCTACCATGTCGCCTGGCTCGGCGGTTTCGACGATGCGATCAAGGCCTATGACGAGGCCTTTCCGGACGTCAAGGTGACCGGGCGCTGGCTCAGCGCCGAAGGCAGCCTGGAAAAGATGGTCCAGCAGGCCGAGGTGACCATCAATGAGAAGCCGGACGTGATGTTCGTCAATGCGATCAATGTCGACGCCTTCGAACCGCTGGTGAAAAAGGCGCAGGAGGCCGGCATCATCTGGATCGCCGTTCACTCGCCGATGGAAAGCGCCGATTACAGCTTTACCCTCGGCGACGTGGTCAACGGCCGCAATCAGGGCATGGCCATGTGCGCCCTGTCGGGCGGCAAACCCTACACGGTCGGCATCATGCTGGGGCAGGCCGGCAACCCGTCGGGTGACGCGCGCCATGCCGGCATCCTCGAAGGGATCGGATCATGCAACAATGTCGAGGTCGTCGCCGAACAGCCGGCCGACTGGGACACCGTCAAGGCGCAGTCGATCGCCGAGAACTGGCTCACCCAGTTTCCCGATCTCAACGCCATATCGGGCGTCACCGACGCCTATATGTATCCGTCGATCGCCATCGCCCAGAACTCCGGCCGGGACGGCATTGAGTTCTTCGGCTATGACGGCGACATTCCGATCCTCCAGCAGATGGAAAACGGCAATGTCATGGCCGACATTCTGTTGTCGGGCACCCGTGAGGGCTGGAACTTCGTCCAGATGGCCTATCGCCTGCACAAGGGTGAAAAGCCCGAGAAGGTCTATGACTTCTTCACGCCGCTGGTTCTGACCGAGGAGAACCACAAGAAGGCGCTGGCCAACGGCTTCCCGAAAGACGTCCAGGTCTACTATGTGCCGAAGGCGCTCGAAGTGGCTGAGAAGGGCTATCTGGAATTCGGTCCGGACTCCGTGAAATAATGCAAAAGGTCACCGGCGCGGCCTGCGCCGGTGACCACCATGGAAGACCAGGAATGAACAGAACTGCCACGGCCGCCGCTCCCGCCGCCCGAACCGGAATGAGCGGATTGATGCTGCGCTACCTCGTGCTTGTCGCGCTGATCGCGATCGCCGCCACGGGTTTCAGCATCGCCAACGAGAATTTCTATTCCTTCGTCAATATCGGCATCCTGCTGCGGTCGATTTCGGTCCTGTTCCTTCTGTCGATGGGCATGACCTTCGTCATGCTGACCGGCGGCATCGATCTCAGCGTCGGCTCCAATGTCGCCTTCGCCGGCGGCATCGGGGTGATCGCCCTGACCATGACGGGCAGCCCGACCATCGGCTTCCTCGCCGCCCTGCTGGCCGGCATGTCGATCGGCCTCGTCAACGGCGTTTTCATCGGCCGGCTGAAACTCTCGGCCTTCATGGTGACGCTGGCGACCTATGCCCTTGCCCGCGGCCTGGCGCTGGTGATCTATGACGCCGATTCGATCAACGTTTCGGATCCGGTCTTCCTGTGGCTGGGCGGCACGAGCTGGGGCAACCTGCCGGTGGTGATCCCCTTTGTCGCCATCGTCTTCGTGGCCTTGTCCATCCTGCTCTACCGGACCACCTTCGGACGCGATGTCTACGCCGCCGGCGCCAATTTCAACACCGCCTTCGTGCTCGGCCGCCGCCCGGCGCGAACGGTGGTCTGGGTCTATGTCCTGTCCGGATTCCTCGCCGGCCTGTCCGCCATCATCACCGTCGGCCGGGTCTCCTCGGGCCAGCCCTGGGCGGGGCTCTATCTCGAATTCGACGCGATCACCGCCGTCATTCTCGGCGGGACCTCGCTCTTCGGCGGCCGCGGCCGCCTGCTGGGCACGATCCTCGGTGTCCTGCTCTATGGCATCATCGTCAACGGCCTCGTCCTGACCGGCACCAACCCCTATCTGCAAAGCCTGATCAAAGGCATGATCCTGCTCGGCGTCGTCCTGCTCGACACCTATTCCCAAAGGGGGAAATCGGCGTGACCGGCAACCGCATCGACATGACGGGCATCGGCAAGAGCTTCTTTGCGACGCGGGCGCTGGACGATGTCGACTTCTCCTGCGTCGCGGGCGAGGTACACGCGCTTGTCGGCCTCAACGGCGCCGGAAAATCGACCTTGATGAAGGTGCTGGGCGGGATCGTCCAGCGCGACGAGGGCGCCATTGCCATGAACGGCACGGCGGTCGACATCACCCAGCCATCCGATGCCGGCGACCTCGGGATCTCGATGATTCACCAGGAATATTCGCTCATCAATGAACTCTCCGTGACCGCCAACATCTTTCTTGGACGCGAACTCAGGCGGGGCAATTCCCCGTTTCTCGACAAGCGTGCCATGACGGCGGAGGTCAAGGCGCAGCTCGACCGGTTCGGCCTCGACCTGGACCCCGGTCTTCCGATCCGCGAGCTGAATTCCGGCGAAAAGCAGATCGTCGAGATCGTCCGCGCGCTGATGTCCGACGCCTGGCTGATCGTCATGGACGAACCGACATCGGCGCTGTCGGAGGAGGATAAGGGCCGCCTGTTCGAGTTCATCGGGCGCATGAAGGAAGAGGGCGTCTCGATCATCTACATCTCGCACCACATGCCCGAGATCTTCGGTATTGCCGACCGTGTGACCGTCATGCGGGACGGCCGGATCGTGCTCAGCGAGGAAACCGCCGCCACCAGCGAAGACACCGTCATCCACGCCATGACCGGCAAGGAGCTGGAGGATTTCGTCAAGCCGCACAAGCAGATATCGGGCGACGTACTGCTGTCGATGAAGCGGCTGAACAAGCCGGGCGTCTATGACGATATCTCCTTCGACCTGCATCGCGGCGAGATCGTCGTCATCACCGGGCTGCGCGGCTGCGGCGCCCCGGAACTCGCCAAGGCCGTCTTCGGCCTGGACGCCGATTATCAGGGCTCCATCACCTATCGCGACACGCTGCTGAAGCCGGGGCGCGGTCCGGCAGCCGCGGTAAAGGACGGCATGGGGCTGGTGACCGAAAACCGCGACAAGAACGGCATCCTCGCCGCACTGTCGGTTCGCGACAATATAGCCCTGCCTTTTCTGGAAAAGGCCGTTCGTGGCGGCCTTCTCGATGGCGGCCATATCGACAGGGTAGTGACAAGGGCGATACACGATACGTCGACCAAAGCCGAGTCCGCGGATCAGGAGATACGGTTCCTTTCGGGCGGCAACAAGCAGAAGATCTGCTTCTCGCGATGGCTGGACGAGGATCTGGAACTGCTGATCCTTTTGGAGCCGACCCGCGGCATCGACGTGCACGCCAAGGCCGACATCTACCGCATCATCGAGAACCTCGCCGAGCGGGGCGTCGGCATTCTGGTCCTGTCCTACGAAATCGACGAGGTGGTCATGCTCGCCGACCGCGTGCTGACCATGTATCACGGCCAATCGGTCGATGAATACCGTTATCCGGATTTCGAGAAGGAGCGCATGCTGGCGGATATGGCGGGCGCCGAACGGGGAAGAGAGAGCCCATGACCGAGACATTCGATCACATCGTGGTCGGCGGCGGCTCCGCCGGATGCGTTGCCGCGGCGCAACTGGTGCGGGGCGGCTCCCGCGTCCTGCTGCTCGAGGCCGGCCATTCCCATCGCCATCCACTGCTCGACATGCCGCCCGGCGTTTTCAAGCTTTTGAAGAACGGCTCCAAATTCTTCAAGATGCACCAGTCGACGCCGCAGGACCATCTCGGCGGCCGCACCACGGAAATCCAGCAGGGCAATGTCCTGGGCGGCGGTTCGTCGGTCAACGGGCAGGCCTATGTGCGCGGCCGTCCGAGCGACTATGATGGCTGGCACGAGGTGCTGCGCGGCAACAATGACGCGGTCGGCTGGGCATGGTCGGATGTGCTGCCGCATTTCAAGCGCCTGGAAGGCAACCGCCGCTTCAACAACGAGCTGCACGGGACCGAAGGCCCGCTGATCGTGTCGGACCCCGGCCATATCAACGAGATGGCGCGCTGGTTCGTCCAGTCCCTGCAGGCGCAGGGCGAGCCCTACAATACGGATTTCAACGGACCGACCCAGCGCGGCGCCGGCTATTTCCAGTTCACCTACCAGCAGGGACAGCGGATCTCGGCGGCCTATGCCTTCATCGCGCCCTTGGAGGGGAACCCCGATCTGACGCTGCGGCTGCAGGCCGAGGTGCAGAAGATCGTGATCGAGAACGGCCGCGCCGTCGGTGTCGTCTACAAGGACCGGTCCGGCGTGCACGAGGCGCGCGCCGACGGCGAGATCATCCTGTCCGCCGGGGCGTTCATCACGCCGAAGATCATGATGCTGTCGGGTCTCGGCCCGGCCGACCATCTGACATCCCATGGCATCGCGGTCATCGAGGACATGCTAGGCGTCGGCCAGAACCTCAACGACCATCCGGACGTCTCCATCGTCGCCCGCGTCAACGGTCCTTACGGATATTATGGCCAGGACACGGGCTGGAACATGATCCGCAACGGCCTGCAGTTCAAGCTGTTCGGAACCGGCCCGATCACCACCACCGGGCTCGAGGCGGCGACATTCGTCAACCCGACCGACCCGGATGCGCCGCCGACCCATGAGGCCTATTGCATTCCGGTCCTCTATCTGCCGCCCGAGATGCTCAAGGAGGTCGGCGACGGATACGGGGTGTCGATCCAGATCGTCCTGCTCCAGCCGCAGTCGCGCGGCGAAGTCCGGCTCGCCTCGGCCGACCCCGCCGCCATGCCGCTCATCTCGCCCAACTTCCTCAAGGACCCCCGCGACCTGGAGGCGATGATCACCGGCCTGCGCTATTTCCGCAAAACCCTCGAGACGAAACCCATGGCCGACCGGATCGACCGCATCGTCGCCCCCGATCCGGACGATTTTTCCGACGAAGCCCTCGGCGCCCATTGCCGGAAAATGGTGAAGACCAATTTCCATCCGGTCGGAACCGCCAAGATGGGCGCCGACGGCGACCCGCTGGCCGTTCTCGATTCCCGCATGCGGGTGCGCGGCATTGCCGGCCTGCGGGTCTGCGACATGTCCGCCGTGCCCGAAATCCCGGCCGGCAACACCAACGCGCCGGCGATGATGTTGGGCGACCGCTGCGCCGATCTGGTCATGGGGAAGTTGTAGTCAGGACCCATGCAGACGATCCAATCCGTCGATGTCAGGCGTTTCAATCTGCCCTTGGCCGAGGTGCTGACCGACGCCCGGCACGGCGACCATACGCATTTCGAACTGATCACCGCCACAGTGCGGCTGACGGACGGAAGCGAAGGCACCGGCTACACCTATACCGGCGGGCGCGGCGGCCGGGCGATCGCGGCGATGATCGAACATGATCTCGCGCCGTTCCTGATCGGCAGGGATGCGGGCCGGGTCGAACAGCTTCATGACGCGATGCAATGGCACCTGCATTACGTCGCCCGCGGCGGCATTGCCTCCTTCGCCATATCGGCCGTCGACATCGCCCTATGGGACCTTCGCGGCCGACAGACCGGCCGGACGCTGTGGCAAATGGCCGGCGGCGCCGGCGACCGGTGCAAGGCCTATTGCGGCGGGATCGACCTCAATTTTCCCCTGCCCAAGCTCCTGGGCAGTGTCCGCGGCTATCTGGAACGCGGTTTCAACGGCGTCAAGATCAAGGTCGGACAGCCGACCCTTGAAGAGGATGTCGAGCGCGTCGCCGCCGTGCGGGAATTGATCGGACCGGACGTGGCCTTCATGGTCGACGCCAACTATTCGATGGACCTGGATCAGGCCATCGAGGCGGCAAGGGCCTTCCGGCCGTTTGATCTGCTGTGGTTCGAAGAGCCCATCATCCCGGATGATTACCGCGGCTATGGCCGGATTGCCGAAGCCACCGGAATGCCGCTCGCCATGGGCGAAAACCTGCACACAATCCATGAATTCGAATACGCGTTCGCCGATGCCGCGCTGTCATTCATCCAGCCCGACGCCTCCAATTGCGGCGGCATCACCGGCTGGCTGCGGGTCGCCGCGCTGGCGCGGGCCCACGAAATACCCGTCTGCAGCCACGGCATGCAGGAACTCCATGTCGGCCTGGTCTCCGGCAGCGGCAACGGCGGATGGCTCGAAGTACACAGTTTCCCGATCGACGCCTACACGACCCGCCCGCTGGTCGTCGAGGATCATCTGGCGGTCGCGTCAGCAGAGCCCGGCATCGGCGTCACATTCGACTGGGCCAGGCTCGCGGCGTCGCATGACGGGGAGCGTGGTTAGGGCGCGTTGGTCCTAATCCCCGACCTTGATCATCACCTTCCCATGGTTCTTGCGCGGAGCGCGCAGATATTGCCAGGCCTCCTTGAATTCCTCCATGTCAAAGACCTTGTCGACATTCGGCCGGATCTGGCCCGAAGCAAGCGCTCCATAGACGAAATCGAGCCCCTTCTTCTGCCAGTCGGCGTCTTCAATATAGTTGAACAAGGAATAGGGTTTGAAGGTCGCGTTCGCCTGGTAAAGTTCCATCATCGGCAGCTCGGGCAGTTTTTCGTCGAGCGTCCCATAGGTGAAGATCTGCGCATCCTTCGCAAGGGCCTTGCTGTATTGCGCGATCATCCCGGCGCCGATGGAATCGAAGACGGCGTACACGCCCGCGCCATCGGTGAACTCCTTCAACGCTTCCGGCAGGCCTTCACCCGTGCCGACATAAACATGGCTCGCGCCACCCTGCATGAGGTATTCGCAGTTATAGTCAAACCGCGAGGTTCCGATCATGTTCGCACCCTTGATCCTGCCGATCTGAAGCGCCGAATACCCTGCCGTGCTGGTCGCGGCGGTCACCAGGATATTGACGCCGGGGGCGGCCCCGGCCAGCTCGGCAATCGGATAATAGGCGGTCATATACTGCATCCAGACCGATCCGGCTTCCACGGCGCTCAAGCCCTCCGGCGCCTTCGTCAGATATCGGGCATCGATGATCACTGTGTCACCGCTGACGCCCTTCATGTCGTAGAAATAAGGAAGCGTGCAATAGCGTTCGCCCAACTCAATCCCCGTGACGCCGTCACCGACCTGATCGACGATGCCCACCGCCTCACAGCCGATCCGCGCCGGCAGCCGGCTGAAATTGAAGGAATAGCGGCCCTGCATCAGGTCCATGTCACCCCAGTTCAGCGCAAACGCCTCCGTCTTCAACCGGACCTCGCCGGGACCGGCCTGTTGCGGCGTATACGCCCTCAGCTCAAGCCCGGACATGCCGGAATATTCCGTGATGACCCACTCGCGATTGGCTTCAGACATTGATTTCACCTCCCTGATTTTCGATTTGTGCTCATTTTGCGTCTGCCGTGCCAGTCCTTCCATGCGATGCCCGCAACGCCACGGTCACCGGCGTTACCCCAAAGGCGGCGGCAAGAGACGATTGCCTCCCTCAATCTCAACATTATGAATTATACAAACTTTATGCAAGATATGTTTTGTGATCGGCACATAACAAAACCGTGCATTCGAGGCACGAGGGCCATACCGCGACACGGCAGCAAATCACGTTGCATCATTGATTCATGAGCGACTTGGCGAAAGGGCCAAGTGAAGCGCCATGCAAGATGCTAGCGTTGCCCTCATAGCTAGAAGAGAAAAACAGCCAGCAGAAAACCGAAAACCAATAAAATGATAAACCCGGAGCGGCCTGATTCGGACCGTCCTTTACCGCTACTTGTTGAATGCCGCTCCAGCCTGCTCAGTTCACGCTCCATTTCCCGATTCCAATTGTCAGGCAGGGAAAACTCGATGGTGTGATTGATGATTTTAGGCTGCTCGATAGTTCCTTCATGCTCTCCGGCGATCATCTCCAAAGCGCCATCCAGCGTGCGAGGGATGTCTTCAAACTTTTGCGCCTGCGATCCCAGCGCATCCTTCAACAGCGAAAGAAGACATTCGAATTTCTTGGAAACGTGAGTGAATTCAACCCGTTCCTCTTGCTCTAATACACGCTCAAGGCCGTCCCTCAGAAGCTTACAGATATGGATGATCTCATTGACGTCGCCCGGTTCTCCTGGCGCGCCCCAAGCCGCATTTAAGCAGTTTAACAGGTTCGTGAGAGGTCCCAAGAGATTAGCCATTTCGTGGGTTTGTGATTGAATCCAGTCAAGCAGTTCATCATCTCGGATCCTAACGGCGGTGCGGGTGTACAAACCCCCTCGCAAATCGCTGTAGCGCCTGAAAACCGGCCCGTTCAAATGGCGCATCAACTCGGCAGTAAGTTGCCATTCCCAGCCGAAAGGCTTGTCCAGAATGATGCGGCGCACCAAAGGAGGAAGATCTTCGAAACCTTCTACGATTTGTTCTTCAAGCTGCAGCCTGAGCAGCGCGTTCGACTTTCCAAGCTCACCCGCAGAGTCGCGCTCATGCTGTTCACGCCAACTAAACAGCAAATCGGCCGAATAGAAGTTTTCATCTCTGTCTACCGTCTTGTGACAGTTCCGGCACAGCCATATCGCATTGGTGATTTCAGACCGGGCACTGTCTGACATGCGCTCCAGAAACCGCGCGGTGCCGGGACGCGCTCCGAATATGTGTGCGGCTTCACCGATGACAGTGGCGTTTTGACCGTCGCTGGTCGGGCCGACCGTGGAACAACGGCATTCTGGATTCGAGCATTTATATCCAGCGCGTTTGCCGACAGTATCGACAATTTTCCTTTTGAAATCCGGCGGCATAATTTTTCGGCAAAAGCGTCTAATGCACTTGAGTCTAACCCTCTGATTAGAACCGTCCAATTGTTTTGTGCTCGACCGCACGGTTGATAAGCACATTTGCTGAAGCTTCAGGCCACTAGCCCGGATTTGCTGAATGTTTGGCCTGACCCGGCCAAAACCAAATCCGGTGATCTCTCTTTGCTAATTTAAATTGGCACAATAAAGCAACTCAATTAGAAAAAGGGAAATAAAGAAGAATTTTGGTTTTTTTATAGTTCATTTTTATGAGTACATTTGCATAACTTCATTAACAGATTTCCTTACAGATCTGACAGATGCCCCTTCACGATGAAAAGCAATTACATCTTCAGGCTTTCCAACACCAACGCGTGTCTTATGTTTGCTTTGTTGACGAGTTATTTTGAGAACACCATTTTTTTGCAGAACGTCAATTACCGCATTTGCTATGTAACTATTTTTCTTTTGAGCTCGGGATATTAAACCTTCTCGGCTAATATCGCGATAGTTCAAATCAGAGGTCTGCATCTGAGAAAAAATGAAACCAAATAGTGTCTCGATATCTTCACGAGACACTCGCCGGTCTGATCCGCGAACTTTTCGGGAAGCAAAAACCGCTCTGGCTTGGGTCGACAGGTTGGTCGCTTCTAGCAAGCATTCTCCAAAACCTTCACAGGCATAGACAGCGAAATCCTTCTTAAAAACACAAGTCTCCAGAAATTTTGTATCCTTATCGAATTCACAATTACGAAAAATGGTATCCAAAAACTCACAATTATCAAATCTTAACCCCCTGAAAGAAACTCCCTCGATCTGTCCCTCAAAGTGTATATTTTCAATAACACCAGAGCCACCTAGGAAAATCTCATTTAGTTCGGTAGCGACCTCTTCGTGAGTAAGCATGCCCTGTTGTCTGACAGAGCGAGCCAAAAGCAGCAATAATCCTTGACCAGTCCGATTAAGGAAGAGCTTTTGAACTGCCTCACGCGCAAACGCCAACCTGAGAGTGTCGATGCCACCATAAAAACCCGAAATCTCTCCGAAAATATCCACAGATGTATCATTTTCCGAGTTGATATCCGCAAGGTACTCTTCGACCCCAAAAATCTGATCCTCGCCGTCAAACAACCAACTTGCTATGGCCTTCGCCCGCAGGTAGTCACCGAAACCGTGAAATAGAAACTTGCGTCGATCACCCCTTCCGCCAATGACGTGATGGCTAAGCATCCCATCAAGGCGCTCACCCTCTTCTTCGTAGAGTTCGATTACCTCTGAAAAATCATCCACCGAGAAATTTTCTCCGTGCAGCAGTGCAGTTGTGTACAGAATCCTGTTTTGCTTTCCAGGCTGAATCTTGTTTTTGAAAACTTCTCGGGCGGATAGTGATCGGAGAACAGCATCTAGCGGATCACGCACATCTGCCCAGGTTGCTTCATCAAAACCAAGCCCACTTTGTTCTTCCGCTGCAAGACAAGCAAGATGAAGCATGTATGGTGATTCAGAGAACAACACCTCATCTTCTCCGTCACTCCTTGGACCAGAGTTTCCCAGAGCCTCAATTCTACCAAGGAGACTTGTTGCCCTGGACTTTGCTTCCGCATCTCTATCAAACCACTCCTCTAAGAACTCGTTGCGGCGCTCACTGTCAAACGATTGAATACGAAACTCTGAAAACCGAAGTCGATCATCTGCCCTTGCTGTCGACCAAAATGTGGTTCGCGTCGTAAAAAGCACTCTTGCTTCTGGTGTCTCCGAAAATAGTTCTTCCAACTGAGAGACAATTTCTCGGATTCCAATTTCTGTGTACGCATCTGTACAGATTTCATCCAACCCATCAAATATTGGGATGATGGCACCCTGAGCAATCAAATGCTCGACCATTTCTTCTCCTATTGCGGCCTTTGCAAAGGTCGAAGATACAGCCTCCAAAAAAACGCCGCGTAGCGTTACGTGATGCTGTTCAATTAGATGCTGCCAATTCGCCGAAGAAATGTAGAGTGGTATGCGCTTCAGCACAGGCGCATCTAAAATACGATTTACCAGAATCTTGCAAATAGTCGTCTTTCCAAACCCTGCCGGGCCGGTAAGAACTGCAAGTGAACCGCTTCCACTTTCCCGAACCCAATCGGCTACCTTCCTTGTACACAAGCCAACTGAATTGTCTTTGGCATCAAGTATTGCGGGCTCAATGGTAGCGCGAGGAAGGTCTAGCTTTGATCCCGTCCCCAATAGTTTTTTTGCTGCCTCAAAAAGGATATCTCTTTCTAAGAGCGAATTTGTGATCCCACTTTCTCGGAGCACACCAGACAGTCTATTTAACTCCTGGTCCCGCCGGAAAACCGCGGTCGACGCCTTTCCAAAAGGCGAAGAGACCGCCTCCCGAACCTCCGATGCTGTCGTATTTGAACCAACTTCAAGAACAAGCGCGTTTGCCCCCCCGAGCCCAAGAATAGACACGGTTTCCCAGATCCTTGCACGTCCAAAACTCTTGGACTTCTGGGGCTCCAAATTGAGGAACCGGAGTGTTCTTTCAAAATCGATCAAACAATAAACTCCTCGCAAAATTCGATGAAGTCTCGCGAAAGTGGCGTTTTCTCACTACGCATCCTCTCAACAAAAACAATCGCGTTAGCAACCGAGATGAGACAAAATCGAGAGCTATGCTCGTTGATAAGATAACTCTGTGGAGTGTCCCCAGCTTGCTTTAGAAGTTGGTGAAGTTCCGGCCGCTTCTTGATTTCACTGTGTGTCTTCTGCTTAATGGTGGGGCCCGTATAATGTATACAGAAATTGCGGATTTGATTTACTACACTAATATCCGTACAAATTTTATCACATTCGCTGTCCAGCAACACGTGGTTCAAATCTAAGAAGTGTCGATATCGGTCCACCACTGTCATATCAACAAATCTCTTATACGCCGGCTCAATGGCAGATTTACCTGCTAGACTGAACCACCCTTCATTCAAATATGTCTCAAGAGAAGTCCTAGCCAGAATTATAGCAGAACTTTGGGTGCCAAGCCGAACGTCCTGGAGCCTATTGGTTGTCGATGCGAGTTCTGCCGCAATCCTTAGGATACCCCGCCAGTGACCATAATGAGTTGTTACTACGTCCATCGCCGTAAAGTGCTATTAAATTGCCAAACAAGCAATAAAGTTGCATCGATTTATTCGTGTGTACTCCGAGATAATGGTGAAATGAACGCGTAAAAATCCCCTTCGGGTGGCAGCCGTTGAATCGTAGACACCCCATCACCCATCATACCGAAACTCCAGCAACAACGTCCGCTGCAGCAGCGAATGATTGTCGTCTGACACCAGCAGCACCCGCGTGCCGCCGTCCGCCGC
>JANQMU010000026.1 GCA_028279875.1 Rhizobiaceae bacterium
GTTGTAATCCCGGACATGGACGTCTCCTCTCACTGGATCCCATTTGACAGCCCAGTATGGCCCATAACGAGGCCGATGGGGGCGTCCATGCCATCACCGCAATTGCCCGCAGCTAAAGACACCGACCCCTCGCCATGGGGCGCCATCGATCGCGCCGTTGTTGAATCCATCGGAGTAAATCGCCAAACATCTTTCGTTTCGATTGCGATGGGTGCACATTGACTGGTCAAAGCGAGAGTGACGGCATGCCGGACGCCTATGTAGCTGACTTTGATCAACGCCGGTCACGGGAGATGCTTGAGGCTCGTGCGGCCAGGGGCGCAAATGCACTTGCTGCACTGGGAGCAGGTCCGGATGTGCCGGCGGCCGTCATCATGCGCAACGATCTGCAACAACTGGAAATAATGCGCGCGGCGGCACAGGCCGGAACCGTGATCGTTGCGTTGAACTGGCATGCTGCCGCAGACGAGGTGGCCGCAATATGCGATGACAGTGGCGCGCGCTTTGTTTTGATCCACCGCGATCTGATTGACCTACTCAAGCCCGCGTTGAAGGACCGATCGGTGATCGCGGTCACGCCCGGCCCCGCATTGTGCGCTGCCTATGGGATCAGCCGGCAGCAAGCGAGCGCGAATCCGGACAGTCCCGAGTGGAGCGGCCTTGTCGATGCGCACCAGCCCATGATGGACCGTGAACCGATGCGCCCGCTGTTGCGCTACACCTCGGGCTCCACAGGAAGGCCAAAAGGCGTGCGACGAAGCGGTTCGGGTCCCCGGAAGGATTTTGAGGACGTTTTGCGCAGGGTGGGCACGGAAATGGTTTGCCTCAAGCCCGGATCACGGTTTTTCACCGCAGCGCCCATTTATCATTCTGCTCCCTCAACGCTTATCAACGCGGCGCTGGTCTCGGAAGGTGTTTCAACCCTGATTGCTCCCAGATTCGAGCCTGAAGCGTTCCTTGCTGCCATAGACGAATATCAAATCACGCATGTCTATCTCGTTCCCACGATGATGAGCCGATTGCTCAAACTAACCGACGAGATCAAATCCCGTTACGACCTGTCCTCCATCGAATTTTGTGTTTCTACCGGTTCGCCCTGGCCGCACGATCTCAAACTGGCGATGATCGACTGGTGGGGACCGGTGTTCTGGGAAAGCTACGGGGCGACGGAAATCGGCTTCATGACCATGGCCTCCTCGGAAGACGCGCTGGCCAGACCCGGAACGGCGGGGCGGATGCAAATGGGCTGCACCGTTTTGATCCTGGACGCCGATGGAAACAAACTGCCTGCCGGCGAGGTCGGCGAGATTCATGCACGCATGGAGGCGTTTGGTGAATTCGACTATTCCAATGACCCGGATAGTCGAAAGGCTGGGGAAAAACATGGCCATTTCTCGGTTGGTGACCTGGGGTGGCTGGATGAAGACGGGTATCTGTTCATAACCGACCGCAAGAAGGACATGATCATATCCGGCGGGGCAAACATCTTTCCCGCCGAGATAGAAGCCGTCCTGATGCGGGCACCGTTTATCAGGGATGTGGCTGTCTTCGGAGCCCCTGACCCTGAATACGGTGAACGGATCGTCGCTGCGGTTGAACCATCTGATGGCTGGACACCAGATACGGACGCCGTGATCGCATTCCTCGATGGCAAACTGGCCCGCTTCAAACATCCGCGTATCATCGATTTCCATGAAGCCCTGCCGCGCGAAGACAGCGGCAAGATTTTCAAGCCAAGATTGCGTGCCCCGTATTGGGAACGCACAGGACGCAAGATTTGAGGTTCTGGGCGTGGTTCCCGCAGCGAGATTACGGTGATGGGGCGTCCATCCCATCACCTGTCTATTGCTGATCTGTTGTGAAGACGTGCTAGAGCGAGTTGTTAATAGATTGCTTCATTTGATGGCGGAAAATCGGTTCACTCGGCAAGGCGCGTCGCGCAGCGCGATGTGGTGCATCGGGCAAGCGGCGCAACGCAGCCGATGGGCCGATTTGCCGCCACCCTTCG
>JANQMU010000040.1 GCA_028279875.1 Rhizobiaceae bacterium
GAAAGACAATCTAATTCGTGCATGCGTCACGAATGACGTCCAGCTTCTGAAAGAGTGTTGGGAGAAGACGAAATGTGTGTACATGCTTACCTTTGTCTAAGACAAGGAAGGCAAGACCCCCATCTTCCACATCCTATTTAATGCTCACCTCGACCAGTTGCGCGTCGTTCTGCCTCAACGGCGAGGCGCTGGCCTGCCGGCTGATGTGGGCGGATTGGCGCAGTCTCGTGATGCTGGGTGATCCGACCGTCGGCATTCCGTTTCCCGACTGATCCCGGTTCGATTTACAGAACCTTGGTTTTCACGCGTTCCAGGAAGGTGCCGACGCCGGCATCCGTCGTGAAGCCCCACAGGAAGACCTTGACGTAGTCCTGATAGGTCCCGACGAAACTGTCCTGGAAAATGAACACCCCAACGATGGTCAGACCAACCCATGCGACACCGGTCTGCAACGCCTCGCGCCAGGCGATCTGGCGTGCGGTTTCAACGGTTTCAAGCCGAAGACGCTCGATCCTCACCGCGCGATGGCCTGCCGTGTGGGCCAGTCGCAGCGCCGGCTCGCGCGTGTCGACCCAGTGGCCGTGCGGAGACGTCAAAAACAGGCTGGTATCGTCCCGAGCCACCGGTGCGCCGGTTCGGCTGGCGGCGCGCGGCAGACGTTCGAGCGCTTCGCCGCTCGGTGCAGGCTGTTTCAAAGCTTCCGCAGCTGCTTGGATATATTGACCCGCCGCCAGCAGATTGGTCACATCGTCGGACACCGGGTCCCGCACGGAACGCACGGCCTGTGCCATGGCTGCGGTGACGTCTGATAGAAGCTTGGTCAGTTCGGCACGTCGGCCAACCGCCGCCTCTGTCCAATCGTCCGGCTTGAACGCCGCAAGGTGCCCGCGAGCGGTTTCCAGGGCTGCTGCCGGAATCGGCCCGAGCGCGTTGCCCAATATGCGGGTCACACCGGCCGCCGTGGCATCGAGCTCGCGGCGCAGATTGTAGAGCAGCTGGTTCGTGGCGTTGAGGGCCTCATGACCGGCCGTCAGGACGGCCTTGATGCTGTCATTCGGCTTGTCGCCCGGATTTACTTCGACCGACGAGATTTTCGTCGAAAGATCAGTGTCGATCGGTTTGAAGTCCGGTACGGTGTCCTTCGGAAGCGGAGCCTTCAATGTGTTTCCGAGCCTTGCAATCGTGTCGTTGACTTCAGTCCGCCACTCTTGGGTCGATTTGACGAGGGTGCCATGCAGTTCAACCTGAACGGAATCGAGCTGTGTCGAGGCGTCATCATAATTGCGATCGCGAAGCTGTTGCCGGATGACATCAAGGTCGACCTGGCTGTTTTCCAGGACGTCTTGGATCGCAACCGGCGCGGTCCAGTTCGCACGGACCAAGTCATAGAGTGCTTCGAGTGCTGTTTCGGTTTCTCCGGCGCTGCTGGCGGATGTGTCCAGCGCAGTCTTGAGCGCGGTTTCCCAGCCTGTGACCTTGGTTTTGAGATCGGCGTCGCTGATCGCGGCCCGGTCCTTGATCTGGTCCTCGACCTCGGACGCGATTTCGTCCAGTTTTTCCTGCAGGACCTTGTCTCCAATCCCCGCACCGCTTTCGAAAACCCGCCGTTGGAGGGTCTTCAAAGTCACCTCCCGGCGTCTGCGCTGCAGGCCGCTCTCCAGATTCGTCCGCAGGAACAGACCCGCCGCCAAACCCACCAGCACGACGATGCCCAGCGCCACGAGCCCGTCCCGGCGCTGCACCGTGAAATTGACCGACATCCGATCGATCTCGGGGGAGGAGATGCGCAGCTTTCCGGTCGTGTCGCCCCGCGGGAACGGCACGGCGATGTTGACCGCGAGTTGCTGCAGATCGCTCCGGTCGGCGGGTGTTTCCGCCTCGACCGTTCCCGGAACCGGCTTGTCCCCATGCATGGCATGGCCGGTCTGCACGATCCTGAGATCCGCCGGCCCGACGCTGCCTTTGGCTTCAAGGTTGAGCTTGGTCGCCATCGTGCTGCAGTTGTGCCCGAAGAAGCAGGTTTCCTCGATCAGCAGATTATCCGGCGCTTCCATCTCGATCTTCGGATAGGTGATGGGAAGGTCAAGCGTCTGCGTCAGTTCGGTCGGCGGATCATCGTCATTCTCGCCGGGCAAACTGGCCGATGCGACAAGGGTTACGACATAGCTGCCGTGGCGCTTGCCCGGAATGGCGGCAAGGTCGAGGACCGGCTCGATGAAATACAATCCATGTTCATCGGCTTCCAGCGTGGCGGGGATTGTGATGGCGTCCTGCAGCGCAGCTTGAACCGTACCGTCATGGCTGACTTCAGCGATCGTCAGTCCTATGGAGTCGGCGGTTTTGACCGCATCGCCGGCGATCAGCCGGATACGGGTTCTGGCTTCCTTATCGTCGGGCGTGAAATGATGGGGACCCTCGCGCGCACTCAGGAATGCGGTCTCATCTGCGGCGGCGATGCTTTGCGGCCAATAAAAGACAAGAAGCAGCAGTAGAAATGGCAGTTTTCTCAAAGCAACACCCCCCGATTGCCCGCGATAGTCCAACATACGCCGAAGTTGCCGGTCACACCAGTCATCTTCCGCCCGACCGGTGGAAGGATCGATGAAACAGGTGCAATGAAATCGATTGGATTCTATTTGAAGGAGGAAGAAATGCCACATCAAGGAAAGTGAAAAATCTGGTGTCAAGGAAATTAAATAAATAAAGTCAAAATTTATGGATTATTTTACAAAAATTTTATTTTTGGCACGCCCGGTTATCTTCTAAGTTGGCCGACATCCGGAACAAGATTGAGGGGATCGCGTCATGGATCGTTTGAAAGAGATCACGGAAAAACGCCTGGAACTCGGCAAGAAGGCGGCGGTCCGATGGGCAGAGAGAGCGGCTGAACGGGAACCATCCAGGAGATCCGCCGAAAGGGGAAATATCAGGGAGGCCAACACGGAAAGGGCGTTGGCGGATTTTGCCGCCCGGAACGTTATTCGTGCCGGTCGTGTCCGGACGCTCGGGGTCGTCCGCACATCGTTTGCCGAACGCATCATCGGGACAAATGATCTGCGCGACGATCCGGTGACGCCGGAGGAAATGCTGGCCGGCCAGCCCGTCTGCCGGGTGGTTGATAATATCGAAACGCCGGATCGGCTGTTCGGTTTCGGCACCGGTTTCATGATCGCTCCGGGTCTGATGATGACCAATCATCATGTGTTCGAGACGGCCGGCGACACAAGGGGCTGCGGAGTCCAGTTCGGTTACGAGACATCGGGCTCCGGGACGACCAGGGGTGAAATATTCGAGCTGGATGCCGATACCTATTTCACCGCGGACGAGGCGCTCGACTACGCCATTGTCGCGGTCAAATCCAGAAGCTTCACGGAAACGGATCTGGCGAAATGGGGCCACCACAAGCTGGTGGACCAGACCGGCAAGGTTCTCAAGGGCCATGCGGTCACGATCATCCAGCACCCTGGCGGCGGAACCAAGAAATATGCCCGGGTCAACAACGAGGTCGTCGACATTCTGGAAGACCATCTGCACTACCTCGCGGATACGGAACCCGGGTCGTCCGGTGCTCCGGCCTTCAATCCGGAGTACGAAGTGGTGGCCCTGCATCACAGCGGCGTGCCGGCGATGGATGGCGACGTGGTTTTGAACCGGGACAACAAGCCCTGGCGTCCGGGGCAGGGGGACGATGAAATCCAGTGGATTGCCAATGAAGGTGTTCGCATCTCCAGGATTCTCACCCACCTGGCCAACACCGAATTCGAAGCACCCGAAAAGGCGGCTTTGCGTGATTCAGTCACCGGCACGACCAGTGACATTCTGGATGCGGAGTTGCTCGACCCCGAGGACGGCTCGCCCATTGCGCCGCTCGGGCCACAAGGTCCGAAAATCAGCACCGACGGCTCGAAACCCCACGAAATCCGGCCTGCAGCCCATGCGGGCCTCAATACAGGCAGTCCGGTGATCAATGTCGCCGGGGATGCCAATGTCTATTTCGGCCCGGTCTATCAGGAGCCCGGCGACATGGGCCCGGGCGTCAAACCGCTGTCGGCCGCCGAAAGAGCTGCCGTGCTTGAAAAGAAGCTCAAACGCGATCCTGATTACGGGCGCCGTCGCGGCTATGACGAGAACTTCCTGCCCGGATTTGCCGTTCCGCTGCCGACCGTGTCGGAGGACCGGACGGATGAACTGGTCGTGGACCGCTATGGGAACGCGCGCATCCTGGACTACCACCACTTTTCGCTGGTGATGAACCGGCAATGGATGCTGCAGATGTGGTCTGCGGTCAATGTCGACTACAGCCCCGAAGTTCGCTACAGCCTCACCAGAAAGCAGTTGGGCCGGGATGAATGGATCGAGGATCCGAGGATCCCCGGTTCCCTGCAGATCGACGATCCCGAACTCTACAAACCGGCGAAGAAATTCGATCGTGGCCATGTCGTCCGGCGGGACGACAATGCCTGGGGCCGAACCCAGGAAGAGATGGAATATGCCAATTCCGACACGTTCCACTGGACCAATTGCACGCCACAGCATGAGCACTTCAATCGCGCGGTCGCCCACTACAGGGGCATCTGGGGCAAGCTCGAAAACCATATTGGAAAACAGGCGAAATCGGTTGGCAACCGCCTGATCATATTCTCAGGCCCTGTTTTGGACGAGGATCGCGCCATCCCGCACGATTTCGGCGGCGGCCGGTTCAATGTGCCCCTTGATTTCTGGAAAGTGATCATTGTGGCCGAGCGGGCCAGAAGGCGCCGGGCGCCGAAATTGAAGGCCTATGGGTTCCTGCTTGAACAGAAGACGACAATCGACCGCAGGGGACTGGAAAGGCTGCGGCCCGAGAAGCGCTTTGAAATCGGGGAATTCGAGGAGCAGCACCGGCCCCTCAAGCAACTCTCGGAACTGGCCGGGATCGTGTTTCCGGACATCGTCCTTGAAGCCGATGTCAAGGCCGGGCAGCAGACCCATGAGGTCCTGGAAGGCCTCGAAAGCCTCAAGGTCTGACCTGGGAGAGCGCTTTTCTTCGGACGGTTGCCGGCAAGCGGCATGCCGTCCGTTGACGGTCGAAAGCGGCCATCACAAGCAAGCGTGAGCACCGGAAGGTGCCCGCTCCATGGCACGGCCTGGTGCGTCAAACAACAGCGGCACAGGCCGCGTTGCGTTTGACGGTTTCCCGCCCTGAATAGGCGACTTTACACATCTTTACATCCCCGAAAAGCACCTGAAACACGCGCGCCCCACATGCCGTATGAGCGCGCGATACATGTGTTCAACGCGCCTGCGGCGATGCGGCGGGCGTCCATGCGGGAGCTTGACAATGAGAACCAGACAGTCCGGACCCCTTTTCCGTGCCCTGGCGGCGGGCGGGGCCCTTGTTTTTTCCCTGATAGTGATGAGCGGCCCGGCCGCGGCGCAGATGCCGCGGGACCGGACCGAAATTCACCAGATGGCCGCGCAGTTGCGTCTCAGCGATCAGCAGCAGCAGGCCTTCATCCGCATTGTCGACGATTTCCAGATGTCGATGGAAGCGGCGCTGGAAAAATACGGCGTCGATCCGGCCGTAAGCCGGCCGCCGCCGACCGTGCGTTTTGCTCTGCGTTCCGATCTGCGGCGGAACCTGGCGCAGATGGACACCGAACTGGCGGCGATCCTCTCGGCTGAGCAACTGCGCGCATTCCAGGAGATCCGGCGCGAGCAGATCCGAATGCGGTAGAGCCGGCGACCCGGCTTTACCTTTCTTTACACAACCGAAAAACACTCGAAACGCCGGATGCATAGAGTGTCATGGAGGCGGAGCGTCCGCCGGAGCAACCAAGGAGCAGGACAGTGTCGAACGATCAGAACAATGCAAAAGGCGGGTCGCCGAACAAGGGCAACCGCAATATTGTCGCCATCCTCGTCAGCGTCGCCATCATTGCCGCCACGGCCTTTGCCGTGCAGGCCTTCGCGCAGAGCAAGACCTATGCCCACCTCAAATTGGTCACCGCCGCGCAAATCAGCGAGGATGGCCTCGGTTTGCAGGACATTTCCTGGCGGGACGGCCACAAACGCGGCGGCCACAGCCGGCTGGCCAGTCTGAGCGACGAGGAAATTGAATCGCTGATTACCCGGCTTGTCAGACATGCCGGCATCGAAATCGACGCGACGCCCGAGCAGGAGGCGCAGATCATCGCGCTTGTTACCCCCGTCGCCCTTGACATGAAATCCATGCGCGGTGACTGGCGCGGCACCGGCGAGGAACTCCATGAACTGCTGGCCGCCCCGGTGATCGATCGCGAGGCGATCGAGGAACTGCGCGCCGAAAGACTTGCGGAAGTCGACCGGATCAGCAAAGAATGGGTCGATGTCGTCGTCGATGTGGCCATGGTGCTGACGGCGGAACAGCGCGAGCTGCTGGACGAGCGCATCGAAGAACTGCGCTCCATGCGGGGTCGCTGGCATCGGCGGTAAACGGCCTGATCGGGGTTGCCACGTGACATGACCCAGAACATCCTCCTTATCGAGGACGACAACCGGCTCGCCGCGATGGTCAGGGACTATCTCGGCGAGTCCGATTTTACGGTGACCATTGCTGCCACCGGTGAGCAGGGTCTGAGCCTTCAGCAGCAGCAGCAATTCGACGCGGTTCTTCTCGATCTGATGCTGCCCGATCTGGACGGGCTGGAGGTATGCCGGACCCTGCGCGCCCGCGACCGGGTGCCGATCATGATGCTGACGGCCAAGGGCGAGCCGCTAGACCGGATCGTCGGCCTGGAACTGGGCGCCGATGATTACTTGCCGAAGCCATTCGAACCGCGCGAATTGCTGGCCCGTTTGAGAGCGATCCTGCGGCGGGGCAGGGACGACGACCCGTCCGGCGTGCTGCGCTTCGGCACGCTGGAGGTTGATCCGAGCGCCATGGAGGCGCGTATCGAAGGGCGGGTATGTGCCTTGACGGCGCATCAGTTCAAATTGCTCGAGATTTTTGCCTCGCGGGCGGGTCGGGTGCTCAGCCGCGACACGATCATGAATGTGCTCAAGGGCGAAAACCTGTCGGCCTTCGACCGCTCCATCGACGTCCATGTGTCGCGCATCCGGGCCGAAATCGAGGACGACCCAAACCGGCCGCGCCGGCTGATTACGGTGCGCGGCGCCGGCTATGTGTTCGCCCGGTCACAGGATTAGAGCGTGCTGAAACGCCGTCTCTACCTGCAGATCTACCTGACTATCATCGCCAGCCTTGTGCTGCTGGTGATCCTGTCGGCCGTGCTCTGGGAGCTCTTCGGGCGCGACCGGATGGACCGCGATTACCTGTCCAGCGCCAGCATCTTCGTGTCCATGGCACTGCCGCCGGCCGATGCCCCAGTGGCCGAGCAGCAGGAAGCCATTGCCCTGCTCGGGCGTGAGCTCGACATCGCAATCGCGCTGTTTGACAGCCGGGGAGAACTGCTCGCGTCGCATCGCGATGTCGACATGCCGTCGGCGCGCAGGACGGCCGAACCGGGCTGGCACCGAACCCGCCACGGGTCCGTTCTGTCGCTTGTCCTGCCCGACGGCCGCTGGCTGATCGCCGATCCGCATGAGGATGACCGACCGGCACCGATCCTCAGCCTGCTTTTCATGCTTGGCCTCGTTGCCGTCTGTGTCGGCCTTGCCGCCCTGCCGCTGGTGCGCCGGCTGACCAAGCGCCTGGAACAGCTGCAGCGCGGCGTGGAACGCATCGGCGCCGGCGATCTCAGCGCCCGGGTGGCGGTGAAGGGACGCGATGAAATCGCCCAACTGGCCGAGAGTTTCAACAATGCGGCGGAAAAGATCGAGAAGCTGGTCGGCGCGCATCGGCTGCTGCTCGCCAATGCCTCGCACGAGCTGCGCACGCCGCTGTCGCGCATCCGACTGGGGCTGGAGATGGGCCAGGGCCGGCCGACTCCCGAACGGCGCACGGCGCTCAAACAGGACATCGCCGAACTCGATGCGCTGATCGACGAGATATTGCTGATGAGCCGGCTTGATGCCCAGGATCGGGTCGACGGGTCGCAGAGGGTCGATCTGGTGGCCCTCGCGGCGGAGGAATGCGCCCGCTACGACGAGGCCAGCCTGACCGGTACGGCACCGGAGGTTCCCGGCGACCCGCGCCTGTTGCACCGGCTTCTGCGAAACCTCCTGGAAAACGCCGAAAAACACGGCGCGCCGCCCATCGAAATCGAGATCGGAACCGAGGACGGCATGGCGACGATGACCGTCAGCGACGGCGGCGGCGGCATCGCCGAGGCCGATCGCGAAAAGGTATTCCAGCCCTTCTATCGCGGCGCCGACCGGCAAAACGTCAACGGCTACGGGCTCGGTCTGCCGCTGGTCCGCCAGATCGCCGAGGCCCATGGCGGGACGGCCGCGCTGATCGATCGGACGCGGAAACGCTCCGCGATCAAGGTGAGCCTGCCGCTGAGCCGCCGGGAACAGGGCCGCCCGCGGGAATAAAGGCACGCGCGGTTCGTTCTCATTGCAGGGTCAATGAGGAAAGTCGCCATGCTGTTTCAACGCAAGCCGCCCATCATCCGCTTTCGCTGCCGGCCGGAGGATAGGGATGTTATCGCGCCGCCGGTTCCGGCCAAAACCGTCCTGCCGGATTGGTTTCGCAAGCTGCCGGCGGTCGACCAGGACAAGCTTTCCGCAACGGATACCGGTCTCACCGTCAAGCGCTGCATGCCGTTTCTCGACGCCATGACGACCGGCTGGGTGATCCCGCTCGCGGCCACGGTGCGCCTCGAAATCAGTAGCGGCGGCACGAAGGTCGACGCTGGCTGGGATTTCGACCGGACCATGGTCAGCAATCACGGTGCGCACCAGCTTCGTGGCCATCCCGGAGCCGACCGGCCGCCCTGCAAGTTTCACAATTACTGGACTGTTCAGACGCCGCCCGGCTGGAGCTGTCTGTTCATCCATCCGCTCAACCGGCCGAACGGCGTATTCGAAATCGTGTCCGGCATCGTCGACACCGATTCCTACCTGTCGGAAATCCATTTCCCGTTCTTCGCCACCGGCAATGACGGGCTGCATGTTCTGGAACGGGGATCGCCGCTCGTGCAGATCATCCCCTTTTGCCGCGAGACCACCGGGCTGGAAGCGGAGATTCGCGCCGAGAACCCGCAGGAGGCGATGCGGCGCGAAACGATCCTGCGCAACACCCGCGCGGCGCCCGGCTGGTATCGGGAAAACGCGCGCGCCCGCCGCTGATCGGCACCAGCGGACAGGAGCCGGCGCGAGCCCCCGATCGGGCCGTTCAAATCCGCCACCCCATCAACTGGAATTCGAAGAACTGTTCGAACTCGAGTTGGATGAGGAGTTGGAAGAACTGTTCGAGCTCGAATTCGACGAGGAGTTGGAGGAACTGTTTGAACTTGAATTGGATGAGGAGTTCGAAGAGCTGTTGGAGCTTGAGTTGGAGGAACTGTTCGAACTCGAGTTCGACGAGGAATTGGAAGAACTGTTCGAACCGGAATCACCACGGCTGAAATCGCGGCTGGAGCGGTTCTGGCTTTTGGTGGCGCCCGGCCGTCCCTTGGCCCGGTCGGGCGAAAACACCCGTTCAAAAAACCGTTCGACGGCATTTTGCTGTCTCTTTTGCGCCATGGCGGTCGGCGCCAGCGTCGTTGATGCCAGCAACACCGTGGTCAGGACGGATATGATTTTTTTCATCGGTCATCTCCTTTTCCCGCCGCCGGAAGGCAGCGTCGAAAGGGAAACGATGGCGGCGGGGATTTATTCCGCAAAATGCGAAGCGGAGGACTGCCATCTGGAGCGCTTGAATACGGCATGATATTCATCAAGAGATTGATTGATAATGATCAAGGCCAAATTAAACGATATGTCTTGGGTCATTGATCTTTGCCGGCCCTTCGGGCGAACTCGTTCTCCCCGTCACTTGTTTCTTCAGCCGCCGCCGAATCCTTGATTCAGATCAACACGAAAAACCCCGGCCATTGGTGATGTCCACCTGCATCGGCAACGCAATCACGCGGTCGTGCGAAAGGCGGGGGCGGGTCGAAGAACCAGACAGACAGACAGCCAACATGGCCGGCGCCGACCGGCGGCAGGCGGGGCCGGCATAACGAACCAAAACGATAATTCTATCCGGAAACCGGATGGCGGTTGCGTCGTCCGGTCGGAGACTTATGACGACTGACAACGACCCCAAATGCCCGATTGCCGGCTTGTTCCGGCTTCTGGTCCTGTCCGCGATGATGCTTGCGGCGGGTCTCGGATTCGCCCACGCGCAGACCAAAACGACCGTATTGCAGCAGTTTCTGTCGACGATTCCGGCCGGAGACCTGGTTGAAGGCGCAACCGGTTACGGCCCCGTCCGGCAGGATGTCCCGGTCGCGCCGGTTCTGAGCGGCGGGACGACGATCGGTTACGCTTTTGTCACATCGGATTTTGTCGGCACGACCGGTTATTCCGGCAAACCGATCCACGTGCTGGCCGCGATTGCGCCGGATGCGAAACTGCTGCGTGCCGAATTGGTCGAGCATTCCGAACCGATTGTCCTGATCGGCATCCCCAACAGCAAGATCGAGGCGCTGACCGAAAGCTATGCCGGGCTCGACATTGCCGCCGAAGCCGCTGCCGGCGGCGCCGGACACGAACTCGACATCATTTCCGGCGCCACCGTGACGATCATGATCATCGACGATTCGATCGTCCGCTCGGGCATCAAGGTGGCGCGAGCGCTCGGCCTCGGCGGGCTGGCGCCGGATGCCGGCGACACCGGACCGCGCTACGTGCTCAATGAGGATCTGAACGCAATCGAAGACTGGCAGACCCTGGCGGGCGACGGCTCGGTCAGGCGGTTGACCCTGGATATCGGCCAGGTCAACCGGGCCTTCGAGGACGCTGGCGACGAACGCGCCATCAAGCGGCCGGAACCGGGCGAGCCGGGCGAAATCTATATCGACCTGCATGGCGCGCTGGTCTCGGTCCCCTCCATCGGCCGCAGCCTGCTGGGCGACGCGGAATACGACAATCTTGAAAACTGGCTGGACGAGGGTGAACAGGCGATCCTGCTGGCCGGGCGCGGCCGCTATTCCTTCAAGGGATCGGGTTATGTCCGGGGCGGTATTTTCGATCGCATCCAGCTTATCCAGGGCGACAATTCGGTGCGTTTTCGCGACCGCGGGCACCGCCGGCTGGGTGTGATCGCCGCCGACGGTGCACCCACCTTCACCGAACTCGATATCTTCAAGATCCCGGCCGATGCCGAGTTCGATCCGACCATGCCCTGGCGGATCCAGCTCCTGGCGAGCCGTGCCGTCGGGCCGGTGGACAAGACCTTCCTGACCTTCGATCTCGGCTACAAGCTGCCGGAGCGCTACCGGACCTTGGTCTCGCCGCAGCCGGCCGCCGCGACGGCCGTGCAGATCGACGATGATGCTGCTGCACGGGCCGAACTGTGGCAGCGCATCTGGCGGGAAAAACAGATCGAGATCGGCTTTCTGCTCTTCATGCTGGCCGTCCTGACCGGTGTCTTCTTCTTTCAAAAGCAGGTCACCCGCAACGAACGCGCCTTTTTCTGGTTCCGCATGGGTTTCCTTGCGGTGACGCTGGTCTTCCTGGGCTGGAGCCAGAACGCGCAACTGTCGGTCGTCAATCTGATGGCGCTCGGCGCATCGCTGACCAGCGGATTTACCTGGGACGCTTTTTTGCTCGACCCGCTGGTCTTCATTCTGTGGTTCTCGGTCGCCGCCGCAATACTGTTTTGGGGCCGTGGCGCCTTTTGCGGCTGGCTGTGCCCCTTCGGTGCGCTGCAGGAACTGACCAACCGGATCGCCCGGTATTTCAAAGTGCCGCAATGGACCCTGCCCTGGGGGCTGCACGAACGCCTGTGGCCGGTCAAATACATCATCTTTCTCAGCCTGTTCGGCCTGTCGCTGGTCTCCATTCCAATGGCCGAGCGCTATGCCGAGATCGAGCCGTTCAAGACCGCGATCATCCTGAAGTTTCAGCGTGCCTGGCCCTATGTCCTCTTTGCCGTGGCCCTGCTGGGCGCCGGACTGTTCATCGAACGCTTTTACTGCCGCTACCTGTGCCCGCTGGGCGCGGCGCTCGCCATCCCCGGCCGGATGCGCATGTTCGACTGGCTCAAGCGCTATCGGCAATGCGGCGATCCCTGCCAGCTCTGCGCCAATGAGTGCATGGTCCAGGCGATCCATCCGACCGGCGAAATCAATCCCAATGAATGTCTGTCCTGCCTGCACTGCCAGGTTCTCTACCAGGACGACCAGAAATGTCCCGTCTGCATCAAGAAACGCAAATGGCGGGAAAAACTGGCCCGGAGCACGGCCCAATCGGCCGCCGCGATGGACCGAATGATGGGTCAGCCGACCCAAGGCGAAAAGGAGAGTTGAAATGTCGAAAGACGATGATGTCAGGGAAGGGGTCTCGCGCAGGGATCTGTTGGCAGGAACCGCCGCGGGGGCGGTGCTGGCCGGAACCGTTGCAGCCGGCGGCAATGCGATGCTCGCCACGCCCGCGGCGGCCGCCGGCAACAGTGCCCTGGAGCCCGGCGAACTCGACGAATATTACGGTTTCTGGTCGTCCGGCCAGTCGGGTGAGTTGCGCATTATCGGCCTGCCGTCCATGCGCGAACTGATGCGCATACCGGTGTTCAACCGCTGCTCGGCCACCGGCTGGGGCGACACCAATGAATCGAAGAAGGTCCTGACCGAGGGGCTGATGCCCGAAACCAGGGAGTTCCTGGCCAAGCGCGGGCTGGACACCTATCACAATGGCGACCTCCACCACCCGCATATGTCGTTCACCGAGGGGACCTATGATGGCCGCTACCTGTTCATGAACGACAAGGCCAATACGCGGGTCGCTCGCGTGCGCTGCGATGTCATGAAATGCGACAAAATCATCGAGATTCCCAACGCGTCGGACATTCACGGTCTCAGGCCGCAGAAATACCCGCGCACCGGCTATGTCTTCGCCAATGGCGAACACCGTGTCCCGCTGGTCAATGACGGGTCCATCCTGGACAGCCCGGAAGATTATGTCGCGATTTTCACCGCCATCGACGGGGATACGATGGAAATAGCCTGGCAGGTGATCGTCGACGGCAACCTCGACAATGTCGATGCCGACTATCACGGCAGATACGCCGTCTCCTCCTGTTACAATTCGGAGGGTGGCGTCGATGTAGCGGGCATGACCGAAGCGGAAATGGACCATGCCGTGGTCTTCAACATCGCCCGCATCGAGGCGGCCGTCGAAGCCGGCAATTACGAGACCTATAACGGCGTCAAGGTCCTCGACGGACGCAAGGGTTCGGAGCTGACCGCCTATATCCCGATCCCCAACAGCCCGCATGGTGTCAATTCCTCACCGGATGGCAAATATGTCGTGGTCAACGGCAAGCTGTCGCCGACCGTATCGGTGATCGAATTCGACAAGCTCGAAGCCGTGTTCAACGGGGCTGATCCGCGATCCTGCATCGTCGCCGAGCCGGAGCTGGGCCTCGGGCCGCTGCACACGGCATTCGACGGCAAGGGCAACGCCTTCACGACCCTGTTTCTCGACAGCCAGAGCTGCGAATGGAATGTCGACAAGGCGATCCGCCAGTATAATGGCGAGGATGTGGACCCGATCATTTCCAAGATCGACGTTCAGTATCAGCCGGGCCACAACCACACCTCGATGGGCGAGACCAACGAGGCGGACGGCAAATGGCTGGTCTCGCTCAACAAGTTCTCGAAGGACCGGTTCATCAATGTCGGTCCGCTGAAGCCCGAGAATGAGCAGCTGATCGATATCTCCGGCGATACGCCAGTGGTGGTCCATGACGGTCCGACCTTTGCCGAACCGCATGACTGCATCATCGTCCACCGCTCCAAGGTCAATCCGGTCAGTGTCTGGGACCGTAACGACCCGATGTGGGAAGATGCCCGCAAACAGGCCGCCGCCGACGGTGTCGACCTGGAAGACGGCCATGACGAGGTCATTCGCGACGGCAACAAGGTCCGCGTCTATATGTACTCGGCAGCGCCAATCTTCTCGATGGACAAATTCACCGTCAAGCAGGGTGATGAGGTGACGATCTACCTCACCAATGTCGACGATGTGGACGATCTGACCCACGGCTTCACCCTCGGCAATCACGGGATCTGCTTCGAGGTCGGCCCGCAGGCCACCGCCTCGGTGACCTTCACCGCCGACCGTCCCGGCGTGCACTGGTATTATTGCCAGTGGTTCTGCCATGCGCTGCACATGGAAATGCGCGGCCGCATGCTGGTCGAACCCGCATAGGAGCCGCTGCCATGATGCTTCGCCTGTTGCTGCCGCTGTTCCTGCTGATCCCGGCATTGCCTGCCGGGGCGGCGGAGCATGTCGTGCCGGCAACCGCCGGAGCATTGTCCGTGGCCCTGAAATCGGCGAAGGCGGGCGACCGCCTTCGCCTTCTGCCAGGAACCCATCGCGGCCCGGTCGTCATCGACAAGGCGATTACCCTCGACGGTGCCGGGCAGGCGACCGTCGAAGGCAACGGCACCGGTTCGGTGATCTCCGTCACGGTTCCCGATGTCACCGTGCGCGGCCTGACGATCACCGGTTCGGGTTCCGCCGGCAATGGCCGCGATGCCGGCGTGTTTCTCGGCAAGAAGGCGGCGAGGGCGGTGGTCGAGCAAAACCGCATTCTCGGCAATCTCATCGGTGTCGACATCCGCGGCTCCCGCGACGCGCTTGTCACCGGCAACATCATCGAAGGCCGCCGCGACCGCCGCATGAATGCCCGCGGCAACGGCGTCTATGTGTGGAATGCACCGGGCGCCGCCGTCATCGGCAATGATATCCGCTGGGGGCGCGACGGGATTTTCGTCAACACATCGAAAAAGAACGTCTTTTCGGGAAACCGGTTCCGCGATCTGCGCTTCGCCGTTCACTACATGTATGCCCATGACAGCGTGGTGTCGGGAAACATCTCGCTCGGCAACCATCTGGGCTACGCCATCATGTATTCCGACAAGGTGCGGATCGAGGGCAACCTGTCCCGCGGCGACCGCGATCACGGCATCATGCTGAACTACACCAACAAAAGCCACATCACCGGCAACCGGGTGGAGGCAGTCGGAAACAAATGTGTCTTCATCTACAACGCCCACAGGAACCGCTTTGCCGACAACCTGTTCGAGGGCTGCCGGATCGGCATTCATTTCACCGCCGGTTCCGAGCGCAACGAGATCGTCGGCAATGCCTTCGTCGCAAACCGCACCCAGGTCAAATATGTCGGCTCCCGCTGGCTCGACTGGAGCGTCGAGGGGCGTGGCAATTACTGGTCCGATCACGCGGCCTTCGATCTCGACGGCAACGGCATTGCCGACCAGGTCTACCGGCCCAATGACATTATGGATCATGTGCTGTGGAGCCAGCCCGCCGCCAAAACACTGATGGGCTCGCCCGCTGTGCAACTGATCCGCTGGTCGCAATCGGCCTTTCCCGCTCTGCTGCCGGGCGGCGTCATGGATGGCGCGCCGCTGATGCGGCCGGTCGTGCCGGAGGAAATTCCGTGGAAGCATGCGCAATGAGTGCCCTGGCCGTCGACAATGTCGTCAAGCGCTACGGCGCGGCGGAGGCCGTCGGCGGCGTCAGCCTCGCCGTCGAGCCCGGCCAGCGGGTAGCGCTGCTCGGTCACAACGGCGCCGGCAAGACCACCTTGATGAAAATGATCCTCGGTCTGACACCCGCTTCGTCCGGCACCATCGAGGTGCTGGGCAGCCGGCCCGGATCCCGCAAGGCGCGGGCCGCCACCGGATTCCTGCCGGAAAATGTCGCCTTCCACGGGGCGCTGACCGGGCGGGAGCAGCTACACCATTTCGCGCGGCTCAAATCCGTCGCGCCCGGCATTGCGGATGACATGCTTTCCCGGGTCGGGCTGGCCGATGCGGCCGACCGCAAGATCAGAACCTACTCCAAAGGCATGCGCCAGCGTGTCGGTCTTGCACAGGCGCTGCTCGGACACCCGCAAATCGCGCTTCTGGACGAACCAACCAGCGGTCTCGACCCGATTTCCCGGCACGAATTCTATGACATTGTCGGGGAACTCGCCCAGGCGGGCACCACGGTGCTGATATCGTCCCACGCTTTGACCGAACTGGAGACGCGGTGCGACCGGATCGCCATTCTGAGTGCTGGAAAACTGGTGGCCGATGGTGACTTGCCAGCACTGCGAAAGGCAGCGCAACTGCCGGTTCGCTTCAGCGTCACGGCGACCGCGGAAACCGCCGATACGGTCGCCGCGGAACTGCAGGGAGAGCGGATCAACGGCCATGCGATTGCCCTGACCTGCGACGAAAGCGACAAGATCGAACTGCTCGGCCGGATTACCGCCCTCGGCCAGGCGATCACCGATATCGATGTCGAGCCGCCAAGTCTCGAAGAGCTCTACCGGTACTATTCCGCTGCCAACCGGGAGGGATTGTGATGCCCATACTGTCCGTCACCCGGCTGGAACTGATGATCGCGCGGCGCAACTGGTGGGTGGCAACAGCGGTCGTGCTGATGGCCCTCTTCAGCGCCGTCCTGACCCTCGCCGGAGGGGCGCCGACCGGGTCGCTGGGCGTTCCGCCACTGCTGGTCGCGATCACCTCCATCACGACGCTTTCGGTCTATCTCATTCCGCTGATCGGCCTGCTGCTGTCCCACGATGCGATCGCCGGAGAGGTCGAGCGCGGAACCCTGGCGCTCAGCCTTTCCTATCCGTTGTCGCGCGCGGAAATCCTGATCGGCAAATTCCTGGCCCATCTGTGCGTTCTGGCATTCGCCATTGCCGTGGGACTAGCACTAACGGCGGCGCTGATTGCAGCGCAGCATGGCCTGCCTGCATTGTCCGCTCCGCCGCTGGTGCGGCTGTTCCTGACATCCCTGGCGCTGGGCGCCGCCTTCTTGGGCATGGGCTACTGTGTTTCCGGCCTGGTGCGCCAGCCGGCCGTCGCGACCGGCATGGTGATCGTCATCTGGCTGGTCAGCGTCGTGCTCTATGATCTTGGCCTTCTCGGCGCACTGGTGGCCGATGCCGGCGGGTTTTTCACCAAATCTGTCTTTCCATGGCTGCTGGTGGCCAACCCCGCTGATGCCTTCCGTATGCTCAACATGCCCGACATTTCCGTTGCGGTCCTGGCATCCGGCCTCAGCGCGGCGGGTTCCGTCTCCGGGACCGCGGGACAACTGGTTTCGCTTCTCGGCTGGCCGGTGCTGACGCTTTTTCTCGCATGGACCGTGTTCCGAAAGGTGGAATTATGAAAACCGGACTCCTGATTGCCCTGCTGGGATCCATCGCCCTGGTCACCGGGTGCACGGAGAATGCATCACAGGCCGACAAGCCCGCGGCCATTGCCCTGACCGAAGAGGCGGCGGGTCACTATTGCCAGATGGTGATCCTCGAACATGACGGTCCGAAGGCGCAGGCGCATCTGGCGGGCCTGCCCGCCCCGTTATGGTTCTCGCAGGTGCGTGACGGCATCGCCTATCTGAAATCGCCGGAGCAATCGGCCGAGTTGCGCGTGCTCTATGTCAACGACATGGGGGTCGCCAAAAGCTGGAGCGACCCCGGTCCGGACAATTGGATCGATGCACAATCAGCCTATTTTGTCGTCGGATCGGACGCTGTCGGCGGTATGGGCGCGCCGGAACTGGCGCCGTTTTCCGACCGCGCCAAGGCGGAGGATTTCGCCCACCGCCGCGGCGGCGAGGTGATGCGTCTGGAAGATATTCCCGCCGAGACGGTGCTGTCGCCCGTTGAGTTCGATGCTGTGAAACCGGATGCCAGCTCATGACCACGCGCCGACGCTTGCTGACGATCCTCGCCGGCGCCGCAGTCCTGCCGGTTGTCGGCGCCCGGGCCGCCAGGCCTCCGGCCCAGTGGCGCGGTATCGCGCTCGGGGCGCCGGCCCATATCGTGCTGGATCACCCGGACGCTGCCGATCTCATCCGCCAGTCCGTGGCTGAGATGCGCCGGCTGGAGGCGATCTTCAGCCTGTTCCGACCGGACGGTGATCTGTCGCGGCTCAACCGCGATGGAAGTCTCACCGAACCGGCTTTGGAACTTGTCGAACTGCTGTCGCTGTGCGCCGGTTTGAACCGGCGGACGGGCGGCGCGTTCGATCCGACCGTCCAGCCATTGTGGGCGCTCTATGCGGACCATTTCTCAAGGGGACGCCGACCAGACGACGCTCAGGTCGCCGGGGTCAGATCGACAACCGGCTGGGATAGGGTCGACTATGGCCCGCAGAAGATCGCCTATCGCCGGCCGGGTATGGCAATGACACTCAATGGTGTCGCCCAGGGCTTTATAGCCGACAAGGTCGCCGCCTTGCTGCGCCGGGCCGGTATCCGCAACGTTCTGGTCAATACGGGCGAGATTGCCGCGCTTGGGTTGGCGCCCGGCGGCGCGCCCTGGCAGATTGCCCTGCAGAGCACCGGCCACCCGGACATCCCATTATCGGACGCGGCGATTGCCACCTCCGCGCCATTGGGGACCACCTTCGATCACGACCAGAAGGCGGGCCATATCATCGATCCGCGAACCGGCTATCCCGGCGGTAAATGGTCGTCGGTCACGGTGATCTCCCGTTCGGCCGCCGAGGCCGACGGACTATCCACCGGATTCGTCCTGATGGACCGGCCGGATATCGAGGCGGCGCGCGGCGCCAGCAGGGTGTTGCTGAGCGGCTGATATCCGCCATTACCGCCGTTCAACCGACAGCCCGGCCATAAGCGTGGCGACCTCCTCATCGCTGACCGGATCGAAATTGCGATAGAAAAACCCGACCGCATGGAACGGATCCGGCGTTTCGAGACACAGGCAATCATCGATATCGTCGGCCATGGCCTCCAGCGTCGCAGCTGGGGCGACCGGAACGGCCAGGACAAGTTTTGCCGGTCCGGCCTGGCGCAAGGCCTTCAGGGCAACGCGGGCGGTGGCTCCGGTTGCGATCCCGTCATCGACGATGATTGCCGTTTTCCCGCTGATCGGAACCCGTTCCCGCCCGGCCAGGTAGAGCCCGCGTCGGCGGTCGATTTCCGCTAACTGCCTCTGCTTCTCCTGCTCGAACTGCGCATCGCTGATGTCCGCCTGACGCTGCACGTCCTCATTGACCACGCATTGCGGTGATGGACCGTCGACCACGGCGCCGAGCGCCAGTTCAGGCTGTCCCGGTGTTCCGATTTTGCGAACCAGGACGAGGTCCATGGGAGCGTCAATCGCCCTGGCGATCTCGAAGGCGACGGGCACGCCGCCGCGCGGCAGGGCGAGCACCACCGGGTCCTGATAGCCCTTCCTGGCGATCTCGGCGGCAAGCGCGCGGCCCGCCTCGGTCCGGTCGGCGAAAATCCGGGTCATAAGCAGCCTCCCTCTGCGTTGCCGGCAAGAATGGCAAGCTTGCCATTGTCAGGCAAGCCGGTCCGGCGCCCTTGACCGCGATCAATTGGATTGCGCTTCGGTGCTCTAAAAGTGAATGCTCAACGGCATCGCTATCGGGCGAGACGAGGAGGATGGTGCAGATGGCGGCGGCTTTGGTGAGGCAAACCGAAAGGGGATGGGCGCGAAGGCTGCTGCTTGCCGCTGCGGCCGTTCTGGCCTCCGGCGTTGTTTCCCTGCCGCCCTCCCATGCCGGAGAAGCCGCCAGGCGGGGCTATCATGTGGTCGAGCAATGGTGTCGGACCTGTCATCTACGGACCACGGACGCCGCCGATGCCGATATGGCGCCGCCTTTCGAGGCCATCGTCCTCAGACCCGGGCGTGACCGGTGGTATTTCCAGAAATTCCTGCTCGAAGATCATTTCCCGATGACGACCTACCGGCTGTTCGACAGCGAGAAAGCCGATGTCGTCGCTTATCTGCTGGCGTTGCAGGAGGACGCAGGGCGAACCGATTAAGCTGGCGGGGCAACCCGGGCCTGCAGGCCGATGATGCGATCGAACAGCGCATCGAGCGCCGCAGACGGTCTGCTCGCCGCGCTGCCGCCGCGGGCCAGCCAGTGCGCGTGGGGTTCGCGCATCAACACATCAAGGTCGCGTTCACAGGAAAACGCGCCGACAACGGATTTGATCTTGGTATTGTCGAACAGCACGGTGTAGGCCTTGTCGCCTTTCAGGAACCCTTCCCAGTCGGAGTGAAACCGCACCAGATTGTCGGTCGGCACATGGACAAGCTCAGGCGTTACGCCGATAGCCCGGCCAACGGCGCTGTAGATCGCATCCCAGGAATAGGCATGGTCCGATGTCAGGTGAAAGGCCTCGCCGAGCGACCCTGCGGCGCCGAAAAGCCGAACGAATGGTGGCGCGAAATCCTCTGCGCGGGTCAGCGTCCACAGGGCCTTGCCGTCGCCCGGCACGATGACCGGCAGGCCGCGCAACATGCGCGATAGGGCTGCGTCGCCTTCGCCCATCGCCATCGGAAACTTCGTTCGGATCGTGTGGCTTGGCCGCACGATGGTGACCGGCAGGCGGTCCTGTTCCATGAGAACCCGCTCACAGGCGGCCTTGCGGCGGCTGTAGAGCCAGAAGGGATTGTCGAGCGGCACGGCTTCGGTGATCGGCACGTCGACAACCGGTTTTCGATAGGCCGAGGCCGATGAAATGAAGATATATTGCGCCGTCTTGCCGGCAAAGAGGTCGATGTCGCGGGCTGCCTGTTGCGGCTCGAAGACAAGGAACTGGCATACAACGTCATAGTGTCCGGCGGCTGCGGCCGCATAGGATGCATCATCATCAAAGTTGCCGGTCATCCGGGTCACCGAAAACGGCAGCGAACCGTCGGACGCACCACGGTTCAAGACCGTCACCGCGTGGCCGGCGGCGACCGCTTCGAAAACACAGGGCAGGGAAATCTGCCCGGTTCCGCCGATGAAAAGAACGCGTAGGGGCATCGGTCATCCGATATCGGAGCATCTGCTCCCCACCAGTGGAGGATCAAGGATCACAGGTCAAGACAGCCACCATGCATGATGGGCACAGAGCGGTGATCAACGGTCTTGCAACACCTCCCATAGGCAGCTATGAGGCATCGAACGGCCATTTTCCGCATTCAGGCGGAAAAGCCGCTTTGGCTCGCACGGTCCGCGCGGGCGACGGGAATTCCTATTGCACAATCCGCTTCAGCCCCGAATATCGTCCGGGAGGATTTCGAAATGACGACCAAGGTTATTGTGTGGGGTGAGAACGTCCACGAGAACAAGAACGAGACCGTTCGGGCGATCTATCCTTCGGGCATGCATGACTGCATTGCAGCAGCGCTCAATGGCGATCCGGATATCATTGCCGAAACGGCCACGCTGCAGGACAGTGAGCACGGCCTGTCATCTGAAAGGCTGGACGGGACCGACGTCCTCGTCTGGTGGGGGCATGCCGCGCATGGGGACGTCGATGACACCGTCGTCGAGCGCGTGGTCGAGCATGTCTGGCACGGAATGGGACTGATCGTGCTGCATTCCGCGCATTTTGCCAAAGTGTTCAAGCGGCTGATGGGAACACCCTGCAACCTGACCTGGCGGGAAGCCGGCGAGCGCGAGCGGCTCTGGGTGACAGCACCGGGCCACCCGATCGCCGCTGGCCTGCCGGACCATTTCGAACTGGAACATGAAGAAATGTATGGCGAGCCTTTCGGTGTCCCGGAGCCGCTGGAAACGGTGTTCATCAGCTGGTTCCAGGGCGGCGAGGCGTTCCGTTCCGGACTGACCTATCGGCGCGGTGCCGGCAGCATTTTCTATTTTCGCCCGGGTCATGAGACCTATCCGACCTATCATGACGCTAACGTCCAGCTGGTTCTGAAAAACGCAGTCAAATGGGCGCATTCCAGCCGGTTGGCCAACGGCATCGCGACCGCCGCGCCGAGCCGGCCAGCCGCGCAGGCGCTGGAGCCGGTCCAGCAACGCGGCCCGAAATTGCACAGGGACGGCGAAGACGGATTTCGCTGAACACCATCTGGAATCGATCGGAAAACCAATGACCAAGTCTCCCACGCGTCTGCTGATCCTGGGGACCGGAAACATGGCCCGCGCCCATGTCGAAGCCTTCGAAACGATCGATGGTATCGACATTGTTGCCGCCGTCGACATGGACCCGGACCGATTGAAGGCTTTCTGCCGCGCGCACGATATCGCGCAGGCCTTTGACTCGCTCGATGCCGCGCTCGCCTGGGGGGCGTTCGACGCGGTGTCCAATGTCACCCCCGACCGGACCCACCATCCGACGACGATGCGGCTGATTGCGGCGGGAAAACATGTGCTGTGCGAAAAGCCGCTGGCCGACAACTATCCGCACGCCGCCGAGATGGCGCGCGCCGCCGGGCAGGCGGGCATCGTCAACATGGTCAATCTGAGCTACCGTAATCTGGCCTCCATGCAGGCGGCGCGTCGTCTGATCGCCGAGGGGAAAATCGGAACCGTCCGGCATTTCGAGGCCTCCTATCTGCAGAGCTGGCTCACCCAGCCCCTATGGGGCGACTGGAAGACTGACCCGACATGGCTCTGGCGGCTGTCCACCGCCCACGGGTCCGGCGGCGTATTGGGCGATGTCGGGATCCATATTCTCGATTACGCCACCTATGTGATGGACCGGGAACCCGAAAACGTATCCTGCCGGCTGAAGACGTTCCCGAAGGCGCCGGATGGACGGATCGGAGAGTTCGTTCTCGACGCCAATGACAGTTTCACCATGCAATTGGAGCTGGACGGCGGCGCGCTGGGCGTGATCCATGCGACCCGCTTTGCATCCGGACATATCAACGATCTGCGCCTCCGGGTCTGGGGCGACCGGGGCGGGCTGGAAGTGGCGCTCGAACACAATGTCGAACGCCTGAAGATCTGCGGCACGGCCGATCTCGAAAAGCCGGTCTGGCGCGATGTCGCCTTTGCGCCGACGGACAGCATCTACCGGCGGTTTGGCCGCGCGCTCGGTGACGGCACCGCCGCGGAGCCGGATTTCAACCGCGGCGCGGCGCTTCAAAAGATACTCGATCTTGCCATGGAGTCGGACCGTGCCGATGGTGCGTTCCTGGTCCCGCCGGGCCGTGACACGGGCTGAGGGTTTAAAAGGAGCCCGCTAAACACTAAATAGCGGATAGGAGGGGGAAATGACCGCCGGCCCGTTTATCTTGTCGGCCTTGACCCGGACGTGATCCGGGCCTGTTTCGTTCAATTTCAATTGACCGTGAACGTCCGACAATTCATGTTGCCCCCTGTAAACGGGACTGGGCGATTGAAGGGTATCAGTTAAAAATATGGACTACGTGTTTCTTTGGGCGCTCATCGGCCTTCAGGTCAAACACTTCGTGGCCGATTACGCCCTTCAATGGCCGTCAATGATCGCCGACAAATGCCATCTCAACCGCATTGGCGGTTACGTGCATGCCGGAATTCACATTGTCCTGACATTGCCGATCCTCGTCCTGTGCGGCCTGTCGGCCGCGACCGTCGCTGTCGTGCTGGTTCTGGAGTTCGTGGTTCACTACGCGATCGATTACGCCAAGGGATGTTACGACTGCGCCCACAAGCCGGACATGTACACTCGCCACTACTGGGTATTGCACGGCGCCGACCAACTGGTGCATCAGATGACCTATGTGGCCATCCTTGCCATCATCATGGCCTATACAGTCGGCTGACCGCTCAGCTCAGGCACCTTTGCGGTCGAGTTCATTGGCGAGGTCGGATGTGGTCCGGGCAAGGCGTCGGGCCAGTTCGCGGATAACTTCCACAGCGACATCCGGAAACTCGCCGATCAGCTCCATCAGGTTTTCGCGCTTCAGTTCCAGCACCGTCAATTGGCCTTGCGCGCGCACCGAGGCGGTGCGTGGCACGTCACAGAAAGCCGAGATTTCGCCGAACAGCGCATTGGTGCCGAGTTGCGCCACCACCACCTGCTGCCCGCCGCTTTCCGACAGGATATCCGCGCTGCCGCCGACGATCAGATAGGCCGATGTCCCGTTCGACCCCTGCGAAAACACCAGTTCGCCGTCGTCGAACATGACCTGATTGGCTGTATAGGCGACCAGTTTGAGCTTGGCGGGATCCACGCTTTCAAACAGCGGAACCTTGCGCAACATGGCTACATCGTCATTCAGCGTACTCATTGGTTGTCTCCTGCCTGGGTCATGTCGCCCTAACTCGCACTGGTTTCGAGGCGCGCCGCCACCTTTTCCGGGGTGCCTTCGACGGTAATTCTGCCATCCGCCATTGCTATGACACGGTCGAAACGATCCAGCGCATTGGTGTCGAGCGGCACGCATATGACACCCATCTGACGACCTTCGGGACCCATGCCGAGATCCAGCACATTGTCCAGGATTTGCGTCCGTTCCGCCGGATCGAGCGCCGACAGCGCGCGATTGATGATGACGATATCCGGCTGCTTGAGCAAGGCCCGCGCCAGTTTCAGCTTCTGCGCCTGGTTGGTTGTCAGGTTGCGTCCGCCGGTCCCGACGTCGAAGGAAAGGCCGATAAGGAACACGGAATCGGAAACACCGCTCGTCTCCAGTAAGGTCTTGATCGCCTTGAGAACGCGCTCGCGCGCGCCGACCCGGCGGGCGTCGATCCGTCCGAACAGGATGTTGTCGAGAAGCGTCAGCGACGGGTTGAAGCTGTCCGGATCGTGGAACGAAATCGCCGTGCTGCCGTCTTTTTCCAGGGCATTGCGCAAGGTGGTGCGCGTTTTCAAAAGCTGCTCCTGCAGACCGTCGTCCAGCAGGCCGAAGCGTGTCTCGGCCTCGCAATAGTCGAAGGCCATGCCCAGCATGGCCTGAACGTCCTCCTCGTCGGCGGTGGCGGCGGTCTTGTCGGCCAGTTTTTCAAGCTCCTCCTTCATCCACGTCAGGCGTTCCGGAGACGGTCCACCAGAGCGTTGCAGAAGCATGCTGTCTTCCGCGAGGTCACCGAACAGTTCGACATTGTTGCGGGCGATTCCCAGTCCCATATCGTATAGCGGTGCCACCAGGCCGGCTTCCTCGAGGGTCTTGCGCAGCAGCGCGTTCGAAGGCAGGTTTTCCGCTTCGAAACTCGGATCGACCGCGGTGCCGAAAATCAGGTTCTCGCCGATCGTCAACTGGTGGCTGTAGCGGTCCGGATCGAAGAACTCGACGGCGCCGTCGATCTTCACATCCGTCTGTCCACTGGCAAGCTGCCGGCGCGCATCCATGACGCTGGCGATGATGTCGCTGTCGGCCTTTTCGTCGACGCGCCGCAGCAGGCCGAATTCCAGCACATCTTCGTAGAGGCCGACACAACGCATGATCTTGAGGACGCGCGGCGCCAGCGTCTCATCCGGCCAGGGTTCCTTGACGTCGAAATTGTCGAACTCCTCGTTGACGTCGGGTTTCTTTCCGAGTTCGGCCTCGTGCACCACGAAATCGGCGCTGGAGGAGGTGTCGCGCAGGACCGGCGCGGAATCGCCCTCGAAGGGCAGCGTGTCGGCCAGCATGGTCTTGATCATCCCGCCGGAAAAATAGGTGCCGCTGTCGGCATAGCCGACCCGCTGGCCGGTAAGTGCCTCCGGCAGCGTTTCGAGCTGCTTGTCGTCCAGCGTGATGTTTCCGGACGCCGACTGCAGGAGCCGAGCCAGCGATTCGGCCACCTGTTCGGCGCCTGAATCCGCCGGGCCGACAATCGCCACGGCTTCATGGCGTGACAGGGTTCCCGAGAACTCCTGGATGACCAGCTGGCCCGAAGAATCGAGAACAGCCAGCCCGTGCACGCCATAGCCGTCCTTGATCGGCGCCGGCCGCTGCTCCGGTTTTTCCTGCCGCTCGGCCGGTGTGACCTCGGTTGCGGCGAAATCCTCGATCGCCTGCTCATAGAGGATCTGGTTCAAGAGCCGCTGCTGGTCCCAGTCGATGATCCCCTTGATCGGTGCCGGCAGGTCCTTGTAAGCGGCGATGGACGCCACCAGCGCGCCGAGATCCATGCGGCCGGTGATCACCAGATAACCGCCGATCAGGTAAAACAGGAACGCCAGCAACTGAATGAGGAAGTTGTTCAGGAACTTGACCTGAAACTTGCGCTGGTAGAGCTCGAACCGGATGGCCAGGATGTTGCGCAGCATGTCCCAGATATTGGACCGGGCGCGGTTGGAGATCCCATGAAGATGAACATCGTCCATGCCCTGGACATATTCGCCGATGCGGCCGGACAGCCGTCGCGCCGCCCGCTGCCGCGCCCGGCCGAGTTCCAGCAGCCGCCGCCGCAGCCGCGGAATGATCCACGCCTGAAACAGCACGATGCCCAGCGTGATCGCCCCGAACATGATGCTTTGCAAAAACAGAAACAGCAGGCCGGTGATCGCCTGCGCGCCCAGAAAGATCGGCATCGAAAACGCGTCGCCGAAAAACAGGCCTAGCGGCTCCACCTCGTCCTTGATGGCGCTGGTGACCTCGGACGGCTTGACCTGGCGGACCTTGGAGATCGGATAGCGCAACACCCGGTCGAACAGCTCATAGCGAAGGCGGCGCAAAAGTCGTTCGCCCATCTTCCCCTTGTAGGTGTTGATATAGAGCTTGAACCAGCCATTCAGAGCGACGGCGACCAGGAAGGCGAAGCACAGCGCCACCAGCATCGATTGCCGTTCCAGTTCAAATCCACCGAACAGGCTGATCGACTGCCCGAAGAAAAAGTTGGAAAACGGAAGGTCGAAGGCGAGGAACGGCTGGGTTGCATCCGGGGTCTCGTAGCCGATGCCCTGGATGGGCCCGTTGACCACGAGCTTCGGCAATTGCAGCATCTGGAAATAGACCGGCATCGACACCAGAACGACGATGAAAACCCAGATCTGCTGTTTGCGTGAATGCCGCCAGATAAAAGGAAGTAGTTTACGCTCCAAGGTGACTCTCGCTGTTCGACGTCCCATCCGGGATTTCACAAGTGGACACCGTAAAACGGCACATTCCCGAAAAATGTGCAGACATTTCCGATTCCCTCATCCCCGTCGCCATGACCCTTCAACGATGACCGGTTCCTGTCAAGTGCGCCGTGGCCACGGCGGCCGTGAAACTGGAGAATATGCGGGCCCGTCGGCAACCACAATTCCGACAAAGGGACACCGCACATTTGCCCGGATGGGAAATCACGAACCGTGCGCTATCTACTGATTGGCACAACCGTCAACCCCGGGAGCCCCCCATGAATGACCTGACACCCATGCGTCGCAAGACCGCCAAGGATTTTCCGCAGGAACTGCTCGATCTTTATGACTTCTATGCCCATGGCCGGATCACCAAGCGTGAATTTCTCGACGGTGCCGCCAAATATGCCGCCGCCGGCCTGACGGCGGCCATGCTTCTCGACCAGCTTTCGCCCGACTATGCCCTTGCCCAGCAGGTGGCGCCCGACGACAAGGACATCGAGACCAGTCGCATCACCTATCCGTCACCGAACGGACATGGCGAGGTCAATGCCTATCTGGTGCGCCCGGCCGGTGTGACCGACAAATTGCCCGGCGTTCTCGTCATTCACGAAAATCGTGGCCTCAACCCCTATATTGAAGACGTGACGCGGCGCCTCGGCAAGGCCGGCTTCATGGCCATGGCGCCCGATGGCCTGACCTCGGTCGGCGGCTATCCCGGCAATGATGATGAGGGGCGGACCCTGCAGCGCAGCGTCGACGGCGAAAAGCTGCTCAATGATTTCTTTGCCGGGTTCGAATATCTGATGGCCCGGCCGGACTGCACCGGCAAGGTCGGCGCCGTCGGCTTCTGCTATGGCGGCGGCGTGGTCAACGCGCTGGCCGTTGCCTATCCGGAGCTTGCCGCCGGCGTGCCGTTTTACGGGCGCCAGCCCGATGCCGCCGACGTTGCGGCGATCGAGGCGCCCCTGCTGATCCAGAACGCCGAGCTGGACGATCGGATCAATGCCGGATGGCCGGCCTATGAAGAAGCGCTGAAGGCGGCTGGAAAAACCTATGAGGCCCACATGTATCCGGGCGTCAATCACGGCTTTCACAACGACACGACGCCGCGCTTTGACGAGGCAGCGGCAAAACTGGCGGAGGACCGCACCATCGCCTTCTTCAAGAAATATCTGATGTGAACGGCCGGGCGGGGCAACAGCCCCGCCCGCCTTCGGATTTATGCCCGCAGCCGCGCCTGCGCCTATCGGGATTGTCCCCGTCTCATGCCCCGATGGCACGATCATTTGTTTTTGCTCGCATGCAACCGCAAAACACGCATACTGGGATGAGTTGCATTCAACCGTGGGACCATGGCGCGCAAACACTACGATCTACCGCCCTTGACGGCGCTGGCTTCCTTCGAAGTGGCGGCCCGCCATCTCAGCTTCAAGGAGGCGGCCCGGGAACTGAACGTGACGCCGGGCGCCGTCAGTCACCAGATCAAGGCGCTGGAACGCGAGACCGGCGTCGCCCTGTTCCTGCGCCGCCATCGCGGCGTCGCCCTGACCGAGCAGGGCCAGGCGCTCTTTGCCGTTCTGGAAGGCAGTTTCGGCAGGATTTCGGCGACTTTAACCCGGCTCCGCCGATCGTCGGAGGAGGCAGCAGTGACCATTGCCGCGACAACGGCAGTCTCGTCGCTTTGGCTCACGCCAAGGCTGACAGCGTTCTGGAAGACCCATGGCGGGATCGCGGTCAACCAGCAGATATCCGACCAGCCGGAGCACAGGCTGCACCATTCGGATCTTCAGATTCGCTACGGTGATATCGATGCCGATGAATCGGTCAAATTTCCCCTGTTCCGGGACGAACTGATCCCGGTTTGCAGCCCGGGCTTTGCCGCCGGCCATCCCGACGCCGGTCTTGAAGCGCTGGCACAAATGCCACTGATCCATCCGGATGCCGATGACACTACGTGGACAACCTGGCGCGCATGGTTCGCGGCGCAGGGATTTCGCGGAGACATCGCCAGGGGCTTGCAGGTCAACAACTACACCATCGCCCTGCAGGCAGCGCGTGACGATGTCGGCGTGGTGCTGGGCTGGCGGCGGCTGGTGAAACCCTATCTCGAGCGCGGGGTGCTGGTGCCGCTTGGGCCGAACCGCATTCCGGCGCCGGCATCCTTCTATATCGTATCGGAGCCGGACGATCTGATCGGCACCAATGCCCGCACTGTCCGCGACTGGCTCCTGGACAATGTCTGACCAGCGGTGACAGATGAAATGAATTCATCCGATACGGAAGTTTTCTGCTATTGAAATGTGCCGCCAAACGATCACAATTCGATCACGACCGGTTGCCACGGGAGGATGAGCCGTGACCAAACAGACCGATCTTGCCGGTGTCTTGGCGCCGGTGGGCCAGGCCCGCGGCCTGCCGAACGAGCATTATGTTTCGCAGCAGACCTTCGAGGAAGAACGGCGCGCGGTCCTGTTCGCCAACTGGTCCGGCATCGGTTTCGGCAAGGACGTGCCAGAGCCTGGAGACGTCATGCCGGTCGACTTCGTCGGCATGCCGCTGTTGATCGTCCGCGACCGCGACGGTGCGATCGGCGTGTTCCAGAACACCTGCCGGCACCGCGGCATGATCCTGGTGGAGGAGCCGCGGAATGTCAGCGGCGCCATCCGTTGTCCCTATCACAGCTGGTGCTACGCGCTGAATGGCGAACTGCGGGCGACGCCGCATGTCGGCGGGCCAGGCCACAATACCCATGAGGATGTCGACCGCGATGAACTGGGGCTGTTTCGGATTCGGACCCATGTCTGGCACGACGTGATCTTTGTCAATATCTCCGGCGATGCGCCGGCCTTCGAAGTCCGCAATGCGGATCTGATGGAGCGCTGGAGGGAATTCGACAAACCGCTGGTCCACGGCGGCGCCGGCGCCTCGTTCAAGCTGGACGTCAAAACCAACTGGAAGCTGGCGGTCGAGAACTATTGCGAGAGTTACCATCTGCCCTGGGTGCATCCGGGCCTCAACAGCTATTCGCGGCTGGAGGACCATTACAATATCGAAAAGCCCGGCTTCTATTCGGGGCAGGGGACCCGGGTCTATCGTCAGATCAAGGGCGACGATGATCGGGTCTTTCCGGATTTCGAGGGCCTGTCGGGCAAGTGGGACGAGGGCGCCGAATATGTCGCTGTCTATCCCAGTGTCCTGCTCGGCGTGCACCGGGACCACGTCTTTGCGATCATTCTCCAGCCGTTGACGCATGAGCGCACAATCGAGCATATCGAGCTCTATTATCCGAGCGAGCGTGTGATGTCGCCGGAATTCGATGCGCTTCGCGATGCCAATGCCAGCCAGTGGAAGCTGGTCTTCGAGGAAGATGTCTTCGTTGTCGAAGGCATGCAGCGGGGACGGCACGGGGTGCTGTTCGACGGCGGCCGGTTTTCACCGGTCATGGATTCCCCGACCCACGCCTTTCACCACTGGATCGCCGGGCAGATCGAAAAGAGCCGGGCGGTCGCATGAGCGTTCTGTGACGACCGGGGCGGCACTGGAGCGGCGCCTGCTTGCCGCCCATGCGCGAAAGGACAGCCGGGCACTGATTGCGCTCTACACCGAAGCGGCCGACCTGCGGGAGGCGGAAGGCGACATTGACGCCGCCTGTTTCTACCTCACACATGCATTTGTCTACGCGCTGGAGACGGGCAGCAGTGAAGCCCGGAGATTGCAGATGCGGCTGTGGCGTTATCGCCGTGAACCCAAACCGCATTCGGTGCCTGCACCGGTTGATGCCGACGGGTAATGCCGATCACAATGTGCATTGCAGTGTCGCCTGTGGCCGCATTCTGCGGTAAAGCAGCAGACTTCCAATGGAATCTTGATCATCGCCGGCGCGAACAGGCGGCGCGGCGAAAGGAGTGCACGGGATGAATACAGCGGATGTATTGGCCAATCTGGGTTTGAGCCCGGATGAAATCAGCGGTGGCACGCTGGCGGTCGTCTCGCCAATCGACGGCGCCGAGATCGCCCGTGTGCCGGAAACCTCCGCCGCGCAGATGGACGGCGTCATTGCCGCGTCGCAGGTGGCCTTTGCTGCCTGGCGCGACGTTCCAGCGCCGCGCCGCGGCGAACTCGTTCGCCTGCTCGGCGAGGAGTTGCGAGCGGCCAAAACCGATCTCGGCGCGCTGGTCTCCATCGAGGCCGGCAAGATCGTCTCCGAAGGCCTTGGCGAAGTCCAGGAGATGATCGATATCTGCGATTTCGCCGTCGGCCTGTCTCGCCAGCTCTACGGCCTGACCATCGCCTCGGAACGCCCCGGCCACCGGATGATGGAAACCTGGCATCCGATGGGGCCGTGCGGCGTCATCACCGCGTTCAATTTCCCCGTCGCCGTCTGGGCGTGGAACTCGGCTCTGGCGCTGGTCTGCGGCGATCCGGTGATCTGGAAACCGTCGGAAAAGACGCCGCTGACGGCCATGGCCTGCCTGAAGATCTTCGGCCGGGCGCTCGCCCGCTTCGGCGCCGACGCGCCGGACGGACTGGTGCAGGTGGTGGTCGGCGGGCCGGCGGTCGGCGAAGCCCTGGTCGCTTCGCCCGATGTCCCGATCATCTCGGCCACCGGATCGACCCGCATGGGACGGATCGTCGGACCGAAGGTCGCCGAACGGTTCGGCCGCTGCATCCTGGAACTCGGCGGCAACAATGCGATGATCGTGGCGCCCAGCGCCGATCTCGAAATGGCGGTGCGCGCCATCGTGTTTTCGGCGGTCGGCACGGCCGGCCAGCGCTGCACCTCGCTGCGCCGGCTGATAGTCCATGAGAGCATTCGGGAAGACCTGGTGGCCCGTCTTGCCAAGGCCTATGCCAGCCTGACGGTGGGCGACCCGCGGCACGACAGCACGCTTGTCGGCCCGCTCATCGACGCGCGGGCGCTGGAGACCATGCAGGCGGCGTTGAGAACCGCCGAGGCAGCCGGCGGTGTCGTCCATGGCGGCCAGCCGGTCACCGAGGGCGTGCCCGACGGCGGCGCCTATGTCGCGCCGGCGATCGTCGAGATGCCGGGCCAGGCCGACATTGTCTGCCAGGAAACCTTTGCGCCGATCCTCTATGTGATGGGCTACGAGGATTTCGATGACGCCATGGCCATGCACAATGCGGTACGGCAGGGGCTGTCATCATGCATCTTCACCATGAATATGCGCGAGGCGGAACGGTTCGTTTCCGATGCCGGGTCCGATTGCGGCATTGCCAATGTCAATATCGGTCCTTCGGGCGCGGAAATCGGCGGCGCGTTCGGCGGCGAGAAGGAAACCGGCGGCGGCCGCGAAAGCGGCTCAGACGCCTGGCGAGGCTATATGCGCCGCCAGACCAACACCATCAACTATTCGTCGCAACTGCCGCTGGCGCAGGGCGTGACGTTCGATTTCTGACGCGACGGGCGATAGCCCGGCATCATCGGCGGAAACAGCGCCCTGAGGGGCGATTGTTCGGGCGGGTCCTTCGGCGTGATGACCTTGTGATGGGCCATGATCATCCGGCAGGCGTTTCTGACATCCTGCCGCAAATCATGGTCGAGCACGGCATGGACGCGTCCGCCCTCTAAAAACGCCCGGTTCTCACTGTCCAGATCATGGGCAATGAAGACCTTGGGCTTGCTGCCCAGCGCGGCAGCCGCGCGAAGGATTTGCCGGTTGCTGCCGCCGATCGAATAGATTGCCTCGATGTCCGGCGTCGCGGTCAGTGCCCGGTGCACCTGGGGACCGATCGGATCGTCCGACCGGGCGCCCTCGACGAGCTCGGTGAAGACGGGTTTTTCAAACAGGTCACGCATATGCGCCCGAAAACCGATCTCCCGCTCCTCCTCGCCGCGAAACCGATTGTTGCGGACGGTGACCAGCACATGCGGCGCTTCGCCGACGAGCCAATGGCGCATCAGATAAGCGGCGGTCTCGCCGGCCCGCCGGTTGTCAAGGCCGACATAGCCGATCCGGTCCGACGCAGGCAGGTCGGTCGCCAGTGCCACCACCGGGATGCCGGCGCCGGAGAGACGGGAAATCTGCCGGTTGATCCCGTCCGTATCAGGCGCCATGACAATGACGCCATGGCTGCCGCGCTTGCGGATGCGCGCGAGCGCCTGGGCGATCTCCTCTTCGGCAAAGAGCAGCCGGATATCCGTCCGTGATCGAAAGGTCACCGGCTCCAGCAAGGGCAGTTCCGCCGCGATGGCGGTCCGCAGGGCCCGGCCGAAACTGTCCGGCGCTTCGACGACGAAATCGACGATGAACTGTCGCCCGGCGACGCTGATGCTGCGTTCCTGCTGCTCCAGTTCCCTGATCGCATGTTCGACGCGGCGCATGGTCTGGTGGCGCACGCCGCCGCGGCCGTTCAGGACCCGGTCGACGGTTGCCGTTCCGAGTCCTGCCTGCAGGGCGATATCCTTGATCAGAAAGCGATGCGCCATGGGGTCCACTATTGCTGCTTGATGGATTTTTGATGGATTTTGACCTTCGGAACAACCCCCGATCGCGTCTATCCTGAGCATGACGAAACCTTGGGAGGATGCAATGGATCAGGTCTTGAACGCGAAGGATGCGGTCTGGCTGGACGCCGGATCATGCGATCTTGACGATTTTCGCCGTCTGGTCGAGGTCGAGACGCCGGCCGACATGGTGCCGCTGGCGATGGATGTCTCGGCCAGGATACCGCTCTACGACGCTGGCGCCATCCGGCGGGACCTCGGTGATCAAGACGCACAGAAGGCCCTCATGGCCGAATGGAACCGTGTCCTGGCCACCGGTCCCGGCATCGTCGTCATCAAACAGACCTATGAAGACAGTGCCCTGATCGACGATGTCACAGCGGTTCTGGAGACCATTATCGCGGCCGAGGAATCTGAGGCCGCCGGGTCCGGCGATCATTTCGCCCCGGCCGGCGCCAACAGCCGGGTCTGGAATGCCCATGAGAAACTGTGCATGGCCGATCCCGGCCTGTTCGCCCGCTATAATGCCAATCCCGTCATACCGATGATCAGCCGCGCCTGGCTCGGGCCCCACTACCAGATCACCACCCAGGTCAATGTGGTGCGCCCCGGCGGCAAGGCCCAGACCTGCCATCGCGATTATCACATGGGCTTCCAGAGCACCGACGATCTCGCCCGATATCCGGCGTTGGCCCATGCTCTCTCGCCATTGCTGACGCTTCAGGGAGCCATCGCCCATTGTGACATGCCGATCGAGTCGGGCCCGACCAAGCTTCTGCCCTATTCCCAGATCTACCGCCCGGGCTACATCGCCACCTTGCAGCCGGCGTTTCGCGACTATTTCGAGGATCATTACGTCCAGCTTCCGCTCGAAAAGGGAGACACGCTGTTCTTCAACCCGGCGACCTTCCACGCCGCCGGCGAGAACCGGTCATCCGACATCCATCGCTTCGCCAATCTGATGCAGATCGGTTCGGGCTATGGGCGGTCCATCGAAATTGTCGATCGCCTGCGGATGAGCAAGGCGCTTTATCCGGTGCTTCTGGACCTCCGGAAGAGCGGTACGCTTGACGCGGCCGAAATCGCCGATGTGATTGCCGCCTGCGCCGAAGGCTACCCGTTTCCGGCCAATCTGGACATCGATTCGCCGCTCACCGGCATGGCGCCGGAAAGCCAGCAGCAATTGATGCACCGCGCCCTGGAGGAAAACTGGTCGGCTGATGAATTTGCCCGGATGCTGCAGGAACAGGCGGATCGCAAGCGGTCACACTGAGCCGCGGTGAAAGGAAACCGCTGGCCGTCGGGAAACCTGCCTATTCGCAGCCCGACACATCGCCATTGATTGCCGCCGTGGCGACCCGCGACGCGTTGGGCTGCAACCGCACGAGGCCGGGATATTCCTCGGACCATTTGAAAGGGCGCGATGGCCTGAAATCGAAAGCGGCGTCGCCCGCCAGCGATCGTGCCTCGATTCTGATCTCCTGGTCCCGCAGCAGAGCCTGCGCCACGGACCGCACCATGAGTTCGTCCCGTGTCGGAGACGTCGAGGCGGGATCCCAGCGTCGCACAAGGCTGGGGGCCGGCCCTGAACCCGGCCCAAGCTCCGCCGTCCGGTCGGATCTGTGATGGTCGGTCAGCACGAGGCGGTCGTCGGCCAGAATGTTCAGCGAAACGCCGTGGCGCAACGATTGAAACGCATTGCCGAGGGGCGGGAGCTGCAGTGTGAGTTGCACGGGAATCAGGACGTTTTTTCTCTGCCTGTCCGGAACCAGTTTCAGATCCAGCCATCCACGGGTTGCGGGACCGGCCGCGTCGGACCGTATCTTCTCGATATCCGCTGTGATCCGGTTTCGTGTTGCCTGATCGTCGACCAGGGACAGATGCGTCTCCCGCTGGTCCGCGTCGGAAACGGAAAGCTGCGACCAGGCGCTTTTGACCACATGCCGACCCGGAATCTTGCGATCGCTCCACGGCGTTTCCGGATCTAGCGTCAGGTCGATGCGCATCATGCCGGTGATACCGATGGCCCGGCGGTCTCTCAGATGATAGCCAAGCTGCCTGTATCCGCCCGGAACCGGTTGCAGCACCCCGCACATCAGATTTTCCGGCTGCTCCGCCAAAGTCGCCGTCGGAGACAGCGCGGCCGCACCGGCCATGGCAAGCAGGCGCCGCCGCGTCACATTCGCGGCGATTGCTGTGTGGGCTGGTCCGGGATTGGCCATGGCGGTCCTCGAATTGCGGCACCGCGATGCGTATCTTTCGGCGGCGAGCGGTCGCGGTGCTTTCCGTGACCGCCAGACTAAGCCGGCCGTCCATGCCGGCACATCCCCTGAACGGGTGATGGACGCATGCCTTGTCACTCGATTGTCAGCGATTGCGATGTGCAAGTGCGGCCAAAAAGCGCTAAGGGATGCTGTGCATTTATTTGAATGGGGTTCCAACCATGACTGACACCTACACGCCGCCCAAGGTCTGGACTTGGGAGGATGATGACGATGAGGGGCAATTCGCCAAGATCAACCGCCCGGTCGCCGGCGCGACCCATGACAAAGACCTGCCGGTCGGCGACCACCCGCTGCAGCTCTATTCCCTCGGTACGCCAAACGGCGTCAAGGTGACCGTGATGCTGGAGGAGCTGCTGGCGCTGGGCCATGCCGGCGCCGAATATGACGCCTGGCTCATCAAGATCGGTGACGGCGACCAGTTCGGCAGCGGCTTCGTTGCCGCCAATCCGAATTCCAAGATTCCAACGCTTGTCGATCGCAGCGGGCCGACCCCGATCCGCGTGTTCGAATCCGGCTCGATCCTGCTCCACCTCGCCGAAAAGTTCGGCGCCTTCCTGCCGTCGGATCCCGCCAGCCGCACCGAAGCGCTCAACTGGCTCTTCTGGCAGATCGGCAGCACGCCCTATCTCGGCGGCGGTTTCGGCCATTTTTACGCCTACGCGCCGGAAAAGATAAAATACTGCATCGACCGTTACACCATGGAGGTGAAACGCCAGCTCGATGTTCTCGACCGGCAGCTCGCCGAGCATCAATTCGCAGCGGGTGACGAATACACCATTGCCGATATGGCGATCTGGCCGTGGTACGGCGCGCTGGTGAAGAACAAGGTCTACGAGGCGGCGGAATTCCTCGATGCGGCCAGCTATGAGAACGTCAATCGCTGGACGGACGAGATTGCAGCGCGCCCGGCGGTCAAGCGCGGGCGCCGCGTCAATCGCACCTTTGGACCGGAGGAAGACCAGCTTCCCGAACGCCACTCGGCGGATGATTTCGACGCCAAGCCGGATGTCAAGGCCGCAAGCTAACGCGCCCTATGGTCTGCTTCCCTGCCGTGCCCAAAGGATGAAGGGCAGGGAGACGAAATACATGGTGATGCCATAGACCCCTGAAGGCAGGCTGAAAGGCGGCAGGCCGATGGCGGCTTCGACGATCAGGCTGCCGACCGTGATACCGAGCGTGCTGTTTTGGATGCCGGTTTCGATGGCCACGGCGATACTGTCGGGACGGTCGAGCCCGAGCAGCCGGCCGAAGCCAAGGCCGATGAGCAGAAGCGCGACATTGAGGACCACCAGCAGCGGCCCGAGCACGGTGATGTTTTGAACAAATACCGTCCAGTTGGCGGCCAGGGCGCCGACCACGATGATGACGAACAAAATCATCGCGATCCGCATGACGAGGGGTTCGGCCCGATCGGCAAAGGACGTGGCCGCGTGCCGGATCGCGACGCCGATGGCGACCGGCACCGCGGTGATCGCGAACATGGCGAGCGCCAGTGAGGTCACGTCGATATCGGGCGCGGCCTGTCCCATGAAATGGTTCGCGGCAAAGGCGACGAGAAAGGGTACGGTCACGACCGACAGAAGGCTGACGACGCCCGTCAGCGTCACCGACAGGGCAACCGATCCGCCGGCGAGCCGGGTCATGATGTTGGAGGTCACGCCGCCCGGGCAAAAGGACAGGATCATCACACCGACGGCGAGCTTCGGCTGCAGGGTGAAGACCTGCAGCAGCAGGAAAGCGACAATCGGCAGGATGACGACCTGCGAGATCGCCCCGGCAACAAAGGCCCGCGGTTTGGCAACCACCCGCGCAAAATCCGCAAGGGTCAGTCCCAGACCAAGGGAAAACATGATAAATGCCAGCGACAGCGGCAGAAACACCGTCAGCAATATGCCCATATCACCCCCCAAGAGTGTGGGCCGATTATAGCCGCGCCCGCAGGCAAGAACAGTGGCGGCTGTGGAAACCGCTCCTGAACGGGCTCTCAGACCGTGCGCAGCAGGATGCTGGTTTCGCTGTTGAGCACGCCGTCGATCATCCGCACATCGCTCAGGACACGGTCGAAATCCGCCAGGCTTGAACTGTGCACTTCGGCTACGAGATCCCAGGAACCGTTGGTGGTGTGCAAGGAGTGCACTTCCGGCAGCCCGCGCAGCCTGTTGATGACCTGCGTCGTCGATTTGCCGACCACCTCGATCAGCATGATCGCACGCACGGCATCGAGACCGTAGTCTTCCCGGACCCGCACGGTGAAACCGAGGACCGATCCGGAGTCCAGCAGCCGGTCGAGACGGTTCTGCACGGTGCCCCGCGAGACCCCCAGAATCTGCGCGATCTTCGACAGCGGCGCACGGCCGTCCTTGCGCAGGACCGCAATGAGTTCGCGGTCGAGTCGGTCGACGACAGGGTTGGCATTCGAGGCGAGGTGTTCCATCACAATTTTGGCATTTTGCTCGAAACAAGTGATCAAATTGTATAAGTTGTTGAGCAAGTTTTGTACAGTTCTCACATATTTATTAGCGGTGCGATGATTTATCCTGCCGCTATGCTTTGGTAGCCAACGGAATGGTGAAGGATGACGGCGGCGAATAAAAACCTCAATCTCGTTCCCTTTGTCAGTGTCGATCACATGATGAAGATCGTCCTGGAGATCGGTGTCGAGGAAGTTCTCAGCGGCATCGCCGCCTATGTCGAGGATGATTTCCGGCGCTGGGACCTGTTCGACAAGACCCCGCGCATCGCCTCCCATTCGGCCGAAGGCGTGATTGAACTGATGCCGACCAGCGACGGCAAGGTCTACGGCTTCAAATATGTCAACGGCCATCCCAAGAACATGAAGGAAGGGCTACAGACCGTCACGGCGTTCGGCGTGCTGTCCGATGTCGATACCGGCTATCCGGTTCTTTTGTCGGAAATGACCATCCTGACCGCGCTTCGGACGGCGGCGACATCGGCCGTTGCCGCGAAATATCTGGCGCCGGAGGGCGCCGACTGCATGGCGATTATCGGCAACGGCGCCCAGGCGGAATTCCAGGCGCTGGCGTTCAAGGCCATCTGCGGCATTTCCAGATTGCGGCTTTTCGACATCGATCCGGCGGCGACCCGAAAATGCATGACCAATCTCGAAGGGCGCGGCTTCGAAATCACGCCCTGCACATCCGCCGAGGCCGCCGTCGAATCCGCGCAGATCATCACAACGGTCACCGCCGACAAGCAATATGCCACGATCCTCACCGACAACCTTGTCGGGTCGGGCGTGCATATCAACGCGATCGGCGGCGACTGTCCCGGCAAGACGGAACTGCACAGGGACATCCTGCTGCGCTCCGATATCTTTGTCGAATACACGCCCCAGACCCGCATCGAGGGCGATATCCAGCAATTGCCGGCGGACCATCCGGTCACGGAGATGTGGCAGGTGATCCGCGGCGACGTGGCAGGGCGGCGGGATGGCAAACAGATCACCCTGTTCGACAGTGTTGGCTTTGCCATCGAGGATTTCTCGGCCCTGCGCTACATCCGCGATCAGCTCGAACGTACCGGGCTCTATCAGAATCTCGACATGATTGCCGATCCCGACGAACCGCGCGACCTGTTCGGCATGATCATGCGTGCGGCCAAGGCTGGATAGGATCGTGACCTATGACGCACCGCTCTTGACGAAGGTCTGCTCGGCCTGTCTTTGGAGACGGGCAGTATAGTCTGCCGGCGACCAGCCGCATTGACGTGTCAACAGATCCCAGCCTTCAAAGGACAGCATCGTCCACAAAAGGTCGGTCGCCGTGGCGACGGTCCAGCCATCGGCCAGCCGGTGCTCGGACTCAAGCATGGCAATCGCCGCATGACATCCCTCGCGCATGGCGCCCATCCGGTCCTGCCATGCCCGCTCCGCTTCGCTGTCGGTGTCCTGCATTGCGATCAGGGCCCGCGCCACACCCTGGACATTGGGCCAGTGACCGCCGGCAAAGGCAACGAAGGCGCGCAGGCGGTCGGGTCCACTGGCGGCTGTCCGTGAGGGCACGAGGCTGTCTTCGACGCCGGTGACCTCATCCATATAGCGCGTCGTCGCGATGAGCAGGTCGGCCCGCGCGTCGAAATGCAGATAGAGCGCCTGACGCGAAATGCCCGCCGCCCTGGCGATGTCGGACATGCGGACGGATTTGCCGCGATTGTCTTCCATCAGTTTCCAGGTGGTTTCGAGAATGCGTTTTCGGGTTTCCGGATGTCCACTTGACATGATGTAAAGTACTGCCTATTTGACATCATGTCAATTGACATGGTGTCAAGCTGACGAGAACACAATGGAGAGTGATATGAAACTTGTTATTTTTGGTGCGACGGGAACGGTAGGCCGGGTGCTTGTCGAACAGGCGCTCGATGCCGGACATCACGTCACGGCCTTCTCCCGCAGCGGACGTTTCGACCGTCAGCCGCCTGACAGTCTGACGATTGTCCGGGGAGATGTGCTCGACCCGGTCGCGGTGTCGAATGCCATCGCCGGCCAGGATGCCGTCCTGTGCGTCCTCGGTGCCGGTCGCAAGGGTGGTGTCCGTGCGCCCGGCACCGCCAACATCATCAAGGGGATGCAGGCAAACGGCGTCCGACGGCTCGTCTGCCAGAGCACGCTCGGTGCCGGTGACAGTGAAGGCAATCTGACCTTCTTCTGGAAATATCTCATGTTCGGCCTGTTGCTGCGGCCGGCCTTCATCGACCATCAGCTTCAGGAGCAGCATGTGCGGGCGTCCGGTCTGGACTGGACCATTGTGCGCCCTGCGGCCTTCACCGACGGTCCGCGGACGGGAGCCTATCAGCACGGGTTTTCCGGACGTTCGCCCGACGGTCTGAAGCTGAAGATATCGCGCGCCGATATCGCCGATTTCATGTTGTCGCAGCTCACCAGCGACTCTTATCTTCGCAAAGCCGCGGGCCTGTCCTACTGATGCACGCGCAAACAGCCTCCGGGCGGCTGGGCATCTGATGTTTTCAGCCGCCCGGCGGGAGCCGAGCGCAAATCTTGACACCTGCCGGTCTGCGCGCAAGATAGAATCGATTGGCAGGATCAGGAAGCAGGTGTGAATCAACCCAAAAAGGTGCTCGTTCTGTTCGCCCATCCCGGGCAACGATATTCGAAAGCCAATGATGAGATGGCCCGGGTGGCGAGCGATATCCGCGATGTCACCTTTGTCGATCTCTATGCCCGCTATCCGCGCTTCAAGATCGATGTCGCTGCCGAGCAGGAGCAATTGCTCGTGCATGACGTGATCATCTTTCAATTTCCGCTGTTCTGGTATTCGACCCCGGCGCTGCTCAAGGAGTGGCAGGATCTCGTGCTCGAATACGGCTTTGCTTATGGCGAGGGCGGCGACAGGATCGCCGGCAAGCTGTTCATGCCGGTGGTCACGGCGGGCGGTCCGGAGGAATTCTACAGGCCGGGCGGACGCAACAATTATCCGCTGCGCGATCTGCTGCGGCCGCTCGAACAGACAGCCAATCTGTGCGGGCTGCGCTTTGTTCCCCCATACACCTTGTTTGCCGCCTTGCGGGCACCCGGCGATGACCGGCTCGAGCGGCATTCCAGAGGCTATGCCAAACTGCTGCAGGCGCTGCGGGATGACAGGCTCGACCTTGAGGCGGCCTCCGCCATGACGCTGCTGGGGGCCGACGCCCTGCCGGTGCGTGAAGAGGCAACCGCATGACGGGCCTGCTGTTCCAGGCCTTTGTCTATCTGTGTGCAGCCGTGATCGCCGTGCCTGTCGCCAAGCGTCTCGGCCTCGGTTCGGTTCTCGGCTATCTGATCGCCGGCATTGTCATCGGGCCGGCCCTCGGCCTCGTCGGCTCGGAGACACAGGGAATCCAGCACGTCGCCGAGTTCGGCGTCGTCATGATGCTGTTTCTGGTCGGTCTGGAACTGGAGCCGCGCAATCTCTGGAACATGCGCGGCAGGCTTCTCGGGCTGGGCGGCCTGCAGGTCGGGCTGACGACGCTGCTGGTCACGGCCGGCGCCATGGCTTTCGGCCAGCCCTGGACCATCGCGCTGGCCATCGGGCTGGTCTTTTCGCTGTCGTCGACAGCCATCGTCCTGCAGACACTCAATGAAAAGGGCCTGATGAAAAGCGATGGCGGCCAGTCGAGTTTCTCCGTGCTGCTGTTCCAGGATATCGCGGTCATTCCGATGCTGGCGCTGATTCCGCTTCTGGCATTGCCGGAACTCGCCGGCCATGGTGCCGGTCACGGCGCCAGTCACGGCAATGGCGACCATGGCGCGGAGATGAGCCTCATTGTCGGGCTGCAGGGCTGGCAGGTGGCGCTGGTCAACATCGCCGCCATCGCCGCTGTCGTGGCCGGCGGCCACTATCTGTCACGGCCGATGTTCCGTTTCATCGCCCAGGCCAAACTGCGCGAGATATTCACCGCGGCGGCGCTGCTTCTGGTGGTCGCCATCGCCTTCCTGATGACCCTTGTCGGCCTGTCGCCGGCGCTCGGCACCTTCCTTGCCGGCGTTGTGCTCGCCAACAGCGAGTTCCGGCATGAACTGGAAAGTGACATCGAGCCGTTCAAGGGCCTGCTGCTCGGCCTGTTTTTCATCACCGTCGGCGCCGGGATCAACTTTCCGCTCCTGTTTGACAACGTCCTGACGATCATCGGTCTGACGGTCGGCCTGATGCTGCTCAAGGCGCTCGTGCTGCTCGGCCTTGCCTTCGTGTTCCGGCAGCGCGGCTCCGACCGCTGGCTGTTCACCCTGGCGCTGGCCCAGGCCGGTGAATTCGGCTTCGTCCTGTTGTCCTTCAGCGTGCAGAATGCCGTCATCCCGGCCGATCTTGCCGCGCTGTTGCTGGTCGTGGTCGCCCTTTCGATGCTGCTGACGCCGGCTCTCTTCATCCTGTTCGACAAGGTCGTGCTGCCGCGTTCGGCGAAGGGCCAGGAGCGCGACGCCGATGAGATCACCGAAAAGGGCGCGGCGATCATCGCCGGCATGGGCCGGTTCGGCCAGGTGATCAACCGGGTGCTGAAAGGCAACGGATATCAAACCGTCGTGCTCGATGTCAGCGCCGAGACGGTCGACGGCTTTCGCAAATTCGGCATCGGCGCCTTTTACGGCGATGCATCGCGGCCCGACCTCCTGCATTCAGCCGGCCTGATGGATGCCAGCCTGCTGGTCGTAGCCATCGACGATGTCGAACGAACGCTCGAGATCGTCAAACATGCCCGCCGCGAGCGGCCCGACCTGCATATCATCGCCCGCGCGCGCAACCGCCAGCATGTCTATGAACTCTACAAGGCCGGCGCCACCGACATCGTCCGCGAGACGTTCGACAGCGCGGTGAGGGCCTCGCGCTACGCGCTGGAATCGTTCGGCGTACATCCGCACGAAGCGGAGAAGCTGGTGACGGTTTTCGTCGACCATGACCGGGACGCCATTCGCCGCCTTGCCGCGCTTTACGACCCAGATATCCCGGTGTTCGAGAACGTCCCCTATATGACGCTTGCCCGCGAAATCCAGGACGAGATGGAGGAAACGCTGTCCAACCGCTCGCCCGACGCCCACGAAGCCGTCAAGCGCGCCTGGCTGCCGCCCGGCAGCAAACCGGAATAGGCGCTACCGAGAAACTGGCCCGGATAGGATCCAGGATTTGATCGATGTCAGTGCGACATGAAAACTGGAACCTTCGTGTGGCGCATCACGTCGGTCGTCACCCCACCGAAGAGGTCATGGGCGAATTTGCTGTGCTCGAACGCGCCCATGACGATCACCTTTGCCGATATCTCTTCGGCGGCAGTGAGGATGGACCGGCCCGTGCTTCCCTCACGGGGGCGGATTTGCAGGTCGGCGCGAATGCCGTGCCGCGCCAGATTGATCATCAGCCTGTCGGTCCCCGGCGGGCTTGATGTCCCGATGGTCAGAACGGTGACCTCGGGCTTTTCCTCCAGCACCGGCATCGCATCCCCCACGGCGCGTGCCGCCGACCGCTGTCCGTCCCAGGCAATCAGCGCGTGGTCGGCGAGTTTTTCCGACTTGTAGTCTTCCGGCACGATCAGGACAGGCCGCCCGCTTTGCAGGGCGATCCGGTCGGGATTGGCGGACAGATGGCTGTCGCTGGGCAACTCCGCCGGGTTGCCGATGACCACGAGGTCGAACAGACGGGCATAGGCCGAGATATCCTTAACCTCGGTGTCTTCGAGATCGACGAATTCAGCGCGCGCCGGATCGCCGAACTGCGCGATCGCGCTCTCGAAGCGCGCTTTGATATCCTCGACCCGTTTGCTGTCGAGCTTGCGCAGTTCGCGCCTGAGCGCGTCGTTCATCTGGGCGTCAAATTGCCGCTCGAATGTCGAGGTGCCATGGCCGATGACCCCGGTGATCCAGGCGTCGCTATGCGCGGCAATACGGATGGCATGCCGCAATGCGCCGGCGGCTCTGGTTTTTCCGCCATAGGCGGCAAGGATGTTCTTGATGCTCATTGCGTGCCTGTTTGGCCGGCCGGCCCGATTTCGAATGTTTGAAGGTCCTCGACGATCGCCGATGGCCCGTTAAAATGGCGCTTCAGATCGGCAAGGGCGCTTCGATGTCCCTCATCGGTGTCCATGTGAACCCTGAAATGGGTCAGCATAAGCTGTCTGACCCCGGCGCGCGCCGCCATCCGGGCGGCGTCGGCGGGCGTCGGCGACATTTTCGCAAGGGCCGGATTCATGGTCTCGTCGGAAAGTCGATAACACCAGTGCAGCAGCAGATCCGCATCCCGGGACAGTTCTTCCAGTTCGCCGCACATCGCCGCATCGCCGGAATAGACGAATTTCGCACCTTGGCTTTCGACCGAAAACGCCATGCAGTCAAAGGCTGGCTGGGCATGTGGAACCGAGCATGATTTGAGAGTCCAGCCGTTTTCCGAATGGGAGAAGCCGGGCTCGATCTCGACCACATTGGGGCGCGGCCAGGGCCGCGGCAGGGAACCGCCGCGCGACACCCAGACCTCGCGGCTCGCTTCGAGTTCGGTGCGGGCGTAAAGATCGGCCGACAAGGCGCCGTCCTTGCCGAAATACCCTTCGGTGATCCTGGCGATCGGCGCTGGCCCCCAGACATTGAGCGGTGAACCGCCTTCGTCCCAGGCGGCGTGAACCAGGCGGGCATAGTCCATCATGTGGTCGGAATGCAGATGGCTGAAAAACAGATGTGTGATATCCGAAGGCAACCGGCCCGAACGCACGAGATTGTCGAAAACACCGCCGCCGCAATCAAACAGGATGCGATCATCGCCGATTTCGACCAGATAGCCGGAGGATGCGCGCCTTATATGGGCTTCGGGTGAGCCGGAACCGAGGATCGTCAGTTTCATGGCATCATTTCCGGCGTTGGTGTGGCGCCCGGCGCGCCAAGTTTCAGGGCCGCCTCGCGGCCACCGTGGCGTTCTATCAGCCGCGCCTGGTCGGCAAAGGCCTGGGCATCGATTTCCTCCGGATTGCAGATTGCTCTGAGTTCCCGCTCCATCGCGACGACGACATCGGCATGCGTCGGGCTTGCCGCCAGGTCGTTCAGTTCCTCCGGGTCGCAATCCAGATCGAAAAGCTCAGGCGTAAAACCGACATAGTGATGGTATTTCCAGCGGCCCTTTTTGAGCATGAAGGCGCCGGAAACCGCGCCGGCCGCATGGTATTCGCTGAACACGACCCGGTCGCGATCCTCCGGGTTCCGCGCGATATCCCGCAGAGACCGCGCGCCAGGGGCAGCGTCAAGGGGTACACCGAAGTGACTGGCGATGGTTTTCGACAGGTCCACGAGACTGACTGCAGTGTCGCAGGTGCCGGCCGGAACGCCGGGGCCGGCCATGATCAGCGGAACCGCCACGCTCTCAAGATAGAGATTGGATTTGCCCCATAATCCCCGTGCCCCGACATTGTCTCCATGGTCCGAGGTGTAGATCACGGTCGTGTTCTCGAGCAGACCGGCAGCGGTCAGGGCGTCGATGATTTCTCCCACATTGTGATCGAGCCATGAGCAGAGCCCGAAATAGGCGGCGATCGCCCGCGAACGCTCGTGCTCGTCGGCGAATTTCGATTCCGAATCCATAAAGGCGTTCTGTTTCTCCACCCAGGGATGCCGTTGGTATCCGTCGCGCGGATCGAGCTTCGGTTTTGGCAGCCGGTCGGTCGGATAGAGATCGTAGAACGCCTGTGGCGCGACCAGCGGAAAATGCGGGGCGACGAGGCCGACATAAAGGCACCATGGACGCTTGTCCGGCAAACGCGCCCGCTCCCGGATCCACTGTTTCGTCCGTTCGGTGATCGATGCATCATAGTCGATATATTTGCTGCCCCCCGGGCCGATATAATCGCCAAGCATCCGTCCCTTGCCATGGACGCGTTCATCCTCCTTGCGAATGGAAGCCCAGACCATGCCGACGCCATTGGCGACCATCATCGGCATATGTTCCCGGTCGAAGCCCGCTGGGTCTTCCTCGGCGCGGTAGTGCAATTTGCCGATCGACTCGACCGCAATATCCTTTGCCTGCAGCGCATGGCCCCAGCCGGGGATGGAGCCGTCATAGGGCATGGCGTTGTCCCACATCCGTGTCTGATGCACATATTGTCCGGTGGCGAAACTGGCGCGGGCGGGTACGCAGATCGGGCAGTTGGTATAGGCGTCGGTGAACCGCGTCCCCCGCGCGGCCAGCGCATCGAGATGCGGGGTTTGAGCCAGATGATGCCCGGCGCATCCCATGGCCCGCGCCTGGTGCTCGTCCGACATGATCACGAGGAGGTTTGACTGGGTCATGCTGCGAAATCGAAGCTGTCCGCGGCTTTCTCCAGTTTGTCGAGCGCGGAAAAAATCGCCTTTCGTTCGTTTTTCGACAGTTGCCCGATGAGATAGTTCTGCCGGGCCCGCATCTTCGGTAGGGTTTTTCGAAACGTTCTGCGGCCCTTGGCCGTCAGCGAAAGCTGCTGCTGGCGCTGGTCCGACGTGTCGTTACGCGCTTCCAGGAGCCCATCCGCGATCATCGCCTTCAGGTAGCGGCTGAGCTGGCCCTTGTCCATCAGGATCTTGCGCCTGATCGAGGAGTGGGTGCCAGGCCGGTCAGGACCGATCGACAGCATTATTCTCCAATAGGCAAGAGGGATTCCCGAGACATCTTCCAGGAACCGGGATGCATGCACGTTCAGCCGCGAATGAACGATGTGGATTCGCCACGTCAGGACATCCTGCAACGGTGATTCGTCGTCCAGCTCAGAGGGGTATTTGGCAATAGTCATCGGCACCTCGTTTGCATCACAGGATAGTCCATTTCGTTGACTTGTCAACTTTTTTGTTGACAAGTCAACTAATATCGATCACCCTTGCGGCAAAGCAACTTGGGAGGAACAAGATGAAGAATTTTCTTGCCGCAGGTGTTGCGGCGATCACCGCGGTTTTTTTGGCGACCGGCACCGTCGCGGCGGACTGGGTTCCGCCCGGGCCGATCAAGCTGATGATCGCATTCCGGGCCGGCGGCGGTGCGGATACGCAAGCCAGACTCATTGCCGAAGCGCTTGAAGATAAACTGGGCTGGAAGTTCATTCCCGAACAAGTGACCGGAAAGGGCGGGTTGAACATGGCGGCCGCTCTCAAGGATCAGCCCAATGACGGCACGGTCATTGGTCTCGGCGTCACCGAGACCTTCGGCTACAGCATGGCAGCGGCGCCCAATGCCCGTATGTCGCCGGCGGATTTCACCGGCCTGACGACGACGGCCGGGTTCCAGATGGGCGTCGTGGCCTTGTCGTCAATGGGCTGGAAATCCTTTGATGACGTGGTTGCCGCCGCGAAAGGCGGCAAGGACATCCGCTTCGGCGTCATGAGCCCGAAACTTGCGGATCTGGCCTATCTGGTCGGCAGGGCGCAGGGCGTGGAGTTCAATATCGTCTCGGTGAGGGGCGGCAAGGCCGTCATGGACGGGGTCAATGCCGGTGATCTCGATCTCGGATTCATGGCCGGCATCCAGGCCAGGGGGGTGGCCGCGGGCGATCTGGTCAATCTCGCTTCCGCCCTTTCGATACCGCTGACGCAGACGCCCGATGCGCCGACATTCACCGATCTCGGTGTGGCATTCGATGCCGATGGCTATTTCGTGTTCGTCGGCCCGGCGGGAATGCCGGTTGAGGCGCGCAACGCGCTGTCATCGGCCATTGCATCCGTGGTCACCGACGAAAGTTCCAAGGCCGGCGGGTTCATCAAAAAGGCCTTCGGCGGAGCGTCGGTCATCAGCGGAGACGAACTGACGGCGCTGCTCGAAAGCGAATATGAAAGCGCCGGCAAGCTCCTCGACGCGGCCTCGCAATAGGGTGCAACCGGCCACGATCGCGGAGGGATGACCGATCGCCAGTTCACCCAAAGGCAATCTGTATCTGGGCTTGATCATTGCGGGCTTCGCAATCATCCTTCTGTTTGTCTGGATCCCGTTCGATACGGATACGGGTTTGATTGAAAAAGTGCGTCGCCGCACCACGATCGGCGATGCGCTGGCGCCCAGCCTCGCCGGCCTGTTTCTTCTCCTCGGCGGCGTGAGCCTCGTACTGTTCGAGCGCAAATCGCCGCACCAGCCCCGCCTCGGCGCAAGCAGCATCGGCTTCATGGCGGCCATGCTGCTTCTGCTTGCCATCGGTCTTTTGCTGATGCGCTACACCGGGCCGTCGCTGGTGGCGCTGGCCAATGTCCTGCTTGACCGGTCCATGGAATACCGATTGCTGCGGGACAGCATCCCCTGGAAATATACCGGCTATCTCGTCGGCGGCACGTTCCTGCTGGCCGCCATGATTTCGCTTGTCGAAGGGCGCCTCAGCCGCCGGGCGGTCATCGTTGCGGTGATGGCCGTCATCGTCCTGATTGCGATTTACGACCTGCCCTTTGACGACCTCCTGCTGCCGCCGAACGGGGATGTCTGATGGGACTGGCCGATTACATCTGGCTTGGCATCCTGTCGGTCTTCCAGGGACCGGAAATGTTCTCCGTCTTCGGTCTTCCCGTTTCCGTCACTCTCGTGATGATCCTGGCCGGTTTCCTGCTGGGCATTGCCGTTGGCGCAACGCCGGGACTGGCGGGCCCAATCGCCATGGCGATTTCCCTGCCGATCCTGATTTCGGCCTTCGGATACACGCCCGAGGCCCTGCTGCCGGTCATGGGCTTTTTGATCGGCGTGATGAAGGGAGCGACGGTCGGCGGCGCCGTGCCGGCAATCCTGTTCAACACGCCCGGCACACCGGACGCCTTCATGACGACGCTCGACGGATATCCTATGACCAGGAACGGCCAGGCCAAAAAGGCGCTGCGGGTCGCGCATTTTTCCTCGGCCTCGGGCGACACGTTTTCCGATATCGTGCTGATCATCTGCGCGCCGTTTCTGGCCCTGCTTGTCGAGGACTATCTCGATCTTCCGGAAAAGACCGCGCTGCTGATCCTGTCGCTTTCCTTCATTGCAGCCGTGATCGGCGGGTCTCCGGCAAAGGGCCTGATTTCGGTCGGGCTTGGATTGCTCGCCGTGTTTATCGGAACAGGCGAGGATTTTTACCCGCGCCTTTCCCTCGGGACCGCGTCGCTTTCCGATGGATTTCCGATCGCCGCGGCGATCCTGGGGATCCTGATCGTCAGCGCCGTATTCAAGGAGCTTGAAGGCCTGTGGCAGGAAAAACGGCGCAGCGGCAAAATCGAGCCGATTGCGGACAGGGGCGATCAGCGTTTGCATGTCAAGGAGATACGCCGGTTTTTTCCCTATATCGCGCGCTCGGCGGTCATCGGCACGGCCATCGGCGCCCTGCCGGGAATCGGGTCGTCCCTGGCCGCGACGCTCGGTTACACGGTCGGTCGGGGACGCTATGAAAAAAGAAGGGTCGAGGGCGCTCCGGAATTCGGCAGTGGCGCGCCGGAGGGCGTTGCCGCCACCGAGGCAGCCAACTCCTCGGTTTCCGGCGCAAATCTGATCCCGGTCCTGTCCCTGGGCATTCCGGGAAATGCCGCGGCCGTGTTTCTGATTCTGGCGGCCGAGAGTATCGGCGGATTCAATCCGGGCCCTTCCGTGTTCCGGTTCACTACGGATGCGGTCAATCCGGAACTGGTGGTCGCCTTCGGCCTGTTTACGTCGATGTTCATCGCCAATGCGCTCAACTGGACCATTGGCGGCGTTTTTATGCGTTCGATGGGGGTCATGGTCCGCATCCCGAAACAACTGCTGTTGCCGGTCGTCCTGTTGCTGACGCTGACGGCGATCTATGTCCAGGAAGCGCGCATGGTGGCGATCTGGTTTACCCTTGGTTTTGGTGTCCTGGGCTACCTGATGCGCTCCGTCGGAATCTCACCGCTGCCCTTCGTGATCGCCTTTATCCTCGGTGGGAAACTCGAGGACAGTGCCCGGCAGGCCTTCGCCGCGACCGGCGGAGATCCGTTTTTCCTGTTCACCCATCCGATTGCGCTGGTCTTCATGCTGCTGTCTGTGGGTGTGATCGTCTTCTCGACCCGCAAACCGAGGGATTTGGGATGACGCGGCCGAACATCCTGCTGATATCGGCGGACCAGCACCGCGCCGACTGTTTCGGCTTTGAGGGGCGGGCGATCAAGACGCCGCATCTGGACCGGCTTGCGGCGGAGGGCACGCATTTTTCGAACTGCATCACGCCTTGTGTCGTGTGCCAGCCGGCACGCGCCTCGATATTGACTGGTCAGCTGTGCCGGACCCATGGCGTCCATGACAATGGCATCGATCTCGATCCGCGCATCGGTGAAAAGGGATTTGCCGGCGCCATGGCCGCGGCCGGTTATCAGACCGCGTTTTTCGGCAAGGCGCATTTTTCGACCTATCACACCTTTGCACCGACCGGCACGCCGGAATGTCTGAGATCATCGGCCGATTATCCCGCCGACTGGTACGGCCCCTATATGGGTTTCGGTCATGTCGAACTGATGCTTGTCGGTCACAACTGGTTTTTGCCCGAAAAACCGCCTGCCGGTCAGCACTATGAGCGCTGGTTCTATGCCGATGGCCGCGGCGATGAAAAGAACGCGCTTTACCGCAAGAATGCCGGCAACACGATGGAGGCAGCCCAGACATGGCACTCGATGCTGCCGACCGCCTGGCACAATTCAACCTGGACGGCCGACCGTGCCATCGAGTGGCTGAAGCACGGGCGCGGAAACGACCCGTTCTGCACCTGGGTGAGCTTTCCCGATCCGCACCATCCGTTTGACGCGCCCGAACCGTGGTCACGGCTGCATGACCCGGCTGAAATCGATCTGCCCCGGCACCGCGTTCAGGATTTCGAAAACCGGCCGTGGTGGCACGAAGCCGCCGTGACGGCCGAGCCCGAAGGATCGAAAAAAAGCGCTGAACTGCGCAAAAGCTACAGTCGTATTCCGCCGCAGAGCGACGACCAATTGCGCCAGATCATCGCCAACACCTATGGCCAGATCGCCCTCATCGATCATAATGTCGGTCGGATCCTGATCGCGTTGCAGGAAGCGGGCCTGGCCGGCAATACGGTCGTTGTCTACATTTCGGATCATGGCGACTGGCTGGGTGACCATGGTCTTATCCTGAAGGGCCCGATGCACTATGAGGGCCTCCTGCGGGTGCCGATGATCTTTCGGGGACCGGGTGTGCCGGCCGGTCGGAAAGCTGATGCGCCGGTTTCAACCCTCGATCTGGCTGCAACTTTCTTCGACTATGGCAGTGCCGACGCGTTGCTTCCTCAACATGGCCGGAGCCTCAGGCCGCTTCTTGAGGGAAATGATGCGGGACGCGATTTTGCGCTGAACGAATGGGAATTGCTGCCGACCCGCGCCGGAGTCGCTCTGAGTCTGAGAACGGTCCGCACCAGGACCCATAAAATGACCGTGGATCTGCAATCGGGTGCGGGCGAACTCTACGACTTGGCCGCCGATCCCCATGAGACCGTCAATCTGTTCGACGATCCCGCAGCCGCCGATGTCAAAAGACAATTGCGATCGATGATCGATACACGCCCCGATGACGCGCTTCCGATCCGGGAACAGGTCGGAATAGCGTAACCCGATCGACTTGAATCACCATCTCAATTCGTCACGCCAAGTCCTTGATCCATCAGGGCCTTGATGGCGTTCGTTCCCGTGCCTGCCACGATGCGGCCAAGCTCTTCGTCGCCGCGCAGCACGATCAGCGTGGACCGGCGCGGAATGTTGCGCGAAGTGGAAACCGTATGGCCGCGATAGTCGTCCCAGTCCACCCGCACGAAGATCATCGCCTGGTCGTATTGTGGGTTCTCGGCCCGCAGCGCCGCGATGACCCGCTCCTGCCGGGCGCAGGTCGAGCACCAGTCGGCGGCATAATCCACGAACACGGTCTTGCCGTCGGCAAGGGCGCTCTTGATGAGCCCAGGCGTGTAAGTCAGCATTTCGCCGGCGAGCGCCGGCACGGTGCTGAGAGCAAAGGCCAGAGCCAGAAAACTGCGTCGTAACATCATATCTCCTTCGGTAATCTACAAAGCGACGGAAAGGTCCTGCAGCCACAGAGGCAGGGCGCGCACCGCCCAGGCCTCGATCATGTGGTGGACGCGAAACAGGATCATTGCGCCGACGGCGATGAACAGCACGCCGATGATCGGCTTGGACCGATGGGACAGAAGGCGCAGCGTGTCGGAGCGCAGCGCCTTGCCGGCCCCGAAACCCAAAGTCAGGATCAGCGTCGAAACGCCCATCGCGAAGGCGATCATGATCATCGTCGCGCGGACAAGATCATCGCCCTGCGACGCCAGCGCGATGGCGCCGCCGAGCGTCGGGCCGATGCATGGCGACCACACGGCCCCGAGAAGCACGCCGCCGAGGAACTGGCCCCTGAACCCGGAAAGCTCCAGACCGTGCATGCGGCTGTCGGCACCCGAGGCGAAACCGGCCGTTGCCATTTCGAAACGCCGGCTGAAGACGGGCACGGCAAGAACGGTGCCGAAAAAGATCATCAGGCTGGCCGCGATCGTCGACAGCGTGTTTTCGGTCAGTCCGATCGCATGGCCGATCGTCGCCACAATCATGCCGAAAACCACGAAGGACAGGCTCAGCCCCATGGCAAGGGCAACCGGACCGCGTCGGTCGGCGCTCAGCGCCGAAGCCAGCACGATGGGAAGCACGGGCAGGACGCACGGATTGATCAGCGTCAAAAGGCCGGCGCCATAGGCAAATAAAAGCTCAACCAAATGTCCGTTCCGTCACCTGAAAAAAACGCCGCGAACCCGGCGCTGTCGGCCGCCGATTGTGCCCGGGCAATCCGGTTCGATGCCACACAACCATCTTCACGTTCTTGTCAGGCCAGCCCGCCGGTCCGGGCAACCCCGCGAACCCGTTGGCATTTCGGCATCATTGGTCCCCTGACTTGCGCGGTGCTGGCCCTCCCTGAAATCCTCGGCCTTTTCTATAGACGACGCATTGCGGCGCAGGAACGCCCCGTATAGAGAATTATATCATATATAAGACTGGAGCGGCCGGGTTTGACGGGCCGGCATGAAGGAGGTGTTTTGATGGGTGGAGACAGGCACGATGTGAATCTATCGCCCCATGTCTCCGATGAAATCCGCAAGACCACCTGCTACATGTGCGCCTGCCGCTGCGGTATCAATGTCCATCTGCGCACCGGCGAAAACGGCCAGCCGAAAATCCGCTATATCGAGGGCAACCGTGATCACCCGATCAACAAGGGCGTTCTGTGCGCCAAGGGGTCGGCCGGCATCATGCAGCATTATTCGCCGGCAAGGCTCAGGAAACCGCTGCTGCGGACCGGCGAGCGCGGGCGCGGCGAGTTCAGGGAAATCGAATGGGAGGAAGCGCTGTCTCTCGCCACCGAGTGGCTCGGCGAGGTGCGTCAACGCGATCCCCGAAAGCTGGCGTTTTTCACCGGCCGCGATCAGAGCCAGTCGCTGACCGGCTGGTGGGCCCAGCAATACGGCACACCGAATTTCGCCGCCCATGGCGGTTTCTGTTCGGTCAACATGGCGGCCGGCGGCATCTACACATTCGGCGGCGCCTTCTGGGAATTCGGCGCGCCCGACTGGGACAGGACCGAACTGTTCATGATCTTCGGCGTCGCGGAGGATCATGATTCAAATCCGATCAAAATGGGGCTCGGAAGGCTCAAGGAACGCGGCGTCAAGGTAGTCGGCGTCAACCCGGTACGCACCGGCTACAATGCCGTCGCCGATGAGTGGGTCGGCATCACGCCGGGCACCGACGGGCTGTTCATCCTGTCGCTGGTACATGAACTGATCCGCGCCGGCAGGGTCGATCTCGATTACCTGCTGCGCTACACCAACGCGCCGTGGCTGGTCATCGACGATGAGGGCAGCGCCGACCACGGCCTGTTTGCCCGTAACGAGGCCGGCGAGGCGCTGGTGTTCGACCGGCACAAAAAGCAATGCGTGTCCTATAAGGAGGCCGGAACCGCCGCCGGATTGAAGGGAACAGTTACCCTGCCGGATGGCCGAAAGGCGCGTCCTGTCTTTGAATTGCTGGCCGAAAAATACTGCGCCGAAGACTATGCGCCTGACGCCGTTGCGGAAAAGACCGGCGTGCCGGCGGCGCAGGTCCGGCGTCTTGCAGCCGAAATCGCCGAAGCGGCCTTTGACAGGGAA
>JANQMU010000049.1 GCA_028279875.1 Rhizobiaceae bacterium
CAGGCTCAGGCTCAGGCTCAGGCTCAGGCTCAGGCTCAGGCTCAGGCTCAGGCTCAGGCTCAGGCTCAGGCTCAGGCTCAGGCTCAGGCTCAGGGGCTGCGGTCGATAGTGACGCCGTCTCCGGCGCTACCGGTTCAACGGGGGAGTCCGGTGCGAGCGGCGGAGACGCCGGCTGCACAGTGTCGGATGGTTCAACGGTTTTGGGCGCTTCGGCTTGTTCAGCCGTATCGTCCTCCTCGACGACCTTCTTCTTTCCAAAGGAAAAAACCCGTTTGATAAAGCCGAGTGCCATGGTGCGCCTGTCCGTTCGCCCTAAGCCGCCGCCTGGGTGGCCGGCTGGCGAGTTTTGCATTCGGCGTGGAGCCGGTCGCCGTCATGACCGGTGATGGTGACCGGTATGATGGTTCCGGGCTCGCCGCGATCGGTCCGGACCAGGGTGAAATTCTCCGTGCGGCCGAGGCCCGGCCGCTCGATCAGAACGGCCTGGCGGGTACCGATCATCGATTCCAGATGCCGCCGATAGGCTGCCTCTCCGGCTTGCCGCAGCCGCCCGGCGCGGGCCTTGATCAGGCCCCGGTCGAGCTGCGGCATGCGGGCCGCCGGCGTGCCTTCGCGCGGCGAAAACGGAAACACATGGAGAAAGGACAAGGCGCATTCGTCGATCAATGACAGGGCACCGGAAAACATCTCCTCGGTTTCGGTCGGAAAACCGGCGATCAGATCGGCGCCGAGCGCGATCTCCGGCCGCAATGCGCGCACCTTCTGGCAGAACGCCACCGCATCCGCGCGCAAATGGCGGCGCTTCATGCGCTTGAGGATCATGTCGTCGCCATGCTGCAGCGACAGATGCAGATAGGGCATGAACCGCTTTTCATCGGCGATCAGTGCCAGCAGGTGATCATCAGCCTCGATGGAATCGATGGAAGACAGCCGCAGGCGTTCGAGCGCCGGCACCTCGGACAGGATGGTCTGCGCGAGCTTGCCGAGCGTCGGTCGCCCCGGCAGGTCGGCGCCGTAGCTGGTGGCATCGACCCCGGTGATCACCACTTCGCGGTAGCCGTTGGCGACGAGTTTTTCGACCTGCGCGACCACCGCGCCCATCGGCACGGAACGCGAATTGCCGCGGCCATAGGGGATGATGCAGAAAGTGCAGCGATGGTCGCAGCCATTTTGCACCTGCACGAAGGCGCGGGCCCGGCCCTCGATCGCATCGACCATCTGCGGCGCGGTGTTTTTGACGCTCATGATGTCGTTGACGCGGATCTTTTCCTCCGCCGAGACACCGAAATCCGGTAGGCTGCGATAGCTGGCATTGGTCAGCTTTTCCGCATTGCCGAGGACGGCGTCGACCTCGTCCATCGCCGCGAAGGAAGCCGCCTCGGTCTGCGCGGCGCAACCGGTTACCACGATGCGGGCATGGGGATTTTCCCGGCGGGCGCGGCGAATGGCCTGTCTGGCCTGGCGCACCGCTTCGCCGGTGACCGCGCAGGTATTGATGAGCACGGCGTTGTTGAGCCCGGCCTTTTCCGCCTGGCGCCGCATGACTTCCGATTCATAGGTGTTGAGGCGGCAGCCGAAGGTGATGATGTCGACGCCGCTCATAAAAGGCTTTCCTTCGCCGCCGGCCGATCGGGCTGCCAATCGCCGCTCTCGGGATCCAGCGTGCCGGAAAACTCCCACTCAGCCGGGCCGGACATGATGACGTGGTCATTGTCCTCGCGCCAGTCGATCCGCAACGGTCCACCCGGCACGTTGACCGTGACCCGGCGCCCGGTCCGCCCGGTGCGGGCCGCCGAAACGGCCGCCGCGCAGGCAGCAGAGCCGCAGGCCCGTGTCAGGCCGGCGCCGCGCTCCCAGGTGCGCAGATCAAGCTCCGTGTCGGAGCGGACACGGGCGATCGAGATATTCGCCCGTTCCGGAAAGATCGGATGGTTTTCAAGCAGCGGGCCGAACGTGTCGAGCGCGTAGGAGGAGACGTCCTCGTCAATCCAGAAGACGGCATGCGGGTTGCCCATCGACATGGCGGAGGGCGAGTGCAGAACCGGTGCATCGATCGGCCCGATCTGCAATTCGATCATGCGCGTATCGCGGAACTCCTCGGCGAGCGGGATTCTTTCCCAGTGGAATTCCGGCCGTCCCATATCGACATCGATCATGCCGTCGGCCTGTTCACGGGCATTGAGGATGCCGGCGACCGTCTGGAAGGTGAAAACCGTCTTGCCGGTTTCGGCGCTCAGCGCCTGGACCACGCAACGCGTGCCGTTGCCGCAGGCCTGGGCCTTGGACCCGTCGGCATTGAGAATGTCGATATAGGCGTCGGTGCCGTCGAGCCTCGGATCGTGGATCGCCATGATCTGGTCGAAGGCCGTCGCCGGATCGGCCGCGAGCGCGACGGCGGCGCCGGGCGCGACAAATCCGTCGCGGCCGCGCATGTCGACCACGAGGATTTCATTGCCCAATCCGTTCATTTTGGCAAACGGAACACTATCCGCCATCGGCCGATCCTCAATTCTGTGCGTTATATGGCCGAACTGCCATGAAATTACCAGAAGCCGGGCATGCAAAAGATCGTCGTGACTCCGGGGCTGCGCCGAATTCGTTTTGAGCTGTGCAAAGCGTTAACCGCGTCGATGAGATGCGAATCGATATCTGATAAAATCGTATATCGTGAATTGGCAATCCCTGGTTGCTGTTGCTGATTTTGCTCCGGAGCCTTCGTTTTGGTTCGCCATCGGCCGATTTGCAAATGTCTTCGGATAATCCGCCGGATAGGGTGCCTCCTGGCGGTATGCGGCGGATTGTTGGCTGTCGCGAATCCGGCGTTGGCCCAGGGTGCGCTCAAGGGATTTGCCACCGCTGTCATCGAGAACGCCGACGAACGCGTCGCCGCTCGCATATCGGCGGTATTTGAGTTGCTGGGTGCGGTGCCGCGCATCCATGCGCCGCTCGAATCGACCGGGCTTTCCAGGGATATTGATCCGGACAGGCCGATCCCGAAATTCGGGTTCTGGACGTCGACGGTCGGCGCCTATTGGGAGCGGCCCCAATCCGGCAGCGCGGACGGGTATCATGGTCGGCTCTATGCCGGAGCGATCGGCGTGGGACTGCCGCTGCATGAACCATGGCGCGGTTCCCTGTTCGTCGGCCTGGATCGTGCCGAGGTCGACTACGATACCGGCGAGACGGTTCGCACGAATGCGGGTTTCACCGGAATGGAGGTGCGGCGCACCGGTGAAAATGGGGTTTCGTTGGGGCTCGCCGGGGTCTTCGCCTATACGAAAAGCGAAGCGGATCAGCCGATTCCGATTGGCACTTTTGTTCTCGATGCGACCGGAAATTATGATTCCTATTTCGGCGCCATTGTCGGATCCGCGGGAAAACGCATTTCGCTGTCCGGTCCGCATGCATTGCGTATGACCGCATCTGCGGGTTATGCCGGTGAGTGGACCGAGCAATATGATTTCGGTCTGTCCTTTGGAAGCGTGACGGTCGACGAAACCTACACCCATGCCATCAACGGGCAGTTCGAAGTTGCGCTCGAGCGCGTCTTGCAGTTCGGTGAGGGTGCGGCGGTGGAAGCGTTTGCCGGTACCGTCGTGCACAAGGTTGTCGGAGGCGATCAGGACGTGGTTTTCAAAGGAACGACATTCGATATCGGCGACTCGATGTCCGACAGCATAGGCGGTTACCTCGGGGCAGGTTTCTCCGGCAAGTTCGGTGGCAATTGGCGTGCGTCGGCGCGTGCCCAGGTCTATTACGGCTCCGATGAGACTTTTGCGACGGGCGGAATATTGAGGCTGGTCGGCATATTCTGACGATCGCGCGATACTCTAAAATCAATACACGCTTGAAATCGAATAAAACACCGTCGACAAACACCTGGCTTTTGTACCAGACCAAGAGACGCATCTCGGAGCCAGTTCGTCACTCTCCGAGTATTCGGCGTGTGATTGTAATCGCGTCTTTCGAAACAGCTTCAAATGCAGGTTTAAGCATCAATTGTGAGATGATCCCGTCAACATAGTCGGGGTTCAGTTTGCTCAGATGATTGGCCGCCGCTCTTCTGTATTCCGGTATTTCGTCAAGGGCATTGCGGATGTCCGATTCATATCCGGCATGGCAAGCCGCAGCGATGTCAAAGACATCCCGCGGTTGAATGATCGATCAATTTGAGTGCTTCTTTGAGCAGGACATCCCACAGGGACTGTTTGCCGATTTGGGTCACTCGAGCAAGGCGACGGTTTGGCCGGACCAGTGCGCGAACGACTGTGCCGCTTGAGTAAGCTGATCGCTGGAAATACCAAAATCCTCTGCAAATGCCTTTTGCATATCGACAGCTGTCTCGGAAAAAAAGGAGGCGATCTGACCGGTCGACACGTCGTTTGTTTTAATGGCAGCGGCCAGCGCGCCCGCATCAAGATGGGTCTGATACGGAGCGTTCAACGTCGTCATAAGGACCGTCTGCATTTCCAGGTTCATAGGCAGCTTTATACAGTTGTTTGGGCGATGGCATCAAGTTTGCGGTCATGGGTTCAACGGTCACCACAGCCCGGCCCGATGCGCCGATGATTGCCAAAGGCCGATTCAATTCATCGGTCCTTGTCGAACGCTAAGGCAGTTGCCAAACCTCCCCCGGAAACAGGGTCCGAAAACGGTCGCCATCGATTTTCTTCGCCGCCAGGGCTTTCGCCAGCGTCCGGGCCGGTTCGTCGATACCCTCATTGGTCAGGCGAAAGGTGCCCCAGTGATGGCCGATCGCGAACTGCGCGCCGCAGGCCAGCATCCCTTCAACGGCTTCCGCCGGATTTTGATGATAATCGCGCATGAACCAGCTTGGTTCATAGGCGCCGATCGGCAGCAGGGCCAGCCGGAAATCGCCATGTTTTTCGAGGGCATTGCGATAGTGAAGGCCGTCATGGAAGCCGGTGTCGCCGATGTGATAGATGCGGCCGGTCGGTGTTTCGATGACGAAGGCGGCCCACAGGGCCATGCGGCGGTCCCGGCCGCCGCGCGCCGACCAGTGGTGACAGGGCTCGAAATGGATGGCAACGCCGTCACCGACATCGACCCGGTCGCCCCAGTCTCCGATCGTCATGCGCATATCGGGTATCGACGCCCGGACGATGGTGTCATTGCCGAGCGGCGTCAAAACCAGCGGGTCGTGGTCCTCGTACAACCGCTTCAATGTTGCAAGATCGAGGTGGTCGTAATGGTTGTGGGTCAGCAGAATAAGATCGATGGGCGGCAGATCGTCAAAGGCGATTCCGGGCGCGTTGCGTCTTTTCGGGCCGATGAAGCGGAACGGGCTGACGCGCTCGGACCACACCGGGTCGGTCAGGATGTTCAGGCCTGCGGTCTGCAGCAGCATGGTCGCATGGCCGACCATCGCCACATGCAATTCACCGTCATCGGCGCGCGGCCCAGGTTTTGCAGGCGGATGGGCGCTGTCGAACCGTTTCGGCCACTTGGTTCCACGGTCCGTCAACTGCCATTTGAGCACATCGCGAAAACCCCTTGGCGGGGTCCCGCCGGGATTGAAAAAGACCTCGCCGTCGAAGTGATCGGTAACCGGACCATCGTAATAGCGGTTCCGGCCGGCGCGCCGGCGCCGCGCTTCTTCGGTGGATTGGCCGGCGGTCCTATCCGTTCGCTCTCCCGTCATGATCCCACAGATAGGTTCACGCGGGCCGGTTTCAAAATCAAACGGGAATCGAGCCACCCGGCTTATCGGGCGTGCGCGATGGATCGGACAGATCAGCCGAACACATAGCCAAGTCCGCGAACCGTTCGAATGGATTCGGGTTTGGCCGGGTCTGGCTCGATCTTCTTGCGGATCCTGGATATGCGCAGATCGATGGAGCGATCATAGGGCTCGCAACCCTTGTCATGCGCCTGCGCGAGAAGCTGATCGCGATTGAGGATGCGGCCCCGGTTGGCGGCAAAGGCGCGCAATAGACTGAATTCCATGGCCGTGATGGCGATTTCGTCGCCGTCCGATCCGAACAGCTTGGCTCCGTCGACATCGAGGCGACAGGGTCCGAAGGGGATGGTGCCCACCAGTCTCTCGCGGCGCTTCTGCGCCTTCACAATAACCGATTGCCGGCGCAAGGCAGCTTTCACGCGGGCTTCCAGTTCGCGCAGGTCCATGGGTTTTCCGACATAGTCATCGGCGCCCATCTCGAGCCCGACAATGCGGTCAATGACGTCGAACGCGGCGGACAGCATAATGACTGGTATCGACGAACTGGCCCGCAGATTGCGCAGCGCCGTGAGACCGTCGACACCAGGCATTTTCACATCCAGGATAATGAGATCGGGGTCGGTACGTTCCAGAATATCGTCAAGTTCGCGCGCATTGGCGGCCAGGCTGACGCGGTAATTCTGTTCCGTCAGATATTCGCACAACATCTCGCGCAGCTCTGCCTCGTCGTCGCACACAACGATGTGGGAAACCGTGTCACTCATCGCTTGGAAACCCCCGCTTTGGTGGCAAGCTGGTCAACCAGGGCCGACAGTTCGCTGACATCAATCGGTTTTTCGATGTGTGGACAGGCCCCGCTCTGCAGGAAAGTCAGGACCTTTTGCCCCATGGCATCCCCGGTGATGATTCCGAACCGCGCCGCAAGGTCCGGCCGGGTTTTCTCAAGGGCGGCATGAAAACCCGCACCGTCCAGATCAGGCATCTTGAAATCGCTCAGGATGATATCGAATTCCTGCGAATCGATGCAGCGGAGCGCCTCGCGACCGCCGGTAGCCGTGGTGACGTCATGACCCATGAATTCGAGCAATTCGCGAATGAGATCGGCCACATGTTCCTCATCGTCCACCACAAGGATCTGGTGGTTCCTGCCGTTCGTCGTTTTTCCCTGCGGCGATCCGGTCTCTTGACCGGACCCGTCCACCGCCGACAGGTGAACGAAAAAGCTGGTTCCGTCACGGGCGTTGGAGGTCACGGTCAGACGACCGCCATGGCCGTCGACGATCCGGTGACAGAATGCCAGGCCGACACCCGTTCCGGCCCCCACATCCTTGGTGGTAAAGAAAGGTTCGAAGATCCGCGATTGAATATCCGGGTCGATTCCCGGCCCATTGTCGCGGATCTCGGCAACGACGTCTCCGGTCCGTGCATTGCGGGAGGTGCGCACAAGCAGTTTGCCGCCTTCGCCGAGATCCGCCAGCGCATGCTCGGCATTGACGATGAGATTGATGAAGACCTGCGCCATCTGGTCCGCATCCGCCATCACCAGCGGCAGGGCCTTATCGAGTTGCAGGTCGATTTGCGCACCCGATGACCGCAAACCGCTCGCGCCGACACTCAAGGCATTCTCTATGACATCGTTCAGGCGGCATTCTTCCAGTTGAGCCGGGCGCTGACGCGCCATGGCGAGGAAGGCCTTGACGATCTTGGCGCTTCGCTCGGCGGCCTCGGCAATGCGTTCCACACGTCGGCTGATGAGCGGATCATCGATCTGATCCTGCAGCATTTGTGCATAGCCGACGACGATGGAGAGCGGGTTGTTGAGTTCATGGGCGACCCCGGCCAGCAATTCGCCAAGGGCCGAGAGTTTTTCATTCTGATGTGTGATCTCGCGTTGATGTTCCAGTTCGCGCTCGATCCTGCGCTGTTCGGTGATGTCCGAAAAGGACACCAGATAGCCGCCCAGTGCGGTCTTGTGGACCGAGGTGTCGTAGACGCGACCCGCCTGCGAGGTCAAAACGGCATTCTTGCGATAGGTCTTCATGGTGTTGGTCATCTGGTCAAGAAACGCAGATTTCGACTGGCCATCCGGAATCACGTAGAACTCGCTGTCAATCAGGCGCTTCATCGTATCGACGACATTTTCACCGACTTGCGGATGCGGGACCTCGCCACGGTAGAAGATATCGTGAAGCTTGCGGTTTCCGATGACGAAATTCATCTCCGAATCATAAAGCACCAACCCTTCGTCGAGGGCCTGAATAGCGTCATTGACGGCCGCCAGCCTGTCCTCATAGGCGCTGCGCTGGGCGTCGCGAATGGTCACCAGATAACCGTTCAAACCGGTCCTGTGCGACGATGCGTTGAGAATGCGCCCATCCTTGGTCGCGACCTCGATGTCCTTTTCGTAGCGGGTGATGGCGGCAATCCACCGGCTGATCATCTGGCCGGCCGACAGGCCGTCAGGCAGGGAGAGCGACCCGTGCTGCATCTGGCACCGCATGACCTCAGCGATGTGATCACCGGGCCGTGGTGTGATGTCCCGCGTATCGAACATCTCATCGAGGCGACGGTTCGACAGGACGAAATTCAGGTCCGAGTCCCACAGAACCAGCGCCTCGTCGAGCGCTTCCAGAATTTCCTGGAAGCGCGTCTGCGTCCATACATTTTGCGTGTCGCCGGACGGGTCCGCTTCGGCCTCGCCCGATCTTGCCGGAAGGGTCTGCATCCGCTTTCCAATTCTGCTCTGGCCACCACGGCCTGGCGGCCGTGCATTGATACACGGCGTCCAGCACAACACGTCATCGTTTCAGCGTGATGTCGCCCCGTGTATCAATTGTATCAACCGTCGGTGAAACGGCTGGCTGGCGGACGCCGCAGATCGTTCCGGCTCCGGGGCATTCCGCCAGTCTGAAGGTGCAAAGCGGGTTCCTATTTCACGACATATTGACAGGGCCGTGCGAGAGCGTGGCAGGTATGTCGTGCGCCCGTCTTGTGGCACTGGACCGACTTTCCGGCAGCAATCTCCCAAAGGGACCATTGGTTTCCAAACTGCGACTTCATCGAGCTTTCCCATTTCTTTCGGGCGCTGGCTCTGGCAATGCCCTTGATGCGTCGTGTCGAGGCCGCACTGTATTGGGTGCCTTTGCAGGCATAGGCCTGTGCGTCGCTCGAGAGCACCAGGGGGTTGAGCACCGACGCGGCGGCAAGCAGACCGCCGGCCAGAAGCATGTGTGACAGAATTCTCATGGTCTTGTTCCTTTCTGAACAGGTTGCCGGTTCTCGCAACGCAAGGGTCCGATGCGAGGACCGGACGCACTGTCCCAAGGCAAGATGTCCGTGGCATTTCGCCGGATGTTTCATTTGTATCGAGGGGACGGGCAGAGCGTTACAATTGAAACAGAGCGCGACGTCATACTGACAATTGGAACCATGATCTTCGGTCCGTCAGCACGGATGCTGTCGACACCATGGAGAATGAAATGAGGAATATTGTTGCATTGGCCGTTCTGGGCGCTGTCGGCTTTTCGAGCCTTGCCCATGCGGGGAACGCCGGCAGTTCGCTGGGTGACTGTTATAACCATGTGATTTCGGTGTGTAATGAGGGCGCTCACCCCATTCCCTGTGCCGAAGACGGCATGGATGCCTGCGACGAGGAACATTCCGCTTCGATTTCGATGCCCAAATTCCAGATCAAGGCGCTGCGGAAGAACGCGACACGGTCCATCCAGATCGGTCGGACAAAGCCGGCAACCCGGGGCAATTAGCAGTCCGATCCGACTTCACGCCGTGACGGGTTGATCCCCACCGCCCGCGCGGCGTGCTGTCGTTGCCCGTGATCAAGACAGGAACACGGCGGAATAAACGGCGTTTCCCCAAAGCCGCAATGTCCGACATGGTTGCCGCCGCCGCGCCATCGCAGCATCGCCCGGCGGTTGTATCCATGCCGTAATGCGCCATAATCCGACGGATAAGCAAAGGCCCTAACAGGGCCATTGCACGGAGGCATGTGGATGCGGGTTGCGGATTACATCATCACGGCGCTTCGCGATCAGGGCGTCGACCATTGTTTTGTCGATCTCGGTGGTCTCAACGACAATTTCATGCCGGCGCTGACCGGAACAAAAGGGCTGAAGACCATCGTCGCGGCCTTCGAGGGCGGGGCCGCCTATATGGCCGACGGTTATGCGCGTGCCTCGCGCGGGCTGGGCGTGTGTCTGGGCATTGGCGGGCCGGGTGTGCTCAATATGGTGACGGCGCTCGCTTCGGCCGGTGTCGACCGCAGCGCGGTGCTGGCCATCAGCGGTGAGGTGGCGCGCAGCTGGGAGGGCATGGGTGGTTTCCAGGACGCCTCCGGGGCCGGCATCGACGATATCGATGTGTTGCAGAGGGTCACCGGCCTGTCCCTGTCGACGGCGTCCAGCGCCGTCGTCCCGCATCATCTGCGGCACGCCATCACCCATGCCACCACGCAGCGGTCGCCGGTGCATCTGTCCATCCCCGTCGATGTGCAGAAGGCGGAAATCGATGCCGGTTGGGACCCGGTTCCGCAGTCGCTGTGCTTTGCGCGATTTGTCGATGACGATGCCCTGAAGAGTGTTGTCGGCCTGCTCAACGACGCAAAGAACCAGAATATCATCATTCTGGCCGGTCCCGGTGTGCTGCATGCGGGCGGGGTCGATGGGCTGCGGGCCTTTGCCGAACGGTTCGATATTCCGGTCGCCACAACGCTTTCGGGCAAGGGATTGCTGCCGGAGGACCATCCGCTGGCGCTCGGGGTCTTCGGCTATGGCGGGTCGCGCTGGGCGATCGATGCCATCTGTTCCGACGCTGTCGATATCCTGCTGGTGATCGGCTCGGACCTGTCGCAGCGCGACACGATGCAGTGGGACCCGCGCATGCTGCCGTCGAAGGCGCTGGTCCATGTCGACGCCGATCCGCTGCTGATCGGCCGCACCTGGGGCAGCGAAGTGCCGCTGGTTGCCAATCCCGCCGTCGCCCTGGAGCGGCTTTCGGCCCTTGCGGACGCCGCCGCCCTGGAGGACGGGCGGCAGCAAAGGCGCACATTTCTGGCCGGCATTCAGCAAAAGGGTCCGCGGCGCTACCAGATGGATGACACGCGAAGCGATGCGGTGCCGATGCACCCGGCGCGGGTGGTGACGGAACTGCGCGCGGCGTTTCCCGACGACGGCGTGCTCTGCGTCGATTCGGGTGCACACCGCGCCTGGTGCGCCGAATATTGGGATATCCGCCGGCCGGCGACGCATTTTTCGCTGACCAATCTCGGCCCGATGGGCGGCGCCATCCCGCTCGGCATCGGCGCCAAGGTGGCGCGACCGGCCCTGCCGCTGATGGTGGTGACGGGCGATGGCTGCATGCTCATGCACGGGATGGAGATCCACACCGCGGCGCGCGAGAAGATCCCGATGATCATCGCTGTGATGAACAACCGGTCCTATGGCAACATCTATTATCGCGCCTCGACGATGGGGCCGGGGCCGGAGCACCTCACCGATATTCCGGGCATCGACTGGGTCGGGTTCGCCAAATCCATGGGCGCCGCCGGCGAGACGGTGAAGACGCCTGACAGCATTGCTGAAGCGGTTAAGCGGGCCCTGGCCCATCCCGGCCCGTATCTCTTGGATCTGTACATCGACAAGACCTATCCGACGCCCGTGGGCGTCTGGCGCGAGCGACAGAAACACTGGGAGGACAATGACTGATGGCCAGCCTGCCCGATCCGACGGACAGCCTTACCGGCGCCGATCTGGAGACGTTCAACCACATGGCCTCGGCCCGCGCCCACGCGGAAGGGCGGGCCCATCTCGGCGACGTCTATGTCAACATGTTCAACAATCCGGGCGTGGCGGCGAAGGTCGGTGCGCTGGGCGAGCATCTGCGCTTTCACGGCGTCCTGCCGGACGCGGTGCGCGAACTGGTGATTCTGCGTTTCGCGATCCGCCAGGGATTTGCTTATGAATGGTCCCATCATCAGCGCCCGGCAAGGCTGGCCGGGATTGGCGACGCGGTGATTGCCGGCCTGACGGCTGGCGAGGTGCCGAACTCGCTGCCCGATGCTTCGCAGGCGGCGCTGGAGATCGTCGATTGCGTGGTCGCCAAGCAATCCATCCCGGCCGATCTGCAGGCCCGGTTCGTCGGGGCCTACGGAGCGGCGGGCATCATCGAGGTCGTCGTGCTGTGCGGTCTCTACGCGACGATGGGCTATATGACGACGGCTTTCGATATCGCAGTCGAGGACGGACTGCCGGTCGCGCCCTTTTGAACGCCCATTGAATCTGTAGGGTCGGCAAATTTGCCGACCCCATCAAGACGAAGAGGTTGATTAAACCCTAATCGAACCTTAGTTCCAATTGAGAGGGCTCAACTTCGAGATAGGCTTTACCAGTTTTGATTTCGCTTACCCTCCCTTGGTTTATACCGCAAATTGATGCGATATCCTGTTGTGTCAGGCCGTGCTTCAGAAGCGCCTTGATTTTCGCCGCCATTGCAGTGTCAACTTTGGGGGATTTCCGTCCCGGTTTGTAAGGAAATTCTGAGAAAGTTTTCATGTGTATCGTCTCTTCAATTGCGCCAATGCACTTGCGACGAAGAAAGGGAGACGTTACACTCGATGTGTTACGAGGGAGATGCAATGTCCCCCTTTTCTTCTGATGACCCGTGAGTGATTGACTATAATTACCGTATCGGGTCGTTTTGACTCTGAGGCCGGCTTTGGGGTGCAACCCTTAGCTGGGCTCAGCAGTGGAAACAAAAGAATCACTGCGCCTACAATCTAGTTGGAAATTCAGTGCTTTTGGAGTCGCAGGCCGTTAGATTCAGTCCATTTTTGTCTTTTTTTGGGGAAACCGGCAGGCAATTGCATTTTACCCTCAAACTGACTGCCTTGACATATTGTGGCCGATCCTGTTTATCCGCAGCCAATTCCGCGACGAGTTGACACTCCGAGCCGCTGACCGGGACCCGTGAAGGTGTAAAGAGATCCCGGAAGCCACCACCCGGCAGCGCGATGCGCCCCCGGGTGCTTTTGTGCTTTGGCCGTTGTTTCGGCTATCCTGCGGTCAGGGGTTGTCAAAGGGTCGCGGGCTCACGATCTTTCAGGGACAGGCCTTGAAAGAAAAGGATTGATGGATGTTCGAAAGCCTACAGGATCGCCTGGGTTCCATTCTGAACGGGCTGACCGGCCGCGGCGCGCTGTCGGAAAAGGATGTTTCCGCGGCGCTGCGCGAGGTCCGGCGCGCCCTGCTGGAAGCCGATGTGGCGCTGGAAGTCGTCCGCGAGTTTACCGAGAAGGTCCGTGAACAGGCGGTCGGCGCCGAGGTTCTCAAATCCATCAAGCCCGGCCAGATGGTCGTCAAGATCGTTCATGACGAGCTGGTCGGGATGCTCGGCGACGAGGGCGTTCCAATCGATCTCAACGCGCCGGCCCCGGTGGTCGTCATGATGGTCGGCCTGCAGGGATCGGGCAAGACCACGACCACCGGCAAGATCGCCAGCCGGATGACGGCGCGGGACAAAAAAAAGGTGCTGATGGCCTCGCTCGACACGCGCCGGCCGGCGGCGCAGGAGCAGTTGCGCCAGCTCGGCGAACAGACATCGGTCGACACGCTGCCGATCGTCGAGGGCCAGTCGCCGACGCAGATCGCGGCGCGGGCGGTCCAGGCCGCCAAGCTGGGTGGCCACGACGTCGTTCTTCTCGATACGGCCGGGCGGACCCATATCGACGAGCCGCTGATGGTCGAGATGGCCGATATCAAGGCCAAGGCCGCGCCGCATGAAATCCTGCTGGTCGCCGATGCGCTGACCGGCCAGGACGCGGTCAATCTGGCGCGCAGCTTCGATGAGCGGGTCGGCATTACCGGGCTGGTCCTGACGCGTATGGATGGCGACGGGCGCGGTGGCGCGGCGCTGTCGATGCGGGCCGTCACCGGCAAGCCGATCAAGCTGATCGGTACCGGCGAAAAGATGGACGCGCTGGAGGAGTTCCATCCGCGGCGCATCGCCGACCGCATCCTCGGCATGGGCGACATCGTCTCGCTGGTGGAAAAGGCGGCCGAAACGATCGACGCCGAGAAGGCGCAGGTCATGGCCGACCGCATGAAGGCCGGCAAGTTCGATCTCAACGACCTTGCCGACCAGTTGCGCCAGATGCAGAAGCTCGGCGGCATGGGCGGACTGATGGGCATGATGCCCGGCATGGGCAAGATGAAGAACCAGATTGCCGCGGCCGGTCTCGACGATGCCGTGTTCAAACGCCAGCTTGCCATCATCTCGTCGATGACGCGCAAGGAGCGGGCCAGTCCGGAGTTGTTGAAGCACTCCCGCAAGAAGCGGATTGCCGCCGGCTCCGGCACCAATGCGGCGGAGATCAACAAATTGCTGAAAATGCACCGCCAGATGGCCGATATGATGAAGGCAATGGGCGGCAAGGGCAAGAAAGCCGGCATGCTCGGCAAGATGATGGGCGGGCTGACCGGCGGAATGCCGGGCGGCATGCCCGATCCTGCGTCGCTCGATCCGGCGCAGTTGAAGGCGCTGCAGAAACAGGCCGAAGCCTCGGGCCTCGGCAAGGGCGGCGGTCTTCCCGGCCTTGGCGGCGGCGCATTGCCGGGCCTCGGCGGTCCCAAACTGCCCGGTCTCGGCGGGCTCCCGAACCTGCCTCGAAAAAAGTGAGTTCCGTATGACGACCGATCCCATGCAGCGCCTTGGCGAGCTGCGCCGTTCCATCGACAATTTCGACGCGTCGCTGATCCATATCCTGGCCGAGCGCTTCCGCTGCACCCAGGCGGTGGGCCGGCTGAAGGCCGAGTTCGACCTGCCGCCGGCTGATCCGCAGCGCGAGAAGCAGCAGGTCGCGCGGCTGCGCCGGCTGGCGGAGGAAGCCGATCTCGATTCCGATTTCGCCGAGGCCTTCCTGAATTTCATCATCAAGGAAGTCATTCGCCATCACGAAGCCTTTCGACACGAGGCGGGAGACAAGGGCTGACGGTCGCGCATTCGATCAAGGCTGCCTTCGCGCAGCGCACATCAAACCCGAAACATCAGGACAAACACTCAAAGGAAATCCAAAATGGCATTGAAAATTCGTCTGGCCCGAGGCGGGTCGAAAAAACGTCCCTATTATCACATCGTTATTGCCGACGTGCGGGCGCCGCGCGACGGGCGCTTTATCGAGCGGGTGGGCCGGTGGGACCCGATGCTGCCCAAGGACGGTGCGCGCGTCGAGCTCAATGAGGAGCGCATCAAGCACTGGATGGCGCAGGGCGCCAAGCCGACCGACCGGGTTCTGCGGTTCCTCGACGAAGCCGGCATCGCCAAGCGCCCGGCCCGCAACAACCCGAAAAAGGCGCTGCCCGGCAAGAAGGCGCAGGAACGCCTGGATGAAGCCAAGGCGAAGGCCGACGATGCTTCCGCCGAGGCAAACGACGCTGCGGAAACACCCGCAGAGGAAGCCGCTCCCGCGGAGGAGGCGGCTGCAGAATAGGCCCGTGGAGACCATGCAATTCCATGTTTCAAGCGGGCGGCGTCATGATGCCGCCCGTTTTGGTTTGACGAACCGGAGCCGATGACAGCAAAAGGCGATTCCGTATTGGTGGCCGTGATCGGCGCGCCGCATGGGGTGCGCGGCGAGTTGCGTGTCAAGACCCATACGCAGGATCCGATGGCGCTGGCGACTTTCGGTTCGCTGCGCGACGACGCCGGCAATCTTTATGAGGTGACATCCATCCGGCCGGCCGGGAACGTCGTCGTGGTCCGCCTGTCGGGTATCGACAGCCGTGAAGCGGCGGAAGCCCTGAAGGGCCGATCTCTTCATATCGCCCGTGCCCTGCTGTCGTATGATACGCTGGAGGATGACGAGTTCTTTCAGACCGACCTCGTTGGTCTTGTTGCCCGTGACGGCAAAGGCAGGACCTACGGGACCGTGCGGAGCGTCCATAATTTCGGCGGTGGCGATATTCTCGAGCTGGCCGGCGGCGGCAAACGCGCGGTGATGATCCCCTTTACGGAGGCCGCTGTGCCGGAGATCGATGTTGCGGCCGGCTTCATTCTGGTCGATCCGGTGGCTGCGGGGCTGGACGATGATGCCGGCGACGGTGCGGGGAAGGGACCATGAGTTTCAAGGCGGACATCCTGACCCTTTATCCGCAGATGTTTCCCGGGCATCTGGGCGAGTCCCTTGCCGGTCGGGCGCTGGAACGGGGCGACTGGTCGATTGACGCGATGCAAATCAGGGATTTCGCCAGCGACCGTCACCGCAGCGTCGACGATACGCCGGCCGGTGGCGGTGCCGGCATGGTGCTGAAGCCGGATATTCTGGCGATGGCGGTCGATGCCGTCAGCGGCGCGGACGACAAGCGGCCGCGGCTGCTGATGAGCCCGCGCGGGCGGCCGCTGACCCAGCAATTTGTTCGCGACCTGGCGGGCGGGCCGGGCGTCGTCATCGTGTGCGGACGGTTCGAGGGTGTCGACCAGCGGGTGATCGACGGGCGTCGGCTGGAGGAGGTGTCGATCGGCGATTACATCCTGTCGGGCGGCGAGCCGGCGGCGCTGGTCCTGCTTGACGCGATCGTTCGATTGCTGCCGGGCGTCATGGGCAATGAGCAGTCGGCGGTGATGGAGAGTTTCGAGGACGGCCTTCTGGAACATCCGCACTATACGCGGCCGCAGGACTGGGAAGGCGCGTCGATCCCGCCGGTGCTTCTGTCCGGCAACCATGCGGACATTGCGGCGTGGCGGCGCGCCGAATCGGAAAGACTGACCGCTGAACGCCGCCCCGACCTTGTGAAAGGCAAAAAAAAGCCCGCGAAGGGATGACAATGGCGCGGCTATGGTGTATCTGCGCCCCCGATCGGAAAACCGACGACCACCAACAAAGAATGGTGAATACGCTCCCGCCGCACCGGCCAATCCTGGAGGCATCGATCCAAAGGGACCCGTTGAGCGCTCTGACCGTTTCAGAAGAATGAAAGGTTTAGGACCATGGATATCATCCGTGAACTGGATGCCGAACAGGCGGCCAAGATTGAAGCCAAGCGCACCCTGCCGGAGTTTTCGCCCGGCGATACGGTGCGTGTGCTGGTGCGTGTCACCGAAGGCAGCCGGACCCGCGTGCAGGCCTATGAAGGCGTGTGCATTGCCCGCGCCGGCGGCGGCATCAACGAGAATTTCACCGTTCGCAAGATTTCCTATGGCGAGGGCGTCGAGCGCGTCTTCCCGATCTATTCGCCGATGGTCGAGGGCGTCGAGGTCGTGCGCCGCGGCAAGGTCCGCCGCGCCAAGCTCTATTATCTGCGCCAGCGCCGCGGCAAGTCCGCCCGCATCGTCGAAAACACCAATATTCGCACCCGCAAGCTGAACGAAGCGGAGCGCCAGGCTTTCGCCGCCGAGAAGGCCCGCATCGAAGCTGAGAAAGTCGCTGCAGCCGAAGCGCTGGCGGCGGAGAAGGCTGCTGCCGAGGCAGCCGAGAAAGCTGCCGCTGAAGCGGCCGAAAAGGCTGCCGCCGCGGAGGCCGCTGCTGCTGAAACCGCTGCCGCTGACGCCGCGGCCGAAACCGCCGAGGCACCGGCTGAGAAAACCGCCGAATAGGCCCCATCACATCATCATTGCCGAAACCGGGCGCGCATTCGAAGGGATGCGCGCTTTTCGTGCCGCCTTGTGCAGCGCCGCGTCTTTGTGACATTGTTCGGGTTCGACCGATATCCGGTGGCCTGCGGGCCGCAGTTCCGGCCGCAAACCGACGACAGCAAGGAGGTCTTCATGTCCGTTTTCAAATCCCTATTCGCGGCTGCCTTGGCAGTCGTCTTCACCCATGCTGCGGCATTTGCTGCCGAGCTTCCGGACCTCGAAGGGAAATCGATTGTCGTGGTAACGGAAAATGCCTATCCGCCGCTGCAGTTTCTCGATCCCAAGACGGGCCAGCAGATCGGCTGGGAATATGACGCCATGAACGAGATCGCCAAGCGGCTCAATCTCGATGTGGACTATCAGAATGTCAGCTGGGACGCGATGATCCAGGCGGTTTCCGACGGCCAGTATGATGTCGGCATGACCGGCATCACCATCAAGGAGGAACGCAAGGAGAAGGTTGATTTCTCCGATCCCTATATGCGCTCCGAGATGTTCATGCTGGTGCGCGGCGACGAGGACCGGTTTTCCGACGCCAAGGGATTTGCGGCCCTCGAGGACGGGCTTGTCGGCGCCCAGCCCGGCACCACGCCGTTCTATGTGGCCGTCTATGATGTTCTGGACGGCAATGAGCAGAACCCGCGTATCAAGCTGTTCGAAACCTTCGGCGCGCAGGTCCAGGCGCTTCGGGCCGGCGATGTCGATCTGGTGCTGACGGACGGAACCGCCGGCAACGGCTATGTGAAGGCTTCCGACGGGGCGCTAAAGCTGGTCGGCGAGGCCATGGGAACGGAAGATTTCGGGTTCATCTTTCCGAAGGGCTCCGAGCTGATCGTACCGATCAATGCGGCGATTGCCGCCATGAAGGAAGACGGTACGATCGACGCCCTGAACACGAAGTGGTTCCTCGAATACGAACTCGGCAAGTGAGGCGGGAAGCGGGCGTGTCGCTGCCTCCGGTAGCGGGCGGATGTTCAAGGTCCGTCCGCGTCCGAACATCGCATTGACCCATGGCACCTGCGAAATCCTCCGGCGATCAGGATTTCCCTTACTGGCTGGTCGCGGCGACGGCGATTGCTGTGATCGTTGCCGTCATCATCGTCTCCAACGATCTTTATGCACAAGTTCTGGTCACGGTGTCCCGGGGGGTCTGGATCACCATTTTCGTGACCGTCGTGGGGTTTGCGCTTGCCTCGGTGCTCGGCCTGGTCGTCGCCGTCATGAGCCTCTCGGGCTCTCTTGTCATGCGCCAGGTCGCGCGGTTCTATGTGGAGATCATTCGCGGCGTGCCGATCCTGGTGATGCTGTTCTACATCGCCTTTGTCGGCGCTCCGGGGTTCGTTTTCGCCTGGAACTGGCTGACCCTGCCGCTCCAGGATGCGGGCCTGATCGAGCCGCTGAAGGTGCGGGATATCTCGCTGCTGTGGCGGGCGATCATCTCGCTCACCATCGGTTATTCGGCCTTCATCGCCGAGGTGTTTCGCGCCGGAATCCAGTCGGTCGATGTCGGGCAGGTCGAGGCGGCCAAGGCGCTCGGCCTGTCGCGCTGGCAGCGGTTTCGGCTGATCATCATGCCGCAGGCGCTCCGGACCATCCTGCCGCCGCTCGGCAATGATTTTGTCGCCATGGTCAAGGATTCGTCACTGGTCTCGGTGCTCGGCGTCGCCGATCTGACGCAGATGGGCAAGGTCTACGCCTCCGGCTCGTTCCGCTTCTTCGAAACCTATTCCATCGTTGCCTATATCTATCTTCTGCTGACCGTCGGCCTGTCATTGGCGCTGCGCGCTCTTGAACGGCGATTGCGACAGGCGGAAAACCGGCGCGGCGGCTGATTGCGGCGCGGTTGAAAGCTTGGTAAAAACGCCCACATGATGAGGGAACTGATCAGAACCGGGATGAATTTCGAAGGCGCTGCGCGTTGCGGCGATTCGATCGCCTATCTCCCCGTGCATGATCACAAGCGGTTGCCGGGGCGGTTTTTCGCCCGGCTGCGGCATGCGGACGGTCTTCTCTGAGTGCCGCGCGACCGAACCGTCTTTTCATTTCAGATCGAATAGTTGAGTCCCATGACCGAACCGAAAACCCTTTACGATAAAATCTGGCACGACCATGTGGTCCATGAGCAGGAGGACGGAACCTGCCTGCTCTATATCGACCGGCACCTGGTGCACGAGGTCACCAGCCCGCAGGCCTTCGAAGGTCTGCGCAACAGCGGCCGCGAGGTGCGGCATCCACACCGAACGCTGGCCGTGGTCGATCACAATGTTCCCACCACCGCGGACCGCAAGGACGGCATCAAGAATGAAGAGAGCCGCGTCCAGGTCGAGGCGCTCGCCAGGAATACGGCCGATTTCGGGGTGGAATATTTCCATGAGTCCGATATCCGCCAGGGCATCGTGCACATTGTCGGCCCGGAGCAGGGGTTCACGCTGCCCGGAACGACGATCGTCTGCGGCGACAGCCACACATCGACCCACGGCGCGTTTGGCGCCCTGGCGCATGGCATCGGCACGTCGGAGGTCGAACATGTGCTGGCGACCCAGACGCTGATCCAGAAAAAAGCCAAGAACATGCTGGTGCGGATCGACAACAGCCTGCCGCCCGGCGTCACGGCGAAGGATCTGATCCTGGCGATCATCGGTGAGATCGGCACCGCCGGAGGCACCGGCCATGTCATCGAATTTGCCGGACAGGCGATTCGCGAACTGTCCATGGAAGGCCGCATGACGGTCTGCAACATGACCATTGAGGCCGGCGCGCGGGCCGGGCTGATCGCGCCCGACGAGAAGGCCTTCGCCTATCTCAAGGATCGCCCGATGGCGCCGAAGGATGCGCATTGGGAGCAGGCGATGGCGCACTGGGAATCGCTGAAAAGCGACGAGGGCGCCCATTTCGACCGGGTCGTCGTGCTCGATGCCCAGAACCTGCCGCCGATCGTCTCGTGGGGCTCGTCGCCGGAGGATGTGGTGTCGGTGACCGGCGTTGTTCCCGATCCGGCGGATATCGAGGATGACAACAAGCGGTCGTCGAAGGAACGGGCGCTGGACTATATGGGTCTTTCGGCCGGTACCAGGATCACCGATATCACGGTTGACCGGGTCTTCATCGGGTCGTGCACCAATGGCCGGATCGAGGATCTGCGCGCCGCCGCGAAAGTGGTCGAGGGCCGTTCGGTGCATGAGAATGTCGACGCCATGGTGGTGCCGGGGTCGGGCCTGGTCAAATCCCAGGCCGAAGCCGAGGGGCTGGACCGGATATTCCTGGATGCCGGCTTCGAATGGCGCGAGCCGGGCTGCTCCATGTGTCTGGCGATGAATGATGACCGCCTCAAACCCGAGGAGCGTTGCGCCTCGACATCGAACCGCAATTTCGAGGGGCGCCAGGGCTACCGGGGCCGGACCCATCTGGTGTCGCCTGCGATGGCGGCGGCGGCAGCGGTCGCCGGCCGTTTCGTGGATGTTCGAGACTGGTAGAAACAGTCATCCGAGCACAAACAATACTTGTAGTGATTGGGCGGAACACTTAATCCCGCCTGATCATTTCGGTCTGTTTACTTCAAATTAGCTCCTTGCTGCTAGACCGGTCCGTAATGGGGGACCAGGTGGGCGCTGCTTTTATACATGCCGATAACATAGCCTTTGCAGTCGCGATTGTCTGCGGCTTTTTGGCGATACATTTCTATGACCGGAGCAGGAAACCGGCATTCTGGTGGACGCTGTGTTTTGTCGGACTTCTGATGATGGCGATTGCCGAGGCGGTGACACCGCTTTTCACGGCGCCACCCGTCTCGCGGTTTATCGTTTTCTCCCTCAATATGGTGGCGATCAGCTGCCTGAATGTCGGCATTGCGTGGCATTGTGAAAAAATCGTGCCCTGGCGGCTGATCGACGGACTGCTGGCCGCGGCGCTGATGGGGAATTTCCTGGTCGGACTGGTCTGGCCGGGCGAGTCCATCGAGACGATGACCGCAGCGGCGAGCCTGGCCGCCGCCCAGGCGATTGGTCTTTACATCCTGTTGCTGCCGGGGCGCGGCCGCCGGGACCGGGCGCTGGCGCTCATCCTCGCGCTGATGATCGCCAATTACCTGTCGCGGCCGCTTATCCACGCGGCATTTACCGCCGTTTCCGCAGACGGGCTGCGCGCATCGGATATCGTCATCGGCATCAACAATGCGCTGCTGACGATCGCCCTGGCGACGGTCCTGACGCTGCGCCTGGCCGGCCGGCTGTTACGCGACCTCAAGGGCCAGTCGGAGACCGACAGCCTGTCGGGCCTGCTCAACCGACACGGTTTCGATCTGACCATCAAGAAGCTCAGGCAGCAGTCGCAGAGCACCACGCCGACATCGCTGATCCTGTGTGATCTCGACCGGTTCAAATCCATCAATGATGAATATGGCCATTATGTCGGCGACCGGGTGATCGCGGCATTCGGACGGCTGATCAGGGCCGGCGCCCGTGAAGGCGACATTTGCGGCCGGTTCGGTGGTGAGGAGTTCTGCGTCTATCTGCGCAATTCGGATGTGCGTGCGGCGCGGCTGTTTGCCGAATGGCTGCGGGTTGCCTTCGCATCGACCAGCTATCCTGAACTTTCCAATTCCACGCGCTTCACCGCCAGTTTCGGCGTCACCGAAATCCTGGCCGGGGAGCGGATCGAGGACGCCTACAAGCGCGCGGACGCGGCGCTTTACACGGCCAAGCGCGACGGCCGCAACTGTGTGCGGACACAGGACCAGAAGGGCGGATCATCGAAACTGTCGGGAATCCATTTCTCGTCGCGGTCGAACTGTTCGGTCTGAATGGCGGCCAATGACGGCGATGTCAGGGTCTGATCACGCAGACATCGCCCGGATTGTCGCAGTCCATCTCGTGCTGGGCATCCTGCATGTCGATGATCTTGGCGCCCGGGCGCGGGCTGGTTTTCCTTGAACCTGCATGCCGGCCGTCATTGCCTTCGATGCTGAAATAGATGCCGTTGCCCTTGAACTGCTTGGCTGAAATGCCGCCGGAAAACGTGCCGAGGCCCGGTATGCGGGTCGGCAGATTGTTGCTGTCGGCGACCTGATAGGAGTCTTCGAATTCTTCCGCCGCCTGCGCCGGCGGGCCGGAAACGGCGCCGCCGATCATCAGCAGAACGGCGAGGATGTGCGCCGGTTTGATGCGTATACTGGCATTGTTTGGCATGGCCGAACCTTCAAAATAACAAGCAAATAACGGGTTTTCACCCCGACGACGTCCGCATTCGCCGCAGCTCTTCATACCGTCATCATAGGGCTGCTGCGCAACGGGTTCCACGCGGTCCGCCATAAACCTTTTGTTAAGGTTAAGAACTGCGCGGTTTTCCGGACCGGACAAAAGGGATAAACGGCAAATCGTTCTTTGGTATGGCATGGCGCGGCGGGGCTTGACGTTGCCGGTCGATTGACCCAAACAATGGTCGTCATGAGCAAGCAGCCGACCATCGAGATTGCCATCCTGCGCCTGAACGATGCGCATGAACTCGCGCCCCTGATTGCCGCCTATGGGCAGTCGCTCAAGCGCGGCGCGCCGCGGCGGCCGGACGAATTCTACGCCGAAACCCTGCTGCAGGACCGGGTCGCCGAGCTTCTCGGCGCGCGTCTTGACGGAGAGCTGGTCGGATTTCTGGTGTTCTATGATCTTCCCGATCCGGTGTCGGGCATGCGCGTCGGTCAGGTCGACCATCTCTATGTTCACCACGCGCATCGCCGCAAGGGGATTGCCGAAGCGATGCTGGACCTGCTGGCCGAGGAAGGCGACAGCCGCGGCTGGCGGCAGTTGGACCTCAGTGCGCCGCGCATGCCCGTCGAGGGTCGAAAACTCTATGAGAAGATCGCGGTGACCGCCGACCGCTCGAGTTTCGTGATGCGGTTCGATCCTTGACGTGGAATTTGTGCACCGCACGCTTTTTTAAAAAAACTTTGATCGCCCGTCCGTGCGCCATTCGCTGCTTTCAATCGATTTGGAAGGGTTCTAAAACCGAAAAGGTGGCTTTTGCCCCGTCGATTGTCCGGCGCCGGACGCGCCGGTTCTTTGACGTATAAGGGGGAAGACACTAAAACCAGACTTGATCGCAGGCGGGATTCGCGGGAAATCCCTCCGGCCGCGATACAGACGATTCGGAGGCTTTATGGCCAACGCAACACAAAACAGACCGCTTTCGCCGCATCTGTCCATCTACAAGCTGATTCCCACCATGGTGATGTCGATTGTGCACCGCATCACGGGCGCCGCGCTCTATTTCGGCACCGTGCTGGTGGCCTGGTGGCTGATTGCGGCGGCCGCCGGCCCGGATTACTTCAATCTGGCGAATGCGGTCTTCGGCTCGATCATCGGCCGGATCGTGCTGCTTGGCTACACCTGGGCGCTGGTGCATCACATGATCGGCGGCATACGGCATCTGATCTGGGACACCGGACGGGGCCTCGACAAGCATGTGACGACCAGAATGGCGAAGATGACCCTCGCCGCGTCGGTAACGCTGACCGTGCTGATCTGGGCGATCGCCCTTTTGACGGCCTGACGGAGGAACAGTCATGGATTTGCGCACACCGCTTTCCAAGGTCCGCGGCCTGGGGTCCGCGAAGGAGGGGACGGAGCATTTCTGGCGTCAGCGGCTGACGTCCATCGCCAATGTTCCGCTTATCGTCTTTTTCATCATCTTCATCATCATCTATCACGGGGCCTCCCATGAGACCGTCACCGGCGCTCTCGGCAATCCGGTGGTCGCTGTTCTGATGGGGCTGGTGATGATCTCCGGCATCATTCATATGCGCCTCGGCATGCAGGTCATCATCGAGGATTACGTTCACGGCGAGGCGGCGAAATTCACCCTGCTGATTCTCAATAATTTCTTCAGCATTTTCGTCGGCGCCCTGTCGCTGTTCGCGATTCTGAAACTCGGATTTGGGGGCTGACCGGGCGATGGCAGACAAGACCGAACAGGATTACCGGTTTACCGAGCACACATTCGACGTGGTGGTGGTGGGCGCCGGCGGCGCCGGCCTGCGGGCGACGCTCGGCATGGCCGAGCAGGGGCTGCGGACCGCCTGCATCACCAAGGTCTTTCCGACGCGCTCCCACACCGTCGCGGCGCAGGGCGGCATCGCCGCCAGCCTGCAGAACATGACGCCGGACAGCTGGCAGTGGCATATGTATGACACGATCAAGGGCTCCGACTGGCTGGGCGACAATGATGCCATGGAATATCTGGCCCGCGAGGCGCCGAAGGCGGTCTATGAGCTGGAGCATTACGGCGTGCCCTTCTCGCGGACCGAGGACGGCCGCATCTATCAGCGGCCCTTCGGCGGCCATATGCAGAATTTCGGCGACGGCCCCCCCGTGCAGCGGACCTGCGCGGCCGCCGACCGCACCGGCCACGCCATCCTGCACACGCTCTACGGCCAGTCGCTGCGCCACAACGCCCAGTTCTTCATCGAATATTTCGCCATCGACCTCTTGATGAGCGATGACGGTGTGTGCACCGGCGTTGTCGCCTGGAACCTCGATGACGGCGTCATTCATGTTTTCCGGGCCAAGATGGTGGTGCTGGCGACCGGCGGCTACGGCCGCTCCTATTTTTCCGCGACCTCGGCACACACCTGCACCGGCGACGGCAACGGCATGATCGCCCGGGCCGGCCTGCCGCTTCAGGACATGGAATTCGTGCAGTTCCACCCGACCGGCATCTATGGTGCCGGAACCCTGATCACCGAAGGCGCGCGCGGTGAGGGCGGTTATCTGGTCAATTCCGAGGGCGAGCGTTTCATGGAGCGCTACGCACCGTCGGCCAAGGACCTAGCGTCCCGCGACGTGGTTTCGCGCTGCATGACGCTGGAAATCCGGGAGGGCCGCGGCGTCGGCAGGAACAAGGACCATATCTTCCTGCATCTCGATCATCTCGATCCGGCGATCCTGGCCGAGCGCCTGCCCGGCATATCGGAATCGGCCAAGATCTTTGCCGGTGTCGATGTCACCCGCGACCCGATTCCTGTGCTGCCGACCGTGCATTACAATATGGGCGGCGTTCCGACCAATTATCACGGGGAGGTGCTCAACCCGACGGAGGACTCGCCGGACCGGATCCAGCCCGGGCTGATGGCGGTCGGCGAAGCCGGCTGCGCTTCGGTGCACGGGGCCAACCGGCTCGGCTCCAACTCGCTGATCGATCTCGTCGTGTTCGGCCGCGCCGCGGCGATCCGTGCCGGCGAGGTGATCGACCGCCACAGTGAAATTCCGGAGGTGCCGAAGGCCTGCCTCGACCGGATCATGGAGCGGTTCGACAAGGCCCGCCATGCCAGCGGATCGCTTCCGACCGCCGAATTGCGCGACCGGATGCAAAGGGCCATGCAGGAAGACGCCGCGGTCTTCCGCACCGAGGAAACACTGAAGAACGGGTGTCGCCGCATGGACGAGATTTTCCAGCAGCTCGCCGATGTGCGGACGACCGACCGGTCGCTGATCTGGAACTCCGACCTCGTCGAGACGCTGGAGCTCGACAATCTGGTCATCTGCGCGATTCTGACGGTCTATGGCGCGGAGGCCCGCAAGGAAAGCCGCGGCGCCCATGCACACGAGGATTTCCCGGACCGCGACGACAAGAACTGGCGGGTTCACACGCTGTCCAGGATCGACGCCGACGGCAAGGTCACGCTGAGCTATCGGCCGGTGCATACGGAAACGCTGACGCGCGAGGAGGATGGCGGGATCGAGCTGGCCAGAATCGCGCCCAAGAAGCGCGTCTATTGAGGATCGGGACGGATGGTTGAACTTACACTTCCCAGAAACTCGCGGGTCAAGGAAGGCAAGGCCTGGCCAAAGCCCGAAGGGGCGGGCAATCTGCGCGAGTACCGGATCTACCGCTGGTCGCCGGATGATGACGAGAACCCGTCCATCGACACTTTCTTTGTCGATATCGACGATTGCGGGCCGATGGTTCTCGACGGCCTGTTGTGGATCAAGGACAAGATCGATTCGACCCTGACATTGCGCCGGTCGTGCCGGGAGGGGATTTGCGGGTCCTGCGCAATGAATATCGACGGCACCAACACGCTGGCCTGCACCAAGGGCATGGATGAGATTGAGGGACCAATCAAGATCTATCCGCTGCCGCATCTGCCGGTGGTCAAGGACCTGGTGCCCGACCTCAACAATTTCTATGCCCAGCACCGGTCGATCGAACCCTGGCTGAAAACCACGTCACCGGCGCCGGAAACCGAATGGCTGCAGTCGCATGAAGACCGGGTCAAGCTGGACGGGCTTTACGAGTGCATCCTGTGCGCCTGCTGCTCGACCTCCTGTCCGAGCTACTGGTGGAACGGCGACCGCTATCTCGGGCCCGCGGTTCTGCTGCAGGCCTATCGCTGGCTGATCGACAGCCGCGACGAGGCGACCGGCGAGCGGCTCGACGAACTGGAAGACCCGTTCAGGCTCTATCGCTGCCACACGATCATGAACTGCACCCAGGCCTGCCCGAAGGGTCTCAACCCGGCCAAGGCGATTGCCGAGATCAAGAAGATGATGGTCGAACGCCGCGTCTGATCCGCCATTGCGCTGAACGCCGTGCTGGTCCATCGACAATGGCGGACGAACTGCCGTTCAGGCACATGCGCAGTGTGCAACTATTGATTGCATTATAGATATTGCGTATAGTTAAAGCTGTAGCCAGCAATCCGAGAGGAAGATATGCGTTCTCTGTCGATAGTGCTCTTCGTCGTTCTATGGGGTGTCGGATCGTTGCAACCGGCGTTTTCGGAGCAGTCCGATGAGAGGCAGTCCTATTTGGAGCAGGCATTAAACAATGTGCGTGTCTATTTTCTTACCGTCAGTCCGGTTGACCTAGCGAAGGCACAGGGGGTCCTGGCTCTGTCCGGCCATTATCGCCTGACCGTCGATGGCAAATGGGGTCCCGGCACGGAAAAGGCGTTCGAAAAGATGCTCGACACTTACACAGCCATCGGGGGAAGCGGGCCGGACTGGGGAGTCAATTCGCCGTCCGATACAGATAGGTTCCTGGATTGGATGGACCAGGCTGCCCACGCCCATCTGACCGGCGGGGAATTTCCGGATTAGAGCCCGCCTTTTTAGATATCGAGGTTATAGAGTACGTCCTTTTCATATCCGAGTTGGGCCAGCATATCCTCGGTCTGGCTGTTGAATTCGGTTTGCGACAGCGCCGACCGGACTGCGAGCCAGAAGCCGACGGTGCCCAGGACGACACAAGCGGCGACATCCAGCCCGCCGGTCAGCAGCCCGAGGCCGCCAAAGCTGCCCAGCCAGGAAATCAGGCCGATGCCGATGCAATAGGGCAGCAGCCACAGGGCCGATCTGAACTGCAGCGCGCCTTTCGGCATGTCACGAAACCGGATTGCGAACAGCAAAGCGCCGGCGATCAGCGCCAGGCCGATGATCTGGATGGTGTTCCAACCGCTCCAGTAGATGATCAGCGTCGCCAGGATGAAGGTCGCCGGGCCGATGACCTGAACCAGCGGCAGCCTGAACGGTCTTGGATAATCCGGCGCCAGCCTGCGCAGGGCGACAACGGCGACCGGACCGAGAATGAGGGAAAAAACGATCAGCGAGCTGGCCGCCGCGACGATCTGCGAAAACGACAGGAACAGAACCACCAGCCAGCCCAGTGCGAGATTGAGCAGCAGAGCGTGGAGCGGAACGCCGTAGCGTGATAGCCTGCCGAAAAAGACCGGGATCAGACGCATTCCGGTTATGGCCATGACGAGCCGGGCATTGGAGCCGACCGCCACCAACGCGCTGCCGAAGGGCGAAATGACCGCCGTCGTGTTCATGAGACTGACCAGCCACAACAGGCCGAGCGCCGTTGCCACCGACGCCAGCGGTCCGCCGCGATCCGCCATCTGCAGATTGGTCCAGCCATTGCCGATCGCCTCCGGCGGCAGCGCGCCGATGAAAGCCGTCTGCAGGCCGACATAAAGGACGAGGCAGATCAGCATTGCCGCAATCACCGCCAGCGGGATGGAGCGGCGGGGATTCCTAACCTCGCCCGCCATATCGATCGCGTGACGAAAGCCGATCATCGACAGAATGATACCGCCGGACGAAACGGCTGTCAGAATGCCGTTGATCCCGTTGGGGGCAAAGCCTCCATGGTCGACGAAATTGCCGGGCTCGAAAGCGCTGGCGATGAACATCGCGATGACGACGAGCGGCACCGTGATCTTGATCCAGGTAACACCGTTATTGATTAGTGTGAACAACCGCACGCCGAATGCGTTCAGCACGACGAAAATCCCCATCAGTCCCAGCGCGACAAAGGCGCCCGGCAGCGACAGATATTGCGACTGGGCGCTCTGGAACAACCAGGGTGCATAGCCGGTGAGGTAGCGCAATGTGGCTTCGACCTCGACCGGCGCCGCCAACAGGTAGCCGAGCCATGCGGTCCAGCCCATGGTGATCGAGACGATATTGCCGTGGGTGACGCCGGGGATGCTGGCGATACCGCCCGGCAGCGGAAACATGGCGGCGATCTCGCCGAAGGTCAGGGCCAGCAGGAGCATGCAAAACGCCCCGATCATCCAGGCGATTATGGCCGCCGGGCCGGCCAGTTGGGCGGTCAGAAGGGGCGCGAAGAGCCAGCCGGATCCGATCATGCCGCTGACGGCGATTGCAATCAGCCCGATCGGTCCGATTTCCCGCCTCAGCCCGTCACCGCTCATGTCGCCGTTACCCCTGATCGCCGGCTTCCGGATGGGCCGTGCGAACACTATGCCCGCTTCGCCGCCGGTTGCCTACCGCCTGTTTGGCAATCCCCGGGAAACCCGCCTTGGGCACCGTCCGGTCGGCCATTTTTCACGAGCTCGTGAGTGTGTTTGACTTGAAAAGCAAGGGTTTGTCTGTGCCTATGGCGGCCGGTCGAATCCAATGGGAGACAGGTTCATGCGCAGGATTGTCATTGCCGGTGTTGTCGCAGGGGGCGCCCTGCTTGCCTTTGCCGCCGGTTATGCGCCGATGGGCGCGGTTCACGCCCAGACCGAAAAACCGGAGAATGTCGAGACCGCGATATTGGCGGGTGGCTGTTTCTGGTGTGTCGAATCCGATTTCGACCAGGTGCCGGGCGTTCTGGAGACCATTTCCGGCTATACGGGCGGACATCTGGAAAACCCGACCTATCGGGATGTGGTGTCGGAGACCACCGGTCACCGCGAGGCCGTCCGGATCACCTACGACCCCGCCAAGGTCAGCTATGAACAATTGCTCGATGTCTTCTGGCGCAGTGTCGATCCGACCGATGCCGGCGGTCAGTTCTGCGACCGCGGGGAGAGCTACACGACGGCGATCTACACCATCGACGAGGAGCAGCAGGCCCAGGCCGAGGCGTCAGGCGCCCAGGCCATGGAAGATCTCGGTCAGAAAATTGTCACCGTCATCGCGCCGGCATCGGTGTTTTACCCGGCCGAGGACTATCATCAGGACTATTATCTCAAGAATCCGGTGCGGTACCGCTATTATCGCTTTGGATGCCGCCGTGATGCCAGGGTCAAGGCGCTGTGGGGTGAGCAGGCCCATCGCGGCATCGAAAAATAGCGCCCGCTTTCCGTGGGCCATTGCGTCGTATCCGGGTTGCGGCAAGCATCCTGCAGCAGCGTTTCCATTGTTCGCGGTTTTGACGGTTTTCGGCGGGCGGCCATGGCCAACGGGTTCGACGGACGGTCTTTTGTGCATATCCAGTGGAATTTTTGCCATCTTTCTGTATTGAAACCCCACATGCGCCTATATGTGGGTATGGGATTCGCCCATCCGCCCGGGCACTGAGAGGTTGGGGAGCAATAATGCGCAATGTCTGCACTGTGATCGCTTTAAGCGCTCTGGTCGCCCTCGCCGGCTGCCAGCGTTTTGGGCCGGGACGGCCGCTCTTCGGCCAGCCCGCTCCGATTTCGCCGGCGCCCGTCGGTGGTGTACAAAGCGGGGACCTGGCGGCACCCGGTGAGGGCCAGTTCCCGGATGCGCCCCGGACCGAGGGTCCGACGCCCGAGGAGTTGCAGACCGTCGCGGCCAACGCGCCGGAAGTCACCCGCGATTCCATGGTCGGCCGCTGGACGATTTCGACCGGCGGCAGCAGCTGCGACGTCTTCTTGGCGCTGACCAAATGGACCGGTGGCTACCGGGCCGCGTCGCGCGGTTGTGCCGATCAGGCATCGCTGATTTCGGCCTGGGACGTTCAGGGCAAGCAGGTTCTGCTTTCCGATTCATCGGGCAACCAGTTCGCACGGCTCTACAAGACCGGTGACAAACGCTTCGACGGCACCACCGGATCCGGACAGCCGGTCAGCCTCACGCGCTAGCATTCCTTCCGCAGACAGGCCGTGCCAATGGACACCGCCACCAGCAACTCGGTCGCCGAGCGTTACAATGCGCTTGTCGCCCACGGCGAGATCGAAAGCGACGCCGCACAGCTGAAACTGGCCGAAGCGCTGGACCGGGTTCTCCTAGAGATCAGCGAAAAGCGGCTGACCCGCAAATCAAGCTCTCTGGGCTGGCTTTTCGCCAGCCGGCAAAAGGCCAAGCCGGTCGTCAGGGGTCTTTATATCCACGGGTCGGTCGGTCGCGGCAAGACCATGCTGATGGACCTGTTTTTCGACGCGGTCAGCGCGTCGCACAAGCGGCGGGTGCATTTCCATGACTTCATGGCCGATGTCCATGAGCGGATCAATGCGCACCGCAAGGCCCTCAAGCGCGGCGAGACAAAACAGGAGGATCCGATCCCGCCGGTGGCGGCGCAACTGATCGCCGAGGCCTGGGTCCTGTGTTTCGACGAGTTTTCGGTGACCGACATTGCCGATGCCATGATCCTGTCGCGGCTCTTCGGGCAATTGTTCGACCGCGGCTGCGTTCTCGTCGCGACCTCGAATGTCGAACCGGACAATCTCTATCATGAAGGGCTGAACCGGCAACTCTTCCTGCCCTTCATCGCCCTTCTCAAGTCGCGGGTCGACGTCTTCAATCTCGATGCCCGCACCGACTACCGGCTGGAAAAGACCAGTCAATTGCCGGTCTATCTGACCCCGCTCAACGACGCGACCAGGATCGCCTTCGCCAAGGCGTGGCAGGGCGTGGCATCCGGACATACGGTGCGGCGGCAGGAGATCGAGGCCAAGGGCCGGGTGATCGAGGTGCCGATGGCGGCCGGCGATGCGGCGCGCTTCAGCTTCGAGGAACTGTGCGGGCGGCCGCTGGGCACCGGCGACTATCACCGTATTGCCGAACGCTACGACACGATCTTCATCGAGAACATCCCGGTCATGGACGAAAGCGCCCGCAATGAGGCAAAACGCTTCATCAACCTCATCGATATGCTTTACGACAACGGAATCCGGGTGTTCGTATCCGCGGCGGCGGCGCCCGAGGATCTCTACCGGAGTCGGCGCGGCAATGAGGGGTTCGAATTTGCCCGCACAGCCTCCCGGCTGTTCGAGATGCAAAGCGCCGATTACCTGGCCGGGAGCCGGGTGGCGCAGAAATCGGCGGCCGGCTGATGGCGGCCGTCAAAACCGGTCGCAAATGTCGGAAAATATTTACCTTTACGTAAGATAACTAACTTCTAACCGTTTGAAATTACACATGGCGAAAGTTTGAGTTGCCAAGAACCGTCAACAGGTCTATCCACATCCCCGATTTGCGGCGGACCGCGGGTTTGCCGGGGGGTCAAACGTAACTCGGAGGTGTCGTCGAAATGGCGCGGAAAAAAATAGCATTGATTGGCTCGGGCATGATCGGCGGCACGCTGGCGCATCTTGCCGCGTTGAAGGAACTGGGTGACATCGTCCTGTTCGATATCGCCGAGGGCATTCCGCAGGGCAAGGGCCTCGATCTGGCCCAGTCGGGTCCGGTGGAAGGATTCGATGCCGCCCTCGGCGGTGCCAATGACTATGCGGCCATCGAGGGGGCGGATGTGTGTATCGTGACGGCCGGCGTCCCCCGCAAGCCGGGCATGAGCCGTGACGATCTCCTCGGCACCAATCTGAAGGTCATGGAACAGGTCGGCGCCGGCATCAAGAAATATGCGCCGAACGCCTTCGTGGTCTGCATCACCAATCCGCTCGACGCGATGGTCTGGGCGCTGCAGAAGTTCTCCGGCCTGCCGAAAAACATGGTGGTCGGCATGGCCGGTGTTCTCGACAGCGCGCGCTTCCGCCATTTCCTCGCCGAGGAGTTCGATGTGTCGGTCGAGGATGTCACGGCCTTCGTTCTCGGCGGTCATGGCGATTCGATGGTGCCGCTCGCGCGCTATTCTACGGTTGCCGGCATCCCGTTGCCCGACCTCATCAAGATGGGCTGGGTCTCCAAGGCGCGGCTGGAAGAGATAATCCAGCGGACGCGGAACGGCGGCGCCGAGATCGTCGGCCTGCTGAAAGCCGGCTCGGCCTATTATGCGCCCGCCTCTTCCGCGATATCGATGGCCGAGGCCTATCTGAAGGACAAGAAACGGGTGCTGCCCTGTGCCGCCCATCTCGCCGGCCAGTATGGCGTCAAGGACATGTATGTCGGCGTCCCGACAGTTATCGGCGCCGGCGGCGTCGAGCGCGTCATCGAGATCAACCTCAACAAAAGCGAACAGAAGGCCTTCGACAAGTCGGTCGCCGCCGTTGCCGGCCTGTGCGAGGCCTGCATCGGCATCGCGCCCAATCTGAAATAGAGACCGCCCGCCAAAAGGACAGGATTTCCATCCATGAACATTCATGAATACCAGGCCAAGGCCCTGCTCAAGGGCTTTGGCGCGCCGGTCGCCGAGGGCGTGCCGATCTTCTCCGCCGACGAGGCCGCTGCGGCGGCGGCCAGGCTGCCGGGGCCGCTCTATGTGGTCAAGAGCCAGATCCATGCCGGCGGTCGCGGCAAGGGCAAATTCAAGGAACTTCCGGCCGATGCCAAGGGGGGCGTGCGCCTCGCCCATTCGGTCGAAGACGTGGTCGCGCAGGCAAGCGAGATGCTGGGCAACACGCTGGTGACCAAGCAGACCGGCCCGCACGGCAAGCAGGTCAACAGGCTCTATATCGAGGACGGCGCCGATATCGACCGCGAACTCTATCTTTCCGTTCTGGTCGACCGCACGGTGGGCCGGCCGGCCTTTGTCGTGTCGACTGAAGGCGGCGTGGATATCGAGGCGGTGGCCGAAGAAACCCCCGACAAGATCCTGACATTGCCGGTCGATCCAGACTCCGGTGTCACCGAAGCCGATGCGCGGCGGCTGTGCGACGCGCTCGAACTCAGCGGGCCGGCGCGCGAGGACGGCATGGCGCTGTTTCCGATCCTCTACAGGGCCTTCGTCGAAAAGGATATGAGCCTCCTGGAGGTCAATCCGCTGATCGTGATGAAAGATGGCCGCCTGCGGGTGCTCGACGCCAAAATGTCGTTCGACGGCAACGCGCTGTTTCGTCATGACGATGTGATGGCGCTGCGCGACACCACCGAGGAGGACGCCAAGGAGATCGAGGCATCGAAATTCGACCTGGCCTATGTGGCGCTCGACGGCAATATCGGCTGCATGGTCAACGGCGCCGGCCTTGCCATGGCGACGATGGACATCATCAAGCTTTACGGCGCGGAGCCGGCGAACTTCCTGGATGTCGGCGGCGGCGCGTCGAAGGAGAAGGTGACGGCGGCCTTCAAGATCATCACCGCCGATCCGGCAGTCGAGGGCATTCTGGTCAATATTTTCGGCGGCATCATGCGCTGCGACGTGATCGCCGAGGGTGTCGTTGCCGCCGTCAAGGAGGTCGGGCTGCAGGTGCCGCTGGTGGTGCGGCTGGAGGGCACCAATGTCGAAAAGGGCAAGCGGATCATCAATGAGAGCGGCCTCAACGTTATCGCCGCCGATGATCTCGACGATGCGGCGCAGAAGATCGTCAAAGCGGTGAAGGGAGCCTGAGCCATGTCCATCATCGTCAACAAAGACACCAAGGTGCTGGTCCAGGGTCTCACCGGCAAAACCGGGACCTTTCATACCGAGCAGGCGCTGGCCTATTACGGAACGCAGATGGTCGGCGGCGTGCATCCCAAAAAGGGCGGCGAAACCTGGACCGGTCAAGTCGGCGACGGCACGGTCGACCTGCCGATCTTCTCAACGGTAGCGGAGGGCCGGGAACGCACCGGCGCCAACGCGTCGGTCATCTATGTGCCGCCGGCGGGCGCCGGTGCGGCGATCATCGAGGCGATCGACGCCGAGGTGCCGCTTATCGTCTGTATCACCGAAGGCATTCCAGTAATCGATATGGTGCGGGTCAAGGCGCGGCTGGAGAAATCCGGTTCGCGCCTGATCGGGCCGAATTGCCCGGGCGTGCTGACTCCCGAGGAATGCAAGATCGGCATCATGCCCGGCAATATCTTCAAGAAGGGATCGGTCGGGATCGTTTCGCGCTCCGGCACGCTGACCTATGAGGCCGTGTTCCAGACCACCAATGAGGGTCTCGGACAGACCACCGCGGTCGGCATTGGCGGCGATCCGGTCAAGGGCACCGAGTTCATCGATGTCTTGGAAATGTATCTCGCCGACGAAGCCACCACGTCGATCGTCATGATCGGCGAGATCGGCGGTTCGGCCGAAGAGGATGCGGCGCAGTTCCTTTCCGACGAGGCCAAAAAGGGACGGGCAAAGCCGACCGTCGGCTTCATCGCCGGCCGCACGGCGCCGCCCGGACGCACGATGGGCCATGCCGGCGCGGTGATTTCCGGCGGCAAGGGCGGTGCCGACGACAAGATTGCAGCCATGGAGGCGGCCGGCATAAAGGTGTCGCCGTCACCGGCGCAGCTCGGCAGGACGCTGGTCGAACTGCTGAACGGTTAAACAGCTTGCGGGCGGCGGCAATGGCCGCCCGCGGACGCGTCGCGGAGGCATATGACGCGAAAGTCAAATATGTGCGATAGGGCTACACAAGAACCGGTCCGGGCGGCATATTTGACGATAGGGACGAAACGCACCGCATCCGGGCGGCAATGACCGCGGATGCACAACCGGGGCGGCCATGCCGCGCCAAGGCAAGGGGGCGGGGATTTCTCCGCAAAGGACTGATGGCAAGACAGGACGCCAACGAGACCTTCCAGGCAACCTCGTTTCTCTATGGTAGCAACGCATCCTATATCGAGGATCTCTATGCCCGGTATGAAGACAGCCCGGCCTCCGTTCCGCCGGAGTGGCAGAGCTTCTTCGCCGCCCTGAAGGATGACGCCGAAGCGGTCCGCAAGGCGGCCCGCGGCGCCTCCTGGAAGCGCGACAACTGGCCGATCATCGAGAACGGCGAACTGGTGTCGGCTCTCGACGGCGATTGGGACGGCGTCGAAAAACACATCGAAGGCCGGCTGAAGGAAAAAACCGCCAATGGCGCCGCCGTCCTGTCGGATGACGAGGTGCAGCAGGCGACGCGCGATTCGGTCCGTGCCATCATGATGATCCGCGCCTATCGTATGCGCGGCCACCTGCACGCCAATCTCGACCCGCTGGGGCTTGCCGGCGAGAAGGAAGACTATAACGAGCTGTCGCCGGAAAATTACGGCTTCACCCCGGACGAATTCGACCGGCGCATCTTTCTGGACAACGTGCTTGGCCTGGAATATGCGACGATCAACGAGATGCTTGATATTCTCAAGCGAACCTATTGTTCGACCATCGGTGTCGAATTCATGCATATCTCCAATCCGAAGGAGAAATCCTGGATCCAGCACCGGATCGAGGGGCCGGACAAGGGCGTCGAATTCACCCCCCGCGGCAAGATGGCGATCCTGCAGAAGCTGATCGAAGCGGAAGGCTTCGAGCAGTTCATCGACGTCAAATACAAGGGCACAAAACGCTTCGGTCTCGATGGCGGCGAATCGCTGATCCCGGCGCTCGAACAGATCATCAAGCGCGGCGGCCAGATGGGCCTCAAGGAAATCGTGCTCGGCATGTCGCATCGCGGCCGGCTCAATGTGCTGAGCCAGGTGATGGCCAAATCGCACCGGGCGATCTTCAACGAGTTCAAGGGCGGGTCCCATACGCCGGACGAGGTCGAGGGCTCGGGCGACGTCAAGTATCATCTCGGCACGTCGTCGGACCGCGAGTTCGACGGCAACAATGTGCACCTGTCGCTGACGGCCAACCCGTCCCACCTGGAAATCGTCAATCCGGTGGTCATGGGCAAGGCGCGCGCCAAGCAGGACCTGCTGGCCGGCCAGCCGCGCGACGAGGTCGTGCCGCTGACCGAGCGGGTCCAGGTGCTGCCGCTGCTGCTGCACGGCGATGCGGCCTTTGCCGGCCAGGGAGTGGTTGCCGAATGCCTTGGTCTTTCGGGCCTGCGCGGCCACCGGGTCGCCGGAACGATCCATGTGATCGTCAACAACCAGATCGGCTTTACCACCAATCCGCGTTTTTCGCGGTCGTCGCCCTATCCGTCCGATGTCGCCAAGATGATCGAGGCGCCAATCTTCCACGTCAATGGCGACGATCCGGAAGCCGTCGTCTACGCCGCCAAGGTGGCGACCGAGTTCCGCATGACGTTCCACAAGCCAGTGGTACTGGATATCTTCTGCTACCGGCGGTTCGGTCACAATGAGGGTGACGAACCGGCATTCACCCAGCCGATCATGTACCGCAAGATCCGCAGCCACGAGACCACCGTCCAGCTCTATTCGAAGAAGCTGATCGCCGAGAGCCTGGTCGGCCAGGGCGAGGTGGAAAAAATGAAATCCGACTGGCGGGCCTATCTGGAACAGGAATTCGAGGCCGGCAATTCCTACAAGCCCAACAAGGCGGACTGGCTCGACGGGGCCTGGTCCGGCATGCGGGTCGCCGACAATCAGGATGAGCAGCGCCGCGGCAAGACCGCGCTGACCGTCAAGCAGCTCAGGGAAATGGGCCGCAAGCTTTCATCCGTCCCGGAAGGCTTCAAGATACACCGGACCGTGCAGCGCTTCATGGACCACCGGGCCAAGATGGCGGAGACCGGCGAGGGCATCGACTGGGCCACCGCCGAGGCACTGGCCTTCGGGTCGCTGGTCGAGGACGGCCATCCGGTGCGCCTTTCCGGGCAGGATTGCGAACGCGGCACGTTTTCGCAGCGCCATTCCGTGCTCTACGACCAGGACGACGAGGAGCGCTACATCCCGCTCAACAATCTGAGCAAGGGCCAGGCGCTCTACGAAGTCGTCAATTCGATGCTGTCGGAAGAGGCGGTGCTCGGTTTCGAATATGGCTATTCGCTGGCCGACCCCAATGCCCTGACCCTGTGGGAGGCGCAGTTCGGCGATTTCGCCAATGGGGCGCAGGTCGTGTTCGACCAGTTCATCTCGTCCGGCGAACGCAAATGGCTTCGTATGTCGGGCCTCGTGTGCCTGCTGCCGCACGGCTATGAGGGACAAGGACCGGAGCACTCGTCGGCGCGGCTCGAGCGGTTCCTGCAGCTCTGCGCGGAAGACAATATGCAGGTCGCCTATTGCACGACGCCGGCCAATTATTTCCACGTCCTGCGCCGCCAGATCAAACGCAATTTCAGGAAGCCGCTGATCCTGATGACGCCGAAATCGCTGCTGCGCCACAAACGGGCGGTGTCGCAACTGTCGGAGATGGCCGGCAGCAGTTCGTTCCACCGGCTGCTGTGGGACGATGCCGAGGTGCTCAAGGACCAGGCGATCAAACTGCAGAAGGACAACAAGATCCGCCGCGTCGTCATGTGCAGCGGCAAGGTCTATTACGATCTCTATGAGGAGCGGGAAAAGCGCGGAATCGACGATATCTATCTGCTGCGTCTCGAACAGCTCTATCCGTTCCCGGCCAAGGCGCTGATCAATGAGTTGTCGCGCTTCAACAGCGCCGAAATGGTCTGGTGCCAGGAGGAGCCGAAGAACATGGGCGCCTGGGCCTTCATCGACCCCTATCTGGAATGGGTCCTCGCCCATATCGACGCCAAATATCAGCGTGTGCGCTATACCGGGCGGTCCGCCGCCGCGTCGCCGGCGACCGGCATCATGTCGAAACACAAATCGCAATTGGAAGCCTTCCTCGAGGATGCGCTTGGCGGCTGAGCGCCGCCATGTCACGAGACTTAAAACCGACAAACGGAAACTGAACACCATGTCCACAGAAATTCGCGTTCCCACCCTGGGCGAATCCGTCACCGAGGCGACGATCGGAACCTGGTTCAAGAAGGTCGGCGACGGGGTTGCCGTCGACGAATCGCTGGTCGAACTGGAGACCGACAAGGTGACGATCGAAGTGCCGGCCCCGGTCGGCGGAACGCTTTCGGAGATCACCGCCCAGGAAGGTGAGACGGTCGAGGTCAATGCGCTTCTCGGCCAGATTGCCGAGGGTGCGGCGGCCCCCGCCCCGGCGGCCAAGAAAGAGGAAGCGGCAGCCGCCCAGCCCGCCGAAGCAGCAGCAGCGCCTGCCACTGTGGCCGATGCCGGCACCGACATGCCGCCGTCGCCGGCAGCGGCCAAGATGATGGAAGAAAACAAACTGACCGCCGACCAGGTGGCCGGATCGGGCAAACGCGGCCAGGTGCTCAAGGGCGATGTGATCGACGCGCTGGCCGGCGGCGCGGCCGCGGCGCCCGCCGCCGCCCCGGCGGCAGCGCGGGCGCCATCGCCGGCGGAGGACGAGAAGCGCGAGGAAAGGGTCAAGATGACCCGGCTTCGCCAGACCATCGCGCGGCGGCTGAAGGATGCCCAGAACACCGCCGCCATGCTGACCACCTATAACGAGGTCGACATGACCGCGGTGATGGAACTGCGCAAGAAATACAAGGAGCTTTTCGAGAAGAAACACGGCGTCAAGCTCGGCTTTATGGGCTTTTTCACCAAGGCCGTCTGTCATGCGCTGAAGGAGATTCCGGCGGTTAACGCCGAAATCGACGGCACCGACATCATCTACAAGAATTTCTGCCATGTCGGCGTTGCCGTGGGAACCGACAAGGGGCTGGTGGTTCCGGTGGTGCGCGACGCCGATCAAAGGTCGATCGCCGGGATCGAACAGGAGATCGGACGCCTCGGCCTGGCGGCCCGCAACGGCGAACTGGCGATGTCCGACATGCAGGGCGGCACCTTCACCCTGTCGAATGGCGGCGTCTATGGCTCGCTGATGTCGTCACCGATCCTCAACGCGCCGCAATCGGGCATTCTGGGCATGCACAAGATCCAGGAGCGGCCGGTGGCCCTCGGCGGCGAGGTGGTGATCCGGCCGATGATGTATCTGGCCCTGTCCTACGATCACCGCATCGTCGACGGAAAAGAGGCCGTCACCTTCCTCGTGCGCGTCAAGGAAAGCCTGGAGGATCCGGAGCGGCTGGTCCTGGATCTGTAGCCGGCGGCGGTGCGGCCTTAGAGCGAGGAGTGTGGCATGACAGAGACCTCTCCATGAAGGCCGCACCCGTCCTTATCGCCGCGCTTGCCGCGGCGGCTCTGCTGTCGGTCGGGGTGGTTGCGACAGGCCTCAAGGGCAGCCGCAGCTGTCCGCAGGGCCTTGCGGCCTATGGCGCGCTCGACCAGGCGATTTTGCTGGAATTTGCCGGCACGGCCGATGGCCGTTTCGAGGTCCTGCTGGGCGATGGCGGGGTAGCGCTTGAGGGTTTCGTCTATCCGGGCGAGGATGATGGCGGAAAAGAGGCGGTCGTGCTCAACAATTGTCCGGAGGGCGATGCGACGGGCGAGGAACTGGCGGCCTGCACCATCTGGCAGGGACCGATCAATGCCGTTGCCGATGGTAGCGCCGGACCGCTGCCGGCATCCGACCAGCCGGCGGCCGGGGCGCTGCGCCTCGCCGGCTTTGACGAGGCGCTGACGGCTTCGGAATTTTACCGGCGGACCGGGCTTCCGGTGCGCGCTTTCGATGAACTCACACTGCTGGCCTGCCGGCAATGATTTTTCCGGCCGGAAGGGCCGATGGAAGGGGACAGTCGGATGGCTGAACGTTACGATCTGATAGTGATTGGCACCGGACCGGGCGGGTATGTCTGCGCGATCAAGGCGGCGCAGCTGGGCCTGAAGACGGCTGTCGTCGAAAAACGCAGCACGCTGGGCGGTACCTGCCTGAATATCGGCTGCATCCCGTCAAAGGCCTTGCTGCACGCTTCGGAGATCTTCGCCGATGCGAGCCATTCGCTGCCGCAGCTTGGCGTCGATGTCGGCGAGCCGAAGCTCGATCTGGCGAAAATGATGGCGCACAAGGATGCTACGGTAACGTCGAATGTCGAGGGCGTCGCGTTTTTGATGAAGAAGAACAAGATCGACGTCTATACGGGCACCGGAAAGATCCTCGGCGAGAGCAAGGTGTCGGTCAAGGCAGGCAGGAGCAAGGCGCAGGAGCTCGAGGCGACCAATATCGTCATCGCCACCGGGTCGGATGTTGCCGGCATACCGGGCGTCGATCTTGAATTCGATGAAAAGACTATCGTCACATCGACCGGCGCACTGGAATTGCCCAAGGTGCCGGAGCATCTGGTGGTCGTCGGCGGCGGCGTGATCGGGCTGGAACTCGGATCGGTCTGGGCGCGGCTCGGCGCCGAGGTGACGGTGGTCGAATATCTCGACAAGATCCTCGGGCCTATGGACGCGGATGTCTCCCGCCAGTTCCAGCGCATGCTGGCCAAACAGGGCATGACCTTCAAGACGGGCGCAAAGGTGACGGCGGTGCAGAAGACGGACAAGGGCGCGCTCGTCACCTTCAGGCCGGTTGCCGGCGGTGATGCGGAGACGATCTCGGCCGACGCGGTGCTGGTCGCGACCGGCCGCAAGCCCTATACGGAAGGCCTCGGACTCGAGACGACCGGCGTCGTCATGGATGGCCATGGCCGCGTCCATATCGACGAGCATTTCAAAACGAATATCCACGGTATCTATGCGATCGGCGATGTCGTCGCGGGGCCGATGCTGGCGCACAAGGCCGAGGACGAGGGTGTCGCCGTCGCCGAGATCCTCGCCGGGCAGGCCGGACACGTCAATTATAACGTCATCCCGAGCGTCGTCTATACGCAGCCGGAAGTCGCGTCGATCGGCAAGACCGAGGAGGAACTGAAGGCGGACGGCGTTGACTACAAGGTCGGCAAGTTTCCATTCTCGGCCAATGGCCGGGCGCGGGCGATGCTGCATCAGGAGGGCTTTGTCAAGATCCTCGCCGACAAGCACAGCGACAGGGTCCTGGGCGTCCACATCGTCGGCTACGGTGCCGGCGAAATGATCCATGAAGCCGCCGTGCTGATGGAATTCGGCGGCAGCGCCGAAGATCTGGCACGGACCTGCCATGCCCACCCGACCATGTCGGAAGCCGTCAAGGAGGCGGCGCTGGGAGCGTTCCAGAAGACCATCCACATGTAGAACAACGCGCTCCGGCGCGTGGTCCCGGATCAGTTCCTGGAGGCAAGCCAGTCGTCGATTGGTTCGCCATGTGCGGCAATGGCTGCCTGCCATGACGCCATTTCGGCGGCAAAGGCTTCGTCCGTCATCGCTTCCAGAACCTTGTCGCCTTCATCGCCGAGGCTCGTCATGGCATAGGTGACGCTGGCGAGTGATCCGCCGTCATTGGCCGTCACCTCGATCTCGATGATCCCGGCGGTCTTGTCCCGCTCGACGCGCGCATATTGCGCCACGCCCGCCTCCGCGTCGAAGGCGATCGTGATGAAAGTCGTGGCACCGACGGCAAACACGTCATGGCGGCAAAACCCGTCTCCCCGCAGGAAAGACGGATTCCAGCCGATTTCCCCCAGCCAGTGTTTTTCACCTTCGGCGGTAAACAGCCAAATGGCGCGTTGCGGCGGATATTTCGTTTCGACGGCGCCGCGGCGGGTGATTTGCATTCCGCTCTAAGCCTCCGACAGGTTGTGGCTGTCGGCCGCCGTCAGATCGAGCCCGAAGGCCGTTCGCATTTGCCCGATGAAGTCCAGCGTTTCCGGGCTGAAGGGACACTTGCCTTCAAAATTGTGCAGTACGATTCCCTCGATCAGATCACCCAGACCCATCTCGTGTTTTGACGCGATGGCCTTGAGAACCTGCAGAACACGCCTTTCGATCCGCACGCCAGTCTGGACGCGCTCGATTGTCTTTGCCATCGGGTTTTCCCTTCCACTCCAAGAGCGGTAACTTGGTACCATGGTAGGAAGTTGGTTGCAAGCGAACGTGCCTTAGAGCATCGGGCGGCAATATTGAACCATTTGACCGGCTTATCAGGCCTGCTGGCGAGGCGCGGTCGCCGCCGTGGTCCGGGTTGACCACAAGGTGGTCGCAACG
>JANQMU010000090.1 GCA_028279875.1 Rhizobiaceae bacterium
CGCGACTCTGACCGGCAAGCGTGCCGACCTCGACGCGATCCTGGACCGGATCGATGCTTGGCTCGACGAGACGCCGGACCGGGTGCCGCTGTCCGACTGGTATGAGGTGGAGACCGGTGGCCTCGCCCGCGGCAAGGGCTTCGTCGCACGGCCGGTCGTCGGAGGGGTGTTCATGCCGATGATGCTCAACAATGAGATGTTGGAGAAGTGGAGGACGGCCCGATGACCGAGGTCACAATGAAAGGGCTGCGTAAATCCTTTGGCGCGGTAGAGGTCATCTACGGAGTTGACCTTCAGGTTCAGTCAGGCGAGTTCGTCGTCTTCGTGGGCCCATCCGGCTGCGGCAAGTCGACGTTGCTGCGGATGATCGCGGGGCTTGAGGATATCTCAGGCGGGGAGGTTCAGATCGGCGGGCGACGCGTGAACGAGGTCGCCCCGGCGCAGCGCGGCGTGTCTATGGTATTCCAGTCCTACGCGCTTTATCCGCATATGGACGTGGCTGGGAACATGTCCTTTGCCATGCGGCTGGCCAGGATGGCAAAGGAAACAATCGCCCAAAAGGTTGGCGCTGCGGCCGAAACCCTGCAGATCCAGAGTTACCTTGACCGGCTGCCCAAGGCGCTATCAGGCGGACAGCGCCAGCGGGTCGCCATCGGCCGGGCCTTCGTGCGCGAACCAGATGTATTTCTGTTCGACGAACCGCTCTCGAACCTCGACGCCGCCTTGCGGGTGAAGACGCGGCTGGAGATCGCCAAGCTGCATCAGAGCCTGAAGGCCACGATGATCTTCGTCACCCACGATCAGGTCGAGGCAATGACCCTGGCGGACCGGATCGTGGTGCTGAGTGAGGGTCGAGTTGAACAAGTCGGCACGCCGCTGGAGCTCTATCACATGCCGACGAACCTCTTTGTCGCCGGTTTCATTGGCAGCCCGAAGATGAACACCTTGCCGGTCACGGCCAAACCGGAACCGGACGGGTTGAGCGTCTCGCTGGCTGAGGCCCACGGCGGCGGCAGTTTTGTCTTGCCGGGCCGATCCGCCACCGGGCCCATGACGCTTGGACTTCGGCCGGAACACATGAGCCCGGATACCGACGGGCCCATCGCAGCGACCGTCGACCTGATTGAACAGTTGGGGGAGTACGCGCTGGTCCATGCCGAGTGCGGCGATCTACTGATCACCCTGAAGCTACCCGACGACGGCGGGTTGAAGACTGGGGATGCGTTGCGGATCGGCGTCGACCCCGCCCGCGCCCATTTGTTCGACACCGATGGCGCGGCGGTTCGCGTGCAACAGGACAGCGCCGCCTGATACTCTAATAGCGCCCCTAATTGGGAACGACAACCGGCGCGTGCATCGTGGTGGCAGGCGGCGCTGTCCCCTCGAACCGGCTGAGATGGACCATGGTCGTGTGCGCCGTGTTTCCCTGGCTCATCTCGGATGTCCCCTTGTCGCGCGTCAGAACATTGGGATTGCCGTTGATCTCGATCCTGCGGCCATCGATCATCCGGATATCGAGAAAGGAGCCGGTGGCGAGCGCCACCGTGTCGGCGCGGATATCTTCGGTCAGGACGGCGCCGGCAAGACAGGCGCCCCGGCTGTTTTCAAGACAGACGAGATCACCGTCGCCAATGCCGCGTTCCGCCGCCGTTGCCGGATGCATGTAACAGGGTTCGCGTCCGGCGATTTTCGCCTGGCGTGTAACGCTTCCATTGTCCAGTTGCGAATGCAGTCGGCTGGCCGGCTGTGGGGAAATCAGATGCAGTGCGCCCGGCGCCGCATTTCCGGCATGCTCGCCGGGCACCATCCAGCGGGGGTGCCCGGCGAGTCCGTCAATATCCATTCCTGCAATGACCGACGAAAAAATTTCGATTTTTCCGGAGGCCGTTTCCAGCGGATTGTGCTTCGGATCCGCCACGAATTCATCGAACAACAGTCGCGTTTCCACACTGCCGGGACAGTCGAAGCGGCCGGCCGCCTGAAACTCGGAAAGCGTCGGAAGATCGAAACCGTGCTCGCGCGCCACCTGCCCGCACCCGTCCCAGAGCCATGCAAGCCACTGGGAACTGGAGCGGCCCTCGCTGAAGACCGGGCCGGTTCCGAGCCGGTGCGCCAGATCGGCAAAGATGTCGTAATCGTCGCGGCTGTCGCCCATGGCGTCCATGGAGCGGGACATCCAGATGAGGGCCGGATCGCGGCGATTGATCATGATGTCATCGCGCTCGAGCGGCGATGTCGCCGGCAGGACGATGTCGGCGCGCCGGGCGGTCGCGGTCCAGCTATGGTCCTGGACGATGACGGTTTCCGGCCGCTGCCAGGCCAGGGTAAGCCGGTTCAGATCCTGATGGTGGTGGAACGGATTGCCGCCGGCCCAGTAGACGAGCCGCGCATCGGGATAATGATACTGCCCGCCATTGTAGCGAAACGGCTCACCCGGCCGCTCCAGCATGTCGGCGATCCGGGCCACGGGAATGAATTCCTCGACCGGGTTTTTTCCCTGCGGAAGGGCCGGCCAGGGGATCAGTTTTTGCGCGCGCCCGACGGTGGTCACGCTGCCATAGCCGAAGGCAAATCCGGTCCCCGGTTGGCCGATCTGGCCCAGCATCGCCGCCAGGGCAAGTCCCATCCACACGGGCTGCTCGCCATGATCGGCCCGCTGCATGCCCCATGCTGTAGCGATCATGGTTCGGGAGCGTGCCATCTGCGCGGCGAGGTCGGTGATCGCAGCCGCATCGATGCCGCAGATTGCGGCGGCCCATTCGGGTGTTTTCGCCACACCATCCTCTGCCCCGGTGATATAGGCCTCCAGCACCGGCCATCCGGCGGTGCATCGGTCGATAAATGTCCGGTCGACCGCCTGCATGTGAATAAGCTCATGCGCGATCGCCAGCATCAGAGCGGTATCGGTGCCGGGGCGGATGGACAGCCAGTCCATCCCTTCATGATCGGCAAAATCACTGCGCTGCGGTGAGACCAGAACAGCCTTCATGCCGTTGTTCAACGCCCGGTCGAGCCAATGGCCGGTCTCATGATACGACGTGCCGGAAGATGCGATCTGGGCGGTGCGGCTGGACACGCCGCCGAATGCCACCAGCAGCTCGCAGTGCTCGGCGACCAGGGGCCAGCTTGTGGTCTGATCCTGAATCCGCCGATGCGGCATGCCGGTGATGTGCGGCAGCAGCACCTCCGCCGCGCCATGGGAATAGGTGTTGACCGAACGGGTGAAACCGCCAACCGTGTTGAGGAACCGGCGCAGATGCGACTGGGCGTGATGGAACCGTCCGGCGCTCGCCCAGCCGTAGGAACCGGCAAAGATCGCGCTGTTGCCGTATTCCGTTCTGACCCGGTCGATTTCCCCGGCCACCAGGTCAAGGGCGTCATCCCACGAAACGGAAACGAATTCGTCGTCGCTGCAGCGTTCCGTGTCGCGGTGTCTCAGCCATCCGCGCCGAACCACGGGACTGAGAATTCTCGCCCGCGGATCCTGCATCGCCGAGACCCATCCACCACCGATCAGCGATGGTTGGGGGTCGTCGGCCACCGGCCGAAGCTGTAGATCCTTCCCGAAGCCGTGGGCCTCATAGGTCCCCCAATGGGCCGCCGTGTACCGTGTGTTCATGCCGATCCGTCCAACCGGTTGAGGGTTTCTCGATACTCATGTCTGTGATGAAGGTTCAGCCGGAATATCTTGATTTCACTTATATCAAGGGAACGCTGCGAAGAGCCATCCGGTCAAATTCCATCGGGACATCACCTGAATATCATCGGACCGCCAATTGGGGAAGGCAATTCCCCGCGGCTTACCGGAGAGCGGCTTCGATATTGCCGCCATCCACGGTAAAGACATGCGCCGTGGTCCGCTCCGACCGGGCGAGACCAACAAAGGCATTGGCCACATGGTCGGCCTCGACCTCGCGCCGAAGCAGGTTGCCGGCCATGTAATCGCCTTCATCGACACCGCGCGCCCGCGCCCGCTCGGTGATGAAATCATCAGTCAAGAGGCCGGAGCGGATGCGATCGGCATTGACGCCATTGACACGGATGCCGTCGCCGCCGAGCTCAAGCGCCAATTGCCGCATGAGAAACAGGGTCGTCGCCTTGGGCAGCCCGTACGCACCGAAATTCTTGCCCGGATTGACCGCCTGTTTCGAGATATTGAACAGGATCTGCCCGGGGCGCCCCTGCGTCTTGAACAGCGTTGCGGCGGCCCTGGCGAATTTCTGGTGGGCAAAGAAGTTGAGTTCGAAAGCGCTGCGAAGCGCCTCGTCCGAAACCTCCAGCATCGCGCCCGCCGTCGCCGTTCCGGCATTGGACACGAGAATATCCAGGCCGCCAAAGGCCTGGACGGCCGCATTCACGGCGTCTTCGGCCATCCCCTCGGCCGTGACGTCGCCGGCAAACCCCGCATGGCCTGAGCCCATCGACGCCAGCGCCGTGTCCAGCGCATCCTGATGAAGGTCGACGAGTACACATTGCGCGCCAAGCGCCGCAAAGGCCCTGGCCGTCGCCAGCCCGATCGCGCCCGCGCCGCCGGTGACCATGACGACCCGGCCGGCAAAGGGCGGCGGCTTGCCCTTGCCGAGCTTGGCTTGCTCTAGCGACCAGTATTCGCAATCGAACTGATCGGCCTCGTCCAGCGGGTGAAACCCGCCGGCATCCTCACCGACCGCCCGCACCCGAAGATTCTGTTCCGCCAGGTCCGCGGCGATCCGTGCCGCGCCGGCATTGCCGCCCATGCCGACAATGCCGACGCCTTCGATCCAGGCATGTTTGGGGTCCGGGGTCAGCAAGGTCTTAGGAACGCTGGCATTCGGCGCCTGCCGGTCGAAATAGGCCCGATATTCCCGTTCGAACGCCCGCACGGCCTCGGCAATGGCTTCGCGTCCGAGGCTCCAGACCGCCTTCGGCAGGACCAGCGGCCAGCCCTTGGTGCGCAGCACATGATCGGGCGACGCCATACCCCGCTTGGCCAGCGCCTCGACATCGGGACGGTTGAAGAAGGCCAGCACATTGTCGCCGTTCCGCAGGTCGAAAATCGGCATGGCGGCGTCCAGATCGCCCCGTTGCTCGGCGATCACCCCGCGCAGGACCGGCAGCACAGAAAGATCATCCGCATCGTTGCGCACCCGCAGAGGCGTCGGATGTTTCATGGAGAAATGACGGGCGACCTCATTGGTGTGCTCAACGATTTTCTCGTAGCTCTCCCGGGCCGTCGGCCCGAAGGCGAAATGCCCATGCTTCAGCAGAAGCAGCCCCTCGACGGATGGATCGCTCTCGTAGACATCGGCAGCTGCCTTCGCCAGGCCGAAGCCAGGCATGATGTAGGGAACGATACCGATGCGGTCGCCGAAAATTTCACGCGCCACCTCTTCGGCATTCGGCAGGTTTGCCAGAACGAGAAACGGGGTGGCATGGGTGTGATCGACATATTTATGCGGCAGATAGGCGTGCAGCAGCGTTTCGACCGAGGGGTTGGGCGATGTGCTGTCGAGCAGATTGCAGCGCTGGACATTGACCATGTCCTCGTCGCTGAGGCTATCGAGGGCGCGAAGCTTGAGCAGCGGCTGCAACCGCACGCCGGGAAGCCCCGGCGCCTCGATCGTATCGAGATCCCATCCCGACCCCTTGACGTGCAGGACATCTTCCATTTGCCCGAACAGATCGGGCCGCCGAACCTTGACCGACGTGTTTCCGCCGCCATGCATGACCAGATCCGGATTCTGCCCGATAATCCGGCTGGTATAGACGCGCAGCGCCAGCTCCCGGTCTGCCTCGTCATCTCCCGCGCCTGAAAGCCATTCCTGGGCCGCATCATCCGACCAGCGGTTCTCTATCATTCCGGTTCGATCCTTCTCGTCATTGCAGTGATCAGCGGTGCGTGAACGTTGGCGCCTGGAGGGTTGGCAACGGCCGCCGCAGGAATTGTGCCCACAAATCGCACCGCCCCGCAACCCTTCGAAACCGCTCTCTTGGGTCATTTGTGTCTACCTCAGTACATTTCCATTTGTCAATTACTTTGACATTTGTTAATACATCGAATCTGCAGCGACAGGGTAACGGAGGGAGGTCGTGTGACGCACAGCATCGCGATCATCGGAGATCATTTCATGCTGCCGGAGGTGTTCGAGCAGAAGCTCCTGGACGCCTGCGGCGATGCGGTTGCCATCCGCACAAAAACGGACAATTGGCCGGATGAACCGATGGAACACGGCTACACCGTTCCCGGCATGGACGGCCTCAAGGAATATTTCGGAACCGAGGACGGCGTCGTCGATTTCGTTGCCGATGCATCGATTCTCGTGACCCATCTCGCGCCGATGTCACGCCGCATGTTCGAACGGCTTCCGGACCTCAAGCTGATTGCCGTGTCACGCGGCGGCCCCGTCAGCATCGATATGCAGGCCGCCGGCGACAATGGCGTTCTGGTGGTCAACACGCCGGGCCGCAACGCCTCGGCAGTCGCCGAATTCACCATCGGCGCCATCCTCGCCGAAACGCGCAAGATCCGCGAGGGACATGAGGCGCTGCGCGCCGGAAACTGGCGCGGAGATCTCTATCGCGCCGATACCACGGGGCGCGAATTGTGCGAGATGACCGTCGGCGTCATCGGCTACGGCAATATCGGAACCCGGGTCGTGCGCCTGCTACGCGCATTCGGATGCCGGGTTCTGGTCTGCGATCCCTATATCCAGCTCAGCCCCGACGATATCGCCGCCGGTGTTGAGCTGACCCATCTCGACAAACTGCTGAAAAATGCCGACATCGTCACCCTCCACCCGCGCGTCACCGAAGAAACCACCGGCATGATCGACGCCGAAGCGCTGGCCAAGATGAAGCCCGGCAGCCTGTTGGTGAACACGGCGCGCGGTCCGTTGTGCGATTATGACGCACTCTATGACGCGCTGCTTCACGGTCCGCTCGCCGCCGCTATGCTCGAGACCTTCGCAACCGAACCGGCGCCTCCCGAATGGCCGCTGCTGAAGCTGCCGAACGTGACGCTGACCCCGCATATCGCCGGCGCGTCGGTTCGCACGGTCACCTATGCCGCGGAACAGGCGGCGGAGGAGGTGCGCCGCTTCCTCAATGGCGAGGCGCCGATCAACCCCTGTTAGCGCGATCCGCGGCCTGCAAAACGTCACGGTCACCAATGTCGGAACCCGTCACATTGTCTCTCACAATATGAGATCAATCCGCGAACGTCCCTTCAATATAGGATAGAAGTTGCGTCACAAACCTGCGGTGCTGAGTCCAGCGGCGCAGTCACCGGTTTCGGGACGGAACATCACATTGAACATATCCAGAGACGAAGCGCATCGGACGCCCCGCCTGCCTGAACGGGTCGACATCGTGATCATCGGCGGTGGCATCATCGGCGCCAGTGCCGCCTTCTTTCTGTCCCAACGCGGTGTCGCTGTCGCCCTGTGCGAAAAGGGGCATATCGGCTGCGAGCAATCGACACGCAACTGGGGCTGGTGCCGGAAAATGGGGCGCGACCCGGCCGAGATACCGCTGGCGATTGCCAGCGCCCGGCTGTGGGAACGCATGAATGAACTGGTCGGCGCGGAGACGGGTTTTCGCAAGACCGGGATATTCTATCTCTGCAAGACCCGTCGTGAGATCGAGAAATACGAGGCCTGGCTGCAGCACGCACGCCAATATCAGCTCGATTCCGTCATGCTGACACCCGCCGAAATCGCCGACAAGCTTCCGGGCATGGCAGGCAGCAGCCCGGGTGCCCTCTACACACCGAGCGACGGACGCGCCGAACCGTCGCTGGCAACGGCGGCCATCGCCGCGGCGGCGGGCCGGGCCGGCGCGGGAATTCTGGAAAACTGCGCGGTGCGCGGTATCGAAACCGCGGCGGGATCGCTCAGCAGCGTCATCACCGAACACGGTCCCATCGCCTGCCGGCAGGTCGTCATCGCGACAGGAGCCTGGACACGGCTGTTCTGCGGCAATATGGGTCTCGACTTTCCGCAACTCAAAGTGACCGGCTCGGTGATGCGCACGACACCGGTTGAAGGTGCGCCGGACTGCGCCCTCGCCGGCGCCGATTTCGCGTTTCGCCGGCGCCTGGACGGCGGCTACACGGTTGCCCAGAAAAACGCCAATATCGCCCAGATCGTCCCCGACAGTTTCCGGCTCCTGACGAAATTCCTGCCGGCCTTCCGCTCCGAGGGCAACGAGATCAGGCTGCGTTTCGGCCGCGCCTTTTTTGACGAGCTGAAACTTGCCAAACGATGGTCGATGACCGACCAAACCCCGTTCGAAAAGCACCGCACGCTCGATCCCTCGCCGTCGCCGAAAATCCTCGCCGAAGGGCTGCGAAACCTGGTGCGGGATTTCCCGGCCTTTGCCTCCGCCAGGATCGTCGAACAATGGGCCGGTGCGATCGATGTGACACCGGATGCCGTTCCGGTCATCTCCCCGGTGGCAAGTGTCCCCGGCCTGCTGATCGCAAGCGGATTTTCCGGCCATGGTTTCGGCATCGCCCCCGGCGCCGGTCACCTGATCGCCGATCTGGTGACAAATGCCGAACCGATCGTCGATCCGGCACCCTACCGGCTTTCAAGAATCGCAAAGGAAACCCGGCAGCAGGTTTGACCCGACTGCCGGGTTTCGTCCGCCGCGGGAGGAGACGACGGAAAGCCTGACGATCGTCACAGGGCCGCGATGGCGAGGTACAGCGCAAACATGCCTGGATCGTCGACGCCGACGCTCCGTTCGCCCGCCACGCGCGCCCGGCCGATCTTGCATGGTTTGTCCCGGAAGGCCGCCAGCGCATCGCTGGCGGCTTTCTTTGCCACCGCCGAATAGCTGGCATCGCCCGTTTGCGCGCGCAATGCCCGGCTGACAAAGGCCAGCCCGTCGACGAGGGTCTTGTCGCCGGCTTCCGCACCGCCCCGTCGACTGATCTCGGCGGCAGCCAGATCGATCAGCCCGGGGACATCCTTCCGGGGAATAGATGTCCGGCCCTTGCACTGCGACGCGACCTTGAGCAGGCCGAACATGGTAATCGCGCTGAAGCTGGAGCCCGAAATGGTCGCGATGGTGTTCGCGATCTCGGTAAAACAGGCTCCCAGGTCGGCGGGAAACCGATCGACCTTTGGCTCAAGCGCCGCAGCAATCGCTGCGAGCGTGGTTCCGAGATCCCCATCCCCCAATCGCGAATCCAGATCATTGAGCTGATCCCTACTTTCGGCGAATGTCCGGCAGATATGGGTGACCGCCCGGGCCAGTTCGTCGCGTGTGAACTCACTCATAAGGCGTCGCTCCAGAACGGGCACGCACAGGGCGCCGCCAGCAGGCCGGCAAGCTCGTCGTCCAGTCTGATGATCGACAGGGAGGCGCCGGCCATTTCCATCGACGTGGCATAATGGCCGATACGGCATTCGGCGATGTCGAGTTTTTGCCCTTCGAGTCGTGCGGCAATTCGATTGTAGAGAATATAGAGTTCCTCGACCGGTGTGGCGCCGAGGCTGTTGCACAGCAGCGCGATCCGGTCTCCCGGATGGACCGGCATGTCGGCCAGAAGCCGATCCAGCATCTCATCGGCAAGGTCGTCGGCACTGCGCAGCGCACCGCGCCAGACTCCCTGCTCGCCATGAATGCCCATTCCCATCTCGATGGCATCGCCTGCCAGGTCGAAACTGGGTTTGCCGGTGTGCGGAATGGTGCAGGCGCCAAGCGCGACGCCGATCGACCGCGTATTGTCGACCGCCCGTTGCGCGATCCTCTTGACCTCCTGCAAGGGCAATCCGGCTTCGGCGGCGGCGCCGGCAATTTTGAACGCATAGACAATGCCGGCGACCCCGCGGCGCTTTTCGGCCTCGCCCGGATCGGCGCTGGCGACGTCATCATTGACGATGACGATGTCCGCCTCGACACCGGATGCGCGCAGCAGCTCCGTCTGCATTTCGAATGTCATCCGGTCGCCGCCATAATTGCCGAGAACGGAGAGCACACCGGCGCCATGGTCGGCTGCCCTCAGCGCGACCGCGACATCATTGCCCGCCGGTCCGGCAAACACCTCGCCGACGGCGCAGGAATCGAGAAGCCCGGTGCCGACATAGCCTGCGAACAGCGGCAGGTGCCCGAAACCGCCGCCACTGACGACGCCGACTCTGCCCTGCGGCTTTTGCGTCTTCCTGACGATCACCCGACCGCAATCGGCCGCCGTCGCATAATGGCTAGGATGGGCAACAAGCATCCCGGCCAGCGCCTCGTCCACATAATGGGCGGTGTCGTTAATGAGTTTCTTCATGGGCATTGCCTGTCTTTCCTGCAAATGATCGCTTTAAAGGTCTCTGGGATGGAACGTGCCCACGGCCGTCTCGATCACGCGGGCGATCCGAAGGGCAAGGGCATCGTCAAATTTCCGCACGACGATCTGCAGCCCGGCCGGCAGGCCGTCGCCGGTCAGCCCCATCGGCACGGAGACCGCGGCAAGGTCCAGGTAGTTTACGAACCGGCCGAACGGCGTGACGATGGCCGTCTCGTCGACCGCATCCAGCGCAATGGCGGCATGCGAACAGGTTGGCATGACCAGCGCCCGGCAGTCGCCCAGACCGGCAAGGAACGTCCGTTGATCCCGGTCGCGGCGCGCCAGTATGTCCGCGTGGTCGTCAGCGGAAATGGTTTTCCCGGCCAGCACACGCGCCCGAATCTCCGGCGCGACCGGGCTATCCCCCGGCTCGACGAGGTGGCGCAGGCTGACGTAACTCTCGGCGCTCATCAGGCGGCCTGCATCATCCAGATATGCGTTCAGAGACCGGGGAAGCCCATGACGGTCGATCTTTGCGCCGGCGGTCCGCAGAATGTCGAGGCAGCGTTCGTAAAGCCGTCTGATTTCCGCGCTTGCGGCCACTAGTTCCGGCGGCTCCAGGACACCGATTTCCATCCCGTCGACACCGTCATGCAGCGCCGGCAGGAAACGGATTTCCGGGGCGGACAGGGTCGCCGGGTCATTCGAATCCGGCCCGGAAATGACATCCAGCAACAGCGCCGCATCCTCAACGCCACGCGTCAGCGTGCCGACCGTATCGTGGCTCGGGCAAAGGGGAAAAACACCGTGACGGCTGACGAGCCCCGAGGACGTCTTCATGCCGACCAGTCCGCAATGGCTGGCCGGCGTCCGCACGGAGCCGCCCGTGTCGGTTCCAAGCGCCGCAACCGCCATGCCCGATGCGACGGCGACCGCCGATCCGCTGCTTGACCCTCCCGGCACCCTGTGCGTTTCGAGGTCCCACGGGTTCCAGGGCGTTCCCGTGACGACATTCGTCCCCCACCCGCCAAAGGCGAATTCGACCGTATGGGTTTTCCCGAGGATCGTCGCACCCGCCGAAATCAGCTTTTGAACGCAGAAGGCCGTTGACGAAGCCGGCCGGTCCGGCGTGGCGGTCGAACCAGCCCGTGTCGGCACCCCGGCGATATCGAACAGATCCTTGATCGCCACCGGTATCCCGGCCAGCGGGCCGGCCGCCACACCGTTGTCCATATCCCGATCAAGCGCCGCGGCCCTGCTCAACGCCCCTTCCCGGAAGACGCGCACAAACGCATGCAGCCGTGCGTCGCACGTGTCGACGCGATCGAGCGCCGTTTTCACAAGCTCCGTCGCTGATATCCGGCGGGAATGAAGATCGTCCCGCAGGTCGGCAATGGACGCGAGAGGGTTGATTACGGGTGCCATCAGTTGATCCCCGACATTGGCTTGCCGTCGCCGCTTAGCATGCTTCTTCCCCGCAATGCACTTCTCCGGCTCAATAGATATCCATATTGTGAGGTAATCAAGTAGAAAATCCCATATTATGATGATATTGAAACCAAACCATCGGATTACCAAGCGGTCACACATGAATCTCGCACGCGAAATCGCCGGCCTGGTTGCCGACACAAAGTCCATACCGGAGACGACCCGGACCATGGTGCGGCACACGATCCTGGATCTGATCACCGCGGCCATCGCCGGGTGTTCGACATCCGGCGCGCGGATCGGCAAGGCCGCCGCCCTTGCAACCTGGGGCAAGGGCGACACGCCATGCTGGTTTTCCGGCGACCGGCTGCCGGTTGCCGGAGCGGCCTTCGTCAATTCGACGATGGCCTCGATCCTCGATCTGGATGATGGCCATCGCGCCGCAGCCGGCCATCCCGGCGCATCAATCATCCCCGCTGTCTTCGCGGAGGCCGATATCCGGACCCATGACACCCGAAAACTGGCGACGGCCATCGCCATCGGCTACGAGATTGCCGTGCGGTCCTCCGCCGCCCGCAATCTCGGCGAGGTCGACACGCTGGTTTCCGGCCGATGGGTCGCCCAAGGTGTCGCCGCGGCCATCGGCTGGCTGAGGAACCTCGACGCCGAAGCGATCACGCAAGCCATTGCGATCGCCGCCACCCATGCGCCCAATTTGAGTGCCGTTGCCTATTCGAACGAGATGGGAAATCACGTCAAGGAGGGCATTCCCTGGGCGACGGTCTGCGGTTTCGCCGCGGTCGACCTGGCGCAGGCCGGGTTTACCGGCCCCACCGACTGCTTTGACAACGACCGCCTCTTCGACCGGGAAACGCTGAGATCCGGTTACGGGAACCGGTGGGCCATCGAGAGTGTCTATTTCAAACCCTATTCCTGTTGCCGCTGGGCGCATGCCGCCATCGATGCCTTGCTCGAACTACAGGCCGCCCACGGGATTGTCCCGGACGCCATCGAAAGGATCGAGGTGCGGACCTTCAACCGAGCCCTGCAGCTCAACAATGACGTGAGACCGGCCAATCTGGAGGCGGCGCAATACAGCATTCCCTTCTGTATGGCGCTCGCCGGCGTCCATGGCCCGACGGCCCTGTTGCCCCTGACTGAAGAATCGCTTCGTGACGACAGGGTTCTCGCTTTGTCGGCCAGGATATCGCTGACGGCCGACGCGGCACTGAACGCCATGTTTTCAGACGCCGTGCCGGCCGAAATCGAGATAACGCTGCAGGATCATACCCACAGGCGCCGGGTAACGTCACCGAAGGGCGAACCGGCAAACCCCATGTACTGGAATGACCTGATCGCCAAATTCGATGTGACGACCCGTGGACTGGTCAGCCCCGAAAGGGCCGATGACATTCGGCGCGCCGCCGATTCCTTTCTGGTCAGTGAGACCGCGGCGGCCCTTCCCGCCCTGACCGGCCCGCTGAAATAGGTCGGCCGTCGGTGCGCCGGAGGTTCGCAAACCCGCGTGAGATGTGAGATACAGGCGGCGGCTGGAATATGACGGGCGGAAAGAGACAGGCAATTGGCGCAACAGGACGGCAGGAACGGAAAGGCAACGGGCACGCAACTGCTCGATCGAGCGGTCGCGATCCTGAACTATCTCGGAGAACATGGTGATGAGGGCGCCAGCGCCACGACGCTGGCCGACTTTCTCGGACTGAACGCCTCGACCGCCCATCGCATCATCGCGAGCCTGGAACGCCACGGCTTCATCGAAAAGGACGAAGCGAGCAAACGATATCGCCTGGGATTGGCGCTTTTTGCCCTCGGCGCACAGTCGGCCAATGATAGCGGTTACCGGCGCCTGTGCCGGCCCGTTCTTCTGGACCTCGCCGCCGCGACGGGAGACACAGTCTTCCTGATGGCACGGACAGGCTTCAATGCGATCTGCGTCGATCGTCAGGAGGGCCACTACATCATCGACAGCCTGACCGGCCGCATCGGCGGCGAGATTCCGTTGGGGGTCGGGCCGGCGAGTCAGAGCATTCTGGCCTTCATGGACGAAGCTGAGACGGCCGCCGTGCTCAAGGAAAACAAGGACCGCTACCGGGCGTTCAACGGGCTGTCCGCGAGCGAAATACGCAAACGCCTTCCGGAGATCCGGGAGCTTGGCTATGCCTTTGACCATGACCGGCTCGTTGAAGGCATCTCGGCCGTTGCCGTTCCAATCCGTCTTCGGGGACGCGAGGCAATCGGATCGATCTCGATCAACATGACCAGCGCGCGCCTCAAGGAAGATCGTCTCGCGCAACTGGTGGCGATGCTGACGGAAAAGACCACAAATCTGGGACTGCAACTCAATCCGCTGCAATTCCCGGCAATCGCCAAGTCGGGCGGCGGGCAGATATACGGATAGGTGGCCTTGTCCCCCTGTCCGATGACGGCCGGCGGTTTCAGACTATATGTGATTGAAAGGATCAATCGCGCGTTCGATTTTCTCGATCTCGGCAGCAAGCAATGTCTGAAGACGGGCTGTTTTCGTCGGTGTCAGCCTTGCCGTCGTCAGATGAACGGACAGACAGCCGATGACATCGCGGCCATAGGGCGCAATCGGCATGGCGATCGCCGACAATCCTTCCACGTAGCGATCCTTTTCAAGCGCAAAACCGTGTGGCCTGATCTCGGAAAGACGTTCGAGCACCTCGCCCGGGGTCAGGTCGTTATACTCCTGATAGGCCTTGGCATTCGCATCGACGATCGCCTTGGCGTCGACCGGATGCATATGGGACAAAATGAGCTGGCTCGCCGGCCCCACGCCGAGAGGAACGAACCCGCCGACCTGCCGGCCCACCAGACTGTCGATCGTGTAGATGCCCTCCTGCCGGTCTACACACACCGCATCCCGTCCGCTGCGCGCGATCAGCAAAACGGTGTCACCCGTCTCGGCCGCAATCCGCGTGAGCGCCGGATGGCAGATCTTCCTGAACGCCGATTTGTCAGCAACCCGCGTGCCCCAGGTAAAGAGCGTCAGCCCCGGCTTGTATTTGCGCGTCGCCTCCTCCCGCTCGACAAGCCCGTAGCGTTCCAGCGCGACAATGATCCGGTGGGTCGTCGACGTGCTCAGGCCGAGCGCTCTGGCGACATCCGAGGCGCGGACGCCGGAATGCCGCGAGTGAACGAGATAGCTCAGGATATGAAGGGAGCGGTCGAGCAGTTGCGTTCCCGATGACGGTTTCATCTTTTCGCCCCTATCCGGTTTCACTGCAGAAGACCGTTCGCTGGACCCGCGCCCGGAAAATCCGCAACGGCGCGGCAGTCGATGTATCGATTGCTTGAATATGTCCCACGATATGGGAATAGTCAATTGATATTCCCACAATATGGTGGGAGACATAGTCGGGCAGCCAACGCGACATGTTGGCCGCATCAGCCGGAGGATCTGCAACGCGCAACAATCGGGGAAGCCCTGAAACGCAACAACGTCTGTTTCGGCGGCAAAGACACCGGCACCGGTTCAGGACCGGCAGGCCCTGCCGCAAAACGCGGGCGCAGAGCCACGGCACATCGCCACGACAAGGAGGAAGATACGATGATCGACACACTCAAGAAACTAGCGCTGGCCGCCGCCCTCGCCCTGTGTCTGGCCCCGCAGGGCGCCAAGGCCGCGCAATCCTGGAACTTCGGACACCTGATGCCGGCCGACAGTTCCGAAGGTCTCGTCCACGCCAGATTTGCCGAACTGGTCGAAGACTACACCGATGGCGAGGTCAAGATCAGCCTCTTCCCGGCCAGCCAGCTCGGCGCGCGACCGGCCCAGCTTGAGCAGCTTCAGGCCGGCACGCTGCAGATATTCACCGAAGCCAACGGATCGCTGAACTCCTACATCGACGAACTGAAATGGACCTCCGCCCCGTTCATGTTTGACGACCTCGCCCACTGGAAGCGCTTCATGAATTCCGACGTGATCAAGGGCTATGAGAACGAACTGCGCGAAAAACACGGGATCACCTTCATCGGCGACAATACGGTGATGGCCCGCGGTCCCTACCGCGTCCTGGTCGCCAACAAGGAACTCGACGGGCTGGACGACGTCCAGGACCTGAAGCTGCGTATGTTCGAATCCAAATTCCACATCGACATCTGGAAGCATCTCGGCGCCGAAGTCGTGGTGTTGGGATGGGCCGACGTCTATGCCGGCCTCAGTTCCGGTCTGATTCAGGGCGTCACCAGCCCGATATCCCTGGTCCAGACCATGAAATTCACCGAGGTCGCGCCCAATGTCCTTCGCACCAATGAATTTCCGCAGGCGCTGATGTACATGGTCAACGCTGAAGCCTGGGAAGGCCTTGACGACGCAACGCGCGCAGCAATCGAAAGGGCCCATGCGGAAGCAGCGGTCTATGCCCAGCAACTGGTTGACAGTTCCATCGAAAAGACCCTTGCTGAACTGGAGGCCGCGAATATCCGCTACTCCGATGCGGATGTGAGGGCGTTCACCGCCCGCATGCAGCCCTACTACGCCGAAAAGGTCGCCGAGGGTGAACTGCCCAAGGAGATCTTCGACGCCGTGAACGCGACGCGCGAGTAAACCCGATGATCGCCCTGCTCGAAAAAGCCCTTTCGGCGACCGAGACCGTGTTTCTGACGATCGCCAACCTGTTGCTGGCCGCCATGCTGGTCGGCGGCATGGTCAACATCGTCGTCAGGGAGGCTTTCGGGCAGGGAATCGACTGGGTGTTCCAGCTCACCACGCTGTTTTTTGCCTGGTCGGTTTTCTTCGGCATCTTCGTCGTCTATCGCCGGCAGGCCGATGTGACCATCAGCTTTCTGGTGGTGGCCCTCGGCAAGCGGTTCGAGGCAATCAATCGCTATTTTGTCTCCGCGGTCACCATCTTCCTGCTTGGAACCATCGCGCTCCAGGCGCCCAGGATCATCAAGCTGCAGACCGGGCTGCTGGAGATGCTGGACCTGCCCCGATACGTCATGGCGATTCCGCTCTTTATCTCCTGCGTCCTGATCATGATCGACAGCCTGGTCGCCCTGACGCGCCCCCTGAAACCGCAGACCGACTTCGCATAGCGCTCCGGGAACCGTTCGAGATGATCCTTTCCATCATAGGCATTGCGTTTCTGGTCTTCATGATGCTGCGCGTGCCGGTCTCCATTTCCATCGGCGCAGCTGTGCTGGTGGCGTTGAATTTCTCGGCCTTTTCGACCTCGACCTATATCATTCCGCAACAGATCATCGAGGGCGCCGGCAACCCGACCTTGCTGGCCATTCCCTTCTTTATCATGACCGGCAACCTGATGAACGCGTCCGGCATGACCGACAGGATCTTCAATTTCGCCAATGCGCTTGTCGGCCACATGCGGGCCGGTCTGGCGCAGGTCAATGTCGTCTCCTCGATGATCTTCGCCGGCATCTCCGGCGCCGCCGTCGCCGACTGCGCCGGCCTCGGCCGGATCGAAATCAAGGCGATGCGCGACCGCGGCTATCCGGCGCCTTTTGCCGGCGCCCTGACGGTCGCCTCGGCCGTCATCGGCCCGCTCATCCCGCCGTCGCTGGGGCTGATCATCTATTCGTTCCTGTCCTCGACATCCGTCGCCCGCCTGTTCCTGGGCGGCATCGTCCCGGGGCTGCTGGTCGCCGCCAGCCTGATGATCTACAACGCCTTTGTTCTCGACGTGCGCAAACTGCCGAAGCCGGAGAAGCGCAGCTGGTCGAGCATCCGCAGCACGGCGATCGACGGCATCGCCGCCCTCGTCGCGCCGGGCTTCATCCTCGCCGCGATCGTCGGCGGTTTCGTCACACCGACGGAAGCCGGCATCATCGCCAGCTTCTATTCGCTGGTGCTCGGCCTGATCTACCGGTCGCTCAGCCTCGCGGCCATCTGGCACGCGCTGACCCAGACCGTGTTCATCACCGCCGTTATCATGATGATCATCGGATTTTCGACCGCTATGGGCTGGCTCATCACCATCGAACAGACGCCGCAGATGCTGGCGCAATCGATCATCGAGTCGATCGAAAACCCCTTTGCCTTCATTGCGGTTCTGCTGATCTTCCTGATCATCATCGGCGCCTTCGTGGAGGGCATTCCGGCCATGTTGATCCTGGTGCCCGTACTGCTGCCGGCCGTCGACGCCTTCGGGATAGACCGCATCCATTTCGGTCTGATCATTCAGATGGCGTTGCTGATCGGCATCGCTACGCCGCCGATGGGGATCGGCCTCTACATCGTCTCCGAGGTCGGTCAGATCAAATTCGAGGCCCTGACGATGGCCATCATTCCGTTCGTCTTCGTGCTCATCGCCGTGCTGTTCCTGATCGCCTTCGTTCCCCAGTCGGTCCTGTTTCTCCCCGATCTCATATTGGGGCCGCAATAGATCGGTGCCGACGATTCTCCGAGCAAGCAGAAAGTATAGAAATGACATTGAAAATAGGCGTGGATACCGGTGGTACCCACACGGATCTGGTGCTGGTCGACACAAGCCGGAACCGTTACGAGACCCTCAAGGTTCCGACCACACCCGACGATCTCGGCATCGGCATTCTGGACGGGGTGACCCGGCTGCTGGCTGAAACCGGCGAAACCGCCGCCGATGTCGAAACATTCCTGTACGGAACGACATTCGTCACCAATCTGATCGTCGAGCAGGACGATGTCGAAGTCGGCCTGATCACCACCGAAGGTTTTCGCGATGTCGTCGAAATTGGCCGGGCATCGCGAAAACCCAATATCTACGACATCAACTGGCGGCCCAATCCGCCGCTGGTGCCGCGGCGCAACCGGTACACGGTGCCCGAACGGATCAACGCCCGCGGCGAGATCGTCACCCCGCTGGATGAGGCGGCAACGCTCAACGCCCTTCATGCCATCCGTGACAGCGGCATCAAGACCGTCGCGGTCTGCCTGTTTCACTCCTATGCCAATACGGCCCATGAGCGGGCCGTCAAGCAACTGGCGGCAAAGCACTGTCCGGAGCTGAAGATCACCCTGTCCTGCGACATCGTTCGCGAGTTCCGGGAATTCGAGCGGTCGAGCACGACCTGCATCAACGCCTATGTGCTCGGTCCGATGGACAGGCACCTGACGGACCTGGCGGACAGGCTGGCGGCCGCCGACGTGTCGGGCATTCCCTACATCATGCGCGGCAATGGCGGCATCATGAGTTTCGACCGGGCGAAGACCTTTCCGGTCAGCATCACCCATTCCGGTCCCGTCGCCGGCATCATCGGCGCGGCTGCCCTCGGCAAGGCGGCGGGCCTCTCCGATATCATCACCTTCGATATGGGCGGAACGAGCTCCGACATCTCGGTCATTTCCGATGGTCGGCCGGTGGTCACGACGAAGGGCACGCTCGCCGACTACCCCATATTGCTGCCGGTGGTCGACCTCGTCACCATCGGCGCGGGCGGCGGCTCCATCGCACGGCTCGATTCGGGCGGCGCCCTGAAAGTCGGGCCCAAAAGCGCCGGCTCCGTCCCCGGCCCGCTCTGTTACGGGCAAGGCGGCACCCGCGCCACCATCACGGATGCCAATATCCTCACCGGCCGCCTCAACCCCGACTACTTCCTGGCCGGCGCCCGCGAGATTTTCCCCGATCTGGCGCGGTCCGGTGTCATGGACACCATCGCAGCGCCGCTGAAGCTGGACATCCATGAGGCCGCGCTCGGCATTCTCGACATCGCCGAGTCCCACATGGTCAACGCCATCAAGCTGGTGTCCGTCGAGCGCGGGCTGGATCCCCGGGATTTCACCCTGATGGGTTTTGGCGGCGCCGGACCGCTGCACGTCGTCAATCTCGCCGAGGCTCTCGGCATCAAACGCGTGCTGGTCCCGCCCGCGCCGGGAAACACATCCGCCACCGGCCTGCTTTGCGCGGAGATCAGGCAGGACCTGGTCCGGACATTCGTCTGCGCCCTTCGCGATGCACCGCCCGTCGAACTGGAGCGCGCCATGGAGGATCTGATGGCGCAGTCCCGGACCGTCCTGCAGCAGGAGGGTGTTGCGCCGGAAGAGCAGAACGTCATGCTGAGCGTCGATCTGCGCTATGAGGGCCAGTCCCACGAACTCGCCATCCCCTTTGTCTCCGACGATCTCGGCGACGATCGCTTCACCGGGCTGATCGAACGGTTCGAGACCCATCACAGGAGCCTTTACGGCTACGATCTGCCCGAACGCCGGGTCGATCTGGTGAATATCCGGGCCACAGCCTTCGGCCTCTCGCCAGCGCTTCCCTGGCCCCGCCGCCCGTCGGGCGGGCCCGTCAATGTCCAACCCGGCAGCACACGCCGGGTGCTTCACCGGTTGAACGCAAACGATGAGGACTGGCCCGTCTATCGCTTCGTCGGCGTCCGGCCCGGTGTCCGGATCGACGGTCCGGCGATCGTCGAATATCCCGGATCGACGCTGGTGATCCCGCCGAACTGGACGGCCGATTACGACACCTTGCTGAACACCATCGTCACACAATCAGCCGAAAAAAACCCAGCGAGCAAGCCATGACCAAAATCGATCCGATCACCGTCGAAATCATCAGAAGCTCCCTGGTGATGAGTGCCGAGCAGATTTCCGCCCGCATGATCCGCTCCGCCACGGCCGTCATCGTCAAAGAGATGGAGGACTGCTCAGCCGCGCTGTTCGACGGCCGGGGCCGGCTGCTTGCCGAATCGGCGAGCATCCCCATTCATCTCAATTGCATCGGCGTTTGCCTGCGGACCATCATCGATCACTATATCCCGCTGGCGGACTGGAACGAGGGCGACGTCATCTTGACCAATGACCCCTATGCCGGGCCGGGATCGCTGTCATCGCACCACACCAATGACCTGATCGCCTATCATCCGATTTTCTTCGGCGGCAGGCTGGTGGCGATTTCGGCGATCAACGTTCACCATCTCGATGTCGGCGCCATGTGGATGGCGACACGCGGGTGGAATGTCGAGATCGAGCAGGAGGGCCTGAGAATACCGCCGGTGAAACTGGTCGAAAAAGGCATTCCCGACGACAAGGTCCTGCGGCTCATCCTCAACAATACCCGGGTTCCGGGCGGCCTGGAAAACGACCTGAAATCACAGCTCGCCAGCATCACGCTCGCCGCCCCCGACATCGCCGCCCTGTTCGAGCGTTACGGACCGGAAACCGTCAACACCGCCTTCGATCACCTGATCGACTATGCCGAACAGCGAACGCGTGGCGAAATCGCGCAGATTCCCGATGGGGAATATCGCCACGAAGAGCTGGTCCTCGACGACGGCGCCAAGGGCGGCCCTTATAAATTATGTTTGAAATTAACGGTTTCCGGCAGCGACATCACATTCGACTTCAGCGGCACGGATCATCAGATCAAGGGCCCGATCAATGCGCCGCTGTCCGCCGCCTATGCCGCCGTCTTCTACGTCCTGCGCTGCATCACCGATCATTCGATCCCCAACACCGAGGGCTGCAAGCGGCCGGTGACGATCGTTGCGCCGGAGGCGACACTGGTCAACGCCCGATGGCCGGCCGCCAGCAATCAGCGCATGGTGGTGTGCCACGCGATCGTCGACCTGGTGATGGGCGCCCTGTCATCCGCCGTGCCCGAGCGGGTCATGGCCGATTCCTGCGGCTGTTCCTACAATGACACCATCGGCATCGATCCGGCGACCGGGGACCGGGTGCAATTCGGCGAAGTCGTCCCGGGCGGCATCGGGGCGACCCACACGAGGGACGGCGCCAATGTGCTGTCCTGCCACGTCACCAATTGTCCGATCCCGCCCATCGAGGCGACGGAAATCGAGGCGCCGGCCCTTTATCTCAAACGCGAATTCATTGTCGATTCCGGCGGCGCCGGAAAAAACCGCGGCGGCCTCGGACAGGTGCTCGAATACGAGGTGCTTGCAGACAGCCCGCAACTCCACCAGACCTCTCAAAAGAGCCGGATCCCGCCGCAGGGCATGGCCGGCGGCCTCCCCGGCACGCCCGGCCGCTGGATCATCAATCGCGGCCGCGCCGACGAGCGGGAACTGCAATTCGCCATCGGCGAAATCATTGAGCTCCGGCAGGGTGACGTCGTCACGCAGTATACGCCCGGCGGAGGCGGCTACGGCAGCCCGCACGAGCGTCCCGTCGACCGTGTGGTCGCCGATGTCCGAAACGGCGTCCTGTCAAAAGCGGCAGCACTGCGCGACTATGGCGTGCGCATCGCCGATGATGGCTGCGAGGTGATCGAAGTCGTCCGATAACACGGGCATGGCAGCGGCACCGGTGTCGCGCCTATTTCGTCAGCGATGAACGATCGAGCAGGTGGCGCGACCGCCAGCGGTTCAGGCGGCCGGATAGCAACACCCCGTCCCGGATATTCAGTCCCATCATCATCAGATTCGCCGCCCCGGCGAGCAATTCGAGAGCCTGCACGGCGAAAAACCAGCCATCGAACTGGCCGGCGGCCGCCTTGGCTTGCAGGTAGAAGGCGGCAGGGACCAGAACCACCAGACCATTGCCTGCGATAAACGGCATCCGCTTCCTTTTGCGGGCGGCGAGCCGCCCCGGACGCTTGCGCCCCATGGACATGCCGGAAGCACCGGCCACGGCCAGGCACGGAACAAGAAGGATCATCCCCCAGAGGATCGCCGTCTTGACCGCCGCAATGGCCTCGCCGGAACCAAACAGCTCCGTCAGCGCCGTCGACAGCCAGAATGTGAGGATGACGATAAAGCCGGTCACACCGGCCAGTCCGTGGAGTCTTCTGATCACAGCGACACCTCCGTCGCTTCGTTGCGGGCCGGCGGGTGCTGCCGCCGGGCCGGACCGCCGTCGTTTGCTTGTGCAGTTTCGCTGCCATGGTTATGGTTTTGCGCAGCGCGGTCCTTGATGCGCATCAATTTTCATCGTGATGATCAAAACCGCGCTGGAGCGGACCATGAAACCACAAGGCAAGATTGACCAGGCAGAGGATCGATGACCTGCGTCTGTTGACCGACGGCAATGAGAGCATCCGGAGGCGGAAATCATGAAAAAGCGAGCAAGAAAACCAACAAAGGCCGGGTCCCGGTCAAAGGAAAAGGCCGTCGATCCATCCACAACCCTGGACGCAGCACCCAGGCTTGGAGAGAGAGTCATGAATGTGCTTGCGGACCCTCCGGATCTTCGCGATCGCATCTATGAACCGGCCCTTCTGGACCTCGCTCTCACACTGGCCCCTCCCGATACCTCGCTCAGCCCGATTCGGGATCAGGAAAGAGAGGGGGCATGCACAGGGTTCGCCCTATCAAGCGCCATCACCTTGATGAACAGGCTGCGCCACCAGCGTTTTACGGCGCCTGCCAAAGTTCCCATGGCAAGTGCCCGAATGCTTTATGAAATGGCCAAGCTCAACGATGAGTGGCCGGGTGACAATTATGAAGGCTCCAGCATCCGCGGTGCATTGAAGGGTTTTTACAACAACGGCGTTTGCAGGGACGACCTCGCCCCCTACATCTCTGGCGACACCGGCTGGCGCTTGACCAAGGCGCAAGCAGATGATGCAAGACATGTGGGCCTCGGAGCCTATTACCGGATCCGGCCGGAAATCATCGACTATCACGCGGCACTCAACGAGGTCGGCGTTGTCTACGCCTCGGCGAGAGTACACAGGGGCTGGCAAGCGCCCGGAGACGGAGTCATCGAGCCCTCCAACGTCTCAATGGGCGGACATGCTTTCATTATTGTCGGCTATGACAAGGATGGGTTCCTCATACAGAACTCCTGGGGCGAAGCTTGGGGCGGACTGGACGGACGCCCCGGCATTGCCCGCTGGCTGTACGAAGATTGGGCCGCGACAATAATGGATGCCTGGGTCTTCAGACTGTCGGTCCCGACACCGGACGCCTTCGATCTGACACGATCTGACACAAAGCCGGAAGCCGTCAATCTGTTTGCCGAGCCGGAGGTCAAGGCGCCCCGCCCCGGAGAAATCGTCGGTCACTTCATTCATCTCAATGATGGAGCCCTGGTCGAAACGGGCAAGTACCCGACACCCGCCTCGACGATCCAGGAAACCGCTGATTTCCTCGCTGATGAGGCGGCAACTGCCAAACGGAACTACAAACATCTGCTGTTTTATGCCCATGGCGGTCTCAACGATCGCTCGGCGTCCGCCAATCGCATCCGCAAGATGAAAGAAGTGTTCAAGCGGAACGGCATTTACCCGATTCATTTCATGTGGGAGACCGGTTTCTTCGAGACGCTTGGCGATATCATCTTCAGGGCCAACACCAGGGCCGAGCAACGGGTCGGTGGTTGGACCGACTTCACAGATCGTGTTCTGGAATCATTCGCCCGAAAGCCGGGTCGAGCAGTCTGGCGGGACATGAAGGCCGATGCCGACAGAAGCTTCTCCCGCACGGGCGGCGGCCGGTCAGCGGTTCAAATCCTGCTGAAGGGAAATGCCAGAAGAACCAGCCCCCTTGAAGTCCATTTTGTAGGCCACAGCGCCGGCGCGATTTTCCTTGCCCGGATGCTCAAGGCCATGGATGCCATGAACCCGCTCAGGCAACCCGTTCAATCGTGCTCGCTCCTGGCTCCGGCCTGCACCATCGATCTTTTTGAAAGCATCTATCATCCGAATATCGGTCGATCCGGTGCTGCCAGTGGAATCGCCAAAATGTGGCAATACAACCTCATCGATGACCGGGAGCGCGACGATTCCGTTGGTCCCTATCGAAAGTCCCTGTTGTATTTCATTTCCAGAGCGTTTGAAGAGCGGAAAAAAACGCCGCTCCTTGGGATGGAGGAATACGCAAAAAAGCTGACGCTGAAATCAAACCATACAATCCACTATGCGGGTCGCGCGAAATCAATAACAGACTCTGAAACACATGGCGGTTTCGACAATGACCGAGCAACGATGAACAATGTGCTCAAGAACATATTGGGTCGAAAACCCCACCCGGCCAAAGGCTTCCAGCCGGAAGACGTCACCGGATATTGATCGCGCGATACTTTGTCCCTGGGTAGGCCGAAAACAAACACACGAAAACCACTGAAACCTCAAACGCCGAACACCCGGTCTCCTCAGCGCCAGATGCTCCTGAAAAGCTGGTTGGCCTTGAACGCGGTCTCGTAGAGCCGTGACATGACCGGTGCCGATGCCAGCGGCCTCGGATCGGAGAACGCCAGCGGCATATCGTCTTCGCCGCCGCCGGCCAGCATGTCGGCCATCGCCCGGCCGAAAATCACCCCGGTCGTGATGCCCCGCCCGTTATAGCCGATGGGCGTATAGAGGCCGTCGGCCAGCCGGTGAATACGCGGCAGATGGTCCGGCGTCATGGCGATTTTGCCGTGCCAGGATGATTGCCACGCAACGGGACCAAGCGCCGGGAAAAGGCGGCGCAGGCGGTGCGAGGCCCAGCGTCGCGACAGGCCGTTCTCGCCGCCGATCACCTTCCCCATGCTGCCGATGAGGATGCGCCCGAAACCATCGCGGCGCAGGGAAAACATGATCGGGCCGGTGTCCCACAGGCCCTGTCCTTCCTTGAGAATGGCCATGGCCCGTTCGCCGAGCGGCTCGCTCGCCAGCTGGAAATAATGGATAGGCGTGAATGTGCGCTTCAAGCCCGGCCACAGATCGTCCGTATAGGCATTGGTTCCCAGCACGACCCTGTTGGCGGTAAACGTCCCGCCCGCTGTCTCCAGGATCCATTTGCCACCGTCCGGACGAAGGCTCTTGACGGTCACACCGGCATGCACCCTGGCTTTCGCGCCGATGGCGGCGCGCGCCAGCCCGCGCACGAAATCCATGGGATTGATGGTGCCGGCGCGCCGGTCGAGCAAGCCTCCGTAAAAGGCGTCGGAGCCGATCTTTTCCGCCGCTTCGTCCCGGTTCAGCAGGGCAACCGGAGCGCCGAGCCGTTGCCACGCCTCGGCCCGCCGCGCGAGATCCCGATAGCCCCTTGGCGAATGGGCGGCATGGATCGTCCCGGTTCGCGTCGCCTCACACTGGATCTGGTGCCTCTCGATCAGCGAAAACACGTAGTCGGGGGCCTCTCCAAGTGTTTTGATGAGATCGGCGCCGCGCTTTTCACCCAGTCTCCTGTGCACCTCCTGCGGCGGCAGCCACAACCCGGCATTCACCAGACCGACATTGCGTCCGGAGCCGCCAAATCCGATTTTCCGCGCCTCGAGCACATGACATTCGACGCCGCGCTCACCGAGATGCAGCGCGGTGGAAAGACCGGTGAATCCACCGCCGACAATCGCCACATCCGTGACGACGTCGCCATCCATGGGGTCTGCGATTTCGGGTT
>JANQMU010000098.1 GCA_028279875.1 Rhizobiaceae bacterium
ACGTGACGATTGATCTTGATTGCGAAGATTGATCTTGTTTGTTCCGGCGAAACGTGGGTGCGGAACCGGACAAAAACGGGAGAGAGCGATGAAAGATCTGATCAGAATATTGTTACTCGGCGGCATCCTGACTGCATTGGCAGGCCCGGCGGCGGCCCAGACGTATTTGCACTGCCAGCAAGCGAAATGTGCCTATGACGAAAAGTTCGGGCCGTTGCAATCCAGGACATTTATTGGAAATTGTGAAGGCTATCCTAACAACGGCACCAATACGAATATGGTTTGTCATGCCGTGAAGGGCATGACCTGCGACGGGGCATATTTCGATGATGACAAAGGGCAGTGGTCTTGCGACTGCACGAATTGGGCGACCAAAACACAAAACACGACGATGGATGTTTATTGCAAGGGCCCGAATGAGTGAATGTGGAAACGGGCAGACCTATCAGGATTTGTTTTTGACCATTGAACCCGTCAACACGCCTGGAAAACAGAAGATAGCTCTAAAAGGCCGTCTTGAAAGACCATCGGGTCGGCTTGGCGGCGCTTTTTCCCCTTCGCTTTGTTGCCGATCCTCGCCGCCGGCATCGACTGCGTTCGGCGCCGCGCGAGAGGGAAAAAATCGCTCGCCAATCCTCATCCGAGGACTTTCAAGACGGTCTCTAAAAGCACTTATCAATACGTTGATTCTCTGCGGCACCCTGTCTCTCATGGCAGGCCCGGCGGTGGCCAAGGAAGTGGTGTCCTTGAACTGCCAAAAGGGAGAATGCACGTTCAGCGAAGAGCTGGGGCCGGATCAGACCCATGAGTACAGAGGATTTTGCGTCAGTGAAAATGTGTTCGAGTATAAAATGATTTGTCATCCCGTGAAGGGTACGACATGCACAGTGAGCGCTCCTGCTCCTCCTAGTTTCTGGAGCTGCACCTGCACGAACTGGAACGCGACGGAAAGAAAATACGTGTCAATTGATCTTTTGTGTGGCGATTGATTTTGTTTGTTGCAGCAAAAAGTGAGAGCAATTACGGTTCGCGGTAGGGACGCCGGCCGCAGGTGACGGTAAACGCGATCGTCATTGTCCAGTGTTTTGGATCGTCGTAGAGCGCCATGAAGCTGTCGAGCTGTTGCCGCGTGACAGCGCCTTCCGCCAGCATGGTGTCCGCGGCGACCTGCAGGCTGAGCTGCCACCAGCGGGCAAACAGCGAACCGCCATTGTAGAGCTGCGCATGGCCTTCCGCCGTGATGTTCTGCAGGCCGAGCTGCTGGAACTTCCGGGCGATCTTGCGGCCGATGAAATAGTCGATGTCTCGGGTTGCGGACCAGCGCAGAAAGGCGCGCCAGAATTCCGCGGCTTCCGCCGGCTCGGCCACCAGTGTCGGATAGAAATCCGGCTCCTGGATGAACACCCAGCCGCCCGGCTTGACGGCTTTCGCGATGGTCTCGACAACCTCCATACGGGTCGGCAGGTGGTGCAGAAGCGCCCTGAGAAGCACCAGGTCATAGGTGTTTTCCGGCAGCCCGTCCTTGACGATGTCAAGCCCACGAACCTCCAGATTGTCGGTTTCGATGCCGTCCATCAATTCCGGAGCCAGGTCCGTCGCGACGACGCGGCTGCCCGGTCGCAGTTCCCCGGCGATCCATTGCGAGAGCGAGCCGTTTCCGGCGCCGACCTCCAGGCAATGACAATCTTCCTGCAATGGCAGCATTGCCAGATGGTGCCGGCTGTTGGGATCGAGCAGATCCGACATCATGCGCAGCCGGTCGGCTTCGCCCTCGATAGCATGCTGCCACACATATTTGCTCATGGTCTCCCCCCGTAAACTGTGTTCCGACGGCTCCGGGTTTTTGCGTCAGATCGGCCGGCTGTCAACGCCGGGATCCGCTGTAGCGTCGCCGATGGCCGGACTTGAGTTTTACACGCCCCGACCGCTGTCCATTATAACCAGTTTGGCCGAATTACGGTGACAGTTTACTAATTTTACTCCCTTTTCAGCTTGTTTCGAGTGACCGCTTCATTTCGCGTCGGGAATGCTATGGTGTTGGCGTCGGGCACAGTGGGGGCAAATCAATGAAAACCGGTATCGTTATCCTGGGGATTTTCGTGGCGGATACGGCCTATGTGGCCAGGCGGATGCCGAAGCTCGGAGAGACGATTACCGGATCCGGGTTTTCCGTCGGGCCGGGCGGCAAGGGGTCGAACCAGGCGGTGGCCGCGGCACGGGCCGGCGGTGACGTGCATTTCATCTCCAGGATCGGTCGTGACACGTTCGGGGATATGGCGCTGAACCTTTATGCCGAATCCGGCGTTTCGCCTGTTCTGGTGCAGATGCCGGACATGCCGACCGGCGCCGCCTTCATCTATGTCAATGAAGACGATGGCGCCAATGCCATCATCGTCTATCCGGGCGCCGCCGGCACGATCGGCATCGAGGATGTCGAGGCGGCGCGCGAGACCATCGAGCAGGCCGGCCTGTTTGTGACGCAACTGGAGCAACCGGCCGATGCCGCGCTGCATGCCCTGAAGATCGCCAGTGCCGCCGGCGTGACGACCATTTTCAACCCGGCGCCGGCGGAGCCGTTTCCCGATGACATCTACGCCTGTTGCGATTACATCGTCCCGAATGAGACGGAGGCCGCGGCGCTTGTCGGGTTTGAGGTCGCAACGCCCGATGATGCCGCCCGCGCCGGTGCGTTCTTCCTGGCAAAGGGCGTCAAGGCGGCGCTGGTGACGCTGGGCGCGCGCGGTGTGCTCTATCACACCGCCGAACGCACTGAGCATGTGCCGGCCATTTCGGCCGGCGATGTCGTCGATACGACGGGGGCGGGGGATGCGTTTGTCGGCGGGTTCTCGGCGGCCCTGTCGCGCGGTTTGTCGCCGCTTGACGCCGTCCGGTTCGGCTGTGCCACGGCGGGCATTGCCGTCACGCGGCGCGGCACGGCGCCGGCGATGCCGCATTTAAGCGAAATCGAAACGCTCATTCAAAGGCAGTTTCAAAGGCAGTGACCACCGGCTACCAGACGACCGGGTGGGTTTCGCCGGTCTGAACGTTGACGAAACCCTGGGGCGCCCGTTTGGACGGCGCAACCAGAACCCACCGCCATGGCGAACAGGTAAGGGTGGCGAAGATCAGGAATTCGGGAAAACCCGGTTTCCACAGATTGAGGGCGCTGGGCGTGTACATCCAGGTCACCCTGTCGGCCGCCGCCAGAAACGTCTTCATCTCGGTATCGAGCGCCTCGGCCGGGCGGGCGGTCATCAGTCCGGCGATTTCGTAGCGGACCGTGCCGGCGATCTCGCCTCCGTGCACCAGCACCCAGCCGCCGCCGATGTCCTGCAGATGGTTGACGGCATCGGCCATGGCCCGGTCCGACGAGCCGATCACCCACACGTTGTGGCTGTCATGGGCGACGGAGCAGGCGAGCGCGGTGTCGGCATCTTTCGGCCCACACCCCGTCCAGAACATTTTGGCGACGGCGCCATCGCCGCGATAGCGGTCGATCAGTGCCCATTTGGTGATCAGCCGGTCGGCGTCGCGCTGCACCAGGCCGTCCCGGACAGTGAGTTCCTCGGTCAGGAAATCCTCGTTCCAGTGGAAGGGGCGCAGCACCGCGGCCTGCATGGAGCTGCGGCCCGGCTCGGCCGCAATCTCGAAATCGGCGGCGGAAAGGCTGCGGCCCACATTCATGGTCCGCGTTGCCCAGTGCGGCCAGTCGATATTAGGCGTCTCGCCGACGAAGCGCTTGCCGTCGGAGGCCAGAACACCATCGGCATAGACATGGGCGATGGCGACGGAAGCGACATCGTCCAGCAGGACAATATCGGCATAGCGGCCCGGCGCGATCGAACCCACCCATTGGTCGATCCGCATGTGACGCGCCGGATTGATGGTCGCGCACTGGATCGCCGTCTCGGGATCGAGCCCGTGCATAACGGCGTGGCGCACATTGTGGTCCGTGGCGCCGATTTCCAGTGTTTGCGAGGCGCTGCGGTCATCCGTCGTGAAGGCGATGTTCGACCAGTCCTTGAGCCCGCGTTCGATCAGTCCCGGGATGATCGCGTCGTAGGAGAAGGGCCGCAACTCGGTAAAAATGCCGCGCTGCAACCGGTTCCAGGCCTCATCGAGCGCCCAGACCTCGTGATCGGAGGACAGCCCGGCGGCGATGAAGGCGGAAATCTCGTGCGGATCGGTGAGGCCCGAGCCGTGCCCCTCCACCACGCCGCGCATTTCGAATGTCGCGCGGATCATGTCCCAGATGCGCTCATAACCGGGATTGGCCGGATCCCAGACGGACGGCCAGTCCATGACCTCGTCGAGACTGGTGACGGACAGATCGCCGGCCAGAAAGGCCTTCTGCTCGTCATAGCCGTAGTGGCCGCCGCTTTCCTCCCAGGCGCTTGGCGGCACCGCCGATCCCGGCTGGATGAAGATCTTCAGCGGTGACCCCGCCAGCCGCGCCTTCTGCCAGAATTCGGTATTGCGGGACCCGCTGACATTGGCGAATTCGTGGCTTGCCTCGCAGGTCCAGGTGTTGCCGCGCGGGATGACCAGCGCGGCTTCATGCTCGGGCGTCAGATGGGTCGATTCAATATGCTTGTGGACTTCGCCCAGGCCGGGAATGGCGGAAAGCGTCGGATATTTCAGCCGCTCGGCAACGTCGCCGCGATAGGAGCCGACCGGGCCGATATAGGCGATGCGCCGCCCCGAAACGACGATTTCATGGTTGTCGAGCCATTGACGCGAATGCGCCGCGAACAGCCGTCCGACCTCGATGACGCGGTCGGCCGGCTGCTTGCCCAGCGCCACCAGGGCAAGATTCTGCCGGATGGCGACTTCGTCGCGGGCGTTGAGCAGGAGATCGTCGGGCCCGCTCAAAGGTCGCTCGCCAGCTTGGTCTCCCGGGCTTTCTGAGCGCGGTAGCTGAACAGGATGAGTGCGATGATGGTGACCACGAAGGGAATGGTCTGGATCAGCTCGCCCGGAATCCAGTTGAAGAGGTTGGGCATGACGATCGACAGCGCCTCGAATACGCCGAACAACAGTGCCGCCAGCATGGCGCCGACGGGGTGGCGCGCACCCAGCAGCACCGCGCCGAGGGCGATGAAGCCGCGCCCGGCCGTCATATCGCGGGTGAAGCCGATATAGTTGAACATCGCCAGCTGCGCGCCGCCGATTCCGGCCAGCGCGCCGGATGCCACCAGGCTCCAGAAGCGCACCTTGTTGATCGGAACGCCGGCGGCTTCCGGGGCCGCCGGGTATTCGCCGACGCCACGCAGCCACAGACCGTAGGGGGTGCGATAGAGGAAATACCAGATCGCAAAGACCGTCAGCGCCGCCAGCCAGCTCAGGATCGAATGGCCGGACAGGAACCGGTCGAGCGTGTCTCCGACAATCGGAATGGCCGTCAGAAAGGAAAGATCGACCTCGGGAATGGCCTTGGACTGCAGGTTGATGGAGGTGCCCTTGTCGCCGCCGGTCGCAAGCGACAGCACGAAGACGGTTCCGCCTGCAGCCAGGATATTGACTGCGAAACCCACCAGGATGATGTCGGCCTTCAGCTTCAAATGGAACAGGCCCATGAGCGCGCCGAGCAGGCCGCCGGCGGCGAGGCCCGCCAGGACGGCGATATACCAGGGCGAATGGACGGAAACGATAACGGCCGTCAGCGCGGCAATGAGCATCATGCCCTCGAGCGCCACGTTGAGGGCCCCCGACCGGTCCGAAATCAGGCCGCCGAGCGTTGCAAACAGCAACGGCGTGGACGTGCGAATGATGGTGATGAAGAATGTCGCGGAAAAGACCGTCGCCAGAAGTTCGATCATTGGCCCGCGGCCTCCTGCTTTGCCGCTTTCGCCGGCGGTCGGGGATGCAGGATCCTCGCCCAGAATTTGCGGCCGGGAACGGTGAAGGACGAGGCCACCAGCAGGATGATGACGGCCTGGACGATACTGATCACCTCGCTCGGCACGTCGGTCCGGATGTTCATCAACTGCGCGCCCTGGCGCAGATAGCCGTAAAACACCGCCACGACGGGAACGGCCAGCGGCCGGTCGCGCGCCACGATGGCGATCAGGATGCCCTCGAAGGCAAGATTGCCGTCGAAATCGATGGCCAGCCGGCCGAAGGCCCGCCCGTGCACATAGACGGCCCCCAGCAGGCCGCCGATGGCGCCCGCGGCGGTCATGGCGCCGACCATGATGGCGCCGGCGCGAATGCCGGCATATTCGGCAAAGCGCTGATTGTCGCCGACGAGCCGCAGCTTCAGCCCCCAGTTCGTGCGGTAGAGCAGGAACCAGACGACAAAGACCATCACGGCGGCAATGATGATGCCGAGATCGAAACGCGTGCCGCGAATGATGGCCGGGAAGATCGCCTCGCTTGGAAACTTGTTGGTCATCAACTGGCCGGTGCCTTCCGGCGCCAGGTGGGCGCGCACCATGTAATTGACCACCCGGATGGCGATATAGTTGAGCATCAGCGACGAGACGATCTCATTGGCGCCGAACCGCGCCTTGGCGTAGCCGGGAATGAACCCGTAGGCGGCGCCGGCCATCATCGCGGCGGTGATCCCCAGCGGGATCGCCATCCACGTCGCGCCGAGGGGCGACATCGCGACGAAGGTCGCGAACAGGGCGCCGACATAGGCCTGGCCCTGCACGCCAAGCGAAAACTGCCGTGCCTGGAACACAAGGCTGAACGCCAGGCCGGTCAATGTCAGCTTCGCCACCTCGTCGATCCACAGGCCGACCGTGCGCTTGCTCGACAGCGGCGCGGTCAGGAGGGTCCTGAAGGCCTTGATCGGATCCTCCGACGTCGCCATCACGATGATGAAGGCGACCAGCAGGGCAATCAGCGCCGCCGCAAGAGCCTTACCGGCCTCGCGGCCCACGGTCCTCCACCGGGTTGCGTTTGACGCGTTCATCGCAGGCCCGCCCGCATGGCTTCTGGTTCCTGCGTTTCGATGCCCAGCATGTAGGCGCCAAGGGTTTCGGGCGCGAGATCGTCCGAATTGACGAAAGCGGCGACAATCCGGCCGCGATAGAAGACCACCAGCCGGTCGGCCAGCGCCAGCAGCTCGGACAGATCCGCTGAGCTCAGCAGGACCGCGGCGCCGGCATCGCGGGCGCCGGTGATCGAGCGCCAGATGAACTGCGTCGCCGCCAGGTCAACACCGCGGGTCGGCTGGCTGACCAGCAGCACCTTTGGCTGCTCGGCGAGTTCCCGGGCGACGACGACCTTTTGCATGTTGCCGCCGGACAGCGTGCCAATCGCGGAAAGAGAGCCGCCCACCCGAATGGAGAAACGATCGATGAGCTGCTCGGCATAGGCTTTGATGGCCTTCAGATCGAGCAGCCCGCGACGGACGAAGCGGCTGTCATAGAGCCGCGTCGCCACAAGGTTCTCCGCGACGGTGGAGCCGGTTGCCAGACCGAGCGCGATGCGGTCTTCGGGAATGCTCGCCAGCCCCAGGGCGCGGCGTTCCCGGACATCCAGCGGCGACAGGTCGGCGCCGTCCAGGGTTATCGTTCCGCCATCGATCGGGCAAAGGCCTGCGACCGCGTTGAGCAGTTCAGCCTGGCCGTTGCCCTCGACGCCGACCAGTCCGACGATTTCACCCGCATGCACGTTGATGTCGAGCTCGCCGCAAACGGTGGTGCCGGCCTCTCCGACGATTTTCAGATCCTTGACCGCCAGCGTCCGGGCGCCGTCATTGGCATGACGGTCGACGCGGAGCGTGATCTCGCGACCGACCATCATGGTTGCAAGGCTCTGCTCAGTCGCCTCGCTGGCCTGCACTTCGCCGACGCTCTTGCCGCCACGCATCACCGTGATGCGATCGGAGATTTCCAGAACCTCGGGCAGTTTGTGGGCGATGAAGATCACCGTGCAGCCCTGCGCGGCAAGCGAACGGACGGCGGCGAACAGTTCGACGACCTCCTGTGGCGCCAGAACCGCCGTCGGCTCGTCGAGAATGACCACCCGGGCGCTGCGGTAGAGCGCCTTGAGGATTTCCACCCGCTGCTGCTGGCCGACCGGAAGCTGGCCGACCGGTGGCAGGGGATCGACATGCAGCCGGTAGCGCTCCGAAAGTTCCTTGACTTCTGCAATAGCCCTGGCGCGGTCGAAGGTGATGCCGTTGCGCGGTTCCGCGCCAAGCACGACGTTCTCATAGACAGAGAATGTGGGTACCAGCGAAAAATGCTGAAATACCATGCCGATGCCGGCTTCGATGGCTTCGCCCGGATCGGCGAAGCTGACAGGCTTGCCGTCCAGCCTGATCTCGCCGCCGTCGGGTTGCTCGACGCCGAAGAGGATTTTCATCAGGGTGGACTTGCCAGCGCCGTTTTCGCCGACGACAGCGTGGATTTCGCCGGAATTGACGGTCAGATTGACCCGGTCGTTGGCGACCGTTCCCCCCGGATAGGTCTTGTCGATCGAAACGGCTTCAAGCAGCGGTGTCATTCGGCGCTCATCTGGCAATGCTCGTCTGGCTGGATGGCGGGCGCCCCGCCCGGTGAACGGACGGGGCGGACATTGCTATTGCATCACGGTTTCGACGACGATCTCGCCGGAAATGATCTTGTCTTCGACCTCTTCGATCTCAGCCTGCAATTCGGCGGGCACGATCTTCTTGTAGTAGCTGTTCTTGGCAAGCCCGACGGCACCGTCGGCAAGGCCAAGCAGAATACCCGAACCATAGGGTGCACTGCCGTCCAGCGTCTGCTGCAGGGCCGTGTAGAGCGACTGGCCCACCTTCTTCTCCACCGAGGTGAAGATCACTTCGGCCTGGGCTGGATCGGTCGGCGCGAATATCTCCGCCTGGTCGCTGTCGACGCCGACGGCGAGCTTGCCTTCATCGCGGGCGGCCTGCAGGGCGCCGATGCCGGTGCCGCCGGCGATCGGAAACACGATATCCACCCCTTGCGCGAACTGCGCCAGGGCAAGCTCCTTGCCCTTGGCCGGGTCGGTGAAGCTGCCGGCGACCGCCCGGGTCACCTCGACATCGGGATTGGCATCCTTCGCACCCTGCTCGAAGCCGACGGCGAATTCCACGACGGTTGCCCCCTCGACGCCGAGGATTTCACCCAGCTTGCCGGTCTTGGAGAGTTTGGCGGCCGCATAGCCGGCCAGGTAACCACCGGTCGACGTGCGGTACTGGATGGCAAGGATGTTCGGAAAGTCACCGTTGGAAAAATCCGGCGTATCGTCAAACAGGATGAATTTGGTGTCGGGAAATTCGGACGACAATTCCTGCATGAATCCGCTCATTTCCCAGGTTCCGGCGATCACGACATCAAAACCGCTGTCGGCGGCATCGGCGAGACCCGGCTGCCACCGGCCGCGGTCGAGGCCGGTTTCGATGATCGTTGCTTCGACGGGAAGCTCTTCGGCCGCCCTCTTGACCCCTGAAGCCGCGCTGTCAAAGAAGCTCTTGTCGCCGAGATTCCCGTGGACCACCAGGGCGACCTTGAGCGGGTTGTCGGCCGAGTATTCTTCAGCCAGGACCGTCTGTGGCGGGAAAGCGATGGCAATGCCCGCGGCCATTGCCAGACCGGTGAACATACGCCGGGTAAAGGATATCGACTGCATTGTGTGTCCTCCTGTTAGGATCGGTTCTTTGTGGTGGCTGGTGTATACGCCAGCGACTTGGCGTAGAGTGCGACAAGGCGCTGGAGATCGGCTTCCTCGACGAGGGTGACGGCGGGGGTGCCCAGACGGCCCGACGGATCGACAAGCGTCATGCCGCGGGTCAGTCCCGGGGCCAGCGCAACGTCCACCGATGCGCTGACCGACTTGCTGATGATGGTGGGGTCGACCACGATTGCCGCTGCGAACGGGTCGACAAACCGAAAGGCGTCGCCGCCGCCATAGCCTGCGACCGTCTGGCGAACGTGCCGGGCCAGGGCCTGGGCAAATTGTCTGTAGGGGCCGTCCGCCACGTCGGCAAAGAGTGCGTCGACTTGCGGCCCTTCCATGAAGTGCGTGACGCAGGGTTCCCAGGGAACCACGACCGTCTTGATATCCGCGCCGAACACGATGCTGGCGGCTTCCGGGTCCGCGAAGATGTTGAACTCCGCGGCCGGGGTCGTATTGCCGCGCCCGTAGACAGTGCCGCCCATGATGGTGAGTTGACCGATACCGGCGGCGATCACCGGATCGAGCCGCAATGCCATGGCGAGGTTGGTCAGGGGGCCGATCATCAGCATGTCGATCGTTTCGCCGCGCTTCGCCGCGGCTCCAAGACTCTCCCGCAGAAAGCCGATGGCATCGTCACCGGCCGGCTCGCCGATGCGGTCGGGCCGGGGCGCGCCGCCAAGGCCGTCGTCGCCGTGGATGTGTTTTGCGTCGACCGCATGCTGGGTCAACGGGCCTGCGGCGCCCTGATGGACCGGCACGTCAACGCCCGCGACGGCGAGGGTTGCGAGCATGTTTCTGGTCGCCGCCGGCATGTCGACATTGCCGAATACCGTCGTGATCGCATCGGGCGTGCGGCCATTGGCAATGAGCAGCAGCAGGGCCTGCGCATCATCCACCCCGCCATCCGTATCGAAAATGAGGCTGATTTCGCCCACCTACGCCACCCTTCGCGCCGCTTCGACCCGGGCCCAGAAATCCCTGTAGGTTCGCGCATAGCTCCCGCGGATTTCACTGAAATCGCGCCTTGTCAGTGCACCATCGCGCACCAGATGCTCTCCCGCCACCCAGACCTGGGTGACATCCCGGCCGCTGCCGGAATAGATCAGGAGGGTCTCCGGGTCCGGGGTTTCCGAGTAGCCGGGCCCGCTGAGGTCGATGGCGATGATATCGGCGGATTTGTCGGTTTCCAGAGAGCCGATTGCATCGTCGAGCCCGAGCGCCCGGGCACCGTCGATGGTCGCCATGCGCAGCAGGTCCCGGCTGGAAAGCGGCTGCGCCCGGCCCTCGCGATGCGAGGCGGCGTGTCCGGCGATGCGCATTTCCAGGATCATGTCATAGGAATTGTTGGCGGCCACATTGTCGGTGCCCAGCGCCACCGTCACCCCGGCCTTCCGCAGCGCGACCGCCGGGCATATGCCCTGGCGCCCGGAACGCAGGCCGGCGGATGCGCAATAGGCGATCGATGCGCGGTCGGCGCTTGCAAAGACGGCAATATCCTCCTTTGAAAGATCCAGGCAATGGGCGGCATGGACGCGACCCTTGAAAAATCCGTCACGCTGCAGCGCCTGCGCAGCCGTCAGGCCGTAGCGTTCCAGCGTCTGTTGATTGTCCTCCGGACCGACGGCCATATGCAGATGCAGGCCGCAATCATGTTCCAGTGCCGTCGCCACTTCCGCCCTGATCAGGTCTTCGGCGTTGTCGATGTAAGGGGCATGCGGCCCGAGCCACGGGATGATCCGACTGCCGTTGCCACGTCGTCGCGCGACGAAGTCGGCGGCCCTTGCGAGTTCCTGCCGGCCATGCGCAGCATCGTCAAGTTCGACGATCCCATAGGCAATAACGGCGCGCAGACCGCTTGCCTCGGCCGCCTCGGCAATCTCCTCGGCGAAAAAATACTGGTCGCAAAAGGTGGTTGTCCCCGACAGCACCATCTCGGCGCATGAAAGGGCCACCGCGGGGCCGATATCCGCGGCGACAAGCGACAATTCCGGTTCGCGAATGGCGTTGTACCAGCCCTGCATGGTCAAGAGGCTCTGCCCCTCCGAATGGCCGCGAAACAGCACCATCGCCGAATGGGTGTGTGCGTTGACGAGTCCCGGTAAAACCAGATGGCCGTCCAGTGTGCTGGTTTCGTCGAAATTCGATGGATCCGGCGTTGTTTCCCGGGAGCCGACACCGGTTATCCGGCTGTCCTCAAAGGTGATCCATCCCCCTTCAAACACACGGTTTTCTGTGTCCACAGTCAACACCGTCGCATTGCGAATTAGCACAGAACCCATTTGACCTACGCCTAGTAAAGCGGTTTACATAGCGATCTAACGCCACTTTACGGGGTTTTGTCAAATGCGATCTTGCGCCGCCTGTCATCGCGCCACGCCGGTGCTGCAACACATGGCGAAAGGTTTCGCATGAGCGACAATCCGTTTCAGGCGAATGCCACGGCAAAGGCGCGCCATCGGGCACTGGTCGCGCAATGCGGCGATGCGCTGACCGCCGAGATCAGGACGCGTGTCGACTGGAGCGGATCGCGGCTCGCTGAAAATCTCGGTGGTATGCTTCCGGCGGCGGACGTTGCGGCGCTTATGGCACAGTTCAATCTGGAAAGCGCACTGGAGCTGATGCTGCTGGCCATCGGTGTCGCTGAAGACGCATCCCGACCGCCGATTTCCGGATTTACCGTCGGCGCCGTTGGCCTTGAAGAGGCATCCGGCCATATGATCTTCGGCGGCAATGTCGAATTCCCAAGCAGCCATCTGGGTTTTTCCATTCATGCGGAAGGGTTCGTTTTCACCCGCGCCTTCAACCGCGGCACGTCGATCTCGGTCATTGCCCTCAATGAAGCGCATCCCTGCGGCCATTGCCGGCAATTTCTCGCCGAGTTCGACAGGGACCGGTCGCTGCAAGTGATCGATCCGCTCGGCCATACGCTGTCGCTGGCTGATCTCTACCCCTGGCCGTTCGATCCGGCCTATCTCGGCGAAACGGGCGTGTCGCCCGGACGGATTGCATGGCCGGATCTGGATCTTCAACCGGACCGGGTGCCGGCAGCGACCGCCGCACGCCTGCGGCAGGCCGGCGCGCGGGCGCATGCCCCTTACAGCAAATGTCCCGGGGCGGTTGTGCTCGAACTTGCCGACGGAAACCTGATCTCCGGCGCGGCAATCGAAAGCGTGGCCTTCAATCCGGGCCTTGGCCCATTGCAGGTCGCGTTCATCGATCTGCTGGCGCATGGATATGACGTAACGGCGGTCCGGCGGGCCTATCTGGGAACCGTTCGTGGCGGTGCGGTCGACTATGCCCGAAGCACCGCGGAATTGCTGGCCTGCACGGCGCCATCGGCGGTGCTGGAGATCTGCGACTGGGTGATGCCGTGACAGGCGCGGCCGGCACGAATCGCGAGGTTTGTCGATGGCGACATTGACCGAGGTTGCACAAGAGGCGGGCGTCTCGCCGACGGCGGTGTCGCGTTACCTCAACAATCGCATCGATCTGCCGCCGGCAACGCGTGCACGCATCGATGCGGCGGTGGCCAAGCTCGACTACCGTCCCAACCTTCTGGCCAAGCGCCTGTCGACCGGCCGGGCCGAGGCCATCGGTCTCGTCGCCCCGGAGATCGCCAATCCGTTCTTTGCCGAGCTGGCCGCGGCGGTCGAGTCGGAGGCCGACCGGCACGGCTATGCGGTTTATCTGTCGTCGACCCATGGGGATCCGGACAAGGAGCGCGACGCGTTCCGCCGCCTGTCGGACCGGCATGTCGACGGCCTGATCCTGATGATCAACCGGCCCGATGAGGGGGCGCTGGCGGCCCATTTGGCACAGTACCGGAATGTCGTGTTGCTGGATGAGGACATAGTCGGCGTCAGCGTGCCGCGCGTTGTGGTCGAAAACGAGCATGGCGCCTATCTCGCGACGCGCCATCTGATCGAGGCGGGCCATACCGATATCGCGCTGATCACCGGCCCGGAGGGCCTTTTCAGCGTTCGGGAACGATATGCGGGGTTTTTGCGCGCCATGGCGGAAGCCGGTCTGCCGACGCGTCCGGACTGGATGTGGTTTGGTGACTATTCGCGCGATCATGGCTTTGCGGCGGCGACCCGGTTGCTCGAATTGACCGATCGGCCGACCGCCATCGTCGCGTGCAGCGACTATCTCGCCATCGGCATATTGCAGGCATTTCACCGGGCAGGGCTCTCGATCCCGAAGGACATTTCCCTGGTCGGCTTCGACGACATGCCCTTTGCCGAATTGATCGATCCGCCGCTGACGACGATCCGTCAACCGGTTGCCGAGATGGGCCGTCTGGCGTTCAAGCGTTTGCTTTGCGTGATCGACAAAACCGAGACCGTTCCGCTGACCCGGCTCCCGGTCGAGCTCATTGTCCGCCGTTCGGTTTCCATGATTGAAGGAAAGGCCGGCCGATGAAAAAGCTCCGCACTCTCATTGCAGGTGAGTCCTGGACTGTTCATTCCATCCACCAGAAGGGCTTCGACAGTTTCACCACGACGGAATATGCCGAAGGCGTTCAATGGCTTAAGCAAGCCCTCGAACAGGCCGGCTGGGACGTCACGTTTCAGCCATCGCATGTGGCCGCACGCGCCTTTCCGCAAACGGCGGAGGAACTGGCCGCGTATGATTGCGTCATCCTGTCCGATATCGGCGCCAACACATTGCTGCTGCATCCCGACACCTTTGTCCGGTCGACCGCCATGCCCAACCGGCTGGAGGCCATGCGCGACTATGTTGCGGCGGGCGGCGGCCTGGTGATGGTTGGCGGCTATCTGACCTTCCAGGGGATCGACGCCAAGGCGCAATATGCCGGGACAGCCATCGAGGAAGCCTTGCCGGTCCATCTGTCGCGCCATGATGACCGGGCGGAAACTCCGCAGGGCATCGTTCCGGAAACGGTCGACGCTTCGCATCCGATCACCGCCGGGCTCGGCGATGACTGGCCCATGCTGCTCGGCTATAACCGCGTTGCGGCAAAACCGGGTTGCGCGGTTCTCGCCAAGGTGGGCGATGATCCGCTGATCGTGGCCGGTGCCTTCGGGCGCGGCAGGGCAGTTGCCTTCACCTCGGATTGCGGCCCGCACTGGGCACCGCCGCCATTCGTCGAATGGAGCGGCTACAAGAGGCTCTGGTCGCAAATTGCCGGCTGGGCCGGGGGAATATTGTCATGAAGACGGTAAAACAGCCCGACGATCCCTGGCAGCGCACGACGACGGCCCATGGCTTTGCCGCCGACGAAGTCATTTCCGCCCTGCAAAAATGCACCCGTCGCGGCTTGCTCGACAACACCCTGCTGCTGGGCTGGGAAATGTACATCACCAGTCCGGAACTGGAGGAAATGCTCTGGTCGCGGCTGACCGTCATGGCGGTGGAGGATATTGGCTTCGGCGACCGCAACGCGCCTGTTCTCATCGAAACGCTCTATCAGCAGCATCAGCGCTATCCGCGCCCGGGCGGCGACCGTTTTCTGTTTGCCGCCCACGCCATCCGATCCCTGGCAACCAGCACAAAGGACCGCACGAGCGATGATATGGCCAATTGGGCCAGATATGTCACCGAGCTCGGCGAGCGCCTTCCCGAAATTCCCGATGTCGCGCTCGATATGCATACGCGCCGCGGCCAGGAATTGGGCCGCGATTACCGCCATTTCATCGAGGAGGCCTCAAAGGTGGACCCCGAGGATGCCAATGCCGACCGGACGTATCGCGACTGGATCGTCAAGGCGCTGGATGACGGCAAGCTCGGGTAAACGCCGACAGGCGTTGCCATTTTATCAAACGCTCGATGTGGAGTTCCGCCGATGACCGAAGCCGGACCGCACCAATCCGGTTAATGGTCAGACTCTGGAGATCGCGACGCAGATGCTGCGTGTTCTGGTTGGCACCGCGTCGTTGGACAAGTCACTGGTTCGGACAGAGGCCGCCTGCCGAAGGCTCATTGCGGAATGTACCGATGCGTCGCAGATAGCTGACGTCGGTGGCCCGACCTATGATGTTTCCGACCGCCCGCCGGAGGAATCCTATGCGGATGATGTCGCCCTTTTCGAGCAGGCCGAAGAACTGGCGCTGGCCATGTGCGAGGACATTTATCTTGGCGGCGGCCGTGGAGAAGAGCCCTGTTGCGGACCAAGCGGCATCTGGCACGATACGCACCCGAATTACCGAGGCGGGGCGCCACGGTCCATGACCCATAGCGAGTGGCAGCTTCGACGGCGATTGGAGCAATTGTGAGCGGTGGATCTGGTGTTTGAACACGATCTGATGGCCGCTGCCTCAACGCCTGACTGTTTTGTTGCGGCGAATAACGGCCGTAATCACCGCATAAATTGCGGAGATTATGGTGCAATATGTCCACTTGGGTTCTCCACAGCACGACATCTCGGATCTGATAGGCCACGATGTCCTGAAAAAGGAGGAGGCCGGCGGGCGAAGTACCAGCTATAGTCTGCGTGATTGACGATGCCGAAAACATATTGGGGAACACTCGGCCGGAACGGCCTTTCATGGTGTTGCGCTCTTGTCTCGCGGTGACATATCGCTAGGATTTTCCGTGGTGTTTGCAGTCCTGACTGCGCCGAAATGCCAGACTGGTCTTCTTGAAATTGAGCGATTTGGGCGGAATTCATGGCACGTGGAGGATGGGTCCGTACCGGCGCACGGGCCGGCAAGAAACCGTCGGATCTGGAAAAGCGCACGATTACCGTGGCCTGCGAAAAATTCATCGAAGAGGTTTTGAAGCCGCGTTTTCTGCCGGAGATCCGTCCGACCGAGTTCAATTACTGTATCGATATCTTCGGCAAATGGCACGGTGCCAATTATCGGTTCCTGCAGCGTTTTCGCAATGACCGGCCGGACCGGTACACGGAGCGCGAGTTCACGTCACCTTTTGTGCGGCTCGAATATGTCAGTGCCGACCGGTTTGACATTTCCTATTTCCGTCACACCGGTCAGTGGTGGCCGGTCGACCGCGGTGTGACGCTGGACGAGGCGCTTGAGGCGCTGGAGACGACCGGAATCTATCATCCGATCGTTTGACAGGACGGGAAAGACCGGTGAACGAGTACCAGTATTACGAATTTCAGGCGATTGACCGGCCGCTTGACGAATGAGAAGGAGCCGCTTGCCGGTCTCGGCCCGCTGACCGGCCCGCTCGATGCGGCCGCCACTTTTTTTGATATCGACCGCGACCTGGTCCAGGCCGCTGCGGAACAGGCCGACGATACCGCGCATGCGCTTGCGGGGAGCCCCGGACGCGAGGCGATAGCCGCGCTCTCGGAGACCGAGAAGACCGACTATCTGCTGCGCGTTGCGCAAGGCGATCCCACTGTGGGGGCGGAGCTGCGGCGAAGCACGCGGAGTGAGGAACCCGGTCCCGGAGAGCGCACTGTCGCCGAACTGCTGGCGCGCGCGGAAATCATTCGCCAGGCGCGCCAGCGTGCGGCGGCCAAGCGGCGCGAGGAAGAGGAGAGACGCCGGAGGGCCGAGGCCGAACGGGAACGACGGAGACGCCTCGATGCGCTGGTCCAGAGAGGGGAATCGGTCTGGACGGAGATCGAAAGCGAGATCGCCCGGTGCAACGCATCGGGCTATGATCGCGCATCGGCGCTGTTGCATGATCTTGCGGCTCTTGCGGCCGAGGACGGTACGGGAGCCGACTTTGCGCGCCGCCTTGACGGTATCCGTGAACGTCACAGCCGAAAGGCACGATTCCTTGATCGGTTGAAAGATCTCGAAGCCGGCTGAACGACGGCCGGGAGATGGCGTCGCGATCCCGGATTTTGGCACCATCAACACCTTCGCCTTGAAAATATCCTTATTTGCTGTTGCCATGTCGGGGTGGCCCGGTGACTGACGGGCCTTTCAAAGGCGCTCCGGCGACGGGGCGTGCGGTATGGGCGAGATACGGCGACGGGAGGCACCATGTCACGGAAATCAAATTCAGAAAAAATGCGTCTGGCGGCGGGAGTTCTGCTTGTGGCGGGCCTGTTTGCGGGCGCTGCAGGCGCGCAGACACGGCAGATCGAAACCTTTGAGAATGCTGATTTTTTCGGTTTCGATCTGCGGGCTGAAAAGGACGTGTCGCTGGATCAATGCAAGGCGATCTGCCTTGGTGATGATCAGTGCCGGGCCTTTACCTACAACCGTTCGGCGCAATGGTGCTTCCTGAAATCCGATCATGGGGTCACGGCGCCGTTCGAGGGCGCAGTGGCCGGCAAGGTCGTCTCACGCGACGGCGCGCCGGATCTCGGGGCACCGCCGCCGCTGGACTTCATTACCGACGGGATGAGATCGGAAGCCGGCCAGATGCTGCGTGACATTGCGGCGGAACCGGTCGATACGGGCCTGGTGTCCCTCACCGACACGGCGCGCAGCAACCTTTCGGCCGGATCCTACCGGAGAGCGGCTTATTATTTCCGGTCAGCGCTCACCATTGAGCCCGCCGACGTCGATCTGTGGCTCGGACTGTCGCAGGCCAATCTCGGCTGGCAGCGTCTGGGCCGGGGCAGCTACCGCAACCAGCTTGATGCGACCGCGGCAGCGCTGAACGGCTACCAGCTGTCGCGCAGCAGCACCGACCGGGCGAGAGCCCTCGATCTGCTGGCAAAATCCCTGGAGTGGCGGCACCTGTTCCGTTCGGCACTGCAGGCCTACAAGGCAAGCCTTGCCCTCGTCGATGCGCCGCAGGTGCGGGCGGACTTCCGCGACCTCAAGGCCCGCAAGGGGTTCCGCGTCGTCGAACACACGGTCGATGCCGACAGCAACAGCGCCCGCATCTGCGTGCGCTTTTCCGATCCGCTGGTCAAGACGGGCGTCGATTACCGGTCCTTCGTGACTCTTGACGGGCAGATGGCTGCCGACGTTATGGCCAAGGGTGAGCAGCTCTGCGCCGAAGATCTGGATCACGGAAAAAATTACCGGATAACCCTGCGCAGCGGCCTGCCGGCGGCCGTCGGCGAAGTGCTGGAAAGTCCGGTCACCATCAACGCCTTTATCCGCGACCGGGCGCCGACGGTTCGGTTTACAGGCGACAGTTTCGTTCTGCCCGGCACCGCGCGGCGCGGCATTCCGGTCGTCAGCGTCAATACCGATGCGGTGACGGTGGAACTGTTCCGGATCGGCGACCGGTCGCTGGCGCCGCTGCTGTCGGAATCGCAATTTCTGAGGCAGCTCGACGGATATGATGCGGAGCGCATTCGCGACGATCTCGGCGAACTGGTCTGGGAGGGCACGCTGGATGTTCAGTCGAACCCCAACCGGGAGACGATCACCAGTTTCCCCATCGACGAGGCCGTGCCGGCCCGCAAGCCGGGCGTCTATGTGATGCTGGCGCAGGTCGCCGGAGACCGGCCCGACAGGTGGACCCAGCGGGCGACCCAGTGGCTGGTGGTCTCCGATATCGGCCTGTCGACCTTCACCGGCACGGACGGGCTCAACGTCTTCGCGCGGTCGCTGGCAAGCGCCGCCCCGCTGCCGGATGTGACCCTGACCCTGCTTGCCCGCAACAATGAGGTTCTGGGACAGGCGACCACCGATGCGAACGGACGTGTCCATTTCGCCCCGGGCCTGGTGCGCGGAAAGGCCGGGCTGGCGCCGGCCATGGTGACCGCCGACGGCAAGGACGGGGATTTCGTTTTCCTCGACATGGGCAGGGCCGGTTTCGACCTGTCGGATCGCGGCGTGACAGGCCGTCCGGCGCCCGGACCGATCGATATCCTTGCCTGGACCGAACGCGGCATCTACCGGGCCGGCGAGACCGTCCATCTGTCGGCGCTCGCCCGCGACGACGAGGCGACGGCGATTTCACAATTGCCGCTGACCTTCATCGTCCAGCGGCCGGACGGCAAGGAGGAGCGCCGCCTGGTGCGAAACGGCGGGCCGCAGGGCGGCTATGCGCTTGATCTGGCGCTGCCGCGCAATGCGATGCACGGCGCCTGGACCGTGCGCATCCATACCGATCCGAAGAAAACGGCGCTGGCCGAATCGCGGTTTCTGGTCGAGGATTTCCGTCCCGACCGGATCGAATTCGACCTGACGGTGCCGCAGCAGCCGCTGGTGCCGGGGCAACCGCAGCAGGTCCGCGTGGACGGACGATTCCTCTATGGCGCACCGGCTGCCGGGCTCGATCTCGAAGCCGATCTGCGGCTCAGGACGGGGCGCAGTCTGGACGGTTTTCCGGGCTATGTGTTCGGCCTCGCTGACGAGGAGGAGACAGCCGATCAGATGGCGCTGAGCCACGTGCCGCGACTCGATGCCGACGGCAGGGCGATGATCGATATCGATCTCGGCGTGCTGCCGTCGACGACACGGCCGCTGATCGCCGGCCTGGCGGTGCGCCTGCGCGAGGGCGGCGGCCGGGCAGTCGAACGCAATGCCACCATGGCGGTGCGTCCGGCCGGGATGATGATCGGCATCAAGCCGGAATTCGACGGCGGGCTGGTGGGCGAAGACACCACGGCGCGCTTTCGGGTGCTCGCGGTCGGGCCGGATGGCGCGGAACGCGATGTCCGCGACCTCAAATGGTCGCTGGTGCGGGTCGAGCGCGATTATCAGTGGTATCGGGACGGCAATTCCTGGCGGTTCGAGCCGGTTGAATATACGCGGCAGGTTTCCGACGGCACCATCGACGCCGCCACCGGCAGGGCCGCCGAAATCGCCGTCACGGTGGATTGGGGGCGCTACCGGCTGGAGGTCGAGACCGGCGATGCGGACGGTCCGGCGACCAGCGTCGAGTTCAACGCCGGATGGTATGTCGACACGGCGTCGACCGAAACGCCGGATGGCCTGGAAATCGCGCTGGACCGCCCGGGCTACCAGGTCGGCGATGTGGCGAAACTGCAGATCTCCCCGCGTTTTGCGGGCGAGGTTCTGGTCACCATTGCCGATGAAAAACTGCATGATGTCATCACGGCGCCGGTGCCGGAAGAGGGCGCGATCATCGACATTCCCGTCAGGGAAAGCTGGGGCGCCGGTTCCTACGTGACGGCGACCCTGATCCGGCCGGGCTCGGACAGCGATTCGCGCATGCCGGCGCGTGCTGTCGGCATCCAATGGCTGTCGGTCAGCCCCGGGCAGCGCGCCCTCGATGTGGAGATTGACGTCCCGGACAGGATCCGGCCGAACAGCACGCTGGAACTGCCGGTCTCGGTCAGCGGTTCGGATGTCGCCGATGGCGCCCGCATCATCGTCGCGGCGGTCGATGTCGGCATCCTCAACCTGACGCGGCACAGCCCGCCCGATCCGGTCGACTGGTATTTCGGCCAGCGCCGGATGGGCGTCGAACTGCGCGATCTCTACGGCCGGCTGATCGACGGATCGCAGGGCGTGTCGGGTGTCATCCGCAGTGGCGGCGATGGGCCGGGCCTTGCCATGAAGGGCAGCCCGCCGAAGGAAAAGCTGGTCGCCCTTTATTCCGGGATCGTCGATCTGGATGCGGATGGACAGGCGACCATTGCCTTCGACATTCCGCAGTTCAACGGCACATTGCGGCTGATGGCGGTGGCCTGGACAGGGGCCGGCGTCGGCGGGGCCGTGCGGGATGTCGTCGTGCGCGATCCGGTGGTCATCACCAGCAGCCTGCCGCAGTTCCTGGCGCCGGACGATGTGTCGCAATTGCGGCTCGACATCGCCAATACGGATGGTCCGGCCGGTACTTACAGGGTGGCGCTGGAGACAGACAGTGACGCGGTGACGCTCGATCAGGCGCAGCTTCCGCAATCCGTCACGCTGGCTGAGGGCGGCACGACGGCCCTTTTTGCGGGGCTGAAGGCAAACCGTCCTGGGACGACGGAGATCGCCATGCGCCTGACCAGTCCGGACGGAACCGTCTTCGAGAATACGCAGACGCTCGCGGTGCGGCCGGCGGCGCTGCCGATCGCCCGGCAGATTGAACTGCCGCTGGCGGCGAATGGCGGTAGCGTGATCATCGACGGCGAACTGCTGGCGGCCAGCTATCTCGACGGCGCCAGCGTCAGTGTCAGCGTCAGCCGGTCGCGGATCGACGTGCCGGCGCTGCTGATGTCGCTTGACCGCTATCCCTTCGGCTGCGCGGAGCAGACGACCAGCCGGGCGCTGCCGCTGCTCTATGTCGACGAATTCGACGCGCCGCCGGCGCTGCTCGAAGACAAGGGTCTGCGCGACCGGGTGCAGGCGGCGATCGAGCGGGTGCTCGCCTATCAGGCGGCCGCCGGGAGTTTCGGCCTGTGGGGACCGGGCGGCGGCGATCTGTGGCTCGACGCCTATGTCACCGATTTCCTGACCCGGGCCCGGGAAAAGGATTACGCCGTGCCGGCCCAGGCGATGCGGCTGGCGCTCGACAATCTGCAGAATGTCCTGTCCTATAACAATGATCTGGACACCAGCAGCGATGCCATTGCCTATGCGCTCTACGTGCTGGCACGCAACAAGCGGGCCGCGGCCGGCGACCTTCGCTACTACGCCGAATCGCGGCTCGATGCGTTCGACACGCCGATCGCCCGGGCGCAACTGGCGGCGGCGCTGGCGCTTTACGGGGATGCGGAGCGGGCGCACCGGGTGTTCGCCTCGGCCCTGCGGCTGGCCCAGTCGGGTGAGCGGCCGGGCGGATGGCACAGCGGCTTCGGTTCCGCATTGCGCGATGATGCGGCGATGCTGGCGCTGGCCGGTGAAAGCCGCCCCGTCACCCCGATGCTCGGCGACATGGTGAAGCTGGTTTCCGACATGCAGAACCGGACGCCGGCGCGCACGACGCAGGAACAGGCCTGGATGCTGCTGGCGGCGCGGGTCACCGGGGAGGCCAATGCCAATCTGTCATTGCGTGTCGACGGGACGGCGCATCGCGGTGCCCTCGGCCGCCGCATCGACGGCCGGGACCTGCTGGACAATCCGATCCGCGTGCAAAATGACGACGACCTTCCGGTCACCGCCGTCGTCACGGCCATTGCCGCGCCGGTGCAGCCGCCGAAGGCCGGCGGCGAGGGCTTTACCATCAGCCGCAGCTATTATGATCTGAAGGGCAAAGCGGTCAGCATCGAGTCGGTCGATCAGAATGCGCGCTTTGTCGCCGTGCTGACGATCAAACAGACCAATGACCTTCCGGCCGAGATCATCGTTACCGATCTGCTGCCGGCGGGGCTGGAAATCGACAATCCGAAACTCGTCGAGAGCGCCAAGCTCGGGAGATTCGACTGGCTGGACGAGACCACCCCGGCGCATGTCGAGTTTCGCGATGACCGGTTCGTGGCGGCCTTCCGCGCATCGGCCGGCAATCGCGACCGGTTCACCGTCGCCTATGTGGTTCGTGCCGTCGTGCCGGGTGTCTATACCCATCCGGCGGCGCAGGTCGAAGACATGTACCGGCCGGAATACTCGGCCCGAACGGCGACCCGCTGGATGGAGGTGAAGGCCGCGCGGCCATGAGCAAAAAGCGCCTCGCCGGATACGGGATCGCCGGCGCTCTGGCTCTGGCAGCCGCTGCCGTGTGGGCGGCCGTTGTGCTCGACCGGATCTATCCTCCGCCCCTGCCCGACGGGCGTAATCTCTCGGCAGAAGTGACCGACCGGGACGGGGCGCTGCTGCGGGTCTTTGCAACGCGGGAGGGCCGGTGGCGGCTGAAAGCAAGCCTTGAAACCGTGGATCCGGCTTTCCTGTCGCTGCTGATCGCCTATGAGGACAAGCGTTTCCACACCCATCACGGCGTCGATCCGCTGGCCCTCGGTCGGGCGCTCTGGCAGTTAGCCGTACACCGCCGCGTGGTTTCCGGCGGCTCGACGCTCACCATGCAACTGGCGCGGCTGCTGGAGCCACGGCCGCAGCGGACCATCGGCGCCAAACTCCTGCAGATGGCCCGGGCGGTGCAGCTCGAACGGCGGCTGAGCAAGGATGAAATCCTCGAATGGTACCTGACCCTGGCGCCCTATGGCGGCAATCTCGAAGGCATCCGCGCGGCCAGCCTCGCTTATTTCGGCAAGGGTCCGGATCGGTTGCGCCTCGCCGAAGCGGCGCTGCTGGTGGCGCTGCCGCAATCGCCGGAGCGGCGTCGTCCCGACCGGTTTGCAAAAACCGCCCGCGCGGCCAGCCTGCGGGTTCTCGAACGGGCAGCCGCCAGCGGGCTGGTCGATGCCGGCGAGGTTCAACGCGTCGCCGGTCTGGACTTTACCGCGGTCCGCCGCCCCATGCCGGCCCTGGCGGCGCATCTGGCGCAACGGGCGCGGCAGAACGAGCCCGGCCGGCTGCTGCACAACACCCGTTTGAAGCGTGAGGTTCAGGCCGGCCTGGAGGCGGTGGCCCGTGATGCGGCCGAGCGGCTGAACGGACGTGTTTCGGTGGCGATGATCGTTGCCGACAGTCGCGACGGGTCGATCCTCGCACAGGTCGGCTCGCCGGATTTCTTCAATGGCCGGCGGGCCGGCTGGATCGACATGTCGATTGCCCGCCGGTCTCCGGGCTCGACGCTCAAGCCGTTCATCTACGGTCTGGCTTTTCAGGAGGGCCTGGTTTTTCCCGAGACCCTGATCGCCGACCGTCCCGCTGATTTCGGCGGTTACCGGCCGCGCAATTTCGATATGACCTTCCGGGGCGATGTCAGTGTCCGCGCCGCCCTTCAGATGTCGCTCAACGTGCCCGCCATACGGCTGCTGCACGGTGTCGGGCCGGCGCAATTGACGGCGCTTCTGCGCCGCGGCCGGGTCGACTACACGCTTCCCGTCGGCGGTCGCGGCGGACTTTCCATCGGTCTTGGCGGGATCGGCATCAGCCTGCGCGACCTGGTGCAGCTCTATACGGGACTGGCCGCGGCGGATGGCCGGCCGGCGAGGCTGACGAACGGGGTCGATCCGCCGCCGGACAGGGAGGGCCGGCACCAATTGCTGGACAGGGCGGCGCGCTGGCATGTGACCGACATCCTGCGCGGCATTGCCGAGCCGGCGGGTGCGCCGGCGCTCGATGTCGCCTACAAGACCGGCACCAGCTACGGCTATCGCGATGCCTGGTCGGTCGGATATGACGGGCGTTACGTGATCGGCGTTTGGATCGGCCGGGCTGACAATACGGCGGTGCCCGGCATGACCGGCCAGTCGGCGGCGGCGCCGGCACTGTTCGAAGCGTTCTCGCGGTCGGGGCTCGAAGCGGCATCATTCGGTCCGGCTCCGCCCGGTGCCGTGCGGCTTGCCCACCGCGAACTTCCGGCGCCGATGCGCCGCTATCAACCGGTCGAGGAGGTTTTTGGCGGCGTTAGCCGAGATGCGCCGCCGCATATCGCCTATCCGCCGGCGGGCGCGCGCATCGCATTGAGCAACGGCGCGGACCGCGCCCCGTCGCCCCTGGTGCTGAAACTGCAGGGCGGCCGCCCGCCCTTTCGCTGGCTTGCCAACGGCAAACCGCTCGAAAAACGGTTTCGCAGGCGCCAGATGCACTGGACCCCGGACGGGCCCGGCCATGCCAGCCTGATGGTGATCGACGCCGCCGGCCGGGCCGCCAGCATCGACGTGTTTGTCGAATAGGCTGCATCCCGACCTGTTTCAGGCATCGCTGGTTGTTCCTCGGCATTCGGCAATTTGCTCCCGTACGGGTGCAAGAACCTTACAAGGGAACGCCCACCACGCATATCCTGGAAGTCTTTGCGCTGAACCGCTGAACTGAAACGAATTTGGACGCTACCGTGCTCATTTTGTCTCGAGAACCGGGTATTCCGATGGCCAGTGCGGTCGAAATACAGGCAGCTGGCATCAACACGTTGCTGGTCGAGCGGTATGGCAGGACAGTGGACAACAATGGTTGCGTCGCACGGTTACAGCAGGAAGACTTTGGCCCGGCGCCTGGTCTGCAGGCAAGCATGAAATATGAGCGAAATGGACGGAACAATTGCGGTTTGACGATGGTGCCCTGGCGGGCATCATTGCCATTTGAGCAGGAGTGCGAAGTTGGATCCGGCATGGGCATAGCGCTGATGCCGGATCAGGGCTTCCTTGTCGGGCCGACCAGCTTGCTGACCCGCACCAGCCGCTCGCGCGTCCGGTGGATCTCCGGTGCCAGCTGCCCCAGTTCATGGTGTATGTTGAGATCTGATCGAGTCTGGACCGGAACAGGTCCTGATGCCGTCGATTTCTTGCCTCGGCTCAAAAACGCCTTTAGCAGTGTAGCGTGAATCTTGTGCAGTCGGGCCGCAATCTCCCGCCAGAAAGAGCGTTGCCGGCCCGGGGCAGAATTACTGATCCACCAACTCCGGAGGAAAAGCCAGTGATGAACCACGAAATCAACAGAGCATTTCGTGAACGTCTGGACGGCGGTGGCGCAATCCTGATTCCGGGCGCCGCCAACGCTCTTGCGGCGCGGCTGATTGACCAACTCGGCTTTGAAGCTGTGTATCTTTCCGGTGCGGGGCTGACCAATTCATATCTGGGCATGCCGGACCTCGGCTTCGTCTCGCTGACGGAGGTCGCCCAGCACACTTCGGCGATACGCAATGTGACGGATTTACCGGTCATTGTCGACGCGGATACTGGCTTCGGCAATGCGCTCAATGCGCACCACACGGTGCGGACCCTTGAGCGCGCCGGTGCCAGCGCGATTCAGCTCGAAGATCAGGTGAACCCGAAACGTTGTGGTCATTTTTCGGGTAAGCACGTGGTTGAGTTGGGTGAAGCGCGTAGCAGGATCAAAGCCGCTGTCGACGCGCGCCAGGATCCGAATTTGCTGATCGTTGCGCGCACGGACGCATGTGCAACCCTGGGTTTTGACGCAGCAATTGATCGTGCCTCGGCTTTTGTTGAGGACGGCGCCGATGTTACATTCGTCGAGGCGCCCCTGTCGGTGGACCAGGTCTTGGAGATTCCGAAACGGTTGCCTGGAACTCCGCAACTCGTCAATCTGGTGGTTGGCGGCAAAACCCCTATCATCGACTTCGCCACCCTTGATGAAGCGGGATTTGGTTTTGTGCTGTACGCAAACGTCGCGCTTCAAGGCGCCCTGAAGGGCATGCAAGATGCTCTCTCGATGCTGAAGTCCGATGGCCGCATGGATGAGAGTGGTCCCGTCGCCGGTTTCGATGCGCGTCAGGCGGCCGTCAACAAAGCCTGTTTCGATGAGTTGGAAGAACGCTACACCTCAAGTTGAAAGCTTCGGGATCTGCGATGCCATAATCGCCGGAAGAACGTTGTTTTGAGTTACAGGTTAAATGGTCAATACAGCCCGGGGGCTTTCAAAAATGCCGCAGCAAGCCATCAGATGTGTGTTCATGCGGGGCGGGACTTCAAAAGCGCTGATGTTCCGTCTCGAAGATCTGCCGACCGACCGCAAGGCATGGGCCGATATCTTTCTCGCGGCCATGGGTTCTCCGGATGAGTATGGACGCCAGCTTGACGGAATGGGCGGCGGCATATCTTCCTTGTCGAAGGTCTGTATCATCGGACAGCCGACACGGCCGGATGCCGATGTGGATTTTACTTTCTGTCAGGTCTCGCCACGCGAAGCCAGTGTCGATTATGCCGGCAATTGCGGCAACATGTCTTCGGCGATCGGTCCCTTTGCCGTCGATGACGGCCTTGTTCAGCGGCCGGATGATGGGAAGGCCACGGTCCGCATCTACAATACCAACACAAAGAAAATCGTCCATGCGCATTTCGAGGTAACCGGCGGAAGAGCCGAAGTGAATGGCGATTTCCGGATTGACGGCGTATCCGGCAGCGGGTCTGCGATCCGGCTCGACTTCCTCGACCCCGGAGGTGCGCGAACCCGCAGCGTTCTGCCGACGGGCAACGCCGTCGATGTGATTGAAATCGACGGCGAGGATCCGGTCGAAGCAAGCCTCGTCGACGCAACCAATCCCAGCGTTTTCGTGCGTGCGGGCGATTTCGGCCTCCTGGGCACCGAGACGCCTGACGAAATCGAACGGGACGATGCGCTTCTCGCGAAACTGGAAACCATCCGGCGGGAGGCGTCCGTGCGCATGGGTATGTCTGCCGATCATTCGGAAGCTGCCCGGCAGGCAAGCCAGCCGAAGATCGCATTGCTCGCCGCTCCGGCCGCCGCATCGCTTCTCACGGGAGCGGTTTTGCAAGCGGAGGAATATGACATTTCCTGCCGAATGATATCGATGGGCCGGCCGCACCGGGCCATCCCGATTACCGGCGCCTTGTGCCTGGCGGCGGCCTGCAAGATTCCGGGTACGATTGCGGAGGCGGCGGCTTCCGGCGGTCAGGACGACGAGATTCACATCGGCCATCCGTCGGGCGTTATCCTGGTTGACGCTGAAATCAGCAAGCGGCCGGAGTCAATCCATATCGAACGTGCAACGGTCTACCGGACCGCGCGAAGGCTTTTCCAGGGCGAAGTGCTGTATCGAGCGAAATGACCGCAACTCGGAGATGCGGCGGAAACCATAATGGCGACCCCGTTATACCCGTCCACTGTCAACAATCAGCTTCGAGCTTTGATTTCGGGTCTATGGCGCTGATGATTTCCGCGATGATTTTGCGCGAAAGCTTTCTCAGCCACCTGAGGATGAGGCGGAGGTTGTTGCCAACAGCGCTCATGGCGGCGACGACTCACGCCAAACCGGCAAGCAACACCCTGCATCGTGATGCCTATTTACCGACCACCGCGCGGTAAATGTCGGTGTCCGCGTGGCCGTCGGGAGCCATGTCGTTGCGGGCCTGGTAGAGGCGGATGACGGCGCGCATCTCCAGGCCGACGCGGCCGTCGGTTCTGGGCACCTTGTACCCCTGTTTCGCAAGCGCTTTCTGCAGTGCGATGCGCTGCTTCTTGTTGAGCGGTGTTTCTAGGTTCCATTCGCCCCGAAATGACGGGCTTCGATCGGCGATCCGGTCCGACAGATGGGCGATGGACAGGGCATAGGCATCGGAGAAATTATACTCCTTGATCACCGGGAAGTTCCCGGTCACCAGAAAGGCAAGGCCCTGAATGCCGCTCGGAAAGAACAGGGTGGCGCTGCCGCGTTTCGGGAAGGCGCCGCCATCGGTTCGTCTGACGCCGCGCCTTGCCCAATTGGCGTAGCTGTCATCGGCGCGTGTGAGGTCGATATCCTTCGGCAGGGTGACCTGATAGCCCCAATGGGCGCCGGTGATCCAGCCCTTGCCCTTGAGGTAATTGGCGGCCGAGGCCAGCGCATCGGACGGCGTGCCCCACAAATCCTTCTTTCCGTCGCCATTGTGGTCGACGGCATATTTCAGGAAGCTCGACGGCATGAATTGCGTGTGGCCGACGGCGCCCGCCCATGATCCGCGCATCTGCTTGCGGCTCAGGCGTTCCTGCTGCATGACCAGCAGGGCATTGATGAATTCCTTTTGAAAATAGTCATCGCGATAGCCGATATAGCCCAGCGTCGCCAGCGAGCGCAGCGTGTCGCTCTTGCCGATATAGCCGCCGAAATTGGTCTCCATGCCCCAGATGGCGAGAATCGCATATTTGTCGACGCCGTATTTCCTTTCGATCGCCGCCAGTGTGCGTGCATATTTCTTCGCCATGGCGCGGCCGGTCCTGATGCGGCCGTCGGTAACCGATTTCTGCACATATTGACCGATCGTCCGCTTGAATTCGGGTTGCTGACGGGTCAGCTTTTCCAGCTTGGTGTTGGGTGTCATGCCGCTGATGGCGGCTTCGAAGGTCTCCCATGTGACACCGGCGGCTGCAGCATCGGGATAAAGCGACTCCAGATAATTCTGGAAGGTGGGTTTTGCCGATGCCGGGGCGATGGCGGCTGCAAGGCCGCAGATCACCAGGGCGCTCAGGATGGTTCGGGCGGTGTTGCGCATGGGCAGACCATAACAAGAACCGGTCGGCAGGCAAGCCGCGAATGTCGTCTGCCGTTCAGATCGGCCATCACCGCTGGATGCTGCAACCCGCAGTTTCAATCAATGAGTTTTTCGGCTTTTCCGATGTCGCCGGAGTGTCTATATTTCCGGCTGGCAGGATTCGCACCGTCTACAGGCCGGCCGACCGCGACGGTGCATCGTTTGCAGTAAGTCGGCCTGCCAGCTGGGGCCGATGGGGGGAGCTGGTTGAAAATCAAGTCCGTTATCGAGTTTCTTGAAAGCGTGGAAACGCTGGACACGCAGGCTGCCGTCATTGACGGGCTGGAGCGTGTTCTTGAAACCTACGGTTTCGAATATTACGGTGTTATCCGCCAGCCGGGCGCCGCCGAGGATCCGCTCAGCCTGGTGCTCGCCGGGCGCTGGCCTGAGGGCTGGCCCGTTCGCTACATGCAGAAGCGATATGTGCTGATCGATCCCAGCATCCGCTATCTGGGGCTGGCCCAGAAGGGCTTCAAATGGTCCGATGCGATCCCGGCCTTCAAGCGGGATCCGCATCGCCGGCGCATGCAGCGCATGATGATCGACGCCTTTAAATTCGGCCTTGAAAGTGGTTACATGTTTCCGGTTCACGGCCGGCGAGGCCTGCTGGGCATTCTCGTGATCGGCGGCAAGCCGGTCGAGTTGACGTCGCTTGAGATGACTCAATTCGATGCGCTGGCCAAGGTCGCCTTCTGGCGCCTTCTCGAACTGACCGATCCGCTGGTCGGCCGGGAATTGTCGTCGATGGTCGATGTGCAACTGACCCGGCGGGAGATGGAATCGCTGAGTTTCCTGGCCGACGGCATGACGTCCAATGAAATCGCCGCGGTGCTGGACCTGTCGAACCACACCGTCGACTGGTACATGAACGCCGTTCAGGTCAAGCTGAAGGCAAAGAACCGCCACCATGCGGTCGCCATTGCCTTCCGGCTCGGCCTGATTTCCTAAAAGCACAGCCGACATCCTTTCCCGGGTCACCACGGCCTAAAGCCGCCGGTTTGGTGGGGGGCATTTCATTCGGCGGCGAAACTCTCTAAAGAAGGGGCGAAAAGCGCCTGACGGCCGCTTTCCTTGCCCATGACGACCAGCAGCATCGACGGAGTGTCTTGTCTTGCCGATCACGAAAATCCTCGTCGCCAACAGATCCGAAATCGCCATCCGCGTTTTCCGCGCCGCCAATGAACTCGGCCTGAAAACGGTCGCGGTCTGGGCCGAGGAGGACAAGCTAGCCCTGCATCGTTTCAAGGCGGATGAATCCTACCAGGTCGGCCGGGGGCCGCATCTGTCCCACGATATGGGGCCGATCGAAAGCTATCTTTCGATCGACGAGATGATCCGGGTGGCGAAGCTCTCCGGCGCCGATGCCATTCATCCCGGATACGGGCTCCTGTCGGAAAGCCCGGAATTTGCCGAGGCCTGCGCCGGCAACGGCATCGTCTTCATCGGTCCGAAGCCCGAGACCATGCGCCGGCTGGGCAACAAGGTCGCGGCCCGCGAACTGGCGCTGGAGGTCGGCGTTCCGGTGGTGCCGGCGACCGAGCCGCTGCCCGATGACAGAGACGAGACGGCGCGCATGGCGCGTGAGGTCGGTTTCCCGGTGATGCTGAAGGCGTCCTGGGGCGGCGGCGGCCGCGGCATGCGGGTCATCCGCTCGGAAGACGAGCTCGAAAGGGAGGTCACCGAGGCCAGGCGCGAGGCGATGGCGGCGTTCGGTAAGGATGAGGTCTATCTGGAAAAACTGGTGGAGCGGGCCCGGCATGTGGAAGTCCAGCTGCTGGGTGACACCCATGGCAATGTCGTCCACCTGTTCGAACGCGACTGCTCGATCCAGCGGCGCAACCAGAAGGTCGTCGAGCGCGCCCCGGCGCCCTATCTCGACGACGCGCAGCGCCAGGTGCTTGCCGGCCATGCGCTGAAGATCGGCCGGGCCACCAACTATCTGGGGGCCGGCACGGTTGAATTCCTGATGGATGCCGACAGCGGCGAATTCTACTTCATCGAGGTTAATCCGCGCATCCAGGTGGAACATACGGTCACCGAGGAGGTGACCGGGATCGATGTCGTCAAGGCGCAGATCCATGTGCTCGACGGATATGCCATCGGCACGCCGGAATCGGGCGTTCCGGCGCAGGACCGGATCACGCTCAACGGCCATGCCCTGCAATGCCGGATCACCACGGAAGACCCGGAGCAGAACTTCATCCCCGATTATGGCCGCATCACCGCCTATCGCGGCGCCACCGGTTTCGGGATCAGGCTCGATGGCGGCACCGCCTATTCGGGTGCCGTCATCACCCGGTTCTACGATCCGCTGCTGGAAAAGGTCACCGCCTGGGCGCCGACGCCGGAGGAGGCGATCGACCGGATGGACCGGGCGCTGCGCGAGTTCCGCATTCGCGGTGTCGCAACCAATCTGACGTTTCTCGAGGCGATCATCGGTCATCCGAACTTCCGGATCAACGCCTATACGACCAAATTCATCGATGAGACGCCGGAGCTTTTCAGCCAGGTGCGGCGGCAGGACAGGGCGACCCGGCTGTTGACCTATCTTGCCGATGTGACGGTCAACGGCCATCCCGAGACGCGCGGCCGGGCAGAGCCGGCCGACGATGTCGCGGCGCCGTCGATCCCCTATATCGATGCCGACATTCCGGACGGCACCAAGCAGAAACTCGATGCGCTCGGTCCGAAGGATTTTGCTGCCTGGATGCGCGATGAGCAGCGGGTGCTGCTGACCGATACGACCATGCGGGACGGCCACCAGTCGCTGCTGGCGACCCGCATGCGCACCCACGATATCGCCCGGATCTCGGGCACCTATGCGCGGGCGCTGCCCGAACTGATGTCGCTGGAATGCTGGGGCGGTGCGACATTCGACGTGGCGATGCGGTTCCTGACGGAAGACCCCTGGGAGCGGCTGCAGCAGATCCGTGAGGGCGCGCCGAACCTGCTGTTGCAGATGCTGCTGCGCGGCGCAAACGGTGTCGGATACAAGAACTATCCAGACAATGTGGTGCGGCATTTCGTGCGCCAGGCGGCGCAGGGCGGCATCGATCTGTTCCGGGTGTTCGATTGCCTGAACTGGGTCGACAATATGCGTGTCGCGATGGATGCGGTCTGCGAGGAAGACCGGCTGTGCGAGGCGACGATCTGCTATACGGGCGACATCCTGAATTCGGCGCGGCCGAAATATGATCTCAAATATTATACCGAACTTGCCGGCGAGCTGACGGAGGCCGGCGCCCATATCATTGCCGTCAAGGACATGGCCGGCCTGTTGAAGCCGCGGGCGGCGACGATCCTGTTCAAGGCGCTGCGCGAGGCGACCGACCTGCCCATCCATTTCCACACGCACGATACGTCGGGCATCTCGGCAGCGACCGTGCTGGCCGCCGTCGATGCGGGTGTCGATGCGGTGGACGCGGCGATGGACGCGCTTTCCGGCAACACGTCGCAGCCCTGTCTCGGGTCGATCGTCGAGGCGCTGCGCGGCACCGACCGCGACCCGGGCCTCGACCCGGAATGGATCCGCCGCATCTCGTTTTACTGGGAGGCCGTGCGGGCGCAATATGCGGCGTTCGAAAGCGATCTCAAGGGGCCGGCGTCGGAGGTGTATCTGCATGAAATGCCCGGCGGCCAGTTCACCAATCTGAAGGAACAGGCCCGTTCGCTCGGCCTGGAGACGCGATGGCACGAGGTGGCGCAGGCCTATTCGGACGCCAACCGCATGTTCGGCGATATCGTCAAGGTCACGCCGTCTTCCAAGGTGGTCGGCGACATGGCGCTGATGATGGTGTCGCAGGACCTGACGGTCGCTGATGTCGAAGATCCGGACCGCGATGTTTCGTTCCCCGATTCCGTCGTCTCCATGATGCGCGGCGATCTGGGCCAGTCACCCGGCGGTTGGCCCAAAGCGCTGCAGGAAAAGATCCTGAAAGGCGAGGATGCCTATACGGATCGTCCCGGCGCGCTGCTCGAGGATGCCGATCTCGACGCCGAACGCCGCGAGGTTGAAACGGCCGTCGACCGGCCGGTCAGCGAGTATGAGTTCGCGTCCTATCTGATGTATCCGAAAGTGTTCACCGATTATGCCCAGGCCCTCGAAACCTATGGTCCGGTTTCGACCTTGCCGACACCGGCCTATTTCTACGGCCTGCCGGTCGGCGACGAGCTGTTCGTCGATCTGGAAAAGGGCGTGACGCTGGTGATCCGCAATCTGGCGGTGGGTGAGCCCAATGAAAAGGGCATGGTAACCGTGTTCTTCGAACTGAACGGCCAGCCGCGTCGCATCAAGGTGCCGGACCGGGCCCATGGCGCGTCGGCATCGGCGCAGCGCCGCAAGGCAGAGGCCGGCAACGAGGCGCATATCGGCGCGCCGATGCCGGGTGTCATCTCGACCGTGGCGGTCGCCCCGGGCCAGCAGGTCAAGGCCGGCGATGTCCTGCTGTCGATCGAGGCGATGAAAATGGAAACGGCGCTGCATGCGGAAAATGACGGCACGGTTTCCGAGGTCCTTGTCCAGGCCGGCGATCAGATCGATGCCAAGGATCTGCTCGTCGTCTTTGCCTGATCATTTAACGTTACAGGAATGGCAGCCATGCGTGCGGCGGTCTCTGCGCTGTTTTTCATGAACGGGATGATTGTCGGCGGCTGGGCACCGCAGGTGCCCGAGCTCGCCGCCCGTCACGGCCTGTCGGAATCGGATATGGGGCTGGTGATCCTGGCGCTCGGGTTCGGCTCGATCCTGATCATGCCGCTCTCCGGCGCGCTGATCGCCCGGATCGGGTCGCGCCCGGTGCTCCGGGTCACATGCCTTGCCTGCTCCGCCGCGCTGCTGCCGGTCGTGCTGGCGCCGCATGTCACTGCGCTGGCGGTCATCATGTTCATCTTTGGCGGGATCATCGGCTCGATGGATATCGCCATGAACGCCAACGCCGTCGTGGTCGAACGGCGCCTCGGGCGCGCCATCATGTCGTCCTGCCACGGGTTCTGGAGCCTCGGCGGCCTGCTGGGGGCATCCATCGGCGGCTGGCTGATCGATCTCGCCGGCTCCGTGGAACAGGCGATGGTGGTGACGGCTGCCGGTTTTCTCGTCGCTCTCGCCAGTCTCAGGCACATCTCCCCGGATCTGCCGATCGCCGCGGATGCCAAGCCGAAATTCCGCCTGACCCTCAACCCGATGCCCTATGTGCTCGGACTGGTGGCGCTGTTTTCCATGGTGCCGGAGGGCGCGATCCTGGATTGGGGCGCGCTTTACCTGCGCCAGGATCTTGGCGCCGATGTCGCGACATCGGGGCTCGCCTTCGGCGCGGTGGCGGCGACCATGGCGGTGATGCGTTTTGCCGGCGATGCCGTGCGCCAGCGCTTCGGTGCGGTAACGACAGTGCGGTTCTCCACGGTGATCGCGGCGGCCGGGCTGATCATGGCCGCCGGTGCTGAGAGCCCGTTCTGGGCGATCGCCGGTTTTGCGCTGTCGGGGATCGGCATCGCCAATCTGGTGCCGGTGGCGCTGTCGGCGGCCGGAAACGTGCCGGGCCTGCCGCCCGGCGTCGGGATCAGCATCGCGACCTCGATGGGCTATGCCGGCATCCTGATGGGGCCGGCGGTGATCGGCTTTGTCGCCGAATATAACAGCTTTACCGTTGCCTTTTACGGCCTGTCCTGCCTGTTCGGCGTGGTCCTGCTGCTGTCGTCGATCACCCGGCACGCCGATATCGGCGGCGAGGCCGTTTTGTCGACCTCCTGAGCGCTTTACTGGGAATTGTCGACCGGCCTTTTCAGAAGCTGACCCCAATTGGTCCGTGCTTCCATCTGGTCGCGGGTCTTGTCGTTGATGAAGCCCTTGACATTGGGCGGTATCCAGCCGCCGGCGAGGCCCTTGTAGACGGCGATCAGATTGGTCAGCACATCGGCCCGGGCGGCAAGCAGCCGCGTTTGCGACAACAGCAGCGAACGTTGCGCCTCGATCACCCGGTCATAGCTGGCCGTGCCGTCGCGATACTGGTCCAGCACAACACCTTCGGCGCGCCTGGCGGCGGCAACGCTGCGGCGCAGATAAGCCACCTGCTGCTGTGCCTTGAGGAAGGAAACGAGCGCCGTCTCCACTTCGGAATAGGCGCTCAGGACCGTATTTTCATATTGCAGAAGCAGTTCCTGGAACTTGGCGTCCTGGACCCGGACATTGTTTCTGATGCGGCCGTAATTGAGAAAATTCCAGGCGAAGGCCGGGTTGATGAAGCCGTCAAAACTGCCATTGCTGAACAGGTTGCCGACATCGCTCGATTTGACCGAAACGGCGCCGGTGATGGTGAAAGCCGGATAGAGATCGGCCTTGGCGACGCCGATCTGGGCCGATTGCGCGGCGGCCAGATATTCGGCTGCGCGGATGTCGGGACGGCGGCGCAGCATATCCGCGGGCACACCGATGGCGACCGCCGCCGGAACACGCGGCAGCCGCTTATAGCGTTTGACGCGCGGCGCCACGTCGCCCGGCGTTTCGCCGATCAGCACGCTCATGGCGTTCATCGCCTGGGCCAAAGCCGCCTGGTATTGCGGGATGGTCGCCAGCGTATTGTTGTAGGACGCGGTGGCCTCGTCGACATCGAGCTGCGTCGTCGTGCCGCCCTCCAGCTTGACCTTGGCGATGTCGAGGCTCTTCTTCTGCAGCGCGGCGTTGGCGCGGGTCAGGGCGATCAGGCCCTGCAGTTCGCGGATGGTGACATAGGTCGCCGCGATGTCACCGGTCAGCGTGACGAGGACATCGTCATAGCTGGCGATTTCATACATCAGATTGGCCTTGGCCGACTGTACGTCGCGGCGGATCTTGCCCCACAGATCGATTTCCCAGCCGGCATCGAAACCGGTGCTGTAGCTGTTGAACCGGTTGTCGATGGGAAGGAATTCGCGCACTTCCTTTATAATCGTATTGTTGGTGCTGTATTCGACCCCCCGGTAGCCGGCCTTGGCCTGCTGTTGTTGCGGAAACAGTTCACCCCGGGCAATGCCGAGCTGGGCGCGCGCCTGATAGACCCGCACGCCGGCCGCCTCCAGGACAAGATTGTCCTGATAGGCCTCTTCGATAAAGGCCGTCAGGATCGGATCCTTGAACAGAGTCCACCAGTCCGACACCGCTTCGCTGCGGGTCGTCAGGCCCGTCTTGTCGTCAATCTTGAGACCGGCACCCTTGCTCCAGCTGCCGAGATAGGGCGCTTCAGGCCGTTCGAAATCCGGACCGACCATCACGCAGCTTGAGAGCGTCAGAAGGGTGAGCGCCAGGGCAGAGGCGACCGCGGCGCGGGCTTTCAAGGCGGCGCTCATCACAGGAAGTCCAGCGGAAAGAGGAAATTGGCCCAGCTATAGAGCCGCATATTGATGCGCCTGAGCGGTTCGAAACCCTTGCCGCCGCCCGTATAGATGGCGACGGCGCCGTGGGCGCCGGCCGGCAGGTGCTTGAGCGCCGGATCGTCGATGGTGATCTGCACGGCGATGCGGCCCTGAAGCTTGGGAAAGCGGAATGTCGGGACCGTGCCGCTCGGCTTGATCTGGCCCTGCCCGGTGCCCCACCAGACGGTGTCGACACGGGCCTTGAAGACCTGGCCCGGGAAGATGTCGAGCGCCACCTCGGCCTCCTGGCCGGGCTCGACGAATTTCAGGTGCTCCTGATAGAAGCTGGCGAGGAAATAGGGATCCCGGTCGGCCACGAGAACGGCGATCGCGGCAATGCGGCGGTCGCCGACGACGAGGCCCGGCCGCGCCTGCTGGTTGATGATGATCCCGTCTTCCGGCGCCCGCAATGTCGTCTGATCCAGATAGTACTGCTCCTGCGCCAGACTGGCCCCGGCACTGACGATCCTTGCGTTGACCCCGTCGATCTTGGCGTCTCTCGCCAGTTCGGCCTTTCTGACATTGGCCTCGGCCTCGGCAACCTGGGCGTTGGCGGCCGCAAGCTTCTGCGTCCATTCATCCAGGGTCTCCTGGCGGGCACCGCCCTTGGGGACGAGGTCAGTATAGCGTTTCACTTCTTCCTGGGCGTAGACCTGGTTGGCCTTGGCCTCGTCAACGGAATCGTTGGCGAGGTCGACATCCGTGTCCAGGATGAGCGCATTTTGCTGCGCCTCGACCAGTTCGGCCTGTTTTTCCTTGACCCGAAGCTCATAGATCGTTCTGTCGAACTGATAGAGAACATCCCCCGCCTTGACCGGCTGATTGGCTTTGACGAGCACCTCCTCAAGAAGTGTCGGCTGCGGCAGGCGCGGAACCAGCTGGATCGTCGGGCGGATGACATGCCCGTCCATGGAATAGGGCTGGAAGAAGCGCAGCGCGACGATGAAGATCAGGAACATGTGGACGCCGACCCAGAAGCCGACGACACCCCACACAATGGTGAATTTCAACAGGCGAAAGCGGAAGAATACCAGCCAGACGAAGACGATATAGACAACAACAAGACCGAGCGCGATGAGCATGCCGTTTCCCCGTCAGGCCTGTTTCGGGGGCTCATCGCCCGTTGGTGCGGTATCAGCCGGTGTCGCATCCGAGGCGGTTTCGATGCTGTTCTGGCCGCCGGACGGATCCGGGTTGCGCGGCATATCGATGCCGAGGACCGAAGTGCGCTCGATCTCGCCCGGCGTTCCGTCCTTCGGCAGCGACCGGACATCGATGGTCAGGCCGTCATGGATGGACCAGATGATGGCGTGGATCCACGGAAAGACCGTGAACAGGCCGATCCAGCCGACCAGCTTGACCGCGTCGGCATGGGGATGGTTCCGCCGTTCGGCAATCTTGCCCGGCAGAGCGCCGATCTGGATCAGCACGTAGAAAAAAGCGACGATCGCCACCACCAGAAAGGCGAAGGTCCAATAGTCATATTTCGTCAGCGTCCAATCGAGCAGATGCATTGCAATCTCTCCATTCGTCCGGGTTCCGGCCCTGGTGCGCCTGATCCTGAACGGACTCTAGGCCGCATTCAACGGCAAAATACTTATCTTCTGGTGAAGATAGTCCATGGTTCGGCGGATTTTGTGGCTTGTCCTGAGCTCCTGGTGGGAGGCCAGCCAGACGGGCAATGCCGGGATATCGATATGCGGAAGCAGCCGTTTGATGTCCGGATTCCCGGCCGCCAGAATGTGTGCTGAAAAGCCGATGCCGGCGCCGGCCCGGACGAGTTCCCAATAGGCGACCTGATCGTCCGTGCGCACCGCGAACAGGTTTCGATCCGCCTTGATGCCGAGATCGGCCATGCCGTCGATGATCAGGGTGGAACGGTCCATGCCGATCAGCCGGTGCTGCAGGAAGGTCTCGATATCGGTCGGCTCGCCGTGCTCGGCGAGATAGGACCGGTGCGCATAGATGCCCATGCCCAGTTCCCCGGTCTTGCGGGCGATGATGTCGTTTTGCACCGGACGGAACATGCGCACTGCGATGTCGGCGTCGCGGCTGAGAAGATTCTCCACCGAATTGCTCGATACCAGCTCGATTTCAATGTCGGGCTCGACCCGGCCGAAGGCGGCGATGATCGGCGGCAGGATATAGGTGGAAACCACCTCGCTGGCGGTGATGCGGACCGGGCCGCGAACCGATTGGGCGCGCCCGGCGGCCTTCAGTTCGAAGCGGTTGGCCTCGGCGCGCATTGCCTTCGCCTCGTCCACCAGCGACAGGCCAGCATCCGACAGCATCATGCCGTGGCGGCCGCGGGCAAACAGGGTTACGCCCGTTGATGCCTCCAGCGCATCAATGTGGCGGCCGATGGTCGGCTGGCTCGCGCCAAGCGCCTCTGCCGCCGCGGCAAGGGTTCCGGTTTCGGCCACGGCCAGAAAACTGCGGATCAGGTTCCAATCCATATTCAATTCATTTCTGTATCTCAATAATGAAATATTATCTGTATTTGAAACAGAAATAAATGCCTACCTTGGGTTCGTGCCTGGATTTTCCGGGTGAAAGAGCAAAAGGAGCAGCAATCATGGCCACTATCGCAATCCTCGGCGCTAATGGACGCGTTTCCAACGCAGCCGCCAGGGCGTTTCACGCGGCAGGATACAGGGTCATCGCGGTGAGCCGGTCGGGCAGGGCCGAAAGGCTGCCGGCCGATGTCACCCGGCGCGCCGCCGATGCGCTGGACCGAGGAAGCCTCATCCGCGCCACCGAAGGAGCCGATATCCTTTTCAACGGGTTGAATGCGCCCTATACGGCCTGGTCGAAGTGCGCCGTGCCGATGGGTGAGAATGTCATGGCGGCGGCCCGGCATCACGATGCGGTGCATCTGTTTCCCGGCAATGTCTACAATTACGGGCACGCCATTCCTTCGACCGTCTGTGACGGCACCGGTTTCGAGGGTTCGACGCGCAAAGGTGCGATCCGCATTCGGCTGGAACGGCTTTTCGAGGACCATGCTGCCCGCCACGGTGTTCGCACGGTCATCGTGAGAGCCGGAGATTTCTATGGCGGCACCCAGACCGGCGCCTGGTTCGATCTCGTGATCGCCTCGAAGCTCGCAAAACGGACCTTCACCTATCCCGGACCGATGGGCTGTCCGCACAGCTGGGCCTATCTGCCGGATCTTGCCGCAACCTTCGTCGCGCTGGCCGGCCATCTCGATGAATTGTCCGATTTCGAAAGCTTTCTGTTTCCCGGTCACACGATGACGGGCGATGAGATGAAAGCCCATTGTGAGGCGGCGGTCGGCCATGGGCTGCGCAATGCCGGCATTCCCTGGCCGCTGTTGCGCGCCGCCGGTCTTGTCATGCCGATGTGGCGGGAAATCTGCGAAGTGGCCTATCTGTGGACCGTGCCGCACCGTCTGGACGGTGAAAAACTGCAGATGCTGATGGGCACGATCCCGCGCACCGATCCGCAGGTTGCCGTCGCGCATGCGCTCGCCGATCTCGGCATCGGCGTGCCGGCGGTTACGCCTCCGGCCCTACCGAAGCCGGCATAGCGGCCGGCCCGAACCGCATTGTCGATAGCGTGTTGACATCCGGGACCGATTGCACCAACTCATGGCTGATCACCCGGCAATGATGGAACGGTGCCCGGCGCCGCCCCGAGGATTTGATGAGCTGTTACTATTCCGAGGTCTTCAAGCGGCGTCCATCGGTGGCGGTCAATGTCGGCGGGGTCGAGGTCGGCGGAACCGCCCCTGTGGTCGTTCAGTCGATGACCAATACCGACACGGCTGATGTCGATGCGACGGTCGCCCAGGTCGCGGCGCTGTTCAATGCCGGCTCGGAAATCGTCCGCATCACGGTCGACCGCGACGAAAGCGCCGCGGCGGTTCCGAAAATCCGCGAGCGGCTTGAGCGGCTTGGGCTCGACGTGCCGCTGGTCGGCGATTTTCATTATATCGGCCACAAACTGCTTGCCGATCATCCGGCCTGCGCCGAGGCGCTTGCCAAATACCGTATCAATCCCGGCAATGTCGGGTTCGGCAACAAGAAGGACCGGCAGTTCGCCCAGATCATCGAGATGGCGATCCAGTATGACAAGCCGGTCCGGATCGGCGTGAACTGGGGATCGCTCGACCAGGCCCTGCTGACCCATCTGATGGACGAGAACCAGAAAAAAGGCGGTGCGCTCAGTGCGCAGGAGGTGCTGCGCGAGGCCATCGTCCAGTCGGCCCTGCTGTCTGCGGAGCTTGCCGAGACGATCGGCCTGGCCCGCGATCGCATCATACTGTCCGCCAAGGTCAGCCAGGTCCAGGATCTGATCGCGGTCTATACCGAACTGGCGCGGCGGTCCGATCATGCGCTGCATCTCGGATTGACCGAGGCCGGCATGGGCAGCAAGGGCATCGTCGCCTCCTCCGCCGCGCTGGCGATTGTCATGCAGCAGGGCATCGGCGACACGATCCGCATTTCGCTGACCCCGGAACCGGGCGGCGACAGGACACGGGAAGTGCAGGTGGCGCAGGAATTGCTGCAGGTCATGGGGTTCCGGCAATTCGTGCCGATCGTCGCGGCCTGTCCGGGCTGCGGCCGCACGACCTCGACCGTGTTTCAGGAACTGGCCGAGAAGATCCAGGCAGACCTGCGGCGCAATATGCCCGTGTGGCGCGACAAATATCCGGGCGTCGAAAGCCTCAACGTCGCAGTGATGGGATGCATCGTCAACGGCCCGGGCGAATCCAAACATGCCGATATCGGCATCTCGCTGCCCGGCACCGGCGAATCGCCAGCGGCGCCGGTTTTCATCGACGGCCGCAAAACCCACACCCTGCGCGGCGACAATATCGCCGGAGACTTCGAGCGCCTGGTGGTCGATTACATCGAAACGCGTTTTGGCGGAGACAGTTCTGCCGCGCAGGTCAACTCACGCTAGTTTTCACGGGTGGCGATGAATTTCGCCGCTGCCTTGAGGGTTCCGGCCTTTTCGCCGAACGGCTCGAGCAGCGCATTGGCTTCCCGGACAAGGCCGCGAAGCTGTTTGCGGGCCCAGTCCGGCCCGTGCAGGGCGACAAGGGTCGCCTTGCCGGCGGCGGCGTCCTTGTGGGTCGCCTTGCCCATCGACTGGCTGTCCGCGGTCACGTCCAGCAGGTCGTCGGCAAGCTGGAAGGCCAAGCCGATCGCTTCGCCGAACCGCCGGAGCTGCACCCGCTCGGTCGCCGGGGATGAAGCCAGGATGGCGCCGCTTTCGCAGGCAAACCGGAGCAGTGCGCCGGTCTTCATGGCCTGGAGCGTGATGATCGCGGCTTCGTCGGGTGTTGAGGTTTCGGCCTGAAGATCGAGCATCTGTCCGCCGGCCATGCCGCCCAGCCCGGCGGCGCGGGCAAGGGTAAGCGTCAGTTCCGTCTTCTGCCGGTCTTCAAGCCGTGTTTGCGGGGCGGCAATGATCTCGAAGGCCATGGTGAGCAGGGTGTCGCCGGCCAGGATGGCGGTCGCCTCGTCAAAGGCCCGATGGACGGTCGGGACGCCGCGCCGCATATCGTCATTGTCCATCGACGGCAGGTCGTCGTGAATCAGCGAATAGCAATGGATGCATTCGAGTGCCGCCGCAACCCGCAGCGCCGCGTCGTCATCGCCGCCCAGCATGGCGGTGCTTTCAAGCACGAGGAACGGCCGCAACCGTTTGCCGCCGCTGAGAACACCGTGCCGCATCGCCGCCAGCAGGGTTTCGGGACGGGCGATCTCGTCGTCCCGCAGGCGCGGATCGAGCAGCGCCGTCAGCATGGCTTCCACCTGCCCGGCCCGCTCGCCGAGGGTTTGAAGGAAAACTGTGGTCTCATCGGTCATGGTGTTTTCTTCGCATGATGCGTGTGGCGCGGCAACGGTCTGCCCGGACAATCGGCCCGTGCCGGGTTTTCAGCGGGCGATCCGTTTCCATTTGGCATCGAACTGCTCTATGGAAAGAGGGAAAGACGGTAAATCGGGGGTCGGTTGGCGCGCGCGAAGAAAAAACGGGGGACCGGGAAGCGGTTTCGACGGGCCATCCGGCGCACCGTGCTTGTGATTCTGGTTGCGGCGATCGTGGTGCCGCTGGCGCTGATTTTCCTCTACGGGTCACGGTCGATCCATCCGGTGTCTACCCTGATGCTGCGCGATCTCGTGCTGCAACGCGACTATGAGCGCATATGGGTCGATTTCGACGCGATCTCGCCGGTGCTTGTCCAGGCGGTCCTGAGTTCGGAAGACGGCAAATTCTGCTTTCACAACGGCGTCGACTGGGGTGCCCTCGATCTGGTGATCGACGAGGCGCTGGAGGGCGAGCGCACCCGCGGGGCCAGCACCATCCCGATGCAGACGGTGAAGAACCTGTTTTTGTGGGGCAGTCGGTCCTATGTGCGCAAGGTGCTTGAATTGCCGCTGGCGATGGTCGCCGATGCCGTCTGGTCGAAGCGCCGGATGATGGAAATCTATCTCAATATCGTCGACTGGGGCCCCGGGCTCTACGGCATCGGGGCCGCGGCACAGCATTATTACGGGATTTCGGCTGACCGGCTGTCGCGGCGGCAGGCCGCCTATCTCGCCGTCGCCCTGCCGAACCCGTCCCGGCGAAACCCGGTGAAACCGTCATCGGGGCTGACCCGGCTGGCAGCGCTCAATGAGCGCCGCGCCAGGCAATCGGGTGCCTACATCAAATGTCTTGATGATTAGGTACAACGCAATTCGTTGGAACCGGGATGGACAGGTCGTTAGACCGGAGCTGTCTGCAAGGCTCTGACGGAGACAACATGGCCCATGATCTGACGCTTCATATCGGCAACAAGAACTATTCGTCCTGGTCCTTGCGCCCATGGCTTGCCATGCGAGTTCTGGATTTCGCGTTTAATGAGGAACTCGTGCCGTTCGACATGGCGGCCGGCAATCCGAAATTCGCTGCCTTTTCCCCCACCGGCAAGGTTCCGGTGCTTGACCATGACGGGCGGAAGATCTGGGAATCGCTGGCGATTATCGAATATCTCCATGAGCTTTATCCGGACCGGCCGGTCTGGCCCGGCGAATTGGCGGCCCGCGCCCATGCGCGGTCGATCAGTTGTGAGATGATCAGCGGATTTTCGGATCTGCGCGCCGCCTGTCCGATGAATATGCGGCGGTCGCCGAAGCCGATCGATATCTCCGAGCATGTGCACCGTGATGTTACGCGAATCGGATCGATCTGGGACGATTGCCTGGAGCGTTACGGGGGACCGTTCCTGTTTGGCGGGTTTTGCGGCGCCGACGCTATGTTCGCACCGGTCGTCAACCGGCTCGAGGTCTATTGCCTGCCGGTTAGCGATGCTTCGCGCGCCTATATGGGGCGAATGAAATCGCTTGCCGCCTGGCGCGAATGGGAAGAGGCGGGCCGCAACGAGCCCTGGGTTGTCGAGGAAGACGAGGTGCCGTGAGCGGGACGCGGAAAAAAATGCGGCCCGGCGCTGGCCAAAGCGGGAATTGCCGTGTATAAGCCCGCGCAATTTCCGAGATTGACATCTGTCTTTTTCGGCCTCCCTTTGGCCGGAGAACACATATTGCCCGTGCGTGGAGACAAAAATGGCCGTACCGAAAAGCAAGATATCCCGCTCAAAGCGCGGCATGCGCCGTGCCAGCGATGCGCTGAAGACGCCGACCTATATTGAAGACAAGGATTCGGGTGAACTGCGCCGGCCGCACCATATCGACCTGAAGACCGGCATGTATCGCGGCCGTCAGGTGCTGAAGGTCAAGGACGACGCCTGAACCTTTGCGGTGATATCCTCTCTGAAGGCCGGCCAAGCAGCCGGCCTTTTGTTTGGAAGGCATTTCCAAATTCCGTGCGCGCCTGCGCCTAGCAGACCGGCGCAATCAACATGACTATCGGACCGGTCTGCAAATGATCTATAAGTCTCCGTCGGATCACTCTTGCTGGAGACGAGGATATGACGGAAGTCGAATGGAGCCGCCTGAAGGCCCATGAATTGCGGGCGCTCGCCGATGACAACCCGGTGGTCATCATACCCATCGCTTCGATAGAGCAGCACGGGCCCCATCTGCCGGTGATGACGGATACCAGGATCGGCCATGAGGTGGCTGTTCGCGCCGCGCGCAAGGCCTACGCCGATCGGCCGACCCTGGTGACGCCTGTCGTCTGGCATGGATTGTCCGAACATCACATGCCGTTTGGCGGCACCCTGATCCTCAGCCATGAGACATTCCGCATGGTGTTGCGCGATCTGGTCACCTCGCTGATGCGCCACGGGTTTCGCGACATTCTGCTATCGAACTCGCATGGCGGAAACATCATGGCCATGCAGCAGATCTGCGACGAGTTGGCACCGGAACTGCCCGTCACGCTGGCTGCCACGACCTATGCCTATGAAGCGGCCGCCGAGATCGCCACGCATCTCGAAGACCAGGAAACCCTGCAGCATGCCTGCGAAGGGGAGACCTCGGTGATGATGCATCTGGAGCCGGATCTGGTCGACACGTCGGATCTGGCGAATATCGGCGCCGGCCGGGAAATGGGGTTTCTTTCCGCCGGCAAGGCGTCCTATCGGTGGCGGCCCTTCGTGCATCAGACCGGGACCGGGGTTTCCGGCACACCCACCAGAGCAACGGCGGAGAAGGGCGAGGCAATCCTTCAAGCCTCGGCGGATGCGATCGCAGCGATGATCACCGATCCCGACACATGGGCGGCGCCCGATGACAGGCGCGGCGCGCAGACGGGAGGCGTTCCCTTCAGGCCCGACACGGTCTCATAACAACTCGCTCTATTCGCAGCGCGTTGCACCGTTCAGGGCCTGCCGTCGTTGCGGCCGGTCGAGCCGGCCAATGCGCTCGACGGTCTCGTAGAAACGCGCGTAATCGCCGCCGCAGATCGCCAGCAGGCGTGAAAAGGCGGGCTGCAGATCATTATAGACGCCGACCGTCGCCAGTTTGGCATTGTTGATGGGTTCGCTGAACCAGCGATCATAGCCGCTGAAACCGTTCCATCGCGTTGCCTTGACACGCCGGTAGCGGGCTCGCAGCCTGTCGATCGCCGCAGCCTTCGCCGCGCGCTTGCGCGTGTCGCTCTGCTGGCTGCTGTAGATCTGTTCCAGTTCGCTGCGGGTTTCGGCAATCAGCGCGACAAAATCGTCCTGGCGCTTTCGCGTGGCTTCATAGCGCCGCAATGCGGCCGGCCCGGCCCGGTCTTCCAGCCATTCGATCGTCCCGGCCTGCTCGACCGCCACGGCGAAGGCTTCGTTGAATTCGGCATCGTTGCGGATATAGATGCGCTGGTGCGAGAGCTCATGGAAGATGACTTCGGCAAGATAGGATTCGCTGCGTCCGAACATCGTGTTGAGGAGAGGATCGTCGAACCAGCCAAGGGTCGAATAGGCGGGAATGCCGCCGACATAGACGTCAAATCCTTCGCGGCTGACACGTTGCGCGAACCGCTCCGCCGCGGCCTTTGAAAAATATCCGCGATAGGGCACGCAGCCGAAGACGGGAAAACACCAGACGCGGACCTGCAGCGAAAACTCCGGTGCGGCAAACACCGCCCATGATACGAAATCGCGGCCGGTGTCGACATAGCTGCGATAGCTGTCATTGTCCGGCAGCGCCAGACGGTCGACGGCGAACTGGCGCACATCGCGCGCCACCGTCAATTGTTGCCGAAGGCCCTCCGGTTGTGACGGATCGTCGAGCAGCTTGTCGACGGGCTGGCGTGCGGCATTGAGGCTGAGCTGTCCGTTGATCGACCGCGTATAGTAGGAAAGGCTGCCGCACCCCTGCAGGACGAGGAGGAGGGACGGGACAATCAAAAACCAGGGCAACAACCGGGGCCGGACATTCATGGACCCGACCATAGCATGGCCGGTTTTGCATGAAACCGCCTGATCCATTCTCTCCCCATCGCAGCAAGCTTTGAATCCGGTTTCAACGGCAATGAAGCTGCCATAGTGTTAAACCAGGATAGGGTTCTGGCCGAGTACAGATTGGGAGCCGACGATGATTGCAGCCGTCCCGCTGATGATCGTTCCACTGATTGTCTACAATGTCCTGGTGTTCAGCCCCTATGGCGGGCCGGGTCTGGAAGCGCTGTCCGCCGAGATCATCAGCGTCGCCATGATGTCCGGTGCGGTCTGGTCGATGCAGCTCGGCGATACCGTCATCGTCGCGGCGCTGGTGCTGCTCTTCTTCGAGGTATTGAAGGCGACGCGAACCGGCTCCTGGTCGCTGATCGACCACCTGCTGTCGGCGCTGGTCTTTGTCGCCTTCCTGATCGAATTCCTGCTGGTCCGGCAGGCGGCGACCGACATTTTCTTCATCCTGACCGTGATCGCCTTCATCGACCTGGTGGCCGGCTTTTCCGTGGCGATCCGCTCGGCCGGCCGCGATGTCTCGATCGGACTGTGAGACGCTCTATTGACGGGCGAGCGCCGATTCCGCCAAGCGCACCCAGTAGGACACGCCATGCGGGATCACTTCGTCATTGAAGTCATATTCCGGATGGTGGAGATTGGCGGTGTCGCCATTTCCGATGAAGATGAAGGATCCGGGCCGGGCTTCCAGCATATAGGAAAAGTCTTCGCCGCCCATGGTCGGCGGGGTCTGCGCGTCGACCTTGTCGGTGCCGGCGATGTCACCGGCTATTCCGACGGCGAAATCCGTTTCGTCGGCGTGATTGTAGGTCACCGGATAGCCGCGGCGATAATGGACGGATGCCTCGGCATTATGGGCGTCGGCGCTGTTGTGGACGATCTGCGCGATGCGCTGTTCAGCAAGGGTTCGCATATCGTCTGACAAGGTGCGCACCGTGCCTGCGATCACGGCTTCTTCCGGGATCACGTTGTAGGCATTTCCGGCGTTGAATTTGGTGACCGAGACGACGACGGATTCAAGCGGGTTGGCGTTGCGTGAGGCGATGAGCTGCAACCCGGAAACGATCTGGGCGCCGATGGTGATCGGATCGACCGTCTGATAGGGCATGGCGGCGTGGCCGCCCTTGCCCTTGACGGTGATGGTGAATTCATCGGTCGCGGCCATGATCGCCCCGGACCGGATGGCGAATTCACCGACGGGAAGACCCGGCAGATTGTGCATGCCGTAGACTTCCTCGATGGCGAAGCGCTCCATCATGCCGTCCTGGACCATCTCATTGCCGCCGCCGCCGCCCTCCTCGGCGGGCTGGAAGATCACGGCGACCGAGCCGTCGAATTTCCGTGTCTCGGCGAGATATTTCGCGGCACCCAGCAGCATGGCGGTGTGGCCGTCATGGCCGCAGGCATGCATTTTGCCGTCGTTTTTCGAGGTCCAGCTCTTGCCCGATGTTTCGGTTATCGGCAGTGCATCCATGTCGGCGCGCAAACCGATTGTCCTGCCCTCGCCGCCGTCGCGGCCCCTGATGATTCCCACCAGGCCGGTCCTGCCGATGCCGGTGACCACCTCATCGCAGCCGAAGGCCTTCAGCTTCTCTTCCACGAATGCCGCGGTCTGGTGAACGTCGAACAGCAGTTCCGGATTGCTGTGCAGATGCCTGCGCCATTCGGTGATTTCGTTCTGCATTTCGGCGACGCGGTTGAGAATCGGCATCGGGGACCCTTTATTGTGCAATTAGCGTTGGTGAATGTATGGCATATAGAGCGGCTTTCCGGTACATACAAATGCTTACAAATTGCGGTTCGCCCACCAATTGGAGTTCTGTCGTGTCGCCACGCCGATGCCCTGCCTTTCTGGCGTTTGCGCTTGCTGCCGTCTTTTTGTGCATGACGCCGCCGGCGGCGAACGCTGTCGGTCCGACCATCGTTGTCGATGTCGGTACCGGCAAGGTGCTCGATCACAAGGACGCCTTCCAGAAATGGTATCCGGCCTCGCTCACCAAGCTGATGACCGCCTATGTGGTGTTCCGCCAGGTGCGCGCCGGCAAGATCTCCATGCAGTCGAAGGTCACCATCAGCCCGAAGGCCGCCAAGGCGCCGCCGAGCAAGATGTATTTCAAGGCCGGGTCGCAGCTCACCCTGGACGACGCGCTGAAAATCATCCTGGTCAAATCGGCCAATGACGTGTCCGTCGCCATCGCCGAATCCATTGCCGGCAGCAACAGCCAGTTCATCGCCATGATGAATGCCGAGGCGCGGCGTCTCGGCATGTCCGACACGACATTCGTCAACGCCAACGGGTTGCCCGGCAAGGGACAGAGCACTACGGCGCGGGACATGGCGGTGCTGGGCGTTGCCCTGCATCGTGAGTTTCCGCACCACCGGAACTATTTCGCCCTCGAGGCGATCAGGAGCGGCAAGAAGACCTACACCAATTACAACATCCTGATCGGCCGCTTCGCCGGCGCCAACGGGATGAAGACCGGCTTCATCTGCTCCTCCGGGTTCAACCAGGTGTCATCGGCGACGCGCAATGGCCGAACCGTCGTCTCGGTGGTTCTCGGCGCCAAGGATCAGGAGGAAAGGGCGAATGAATCGGCGCGCATGCTGCATCGCGGCTTCACCGCCTCGCAGATCGGCAAATCGTCGCTGGCCGGGTTGCAGCCCTACGGCAAGAACCGCAAACGGATCGTCGATCTGCGCAGTTCGATCTGCTCCAAGGAGGCGCGCAAGGCGCGTTACGGGGGCCGTGACGTGGAAGGCCGGATGGTGCTGAATTCAGCCTATATCAAGCCGCTGAAACGGCCGGCGAAGACCGTCAATGTGCGGCTGACCGGAACCGTCGCGCTGACGAAGTCCGGAAAGAAGTTCCCGGTTCCGAAACCGCGTCCGGATTTTGCCGGCAGCGCCACCGCCTCTTTTGCCGCAAGCAGCCTGAAACCGGCTCTGGACGTTCCGGCTCCGGACGTTCCGGTGCCGAGGCAGCGCCCCAGCCTGTAGCGCCCGGTCGCCGATGATCAGCACCGATCCGATTCCCGTCTCGATCCTGACCGGCTTCCTGGGCTCCGGAAAGACGACGCTGCTCAACCGGCTGCTGAAAAGCCGCGATCTTCAAGATACGGCCGTCATCATCAATGAGTTCGGCGATGTCGGCATCGATCACCTGCTGGTCGAACAGTCGAGCGACGGCGTCATCGAATTGTCGGACGGGTGCCTGTGCTGCACCGTGCGCGGCGAACTTGTCGATACGCTGGCCGATCTGATCGACCGCTTTCAGACCGGGCGTATCGGGGCGCTGCGGCGTGTCGTCATCGAAACGACCGGGCTGGCCGATCCGGCGCCGGTGCTGCATGCCGTCATGGGCCATCCGGTGCTGGTGCAAAATTACAGCCTCGACGGCGTCATCGTGACGGTGGATGCGGTCAATGGTGGGGCGACGCTGGACGGCCATGAGGAGGCCGTCAAACAGGTCGCCGTCGCCGACCGGATCGTGCTGACGAAAACGGATCTGCCGGAGGCGACGCCGGACTGGGTCGAGTCCCTGCGGCAGCGGTTGCGGGCAATCAATCCGGGCGCCGTTCAACGGCTGGCTGCCGATGCGGCGGCGGATTTGGGCGGCCTATTCCATTGCGGTCTTTACGATCCGGCGACCAAGACGGCCGATGTCGCCGGATGGCTGCGCGCCGAGGCCTATGCGCATGACCACCACCATCACGCCCATGACGTCAACCGCCATGACAGCCGTATCCGCGCCTTTAGCCTGAGCGAAGAGGCGCCGATCGACCCGGCCGCGCTGGACATGTTCGTCGATCTCCTTCGTTCAAGCCAGGGCCGCAACCTGCTGCGGATGAAGGGCATCGTCAAACTGTCCGACGACCCGGACCGGCCGCTGGTCATCCACGGTGTCCAGGAGATCTTCCACCCGCCGGCGCGGCTTGCCGCCTGGCCGGATCAGGACCGGCGTACCCGGCTGGTGCTGATCGTCCGCGATATCGGCGAAGATTATGTCAGGCGCCTGTTCGACGCCTTTGTCGGCCTGCCACGGGTCGACACGCCGGATAGGGCCGCGCTCGAGGGCAATCCGCTGACGATCCCGGGCTTTCGGTCTTAAACGGCTTTTTCGATCAGGAAGCGGTGACCCGTATCAACGCTTTGCGTTTCGACAAGCGTGTGGCCGTGTTCGCGGCAGAAATGCGGGATGTCGACTGTTGCCAGCGGGTCGCTGGTCTCGACCCAGATCCGGGCCCCGGGAGCCATGGCCTTCATGCGTTTGCGGGTCTTGAGAACCGGCAGCGGGCATTTCAGGCCGCGCAGGTCGTAGATATCGACACCATCGCGCTCTAGCGTCTCCAGATTTTCCACCATGATTTTTTGGTCGAAGGCTGTTCGGCTGGGGCCTGGGGCGCGGTCATTGCCGCTGTTGCCGAGGTCGGCAGCGGCACCGATGCCGCCGTCGTCGGCGATGTCAGCAGGCGCGGCGATTGCTGAACGGTCTGTGTCGTCGGTGCGGCTGGTGCTGCGACCGGTGCGGCGATCAATGTCTGGGCGGCCTTGTTTTCCTCCTTGATCACCTCCGCCAGTGCCTCGGCATAGTCGCGCTCATATTTCCTTTGTTGCGCCGCATAGGCCAGTTGCAGCGCGTGCGGCGTCTCGGAGGGCGGACAGACCTCTTCAGCCTCGAATTCCTCGCCGACCTCGGTCACCTGGTTGAAGACGTAGCGGCGGTCGCAGACATCGACTTTCGGCGGCCGCTTCGTGAGTTCGAAATGATCGTAGCCGACCTTGATCATCTTCCAGAATTCATAATGCTCGCTGTGGCGGTGGGCGGCCATGTTCTCGGCGGTCATGCGGAAGGGATAGGCCTGGACCTGAAAGGCCGGCTGGCCGCCGCGAAACGCCTCGCGGGCAAAGGCGTAGATTTCCAGAACCTGCTCGTCGGTCATCGAGTAGCAGCCCGCCGATGAGCAGGCGCCGTGAACCATCAGATTGCTTCCCGTGCGGCCATGGGCGCTGTCGAAGCGATTGGGAAAGCCCATATTGAAGGACAGGTAATAGCTGGATTTGGGATTCATCTGGTGCGGACGGATGTCGTAGAATCCCTCCGGCGCCTGCCGGTCGCCCTCCTTGAATTTCGGGCCGAGAACGCCGGACCATTTGCAGATCTCGTATTCCTTGACCATTGCATAACGGCCGTTGCCCTTGGCCTTCCAGACTTCCAGCATGCCTTCCTGCTTGAAAATCCGCATCATCACCGGCGCGCGCACGCGCTGGTCGTGGGCTTTCATCTTGTTGACCAGTTTTTTGGGCAGTGGGTATTCGGCCTTGTTGTCGACCGATTCCAGTACGTCCTGGCACCCGGCGAGCGTGATCGCCATGGCAGTGACCGTTAGCGCTGTTTTCCAGCCCATGGGGCGATGTGTCTTCATTTCACGTCCGCGTTGCATCCCGGAGCCGCACGCCCGATAGGCCGCTGTTCCAATTCACCGATACGACGAATATGGTTCATGAACCTTTACCATGGCTGTCCAAACGGGAAACTTCACAAAATTGTAATCAGCAATGCGTCCATTCGATGGCCGCACGGGGGCCACGCGGGCGGTCCGGCCTTCACAGATTCCGGCCGATATCCAGATATTTCTGGCGCCGATCCTTGCGCAGGGCTTCGCCATCGAGCTCGCCAAGTTCGACCAGCGCCTTCGAGATGACGTCGCCGGTAGCGGCGATCACCGCCTGCGGGTCACGGTGTGCGCCGCCGACCGGTTCCTTGATGATGCCGTCGATCACGCCAAGATCCTTGAGGTCCTGGGCGGTGATTTTCATGTTGGCGGCGGCGTCCTTGGCCCGCGCCGCGTCGCGCCACAGGATGGAGGCGGCGCCTTCCGGCGAAATGACGCTGTAGATCGCATGTTCGAGCATGAAGACCCGGTTGCCCGTCGCGATGGCGATGGCGCCGCCCGAACCGCCTTCGCCGATCACCACAGAGACGATCGGCACCCGGACATTAAGGCACATTTCCGTCGACCGGGCGATCGCCTCGGCCTGGCCGCGTTCTTCGGCGCCGACGCCGGGATAGGCGCCCGAGGTGTCGATCAGCGTGATGACCGGCAGCCCGAAACGGTCGGCCATTTCGAGAACGCGCACGGCCTTGCGGTATCCTTCCGGCCGGGCGCTGCCGAAATTGTGGCGGATGCGCGATTTGGTGTCGTTGCCCTTTTCCTGGCCGATAATGGCGACGGCGTCGCCGCGAAACCGGCCGAGGCCGGCCTGGATCGCCTCGTCATTGGAAAATTTACGGTCGCCGGCAAGCAGCGTGAAATCCTCGAACAATGCGTCCGCATAGTCGCAGAAATGCGGCCGTGCCGGGTGGCGGGCGACCTGGGTCTTCTGCCACGGCGTCAGTTTTTCGTAGAGATCACCCATCAGGTCACGGGCCCTGGTCTCGAGTTTTTCGATCTCGGCCTGGGTGTCGATGATCTCGTCGTCGCCGGCGAGTTTCCTTAGTTCATGGATTTTGCCTTCTATGTCGGAGAGCGGCTTTTCGAAATCGAGATAGTTGATCATTAATGTTTGATCTCAGGCTGTTGCGGTGAAACCGGGCGTTTTCCGAACTTTCTGGCTAAGTTCCATTGTGGGCCAATGCAAGCATAAATGACAATAAAACCGCCCTTTATGAATAATACTTTGCCTAACGATGTTGTTTTCCGGCGGGATCGGTCTCTCCGGCCTGTTTCGCCAGCGGGTGATGATCGCTGACCAACCGGTGCAACCGCTCCTCCAGGATGTGCGTATAGATCTGTGTCGTCGAGATGTCGGCATGGCCGAGCAGTTCCTGCACCACCCTGAGATCGGCGCCATTGTGCAGAAGATGGCTGGCAAAGGCATGCCGCAATATATGCGGCGAAAGCGACCGGGCATCGAGACCGCAGCGTCCGGCGAGATCCTTCAACTCGCGGGCAAAGACCTGGCGCGGCAGATGGCCGCTGGCCGAACGGGCGGGAAACAGAAAGGGCGAAGCGGCTTTGCCGCCGCCCTCCTCCAGGCGTGTGCGGCAGGCGACATAGGCGGCAAGGGCTTCGCGGGACGCGGCCGACAGTGGAACCAGCCGCTCCCTGTTACCCTTGCCGCGGATGATCAGGAACCGGTCATCCTCCTGGGCGGCGACGGAAGCCGGCAAGCCGACCAGTTCCGATACCCGCATGCCCGTGGCGTAGAGCAATTCGATGAGCGCCAGCCGGCGCAGACGCCGCAGATGTTCGGCCGGATCGTCGGTCGCCTCGCCGGCCTCCCGCTTGGCGCCGTCAAGCAAGGCCGTCACATGATCGACGCTCAGGGTTTTTGGCAGGGATAGCGGTTTTTTGGGCGAATCGAGAATGCCGGTCGGGTCGTCGCCGCGCAGGCCTTCGGAATAAAGGAAACGGTAGAACTGGCGCAGGGCCGACAGCCGCCGGGCCTGGGAACTGGCGGCGAAGCCGCGGGCCGAGATGTCGCCGAGATAGCGCCGCAGATCGTCGCTCGTCGCCGCCAGCAGGCTCGAGCCGCCGCCGCGCAGAAAGGCCAGCGCATCCTCCAGATCGCTCCGGTAGGAGGTCAGCGTGTTGCCGGCCGAACCGCGCTCGGCGCTCATCATTTCAAGGAAGGCCTCCAGATGGGCGGAACTCAAATCGGCCAAAGCAAGCCTCCCGGCGCGTCAAATTCCAAACCCGGCTCATCCGTTCGGCTCATCCGGCCCGCTAGTCCGGCCCGCTAGTCCGGATTGACCTTTTCGGTCGGCACCCGGATGGTGATTTCCCGCGGTTTCGGATCGACCAGGGCCGTCAGCGCGAACATCGCGCCATAGACCAGGCCGGCGATCACCGCGCAAAAAACCAGAAATCGGATCAGTGACGACATGCAGCGTCCCGTTCATTGCATCGCCCATGTCCCTTATGGGTCCGAATTTCGTTCAAACTGTGCTGAATAACGCGACGAAATCCGGGGTCAGGACACCGGGACCCTTTATGGGCGAGCCAACGGACCGTTGCAAGACTGCCGGCGACAATCTCAGAGGATCGCCGGTCACCGGGATCGCGCATGTCTTGACGCAACGGGCACATTTGTCGATACCGGAGCGGTCCGGATGTCGGTTTCTTTCCTGATATGCGGGCTTTGCAGATGAAACGCCGAAGGTCGCTCCGGCAGTGGAACCGTTGATATGAACAGCCGGGCCTCAAGCTCAATGCGCGGGAAAGGGCAGTCGGCCCTTGGCGCGCTCGGCAAGCGCACCCTGGTTTTTGTCGGGCTGATGGGTGCCGGCAAGTCGGTGATCGGCAAATTGACGGCCGCCGCCATGAATGTTCCGTTCATCGATGCCGATCAGGAAATCGAAGAGGTTTCGCGCATGTCGATCGTCGATCTTTTCGACAGCTATGGCGAAGCCGAGTTTCGTTCGCTCGAGGAACGGGTGATCCGACGGCTCCTGCAGGAGGGGCCGATGGTCCTGTCGACCGGCGGCGGCGCCTTCATCAACGACCGGACCCGGGCTCTGATCAAGGCGCGCGGCCTGTCGGTATGGTTGCGGGCCGATCTGGACGTCCTGTGGGAGCGGGTGCGTAAGCGCAGCCACCGGCCGCTGCTGAAAACCGCCGATCCGCGCGGCACCCTGTCGTCGCTTCTGGATGAGCGCTACCCGGTCTATGGCGAAGCCGATTTGATTGTCCAGTCGCGCGACGTCAGCAAGGACACCATTGTCGGCGAAGTGCTGGATGCCGTCGCCGCGGCCGGACCGGGCCGGGAAACGGATGATGTGAGGACAACAGTCGATGACCGCTGACGAGATTTCGTCCGACGATTCATGCGTGACCGTGCCGCTGGGCGCGCGGCGCTATGACATTCTGATCGGCGCAAACCTCATCGAAAGGGCAGGTGCGGAAATCGCGGCGCGCCTGCCGGATGTGCGCGCCGCGGTGGTCAGCGACGAGAATGTCGCCGCGCTCTATCTCGAGCCGCTGCAGGGCAGCCTCGCGGCCGCCGGAATCGAAAGCACCGCCATCGTCCTGCCGGCCGGCGAGAAGACCAAGCATTTCGATCACGTGATCGATGCGGCGGAACGGGTTCTCGACGCCCGTCTCGAGCGCGGCGATCTGGTTCTGGCGCTGGGCGGCGGCGTTATCGGCGATCTCGCCGGCTTCGTTGCCGGCATCGTCCGGCGCGGCATGCGGCTCGTCCAGGTTCCGACCTCGCTGCTGGCGCAGGTGGATTCGTCTGTCGGCGGCAAGACCGGGATCAACACGGCGCATGGCAAGAACCTTGTCGGCGTGTTCCACCAGCCGGCGCTGGTGCTGGCCGATACTGGCGTGCTCGACACGCTCAGCGCCCGGGAGTTTCGCGCCGGCTATGCCGAGATGGTCAAATACGGCCTCATCGACCGGCCCGATTTCTTCGCCTGGCTGGAAGACCGCTGGCGTGAGGTCTTTGCCGGCGGCCCGGCGCGGGTGAAGGCCATCGCGCAAAGCTGCCAGGCCAAGGCGGACGTGGTCGCGGCCGACGAGCATGAACATGGCCACCGGGCGCTGCTCAATCTCGGCCACACATTTGGCCACGCGCTGGAGGCGGCGACCGGCTATGACGGCGCCCGGCTCGTGCATGGCGAGGGCGTGGCGATCGGCATGGTGCTTGCGCACCAGTTTTCGGCGCGGCTCAACCTCGCCAGCCCCGATGACGCGGACCGCGTCGCCGCGCATCTGCGCGCCGTCGGGCTGCCGACCGCAATGGGCGATATTGAAGGCCCGCTTCCGCCACCCGATATATTGCTGGACCATATCGGGCAGGACAAAAAGGTCAAAAAGGGTAAACTGACCTTTGTGCTGACCCGCGGCGTCGGCCGGTCGTTCCTGGCCGATGATGTGCCGCCCTCGGCGGTGCTGAGTTTCTTGAAGGAAAAACACCCACAATGATTGCCGAATACTGGCTGATTATCATTTCCGTCCTCTTCCTGGTCTTCCTGTCCGGTTTCTTCTCCGGCTCCGAGACGGCGCTGACTGCCGCGTCGCGGGCGCGCATGCACCAGCTGGCGTCCAACGGCCAGCGGCGCGCCGGCATCGTCGCCGGGCTGATCGAACGGCGCGACCGGCTGATCGGCGCGCTGCTGATCGGCAACAATCTGGTGAATATCCTCGCCTCGGCGCTGGCCACCAGCATGTTCCTGGGTCTGTTCGGCGAGGCGGGCGTCGTCTATGCGACACTGGCGATGACGGTGATGCTCGTCATTTTCGCCGAGGTGCTGCCCAAGAGCTGGGCGATCTCGTCGACCGACCGTTTCGCCATGACCGTGGCGCCACCGGTGCGGGCTTTCGTTTCCGTCGTCGGTCCGCTGTCGACGCTGGTCAACTGGATCGTTCGTCATATCCTGGCGGCCGTCGGCGTCAAGTTCTCGACCGATACGTCGATGCTGTCGGGCCATGAGGAACTGCGCGGCGCCGTGGCACTGCTGCACCGCGAGGGCTCGGTCGTCAAGGCCGACCGCGACCGGCTGGGCGGCGTGCTCGATCTTGGCGAACTGGAAGTTTCGGACATCATGGTACACCGCACATCGATGCGGATGATCAATGCCGACGAGGATCCGGAGATTGCCGTCCGGCAGATCCTGGAAAGCCCGTTTACCCGCATGCCGGTATGGCGCGGCGAGACCGATAACATCATCGGCGTGATCCACGCCAAGGACGTGTTGCGGGCGCTCGCCGGAAACGGCGCCGAAAGCAAGCCGGTCAATATCGTCAGGATCGCCCAGAAACCGTGGTTTGTGCCCGACACCACCAATCTGAAGGACCAGCTCGGCGCCTTTTTGCGGCGCAAGGCGCATTTTGCCGTCGTCGTCGACGAATATGGCGAGGTCGAGGGCTTGGTGACGCTGGAGGATATTCTCGAGGAGATCGTCGGCGACATTGCCGATGAACACGATCTCGATATCAAGGGCGTGGTGCAGGAGGCCGACGGCTCGGTGGTCGTCGACGGCACGGTGCCGATCCGCGACCTCAACCGGGCGCTCGACTGGGAACTGCCCGACGAGGAGGCGACGACGGTTGCCGGTCTGGTGATCCACGAATCACAGATCATTCCGGAGGAACGGCAGGCCTTCACCTATCACGGCAAGCGTTTCATCGTCATGAAGCGGCAGAAGAACCGCATCACCAAATTGCGCATCAAGCCGGTGGGCGCCGATAGCGTCGCGTAGCAGTGCTGCTCACCAGCGCACCGGTTCGCCGGGCGCCGCCGGCTCGATCGCCAGCGCGTGGACCGTGTCCTGCAATTCGGCCTTCAGGAGATCGTTGACCGTGCGGTGCCGCTGCAGGCGCGGCATTCCGGAAAAAGCGTCGGAGACGATGCGGATGCGGAAATGCGTTTCGCCGGTCCCGTCAAAGGCCTCCTGGTGGCCGGCATGGAGATGGCTTTCATTGATCACCTCGAGCCGTTCCGGGGCCAGCGCCGCCCGGAGTTTTTCTTCCATCCGGGCCGCGATGGTCAAAGTTTGATCTGTCATGACACGATAATCCTGATATGCTATTGCGCCCGGACCGGCGGGATGATGCACCGCATCATCGCCAGCGTCCGTTTCCGATAGATGGGCAGGGCGTGACAAGTCAATCCTTGCGCGCCCCGTCAGCACGTAATCAGATGAGCATATGAAACTCGATTCGAAATATTTTGACAGTATTCGCTCGTCCAAGCGCAAGGGCAAGGCCGGCACGAAGGCCAAGCCCGACGCGCCGATCTGCCAGTGGGACGGGTGCAACAAAAAAGCCGAGTTCCGGGCGCCCGTCGGCCGCGATGCTGAGGGCGAATATTTCATGTTCTGCGTCGACCACGTGCGGGAATACAACAAGGGCTACAATTATTTTTCCGGCCTTTCGGACAGCGAGATCGCCCGCTACCAGAAGGAGGCGCTGACCGGCCACCGACCGACCTGGACCGTCGGCGTCAACAAGACGGCCAAGGCCAATCCGCAGCAGTCGACCGCGCGGTCGGGCAGCGCCGCGGCCTATGCCAACATGAAAGACCCCTTCCGGCTGCTCAATGAGGGCGTCAATGCCGGCCGGCCGCAGCCGCGCAAGCGCAAGCTCAAGACACTGGAAGCCAAGGCTTTCGACACGATGGGCCTTGCCGGCACCGCGACATCCGACGACATCAAGACGCGCTACAAGGCGCTGGTCAAACAGCACCATCCGGACGCCAATGGTGGCGACCGCGGTTCGGAGGAACGTTTTCGTGCCGTCATTCAGGCCTATCAATTGTTAAAACAGGCCGGTTTCTGCTAAAGCGGGGCTGGCAAAATGCTTCCATTTTGGCGCGACCCGCTTTAGACGGTTCTTCCAGTTGCCGAATTCACCAGCGCCCCGAAATTTCCGCAACGCGCAGGACGGCCACAAAGGCCGCGTTGGAGACACGATGAACAAGATTGACCTCGACATATCGAATCTGCCGGACACCACGGTTTCGGTCCGCGAAGCCTTCGGCATCGATACCGATCTGGTGGTCCCGGCCTTTTCGCAGCCCGATGCCTATGTGCCTGATTTCGATCCGGATTACCTGTTCGACCGGGATACGACCCTGGCCATACTCGCTGGCTTCGCGCACAACCGCCGGGTCATCATCTCCGGCTATCACGGCACCGGGAAATCAACCCATATCGAGCAGGTGGCCACCCGGCTCAACTGGCCCTGCGTGCGCGTCAATCTCGACAGCCATGTCAGCCGTATCGACCTCGTCGGCAAGGACGCCATCGTGCTGAAGGACGGCAAGCAGGTCACCGAATTCAAGGACGGCATCCTGCCGTGGGCCTATCAGCACAATATCGCGCTGGTGTTCGACGAATATGACGCCGGCCGGCCGGATGTGATGTTCGTGATCCAGCGGGTGCTGGAATCATCGGGCCGGCTGACCCTGCTCGACCAGAGCCGGGTGATCCGGCCGCATCCGGCCTTCCGGCTCTTCGCTACCGCCAACACGGTGGGCCTCGGCGATACGACTGGCCTCTATCACGGCACCCAGCAGATCAACCAGGCGCAGATGGACCGCTGGTCGATCGTCGCGACGCTCAACTATCTGCCGCATGACAATGAGGTCAATATCGTGCTGGCCAAGGTCAAATCCTTCGACAGCACCGAGGGCCGCGAGATCATCTCCAAGATGGTGCGGGTCGCCGACATGACACGGGCCGCCTTCATCAATGGCGACCTGTCGACGGTGATGAGCCCGCGTACGGTGATCACCTGGGCCGAGAATGCCGAGATTTTCGGCGATGTTTCCTTCGCCTTCCGGCTGACCTTCCTCAACAAATGCGACGAGCTCGAGCGCTCGCTGGTCGCCGAGCAGTATCAGCGGGCCTTCGGCGAGGAACTGAAGGAAAGCGCCGCCAATCTCGTCCTCGGCGCCTGAGGCAGCGATGGCCGGCCCGGGCGACAATTCAAAGGCGCGGTCGACCGCGCCGGTCGACACCGAACCGTTCAAGCGGGCGCTGACCGGCTGTGTGCGGGCGATTGCCAATGATCACGAGCTCGAGGTCGTCTTCGCCAATGACCGGCCGGGCCTGACCGGCGAGCGGATGCGGCTGCCGGACCTGTCGAAGCGGCCGAGCAAGGCGGATCTGTCGATCACCCGCGGCGTCGGCGATTCCCTTGCGCTGCGCAAGGCCTGCCACGACGCCGCCATCCACGACGCCATGGCGCCGCAGGGCGACGAGGCGCGCGAGATTTTCGACGCCGTGGAGCAGGCCCGCATCGAAGCCATCGGCGCCAACCGCATGGATGGCGTTGCCGACAATCTCAACGCCGTTCTGAGCGACCGCTGTTCGAAGGCCAATTATCGCGGCGTGACCGACCGGGAACAGGCGCCGCTGCACGAAGCGCTGTCGCTGCTGGTGCGCGAGCGGCTGACCGGACAGAAGGCGCCGGAGGCGGCCGGTCCGGTCGTCGATCTGTGGCGCGGCTGGCTGGAGGACAAGGCCGGCGCGGACATGGACCACCTCGGCGAAGTGCTGGAAGACCAGCAGAAATTCGCCCGCCTGGTGCGCGACATGCTGGCGCATATGGAGGTTGCCGAGGAGTTCGGCGACGATCCCGACCAGCCCGACCAGCAGGAGGAAAGCAGCGACGACGACCAGCCGCGCTCCGAAGAGGAAAACGAGCAGAGCGCCGAGGACGAGGCCGGATCCGACGCGGCGCCGGCCGAGGAAAGCGAAACGGCCGACGACCAGATGGACGATGGCGAGATGGACGGCGCCGAGATCTCCGATGACGACCTCACCGACGACCAGGACGACGATGCCGACACGCCGGGCGAAACCCGCCGCCCCAACATGCCGTTCGACGATCTCGGCCAGAAGGTCGACTATTCCGTCTATACGACCGAATTCGACGAAATCGTCGCCTCGGAGGACCTGTGCGAGGAAGCCGAGCTCGACCGGCTGCGCGGCTATCTCGACAAGCAGCTCTCGCATCTGCAGGGGGTCGTCGGGCGGCTCGCCAACCGGCTGCAGCGGCGGCTGATGGCGCAGCAGAACCGGGCCTGGGAGTTCGATCTCGAGGAAGGGTATCTCGATTCGGCGCGACTGGTGCGGATGATCATCGATCCGATGCAGCCGCTGTCCTTCAAGATGGAGCGCGACACCAATTTCCGCGACACGGTGGTCACGCTCCTGATCGATAATTCCGGCTCGATGCGCGGCCGGCCGATCACCGTTGCCGCGACCTGCGCCGACATCCTCGCCCGCACGCTGGAGCGCTGCGGCGTCAAGGTCGAGCTTCTCGGCTTCACCACTAAGGCCTGGAAGGGCGGTCAGGCCCGCGAGAAATGGCTTTCCGCCGGCAAGCCCGCAACGCCCGGCCGGCTCAACGACCTGCGCCACATCATCTACAAATCGGCCGATGCGCCCTGGCGGCGGGCGCGCCGCAATCTCGGCCTGATGATGCGCGAGGGGCTGCTGAAGGAAAATATCGACGGCGAGGCGCTGATCTGGGCCCATAACCGGCTGCTCGGCCGGCCCGAGCAGCGGCGCATCCTGATGATGATCTCCGACGGCGCGCCGGTCGACGATTCGACGCTTTCGGTCAATCCCGGCAATTATCTGGAGCGGCATCTGCGCGCCGTGATCGAGGAGATCGAAACCCGCTCGCCGGTGGAACTGCTGGCCATCGGCATCGGCCATGACGTCACCCGCTACTATCGCCGCGCGGTCACCATCGTCGACGCCGAGGAACTCGCCGGCGCCATGACCGACCAGCTTGCGTCGCTGTTCGAGGAAGAGCCCAAATTCGGCGACAGCGGCCTGCGCCGTGCCGGCTGACTTCGGATTGCGGCGCCTCTGCGCCGTTGCCACGCTGGTGCTCATCGCCGGGCTTGGTCCGGCCCAGGCCGAGGAGCGGGACGGGGCATCAACGCAGATCACCGTGTCGTCACGGCCGATCGCGAGTTTCAAGGTCCGTTCCGATCAAACCCGCTTCGGCCCGTTCACCTATCTCGGCGGTGTCGAACTGACCGCATCCGATCCCGCCTTTGGTGGCCTGTCGGCGCTGCGGCTGCGTCCCGACGGCGCCGGCCTGATCGCCGTGACCGACACCGGATACTGGCTCACTGGCACGCTTGAAAGAGATGCCGACGGCCGGCTTGCCGGCCTGTTGAATGTCGCTCTGACCGCGATGCGCGACCGGGCCGGCGATGTCGTGCAGTCGCGCTACCGGGTCGATGCCGAGGGGCTTGCCATCGACGGCGACCGCGTGCTCGTCAGCTTCGAGCGCCGCCACCGCATCGAGGTCTTCCCGCTCGCCGGCATCCCGACGGCCCCTCCGATCGCGACCCTGCCGCATCTCATTCCGGACCACGAGTTCCGTAACAATCGCGGCATGGAAGCGCTCACCGTCGCGCCGAAGGGAACCGCGCTCGATGGCGCGGTCGTCGCCATCAGCGAAAAGAGCCTGAACAGGCAAGGCGACATATTCGCCGCCATCGTCACCGGCCCCGGCAAGGGCGTGTTCTTCGTGCGCCGCCACCCGCCCTTCGACGTGACCGGCGGCGATTTCCTGCCGAATGGCGACCTGCTGCTGCTGGAGCGCCGCTTCTCGGTCTCACAAGGCGTCGGCATGCGCATCCGCCGCATCAAGGGCACCGACATCCGCGCTGGTCGGACCGTCGACGGCGACATCCTGATGGAAGCCGATTTCGGCTACCAGATTGATAATATGGAGGGGCTGGATGTGAGTGTTGCGGCGGACGGCGGCACGCGGGTGCTGC
>JANQMU010000114.1 GCA_028279875.1 Rhizobiaceae bacterium
GGATGACATCATGATTGCGGCAATTGTCCCTCAATTCTTCTCCTCCGACATGGCGGCAACGCTGGCCTATTATGACGATAAACTTGGTTTCGAAACCCAGTTCGAGTACGGGGATCCGACTTTCTATGCCGGGGCGATCCGTGACGGCATGTCGATCTTTTTTCGCCGGGTGGCTGCACCCCCGGCGACGGCGGCAGACAAATATGAGGAGGAACTGCTTGACGCCTATGTGCGGGTCGATGGTGTCAGGGCGCTGTATGAGGAATATCGCGGACGCGGTGTCACTTTCTTCCGGGATTTGGACGACAGGCCATGGGGTTTCACGGAATTCGTCATCCGCGATATTGACGGCCGGCTGCTCTGTTTTGGACAGGCGAGCGAACTGACGCAGGAGGGGTGAACGGAGATCAATTGCCCTATGGCGGTCAATGCTTCAGGTTTCCGTCTCGCTTTGTCAAAGCCGGGCCGCTCGTTGTATTTTCCGATATGAATCAAATCGTTGCGGATTGTACCTGCAATTCTGATTCACCCTGTTCCGCTAATCGTGCTTGCGGGCGATTTCGTCGAGCCGCTTGAGGGCCGCTTTACCGGCGTTCTGGACGTATTCCGTGGCGTAGCGTGCTGCCGCTTTGGGATCGCGCGCTTCCACCGCCTCGACGATTTTGCGGATTTCACCGATGCTGCGGTCAATGCGTCCGGGCTGGGACATCGACAGGCCGCGCAGAAAACTGATGCGGGCGATCAGTTGCTCCAGGATGTCGCGGATGACGCCGTGGTCGACCACGGTCATGACATAGGCGTTGAGGCGCGTCATGATGGCGATCAGTCCGCCGACATCCTTTGCTTCGGCCGCAGGGGGCAATTCATCAAAAATCTTGCGCAGCCCCGCAATCTCGTCATCACTGGCTTTTTCAGCGAAGCGCTTGAACAGCATGGCCTCCATCTGTGCCCGGATTTCATAAATCTCGGCGGCCTGTTTGCGGCTGACGCGCGCGACCGTCGGACCCTTGCGCGGCTCCACGGCAACCAGCCGTTCGGCTTCCAGCCGGCGCAGCACCTCGCGGATGGAGGTGCGGCTGACGCCCATGGCCTCGCACAGTTCCCGTTCGATCAGCCTGTCGCCCGGCGCGAAATAGCCAGTGATGATGGCATCCCTCAATCGTTCGAAGGCCTGCTCACGCACCAGGGTCGGCGGCTCGGTCAATCGCAATGCATCTGCGTTCATGGGTTTCTCCCGGGGCTTCTCCCGGCTCCCTTGATATTTCGAGCGTATCGAATCGTCGGTGGTGCTTTAGAGAACATTCATTCCCTCATTTCAAGCAGTCGGAACGAAACATCCGACATGCCGTGCGATGCCGTCCTGCCCGGCGGCTCGGGTTTCATGGATGCTTCGCCGGGTTCGCAGCCTGGCGGTCATCGGCACCCAGCCGCATGATCGTCAGGGCGGTGGCCTGGGCGCGCGGCACGAACGACGCGATTTCCATGTATTCGTCCGGACTGTGCGCCTTGCTCCCGACCGGCCCGAGGCCGCACAGCGTTGGTGTTCCGACCGCCGAGGTGAAGCCGGAATCAGCACAGCCGCCGGTGAATTCGCCGGCGACCTGAAATCCGAGATCGGCGGCCGATCCGACATAGGAATCGAACAGCGCCTTTGACTCCTCCGATTGGGAAACAGGTGCAAATTCACCCTGGATCGAGAGTGTCGCGCGTGCTCCGGGAAGGCGGCATCGTTCGGCGATCTCGCCGATCCGCGCGACCAGGGGATCGCGATCTTGCGGGCGCACATAGCGCAAATCGATCTCGCAATTGGCATGCGGCGCGACGGAATTGACCGATTGCCCGCCGCTTACCAGGCCCACATTGACCGTCGTGCCGGCTTCCAGATCCGTCATCGCATGCCAGGCCTGTATCTTGGACGCGAGTTCCTCGATAGCGCTGATGCCGTCCTGGAAATTGGCGCCGGAATGAGCCGATTTGCCGAAGATATCGCAGCGGAAGAACACGCCGCCCTTGCGGGCGGTCACGACATTGCCGCTGGCGCGCCCGGGCTCGGCGTTGAACACGGCCTGCGCACGCTTCGCCTCCGCCTCGATCATCGGCCGCGACGATTTCGAGCCGATCTCCTCGTCGCCGGTGAACAGCCCGATGACGGGCGCTGGCGCGCCGCCGAATTTTGCAAAGGCGGCCAGAATGAAGGCATTCATCACCAGCCCGGATTTCATGTCGGAAACGCCGGGGCCATAGGCCCGTCCGTCCTTGACCGTGAAGGGGCGGGCCGCTGCTTCCCCCTTGCCGAAAACCGTGTCGCGATGGCCGAGCAGCATGATCGGGCTATTGCCGGGCGGGCCGGAGACAGTTGCCCGCAGAGCATCGCCGCGCTCCTCGATGGCTATCAATTCGCAGGCGACGCCGGCGGTTTCAAGAAAATGCCGGAGCACTTCCGCCACCGCATCCACACCGGGCTTGTCGTAGCTGCCGCTATCGATGTTGACGAGTTCGCCGGTCAGTTCGAGCATGTCCTCGCCACGCGCCGCGAGCCACTCGGTCACCTGTTTTTCGGATTCGCTGCGCGTTCTCATGGCGGCTCCCTGCCACGGCATTGAAAGACGGGCCGGCCACAATCGAGCCGGCGCCAAAGGATCCGGATTTCCTATGGCCCGATTGACGTCTATCATATCGTCCTGCAGTATGACAAACATATCGTATGATGAAATGAGGAGTTTCCATGTCGAGGGAGCATGTGCTCGATGCCGTTTCCGCGGCCAATATCCGGTCTCACGTTGAACGCATTGTCAGCGAGATCCCGCATCGCGCGGCGGGATCGGACAATGGCCGGCGGATGGCCGAATACAGCCGCGACGCGATGATCGCTGCCGGGGTGGCCGATACGGCGGTCCATGAGTTGCCGGCCATCGTCAGCTTTCCCGAACACGCCGAATTCAGGGTTCGCGAGCCCTCGGAAATCGCCATCCAGGCCAATACGCTCGGCCACAGTCTCGAAACCGCGTCCGGTGGGCTTTCGGGCGAGCTGGTCTATGTCGGCTCCGGCGCCTTCGAGGATTACGAAGGCAAGGATGTGCGCGGCAAGATCATCCTGACCGAACTGTCCTATTCTCCGGCGCGTCACGAAAAGCAGAGGATCGCCGGCCTGAAGGGCGCGATCGGCGCAGTGATGATGAACTGGGGGCCGCCCGGCAATGAGGCGGTGCCGTTCGGATCGGTGAAGCCGGTCTGGGGCAATCCGACGCCAGAGAACTATGAGGACGAGATGCCGACGCTGCCCTGTATCGGCATTGCGCGGGCCGCCGGCTTGAAGCTCAAGGCGATGTGCGCCGCGGGGCCGGTCCGGGTCTGGCTGCGAACCCATGTCGAGAACGGCTGGCGGCCGGTGCAGATCACGGTCGGCGAGGTAGCTCTCGACAGCAGCCCGGAGCATGAGGATTTCGTCATGGTCGGCGGTCATCAGGATTCCTGGCCGGGCGAGGCGGCGACCGACAATGCGGCCGGCAATGCGTGCATGATCGAACTGGCGCGGGTGTTCAGCAAACACAGATCGGAGCTTCGCCGCGGCCTGCTGTTCGGTTTCTGGACCGCGCATGAGACCGGAACCATGGCCGGCTCGGCCTGGTATGCCGACCGTCATTGGGACAGGCTGCGCGACAATGCGGTTGCCTATCTGCAGATCGATCAGCCGGCCTGTATCGGAACCACCACCCGCTGGAGCACCCATTCGGCCGCCGAACTCAAGACCTTCCATCAAACTGTCGAAAAGAGCCTGCTCGACGGCCGGGACACCGTCTGGCACCGGGTGGCGAAAAACGGCGACAGCTCGTTCCTCGGGCTCGGCATTCCGATGTTTCATGGCGAAGGATCGTTTACCGACAAGGAACTGAAGGAAAGTGCCCTGGCGACGCTCGGCTGGTGGCATCACTCGGTCGAAAACCGGCTTGATAAGCTCGACTGGGACTGGATGCAGGTCCATATCCGCATCTACGCGGCCTATCTGTGGGAATTGTGCACCGCACCGGTGCTGCCGTTTTCCTACCGGCCGGTGGCCGCACAGATTACCGAACGTCTCGACGCGCTGGAGAAGGACGGCCGCGCCGTGAACCTTGCGGCCACGATCAAGCGGGCAAGGGCCTTTGCCAAAGCCGCCGACATGTTCGACGAAAGTGCCGATCTGTGGCGCCGGAAATTCGAAACCGGCGACGGCGACGATGATGCTGCGCGGGTCATCAACCGGGCGATGAAACGGCTGAGCCGCCTGCTGGTGCCCCTGCAAAGCACCGCGATCGGCACCTATGGCCACGACCCGTATGGCTATACGCCGCAGACCACCATGATCCCCTGTCTCTACGACATCCCCCGTCTCGCTGGCCTGAAGGAGGGCGAGGAGCGCTGGATGCTCGAAACCAAACTGGTGCGGGACCGCAACCGCGTCACCGACACGCTGGGAGATGCCATCGCCATCATTGACGACACGGTCATTCAGTTGCGTTGAGCGGCGATTGGGCCCGGGAAACCGGGTCTGAAACGGCGCCGCGCCTTGCTCATTGAATGACTGTCTGATAGTCATACAAAACAAAAAGAAAATGACGTTTCAACCAGTAAAACGCTTGACCGGCAGCCGCCGGAACCCGAAGCCGAATGGAGGAAGCCCATGAGTCTGCAAGACGAACAAATCCACGATTTCATCGAAAAATACCGGCAAGGCCGCATCACCCGCCGCCAGGCTCTGTATTCGCTATCGCTCATTGGCGGGCTGACAGCGGCCCATATGCTGAGCCCCGGCCTTGGAACCGGATCGGCCTTCGCCCAGAGCGGTTCGCCCAAGCGCGGCGGTACGCTGGTGGCGGCGACGATCGACAAACCGGTCAATCTGGACCCGGCTTTTGCGGAACTTTATTCCTCGATGCAGGTCTATCAGAACATCTTTTCCAAGCTGGTCTATATGGCGCCCGACGGAACCATCACGCCGGGTCTGGCCAAGGCCTGGCGGCAGATCGATCCGTCGACCTGGGAGTTTGATCTCGTCGACAATGCCTGGTTTCACAATGACGAGAAATTCACCGCCCATGACGTGAAATACACGTTCGAGCGGCTTGCCGATCCGAGCCTCGGGGCCGCCAATCTGGTGTTCGTCTCCTGGGTCGAAGGCGCCGAGGTGGTGGACGACACGACGGTGCGCATCATCACCCAGCCGAATTGGGGCGGGCTGCTGTCGGCGCTCGCGGCGGTCATCGAGATCGTCAACAAGAAGGGCATCGAGAGCCATGATCCCAAGCTGCACCCGATCGGCACCGGGCCGTTCAAATTCGTCGAATGGGTCAAGGACGATCACATCACCCTGGAGCGGTGGGACAAATATTTCCGCCCCAACCAGCCCTATCTCGACAAGCTGGTTTTCCGGGCGATTTCGGACGACACTGTCCGGCTGACCGGCCTGCAGACAGGCGAACTCGGCTGGATCGAGCAGGTGCCGCTGCACCGCACGGAAGAGCTGATGGGCGACAGCCGTATCAAGGCCAACCCCAATGGCGAGTTCTTTCCGGAGGTCTTCGAGCTCAATTCGACCAAGCCGCCCTTCGACAAGATCGAGGTTCGCCAGGCCATTCAGTGGGCGCTCAACCGAGACGCCATCACCGGGCTGGTCTGGCACGGTCAGGCCTCGCCGTCGCGCGAACCCGTGTCGCCGTCCAACCCGTGGTTTGCCGATGTCAACGAATATCCGGGAGCGCCGGATATGGCCAAGGCAAAAGCCCTGCTCGAAAAGGCCGGCTATGGCGACGGCATGACCATATCCTTCGCCGGCCAGCCGCAGGTGCCGACCCAGATCAAGGCCGGACAGATGCTGCAGCAGCAACTCAAGCCGCTGGGCATTAATGTCGAGATCCAGTCCTTTGAATCGGCCCGCTGGTTCGAGGAATGGCTGTCCAAGCGGTTCCAGGTCACCAGCACCTACTGGAGCGCGACGGCGGATCCGGCGGCGCATTGCGTCTATCCGCTCTATCACTCCAAATCGCCCTGGAACTTCAGCGGTTTCAGTCAGTCACCCGAACTCGATGAAGCGCTGGACGCGTTCCAGTTCACGGTCGATCCCGAGGCGCGCAAGAAAGCCTATGCCGGCATGATGAAAATCCATCAGCAGCAATCGCCGGGCGTATTCCAGGTGAATTTCCGGCGCACCTACTGGACGCAGCCGAATGTCGAGGGCGTGCGCACCCTGCCGACCCTGGAACTGCGGATGGAGGACGTCTGGATCGATGCCTGATCCGGGATCCGTCAGGACACGGAGCATCATCCCATGCAACTCACGCGCTACGCCATCGAGCGGCTTGTGCTGCTGCTTCCGGTCCTGTTCGGTACCTCGCTGATCATCTTTTTCCTGCTGCGGTTGGTGCCGGGCGATCCGGCCATGGTCATCATGGGGCTGCGGGCGACGCCCGAGGGGCTGGCGGTCATCCGCGAGGATCTCGGCCTCAATCTGCCGATCCACGAGCAATATCTGCTGTGGATCGGTAACCTGCTGCAGGGCGATCTCGGGCAGGACTACCGCAGCCATGTCGCGGTGACACAGCTTTTGAAGGACCGGCTGCCGGTCACCATCGAACTGACACTTCTTTCCCTGCTGATGGCCGTGGCGCTCGCCATTCCGCTTGGCGTGCGGGCCGCCGTGCGGCCGCGCGGCGCTGCCGACAACAGCGCGCAACTCCTGGGCCTGCTCGGTATCTCGATCCCGGATTTCTGGCTCGGCATCATGCTGATTCTGGCGCTGTCGCTCGGTCTCGGCCTGTTTCCGTCATCGGGTTACGTGCCGCTGAGCGAGAGCATTCTCGGCAATCTCAGGTCGTTCTTCCTGCCGAGCCTGACCCTGGCGGTCGGCCTGGCGGCGGTGCTGGTGCGGGTCACCCGCTCGGCGATGCTCGAAGTGCTCGATCAGAACTATATCCGCTTTCTGCACGCCAAGGGCCTGCGTCACCGGCTGGTGATCTACAAACATGCGCTGCGCAATGCCGGCATTCCGATCATCACGGTGATCGGGCTTCAGTTCGGCTATCTGCTGGGCGGTGCGGTGATCGTCGAAGAGGTTTTCAGCCTGCCAGGGGTGGGCCGGCTGATCATCTCGGCGACACTCGAGCGCAACTACCCGGTGGTCCAGGCCGGCATGCTGGTCGTCGCCCTGATGTTCATCCTGGTCAATCTGGTGACCGACCTGCTTTATGCCGCCCTCAATCCCAAGATCAGGGAGGGGCGGTGATGGCGACGCTCACCGGATCGCGGCCGGCTACCCTTGGCCGGGTTCACGGCTGGTATCGGGCCAGCCCCGCGGCGGTCACCGGCGGCATTCTGGTCATCGTTCTGTCGCTGGCCGCGTGGGCGGCGCCCTGGCTGACGGTCTATGAACCCGAGACGATGGACTTCAACGCGCCGCTGACCGGACCGACAGCCGCCCATTGGCTCGGCACCGATCATTTCGGCCGGGACGTGCTGTCGCGCGTCATCTTTGGCTACCGCATCTCACTGGCGGTGGCTATCGGTTCGGTCGGTCTGGCGATGGTGATCGGCGTGCCGCTCGGGCTGCTCGCCGGCTATTTCCGCAGCTGGACGGAAAACCTGATCATGCGGCCGATGGATGTGATCATGGCCTTTCCGGCGATCATTCTGGTCGTCGCGCTGGCCGGTTTTTTCGGCCATGGCGTGTCGCTGATGATCATTGCCCTTGCCTTCGTCTATGTGCCGATCATCGTGCGGGTGATGCGGGGCTCGACCCTGGCCGCGGCGGGCGAGCTTTACATCGAGGGTGCCCGGGCGCGGGGCGCCACGCATCTGCGCGTCATGGTGCGCCACATCCTGCCCAATGCCGTCACCCCGGTGCTGGTCCAGGCATCGGTCCTGATGGGGATCGCCATCCTGCTGGAAGCGGCGCTGAGTTTCATCGGCCTCGGCACCCAGCCGCCGACGCCGTCGCTCGGCCTGATGCTGTCGGAGGGGCGGGCCTATATGGGCGATGCGCCGTGGCTGGTGATCGCCCCGGGCTGCGCCATCGTGCTCGCCGTGCTCGGCTTCAACCTGCTCGGCAACGGGCTGCCGGACCTGCTCAATCCGGCGAGGAAACATCGATGAGCCTGCTTGAGGTCCGGGGCCTGACGACCGAATTCAAGATCGGCGGGGAATGGCATGCGGCCGTTTCGGATGCGAGTTTTGCGCTCGAACCCGGCGAAATTCTCGGCCTCGTCGGTGAATCGGGCTGCGGCAAATCCACGGCGGCCTACAGCGTGATGAAGCTGCTGCCGTCGAATGCGCGCATCTCGAAGGGGACGGTTCACCTCAACGGGTCCGAGATCCTGTCGCAAAGCGACGAGGATATCCGCCGGATCCGCGGCAGCCAGCTGTCGATGATTTTCCAGGATCCGATGACATCGCTCGACCCGGCCCTCACCGTCGGCGAACAGGTGATCGAGACCATCGAGGAGCATCTCGGCCTGAGCCGCGCCGACGCCCGCACCCGCACGCTGGACCTGTTTCGCCAGGTCGGCATTCCGGCGCCCGAAGACCGGCTGACCGCCTATCCGCATCAGTTCAGCGGCGGCATGTCGCAACGCATCGCCCTAGCGATCGCGATTTCCTGCAACCCGCAGGTGCTGATCGCCGACGAACCGACCACCGCGCTGGACGTGACGATCCAGGCGCAGATCCTGCGGCTGATCAAGACGCTGCTGGTCGATGAACGCGGCACCGGCGTGCTGTTCATCACCCATGATCTGGGTATCGTTGCGCAGATCTGCGATCGCGTGGCGGTGATGTATGCCGGCGAGATCGTCGAGGTCGGCGACGTGCAGTCGATATTCGCCGAGCCACTGCATCCCTATACAAAGGCGCTTTTGAACTCGCTGCCGAGCAAGCAGGTGGAGCGCGGCAAGCTGGAAAACATCAAGGGCCGCGTTCCGGGTCTCGTGGACCGGCCGGCGGGCTGCCGTTTTCATCCGCGATGCGATCAGATGCGGACGATCTGCAAAGAGCGGCCGCCGCCCCGCGGTAAACCGTCACCGCAAAGGGAGGTGGCCTGTGTCCTCTACGATGCGTGACGATGGCCAGCCGCTGATGCGGGTCACCGGGCTGACCAAGCACTTTCCAGTGCGGACCGGCTGGATCGAAGGACTGCGCGGCAGACGCCGGCATGTCAAGGCGGTCGACGGGATCGATCTCGATGTCGAAGCGGGGCGGACCCTGGCGATCGTCGGCGAATCGGGATCGGGCAAGAGCACGCTCGGCCGGCTGCTGTTGCGCCTGCTGGAGCCGACATCCGGGCAGGTGCTTTATCGCGGCCGCGACGTTGTCGGCATGACGGCGGGAGAGTTGCGTGCTTTCCGGCGGAAGGTGCAGATCGTTTTTCAGGACCCCTATTCATCGCTCAATGCGCGGATGCGGGTCGGTCCGATCATCCGCGAACCGCTGGATATCTATGGGGAGGGGACCCGGGCTGAGCGCGAGCGCCGGGTGCATGAGCTGCTGGAACGGGTCGGCCTGACAAGCGCCCACGCACGGGCTTTCCCTTCCGAACTCAGCGGCGGCCAGCGGCAGCGGGTCGGGATCGCCGCGGCGCTCGCCCTGTCGCCCGAACTGATTATCGCCGATGAACCCACCTCGGCGCTCGACGTTTCGGTTCAGGCCCAGACGCTGAACCTGATGGCGGAGCTGCAGCGGGACTTTCAACTGACCTTCGTCTTCATCACCCATGATCTCGGCATCGTGCAGCATTTCAGCGACCGGGTAGCGGTGATGTATCTTGGCAAGATCGTCGAAGAAGCGCCCAATGACGAGCTCTTCGACAATCCCCAGCACCCCTACACAAAGCTGCTGTTCTCGGCGATACCAAACCCCGATCCGACGCAGCGCACGCAATGGCAGCTTCCGGACGGCGATCCGCCGTCGCCGCTCGACCCGCCGCCGGGCTGCGCCTTTCATCCGCGTTGCGACAGGGTGATGCCGGTGTGTTCGACGGCGGCGCCGGAACCCTGCAGGATCAGGGCGGACCATCGGGCTTCCTGTTTCCTGCACCAAACCGAAATACAGCCGACCGACACGGTCGGGAAAGGAGTGGAAAATGTCTGACCTCGCCATTCTGAATGCGGACCGGGAAAGCTGGCAGCAGGCCTATCGCTGCGCCAATTTCCTGCTCAATGAGGGTGTGGCGGTTTCCTGGGCGACCGAACCGTTCACCTCGGTTTCCGGCTCTGGAGAAACAACCGACCACGCGCGCGGGTCGTTTTTGGTTGCTGAAAACGGCGGCTGGCAAGAGGCGGCGAAGGATCGGTTTGGCATTCAACCGGTCGTTGCCGATGCGGTCAGCGATTTTGCCGGACTGGCGCTCAAGCGGCTCCGAATAGGCCATTATGGCGGCGGCGGCGCGCCGATGAACCATGCCCGCATTTTCGCGGAGCTCGGATTCCTGGTCGACTTTGTCGATCCGCAGGAAATCCGCGAGGGCCGGCTTGATGAATTCGACATGCTGGTCATCCCGGGCGGTGGCGGGCTCGGCATGGTCGGCCAGATCAAACCGCTGGGAGAGGCCGGCTGCCGGAAGGTCACCGAATTCGTCAAGCAGGGCGGCATGTATGTGGGCGCCTGCGCCGGCTCGTTCGATGGCGCCATCGCACCGGACATCTTTCTGGCCGACTGTCCGGAGCAGAAACACATGCAACTGGCCAATGCGGCCATCTGGAACCGGGGCGAGGCGTGGCTGGGACTGGAATCGCCCGGTGTCGGCGTGATCGAGGCCCGCAACACGGCGCCGGACCATCCGCTGATGTTCGGCATGCCGGAGCGTTTCGCGATCACCCACTATAACGGGCCGATCTTCGAGGCGCAGAACGGGACGATAGACGGTGCATCCGACATGATCAGTTTTGCTTCGGTGGCCGGAGCGACGGCGAATTTCACGCCGGCAGAATATTTCCTGAACTGGAGCGATTTCGACGTCGAGGCCGGGCATGGCAATACGCTCCTGTCCCGGGCGGTCGCGGAGGGACATTCCAATATCGTCGGCGGCTATAACGGATTGGGGCGGGTGGTGCTCTTCGGTTCCCACGCCGAGTTCGGTTACAATCTGGCGATGGACCAATGGGACACGCCGGCCCGCATGCTGGCCAACGCCGCCTTCTGGCAGGCGGGCCATCTGACCGAAAGTCGGCCGCTGGCGCGCAAAATCACTCCGGGCATTGCGCGTTCCCATCCGCTCGGGGGTGGTCTCGACACCGTCTCGAAACGGGTTCCGGCGATTGTCACGGCCGCGCAAGAGCTGCGCGAACGCGATGCCAGCGGCAGCGCGTGGCTTGACGATGCAAATGCCATGTCGACCTTCGGACTGTCCGGGCGGGAGATATGGGCCGAGAACCTGGAGAACTTCCAGGTCGTGACGACGGCGCTGGAAGAGACGATCGCCGCAACCATGGCGGCGGTCAGGGACGCGCAGTCGCTACGCGGCCGGCTGCTCGATGCCGGCAAAACGGCCCTTGCCGCCGAGATCGAAGACGCGCTGTTTGCCCTTGAAGACGCCATCCACTATCGCGCGCCGGCCGAATGGCACCATGATTTCGGCTATGAGGGCGCGCTGCAGATGCTCGACCGCATCGATACCATGCTGGCGAAAGCGAAGGAGAACTTCGCGACAAGCCTCGATCCGTCGCCCAACCCTTACGCGCATTTCGAGACCAGCCCGTTTCACCTTGTCGTCGGATCCTATCTGTCGGCGATCGGCGTCTATGCCAGTTGCTGGTTCCTGCTGCGCGTGCATTTCCTGCGGCTCGACGAGCTTGTCTATCGGGCGCGCAGGGCGCTCGGGAATGGTTCCGCCTAGAGCATCGGGCGATAATATTGGACCATTTGATGATCCAAATCAGTTCGCTCGGCTAGGCGAACGGCGCCGCGCGATGTGGTGCATCGGGCAAGCCGTTCAATGACGCCGACGGGCTGATTTGGTTCACCGAAGGTCGGCTTATCAGGCCTTCTGGACGTCGTTGCGACCACCTTGTGGTCAACCCGGACCACGGCGGCGACCGCGCCTCGCCAGCAGGCCTGATAAGCCGGTCAAAGGGTGCAATATTGTCGCCCGATGCTCTAAGCTTTGATGCCTCTTTTCTTTACCCCACGCGCCGCCGGTCCCTCGCCGTTTTTCCAATTCCGGGATTGAAGCTGTTGGTGGGGTCCAGCCGCTCGTAGAAGTCGGCCAGATCGGGTTTTGCCGCGTAGATATGCCCGACATTGTGCTCGGCCGGATATTCGGCGCCGCGCCGGTCGAGCTGCGCGAGCATCTTCTTTTTCAAGGCCCCGACATCCACGCCTTTGCGCAGAATGTAATCCTGGTGCAGCACGTGGCACATAAAGTGGCCGTAATAGAGCTTGTGCATGATGTGGTCGTCAATCTCCGGGGGAAGGTCCTCACACCAGTTTCGATCATTGCGTTTCAGCGCAATGTCGAGCGCCAGAATGTCCTCGACCTGGTCGCCATGCACCGCCTGATAGCGCACCGCGGCGCCAGCGGCGGCGAACCGGTGCAATTCGGCCAGTTTCGCCTGCCGGTCGGTGCATTCGAAAAACCCGTCTTCGCTGTCGGCAAAAAAGGCCGCCAGATGATGCCTGGCTTCGACGATGCCGTCATCGTGCATTTTGAGGATCAGGTGATGTTCGTAGCGGTCCCGGTAGTCGAGCATTTCGCGCGGCAGGATTTCGGGCCAGAGGCGGCTTAGGCGCTGCATCGTCCGATCGACGAGATTCCGCGGAAAATACGGGATGGCGTTGAGCCAGGCATCCAGGCTGCCTTTCATGGCGAAGAACAACGGCAGCCGGTCGGTGCCCAGATATCTGATCATCAGCACGGTGTCCTTGCCGTATTGGCGGGCCATGTCAAAGCTCGCGCGATGCATATATTCCGCCGAAACGGGAAGCGTGTCGAAACGCGACAGGATGTGCCGGCGGATTTCAGTCAGCCGGTCGGGATCGTTGGTGCCGATATAGAAGGTTCTTTCCTGTTCATTGATCGCATAGGTGTCGAGCCGAACGGCAAAGACGGCAAGTCTGCCGGCGCAGCCGCTTGCCTCGTAGAGGCACCGTTTGTCGGCATTGAACCGGGCCGGCGTCGGCGCATCGACATCGCGGACCCGCCGACCGTAATCGGTATCGGACCCCTTCTTGTTGGTCGTTTCGACGTCGTCGGGCGTGAAGGCCCCCTCCTCCAGCCGGGTGAGGATTTCCTCCGGGCTGCTGCCAAGCGAAATTCCCAGATGGTTGACGAGTTCCAACCGGCCATCGGAGGCAACCCGCGCAAAAAGTGACAGTTCGGTGTAGGACGGCCCACGCTCGACCAGCGATCCGCCGGAATTGTTGCAGACGCCGCCGACGATCGATGCGCCGATGCAGGACGAGCCGATGACGGAATGGGGCACGCGGTTCAACGGCCTCAGCAGCCTTTCGAGCGCAAAGAGCGTCGCGCCGGGAAAGCTGACGATCTGCCGGCCACCGTCTATCGGCAGCAGCTTGTCCATGGCGCGCGTATTGATCATCACGACATCGCGATCATAGGTGCCGTTCGGCGTTGATCCCGCCGTCAAACCGGTATTGGCCGCCTGCATGATGACGATCTTGTCTGCGGCGACGCAGGCCTGCAGTACCCGCCAAAGCTCCAGCAAGCGTCGCGGCAGCACGACGGCGATCGCTTCGCCCTGGCCGGCGCGAAAGCCGGTCCTGAAATGTTCCGTTCGCCGCCTGGCTGTCAGCACCTGCCGCCTGCCAACGATCGAGCGCAACTCACGGATCAAATCTGTGTTGGACATCGACACCCTTTCAGTAGGCCACGGAAGGAAGCCAGGTCGCCAGCCATGGCAGCATGAAGACGATCGCCAGCCCGGTCAGTTGCAGCAGCACGAAGGGGACGGTGCCCCGATAGATGTGCCTCAGGCGGATCTCCGGCGGACACACCCCTTTGAGATAAAACAGCGCAAAGCCGACCGGCGGCGTCAGGAACGATGTCTGCAGGGTGACGGCCACCAGGATCACGAACCACAGGAGCACCGGTTCGTCGATTTCGCCATATCCGGGAATGTCCAGGCCAAGCCCGTTGACGATCGGGCGCATGAGCGGCAGGACGATCAGCGTGATCTCGATCCAGTCGAGAACGAAGCCAAGCAGGAACACGATCAGCAGGATGAACGCGATCGTTGCCGTGGGGCCGAGGCCGGTCGATGCGATCATGTTTTCGATGAGTTCGTCGCCGCCTAGTTCGCGCAGCACATAGGAGAAGATCGTCGCGCCAAGGAAGATTGCAAAGATATAGGCGGTGGTGTTGAACGTTGAAATGAGGACGTTCTTCAGCTTTTCGAGATTGAGCTTTCGATAGGCGAGCGCCAGCAGTGTGGCGCCAAGCGCGCCGATGCCCGAGGCTTCCGTCGGTGTGGTGATCCCGGCGAAGATCGAGCCGAGGACGGCGATGATCAGGCCGAGCGTCGGCAGGACCGCGACCAGAACATCCCGGACCGCGGCCCAGTCGGGTGCCGCGGCACCGTCGGGAACCGGTGCGACGTCCGGGTCCAGATAGGAACGGATAAAGATATAGACCAGATACAGGGCGCCGATGATGACACCCGGGAAAACCGCCGCCATGAACAGATCACCTACCGAAAGGGCCATCTGATCGGCCATGATGACAAGCATGATCGACGGTGGAATGAGAATGCCGAGCGTGCCGGACGCGGAGACGACCCCGGCCGCCATCGACGGTGAATATTTCTGCTGCATCATGGTCGGAAGCGACAGCACGCCGAGCAGCACGACGGACGCGCCGATAATGCCGGTCGATGCCGCCAGAATGATGCCGATCAGCGTGACCGTGATCGCCAGTCCGCCGCGTACCGTGCCGAACAGCCGTTGCATCGAGGCCATCAGCCGCTGCGCCACGCCGCTTTCGTCGAGCATCAGCCCCATGAAGATGAACATCGGCAGGGCGACCAGAACCGCATTGGACATCGTTGCGTAGACGCGGTTCACCACGGCGCCGAGGGTCAGATAGTCGAGGCCCGTGAAGGTCGACTCCAGGCGGGTCCAGGCCATCAGGTCATTGTCGAACAGATAGGCCAGCCCGCAATACAGGACTCCGATGCCCGCCAGCGTCCAGGCCACCGGGAACCCGGTAAACAAAAGCGCGATGAAGCTGACGAACATCGCGACGACAAGCTTGTCCTCGGTGGTCTCGACAAGAAATGACAGGCCGAAAGCAACGACCGCAAATCCGAGCAGAACCGCGCCGATGAGCGCCAGCCCCCGCCCGTCCCTTTCGCCATCGGCTGCTGTCAGCAGGGCATGGACGTCATGCATCAGCCGGGCGATGGCGGCAATGGCAAGCAATGCGAAGCTTATGGGGATCACAGCCTTCAGGGCCCATCGGGCCGGCAGGCCGGTGGGGCTGCCGGAGCGCTCGCCGACCCGGTAGCTCTCGTAAAAATAGTCGAATCCCTGATCGATCATCAGGTAGAGGACCGGGCTCATCAGCACGATGATGCCGATGATTTCGATCATCCGCTGGGCCTGCCGGCTTAATTGCAGATGCAGCAGATCGACCCGGACATGGCTGTCCGTGACCAGCGCATAGGAGATGCCCACCATGGTCACGAGGCCGTAAAAATGCCACTGGATTTCATCCAGTTTCGGATAGTTCTGGTTGAGGGCATAGCGTAGCGCGACCTGCGCCGCGATCGCCGCGATCAGCGCGATATTGGCCCACATCACCACATGGCCGACGGACTTGACGAAGCTGTCGATCATGATTGCGGGGCGGTAGCGATCCGCATCCGGATGCTCGACGATGGCTTCGAACCGTGCAACCGGATCTTCTTCGACTGACTTGATGTTGGACACGATCTTCCTCCCCCGGTTTGGCGGTCCCGGCCGATGGCGGCGGACCGATCCGGGCGACGGTCCGCGCCACCGCCCGGAGGGTGCTCTTGTGCCTTAGCTGCGGGGCAGGAAAGCGTTCTGCTTCCAGACCTGGTAGCCGTCACGGAACTGGTTCATGTCGTCCAGAACCTTCTTGAAGAAGGCATCCTGGGATTCTTCAGCGGCGACTTCGGCCCAGGTGTCGCGAAATGCCTGCAGCATTTCCGGCGACCATGTCTTGATGGTGACGCCGTTATTCTCGACATTGTCGGTCAACGCCTCATACTGGATGGCTTCACCCTCGGCGAAGCTGTCGGCCATCGACGCCTTGCAGGCATTTTCGATGATCGCCTTGTGCTGGTCCGATGCTTCGTTCCAGACATCGCCATTGATCAGCAACTCGTAGACCGTGGCCTGCTGGTGCCAGCCGGGAAAGTAGTTGTATTTCACCAGCTTGTGGAACCCGAGACGGGCATCGATGGCCGGCATGGAAAACTCGGTGGCGTCAATGGCGCCGTTTTCCAGGGCAGCGAAAATCTCGCCGCCGGGCAGCAGCGAGGTGGCGACGCCGAGCTTCTGCATTACCTTGCCGCCGAGGCCGAAGAAACGCATTTTCAGCCCTTCCAGATCGGCCGGCGAGTTGATTTCCTGGGAGAACCAGCCGGACGTCTCCGGCGCGATGATCGCGCATGGCAGGACTTTGACGTTGAAGCCGGCCTGATCGTACATCTCCTGATACAGCGTCATGCCGTTGCCGTAATAGAGCCAGGCCATGTATTCGCCGGCTTCCGGACCGAACGGCACGGCTGAAAACAGCGGCGAGGCCGGGATCTGTCCCGCCCAGTAGCCGGCGGTGGCGTAACCCGAATTGATCTTGCCGGATGACACCGCTTCGAGAATTTCGAAGGGCGGAACCAGTTTGTTCGGTTCGTAAACCTTCATCCGCAATGTCCCGCCGGACATCCTTTCAAGCTGTTCGGCGACACGGGGGATGGGCGATCCGAGCCCGGGAAGCGACGTTGCAAAGGCAATCGGTGTTTTGAGCAGCAATTTGTCGGCAGCAAGAGCCGACGGCGCGGCGGTCAGCATAGCGGCGGCCGCAAGGCCCATGAGTGTTGTCTTCATCATATCCTCCAAAAGACGGGGGCGGGCGCGATCAAGTTCGAGCCAAGCGCCGGTTTCGAGTGGTATATAAAACATACCAATCGAGTGGTTCATAAAACATACCACTCTTTTCGTCAACCGAGGATGGTCGTTTCCGCGTTTGAAAACGGTGTCGGAAAGCGCAATCCGGTGGCTGAACCCGGCAGGCACTGGAAGGAATAGCAATTGCTTCTCTGGTTTTTATTATTTTAAAACAATATCTTACATCCTCATGCTCTTTTGCCTCCGGAGCAGAAGCGGAAATTCGGATTGCAAAAGAATTTTCTGCACACTATTTTGAATCGCGCTTCCAATATGGAACCACGTCGGAAGAACCATGGCCTTTGAGAAACTTGTTTTCGAGAAAATAGACCACGAATCCGTGGTCGATACAGTCGTCGGACAAATTGAGGATCTGATTGTCGCAGGGGTGCTCAAACAGGGCACGAAGCTGCCGCCCGAACGGGAACTGGCCGAAACACTGGACGTTTCGCGGCAAAAGGTCCGCGAAGCACTCAAACGGCTTGAGGATCAGAACCTTTTGCGCGTCCGCCACGGCGAAGGTTCCTATATCGCCGCGCTGACCGGCGCCGCCCTGTCTCCGGCCATGGTGGATCTGTATGCCAGGCACCAGTCGGCCTTCTACGATTATCTGGAGTACCGCAAGGAGCAGGAGGGATTTGCCGCCGCCCTAGCCGCCGAGCGTGCAACCCGCGTCGACCGGGATATCATCATGGCCATATTGGACAATCTGCAGCAGGCGCAGGAAAAGAAACAGATCACCGTTTCACACGAGCAGGATATCAAGTTCCATTCGGCGATCGTCGATGCCAGCCACAACTCGACGCTGATCCACACGATGGCGTCGATCTATGAGCTGACAAAGCGCGGCATTTTCTACAACCGCAGCTTTCTCCACACGATTGACGGGACCGGTGAGAAGCTGATGCAGCAGCACCGTGACATCGGCAATGCGATCGTCGAAGGGCGCGCGGACGATGCAAGACAGGCAGCCCGGGCGCATATCGATTTCGTGGAAGCGTCCTTTCGAACGGGTCACGAGAACAACAAGCGGGAATCGCTGGCGAAAAAGCGGCAGGCCTTGATCGATCCCTGACCGATGCCGGGATCGCCCGGATCCCGGCTATCCGATGTCGACAACGACATTGCCGATCGCCGCACCGCTTTCGACCAGCCGATGCGCTTCGGCGATGCGTTCCAGCGGCATGCGGGCCGCAATCGCCACCTGTAGATGATCGCGCGCGCTCAGATCGTCGATCAGCGCGATCGCCGCCTCAATGACATCGGGCGAGAGCAGAAATCCCTGAATGAAGCGCAGCGTCGCGCCACGAAACGCAAAGGCGTAATAGGGCAGCGTCGGCTCCGGCACGGCGGTCGACGAATAGGCGGCGATCACCGCCGCCGGCTTGAGGATCCGGCGCGTTGCGTCCAGATTGGCGCCGAAATCGACTTCGACAATGCGATCGACCCCCTCGCCGCCCGTCAATTGCATGACGCGCTCGGCGATGTCTTCGCTGTGGCGAAACAGAATATCCTCGACCCCGGTCGCGGCGACATGCGCGGCTTTTTCCTCCGAACTCACCGTGGCGATGACCCGCGCGCCGCCGGCAATGGCGAACTGCGCGGCAAAATGGCCGACGGCGCCTGCGGCGCCGGTTATCAGAACGGTTTTGCCGGACACCGGTCCATCGGCAAAGACCGCGTGATAGGCCGTCAGAGCCGGGATGCCCAGACAGGCCCCTTCGGCAAAACCGAGTTTGTCGGGCAGCGGGAAGACGTGTCGCGCGGGCAGTCGGATCGTTTCAGCTGCCGTTCCAAAGGCCCGTCCCGCTTCGCCATAGCCGCCCTGAGCATTGTGAAGCCAGACCCGCTGGCCGATCAGGGCGTCGGGAACCGCATCGCCGACCGCAGTCACGGTCCCCGCGCCGTCGGCATGGGGAATGACCATGTCATGATCCATCGTCGCGCCGCCCCACCCGGCCCGACGTTTGACATCGGCGGGGTTGACGCCCGAAGCGTGCAGGCGGACTTCGACATCGTCGGGCTGTAACCGGCCGAGCGTTTCCTGCGGCAGGTCGCCGAACTCGATGACCTCATCCGCCGGTCCGGTGCGTCGATACCAGGCGGCCCGCATGGCGTTACGCCGCGTTTGCCTGCTCCACCCGCCGTTTCGCCTGGCGCATCGCCGATACCAGCCGGTTCTGGCCACGGGTCAGTTGCGTCAGGGCAAAGCCTTCGGTCCCATCAGCGTAGCTGCCGAGTTCCGTTGCTACTGCAATTGTGGGCAGCGGCGGCACGGTCAGGGCCGGATCGTGCCGGAACCGTACTTCCCGCGTGAAGTTGATCGGCACGAGAATACGCGCCAGATCCTGGATCACGCCATTGGCATCGGCCGGGGCAATGGCGCCCGATTCAGCGCCGCCATAGAAAGTCTCGAGCGCGGCATGCAGGTCCTCGACCGCACCCTTCGACGGGCCGAGGTCGAAACGGCCGCCGGCCTTTTCCTGGTAGGAGGCAATGGTCGACAGGAATTCGCGTGTCGTTTCCCGCCAGTCGAAGGGCAGGATTTCGGCGTTGGCATTGCGGAACACCGAAAGCAGATACAGTTTGATGTCGCGCAGCAGCATATCCCTGTCGGCGATCTCCAGCGTATCGTTTTCGGTGTGCCAGGCGATATTGCCGCCGCATCCGCCAACGGCATAATAGCCCTTCTCCTCGCGCATCGCCGTCGTCATGGTGGAGGACAGCATGAAATAGCTGGAAATCCCGATATTGTTGAAGGAATAGTCGCCTGCCCTGTGCGGACGCTCGCCGAAGGTCGGCTTGCCGGCCACATCCTCGATGGCCTTGGCGACGAAGGCATCGGTCTCGGACATGCGCGACAGGTTGAGGAACTCCGTCGCCCAGCGGCAGCCGGGGCTATCGCAATTGACCTGCGCCACGCAGTTTTCCTCAAGATCGATGGCGAATTCGTCGGCGAACCATGTCGAGCCGGCATAGCGGCCGGTCGAGTGTCCCGGCCACCAGGCGATGCGGACCGAGCGGTCGAGCTTGTCGCGGTTCTTCCACAACACCCGCGCCACTTCCAGCATGGTCGCATCGCCCGTCGCATTGTCGCCGACACCCACGTCCCAGCTGTCGAGATGGCCGTGCAGCAGGACATATTTTTCCGGCTCTTTCGTGCCGCGGATGAACACTTCCGGCAGTTTCGACGGGAACCAGCCCTCCTCCATTTCGGCAAACAGCTTGATCCGGCCTCCGGCCTTAGCAATCTCGATCAGTTCCAGCCCGTCGGGATTGTTGACCGCGACCGATACGACATTGGGCTTGCGCGGCAGGTCATCGAGGTCCGGCACGCCCCATATGGTGGTGCAGATGCCCCAGTGAACATCGACGCCGGGATTGATGCCGATCACCCCGATGGCGCCGAGTTCCTCGAACTGGGAGACCATGCCGGGGCTGGCGAAGCCTTCCGAAATAACGATTTTTCCGGAAATCAACGACCGGACATCGCGGGTCGGATCCAGTTTCTTGTCAAAGATCGTGTCGATATCGTCGGCCTGGTTGGCGCCGATATAGACCAGTTCGCCTTCCAGCCCGTTGCGTGCATCAAGACTGTAGGCCGGTGGTTTGGCGCGGAAGGTCTTGCCGTTCGCCTCGACGCGCGCCGCACCCGGCAGGCTGAGATAGAGATTCGGCTGATGGACCTTTACCTCGACGCCATGTTCGCGCAGCCGTGAGACGACTTCATCCATGCCGCGGTCAACGTCCTTCGGATGCTCCCGCTTGAAGGTCGAAAAGCTCTCCACGAGGCCCCAAGGCTCATCGAGACTAACGTCGGACAACAGTGCATTTTCGATCTCGTTCATCGGGGTCTCCTCATTGGACAGGCGGGACTCGAAACCGGAGCGCGGCTTGCGGAGCCGCACCGACCGTTTTCTATGTTTCATTCAATGAAACAGTGTTTTGTCATTTGAAATTAACAAGCTTGCCAGGGCAAATCAAGTGCGGGCCTGAAAACCGGCGATTGCCTCAAACGACGGCAGGCTCCGGCACCTTCACCGGTTGCCCGCCAAGCCCGGCCGAGATTTGCCCGGCGGCATCCAGGACACCGTTCAACACGCGCTCCCTGACCTCGTCATTGAGCCGCGACACCGGACCGGCGACCGAGACTGCGGCAACGACATCGTCATTCGGACCATAGATCGGCGCGGCGATGGAAAATGCGCCCTCATCGAGATCGTCCTTGGTGACATGGAAGCCGTCGGTTTCGATCTTGAAGAGTTTCTTTTCCAGTTCGACCGGATCGGTGACCGTTGCGGCGGTAAAGCGTGTCAGCGTCCCGGCGAGCGTCTCGGCGCGGACATCGGCGGGCGCGAAAGCCAGCAACACCATGGACCCTCCCCCGGCGTGCAAGGGGCCGTGACGACCGGGCTTGGCGAAAAGGCGCATCGAATGGCGGCTTTCGCGAGTCGTGACGACCAGCGCGTTCAGGCCGTCGCGCACGATGAGATTGACGCTTTCGTTGAAACGGTCGCGCAGTTCCTCCATCAGCGGTTCGGCAACGCGCAGCAGGCCGCGCTGCTTTGCGGCCTCGTCGCCCAGGTGCCAGGCGCGATATCCGAGACCGTAAAGAGACCGCATATTGTCCTTGGCCACATAGCCGCGCGCCTCGAGCGTGTTGAGGATTCGAAACACGAGGCTCTTGGTCATGGCGAGTTCATTGGCGATCTCGGTTACACCGATTTCGCCGCGCTGGCTGAGGATCTCGAGGACGCTCAGGGCGCGGTCGACGGCCGCGATCCGGTAGCTCTTGGGTTCAACCTTCATGGGCTTCCATCATCGGGACTTGCATGCGCCAACCAATTCACGTAGTGTTAAAAAACTAAAACAGTGTTTTGCTGTATGAAACAACCATTGTCAAGCTTGGAATCGCAATCATGCGTATCGCCTATGTTGTCCCCGGACCGATGTCAAAAGGCCCTATGGGCCTGGCGGAAGTCAAGCGAAGAGAGAGGCTTCTGAACAACTGGGCCTTTGACGGAACCACCGTTGAGGTCCGCGACGTTGCCGAGGGTCCGGCATCCATCGAATCCGCCTATGAGGAGATGCTGTCGATCCCGCCAACGCTCGATCTTCTGATGCGCTGTGAAAGCGAAGGCTACGACGCCGCCATCATCGGCTGTTTCGGCGATCCGGGGCTGGAGGCGGCACGCGAATTGCTGACCATGCCGGTGGTCGGCCCGTGCGAATCGTCGATGCTTCTGGCCGCCGCGCTCGGACACAAATTCAGCGTACTGACCATTTTCGACACGCTGATCGCCGGCCAGGAATATCTCGCCGTCAAGGCCGGCGTCCGGGAGAAACTTGCCTCTGTGCGCGCGACCGGCATTCCGGTTCTGCAACTGATGTCCGATCCGGCTGCGACCAAGGCCAAGATGATCGACATCGCGACGCGCTGTGTCGAGCAGGACCGGGCGGATGCCATTTTGTTCGGCTGCATGACGATGTCGTTTCTCGATATGTCCGACGAGATCTCGGCCACTGTCGGCGTGCCCTTCGTCAATGCCGGCAAGGCGGCGCTCAAACAGGCCGAAACACTGGTTTCCATGAATCTCAGCCATTCCAAGACCGCGTATGCAACACCGCCCAAGGTGTCGACAGGAAAGACGGTTGCCGATCTTCGGGTCGGATAGTGCCCGGCGCCCAGCCGGCTATGCATCAAAATCGACAAGGGAGAACTCAAAATGAAAAAACTCTTACGAACGGCCCTGCTCCTTGCGGGGGCCACCATGGCGACACAGGCCTTCTCGGCCGGTGACAAAATTCGTGAAATTCGGATCACGACCAGGCCGCAGGCGGCACAGCCGCAGGAATTCCAGTTCGTCCAGCTGATTGCCCAGGAATGGCGAAAGCTTGGCCTGGATGTGAAGGTCGACGTGATGCCCTGGGAACAGATGGCCGATCTCGTCTGGTACAATCGTGACAAATGGGACACGACCGGCTGGCAGATGGTCGGCCGTCCGGAGCGGTCCGACCCCGATGAGCTGATCTACAACCTGTTCCATTCCTCGACGGCCCCGAAGGGCTATAATTTCATCGGCTACTCCAATCCGGAACTGGATGCGACCGTCGAGGCGCAGCGGATCGAAACCGATCCGGCCAAACGCCAGGAACTGCTTTACAAGGCGCAGTCGATTCTTGCCGCGGACCAGCCCAACCTGATGCTCGTTCATCCCAAATCGACATTCGCATTCGACAAGACGGTCTGGGACCCGGCAACCGTCATTGACCAGGGCGGGATCGGGATCAAAAACACATGGTCCTTCATCTCCATGACACCGCTCGGCGAGCAGAAGGACATCATCTTGAACTCGTCGGACAATATCCAGGGCATCAACCCTCTGTGGATCTCCGGCGGAACCGACAGCTGGATCACCGAACTGATCTGGGATCGCCTCCTACGCATCGGGCCGGACGGGCTGCCACAACCCTGGGCCGCCGAAAGCTACAACTGGCTGGATGACAAGACGATTGAAGTTGTCCTGCGCGATGGCATGAAATGGCATGACGGCAAGCCGGTCACCGTCGAGGACGTGAAATTCTCGTTCGAAGCGGCGATGGGCGACGAAGTACCGATGTACAAGCCGTTTGTCAGCAATATCGAGAGCATCACGACCGACGGCAACACCATCACCTTCAAGCTTGTAAATCCGACCGCCGCGTTCCTGACGGCCAGCCTGGCGAAGCTGAACATCATTCCCAAACATATCTGGGAACCCGTTCTGGCCGACCTTGCGACCAGTGAGGACAATGCTGAGGACTATCAGGAAACCAATCCGATCGGTTCGGGACCCTATAAATTCTCCAGTTGGACCACCAATGAGGAAGTCGTTCTGGAAGCGAACAAGGACCATTTCTCGCCGCCCAAGGCGGAACGCTGGATCCTGCGGATCGTGCCCAACACCGAGGCCGCGATCGGCATGCTGCGTTCCGGAGAGATCAACTTTCTGGCGGACTTTTCCGGCGACCCCAAGATCCTTCTGGACCTCGTCGAACAGGATGGTGATCTCGAAGTGGTCTCGACCGTCGACATGGGCTTTCGCTATGTGGCGTTCAACAACCGTCGCCCGCCCTTTGACGATGCGGAGTTCCGCAAGGCCCTGTCCTACGCTATCAACCGCGATCTGATTGTCGGCGCTGCCTTCCGTGGCTATGCCGTCAAGTCGAATTCGGTGATCTCGCCGGCGCTTGGCTTCTGGCACAATGGCGAGGTCAACAACTTCAAGACGGGCACCGATGTGGCCAAGTCTCATCTCGAAAAAGCCGGGTATGAACTCAAGGGCGGCGCCCTGCACTATCCGGACGGTGTCAAGGAAACGCTGGCGGAATAGTCTCGGTCACACGAAAGGAACCGAGTCATTCTTGGCCTCAAGCAAATAGGCGGCCGCCTGGCGCAACTTGTCTTTGTGCTCTGGGCGGTCGCAACGATTCTCTTCCTGATGTTCCGGCTCATGCCGAGCAACCCGCTCGCGGCCTATATCGATCCGACATTCACGGTCGAGCAACAGGCCGCGCTGATGGCAAAATTCGGCCTCGACCGGCCGTTATGGGAACAATATTTCATCTATCTGTGGAACCTGCTTCAGGGCGAACTGGGCGACAGTTTCTTCTATCGGCAGCCGGTCGGCGAACGGGTGCTGGAACTGCTCCCCAACACCTTGATCCTGACCTTCAGTTCCCTGATCATCGCCTACGCCTTCGGTATCATCGTCGGTGCCTGGCTTGCCTGGAAACGCGACAGTATCGCGGAACGGGCCGCCATTCCGCTCGTCCTGACCACCCGCGCCCTGCCCGAATTCTGGCTCGGCATGCTGTTGCTCGCGGTGTTCAGCTTTGCGCTCGGCTGGTTTCCGGCCGGCGGAACGCGCAGCCCGGGCTCGGAATATTCCAGCTATTTCGCCCTCTACACATCGCGCGATTTCCTGTCGCATCTGGTGCTGCCGGCGATGACGCTGGCGATCTACAGCCAGGGCCTGCCGCTGCTTTTGATGCGCTCCAACATGCTCGAAGTGATGAACGAGGATTTCGTCACCATGGCCCGGATCAAGGGCTTGTCCAACTGGACCGTCGTGGTCCGCCATGCGGCCCGTAACGCCCTGCTGCCGGTGATGACGTCCTTTGCCATCGCCGTCGGCTATCAGATCCAGGGTAATGTCGTCGTCGAAACCGTGTTTTCCTGGCCCGGCCTCGGGCGGGAACTGGTCAATGCCGTCTCCGCCAGCGATTATCCACTGGCCCAGGGCGCCTTTTTGATGATCGCGGTGGTGGTGGTGTTGATGAACCTGCTCGCCGATCTTCTGTACACCTTGCTGGATCCGAGGATTTCCCATGCCTGACGCGGCGGTGGAAGCGGCACCGGCGCCGAACCGCCTGGTGCGGCTGGTGAAGAAAATCCGGCTGCCGCTGGACGATCCCTTCGCCATTGTCGGGCTGGTGATCTATGCGGTGTTTTTGCTGGTCGCGATTTTCGCCGACCAGCTGGCGACCCACGATCCGCTGGAAATCCTGTTCGACAAGGACTACCAGCTTGCGTCCGACCTGCGGCCGCTGGAGGGCGGCTTCGTCATGGGCACCACCAGCCTTGGACGCGATATCTATTCGCAGCTCATCTACGGCTCCCGCAGCGCCCTGCTGATCGGCCTGACCGCCGCCTTCATGGTCGCCGTCATCGGCACGGTGGTGGGATTGCTGTCCGGTTATTTCGGCGGCTGGATCGACATTATTCTAATGCGCGCGGCCGATATCGCCTTCGGCATCCCGTTCCTGCCCTTTGTCATCGTTCTGGCGGCCTTTCTCGAGCCGTCGATCTGGAACGTCGTTCTGGCGATGGCGCTGATCCTGTGGCGCGACACCGGCCGGGTCATCCGCAGCCAGGTGCTCACATTGCGGACCCGCGCCTATATCGATGCGGCGCGTGTCGCCGGATCGTCCGATCTGAAAATCGTCTTCCGGCACATTGCCCCGAATATCCTGCCGCTGAGTTTCCTCTATGGCTCGATCGCCATCGGCTGGGCCATTCTGACCGAGGCGGCAATCAGCTTCCTGGGTTTCGGCGACCCCGAAACCATCTCATGGGGCTATATGCTGCAGGACGCCTATGCCAGCCAGGCGCTTTCGCAGGGCGGCTATTACTGGTTCGTGCCGCCGGGAATCTGCATTGTCCTGGTCGTTGTCGCCGGGTTCTTCATCAGCCGCGGCTATGAGGAAATCCTGTTTCCGAAGCTGAAGGAGTAGGCCGCCGATGAGCGATGACATTCTTCGTGTCGAAGGCCTGAAGATCTCCTATGCCGTGGGCAACACCAAGGTCCGAGCGGTGGACGATGCGTCCTTTACGATTCCCGGCGGCTCGATTGTCGGGCTGGTCGGCGAATCGGGCTGCGGCAAAACAACGGTCGCCAGGGGCCTCACCCGGATCATGGCCAAGAATGCGAGTTTCGACGGCGGCAGGGTGTTCTTCGACGGCAAGGATCTGCTGGCGATGGGAGAGGCCGACATGAACGCGCTGCGCTGGCGCGATATTGCCTTCATTCCGCAAAGCGCCATGAATTCCCTCGATCCCGTCTACACCATTGAAAAGCAGATCAACGAGGTCCTGCTGCAGCGGGGCGGCTACGACAAGCCGGCGGCCCGGGCCCGCGCCGAAGAGCTGTTCGAGATGGTCGGCATCGAGAAACAGCGATTGCGGGACTATCCGCACCAGTTTTCAGGCGGCATGCGCCAGCGCGTCGCCATCGCCCTGGCGCTGGCACTCGACCCCAAACTCGTCATCGCCGACGAACCGGTGACGGCGCTGGACGTCATCGTGCAGCGGCAGATCCTCGACACTTTGAAATCACTGCAGGACAGGCTCGGAATTTCGGTCATCCTGGTGACCCATGACATCTCGGTCGTTGCTTATGTCTGCGACCGCATCGTCGTCATGTATGCCGGGCGGGTCGTGGAAGCGGGCGATACGGCCACGGTTCTGACCGCCCCGTTCCATCCCTATACGATGGGGCTCTACAACGCCTTTCCCGATCTGCAATCCAGCGAGGGCCTGCTGACGCCGATCGAAGGCCACCCGCCCGATCTCAGCGCACCGCCGGCCGGATGCCGTTTCGCGCCGCGCTGCCCGTTTGTCGAGGACCGGTGCCGCACAAGCGACGTGCCGCTTGTCGATATCGGAGGCGGGCACGATGCGGCCTGCCTGCGTGCCCTGGAAGCGGAGACGCTTCGGGCCGAAGCGTCCAGGCCCGAAACATGGGCGGCCATGGCATGAGCGCCCCCTTGCAGTCTGCCGCGGCGAAGCCGGAGAAGCCGTTGGTCCGGGTCGACAATGTGCGAAAGCACTTCACCGTCGGCAATCCGCTGATATCGGCAATGCGCGGCGGACCGACCATCGTCAAGGCGGTAGACGGCGTCAGTTTTTCCCTGAACAGCGGAGAGAGCGTCGGACTGCTGGGGGAATCGGGCTGCGGCAAGACCACGATGGGCCGCCTGCTGCTGAAACTCGAAGCCGCCACGGAGGGCCATATTCTGTTCGAGGATATGGACCTGTCGACATGCGAGGGCAAGGATCTCAAGACCTATCGCACCAAGGCGCAGATGATCTTCCAGAACCCGTTTGAAGCGCTCAATCCGCGCTTCACGATCGCCCAGTCGCTGGCCGAACCGCTGATCAATGTCGGCGTGTCCAAAGCCGAGCAGGCGGAGCGCATCGACAGGGCCATGACGCTGGTTCACCTGCCCAACCCGCAGCAGTTCCTCGACCGTTTCCCGCATCAGATGTCCGGAGGCCAGCTTCAGCGGGTGGTGATGGCACGGGCCCTGATCCTGGAGCCGACCTTCGTCGTTGCCGACGAGCCGGTGTCCATGCTCGATGTCAGTGTCCGGGCCGGCATCCTGAACCTGTTTCGCGAGGTACGCGAAAGCCTCGGACTGACGGCCATCTATATCAGTCATGACCTTGCCCTGGTGCGCTATGTCTGCGAACGGACCATCGTGATGTATCTGGGCTGTATCGTCGAGGACGGACCGACGGAAGAGATCGTGCGGGACCCGCTGCACCCCTATACGAAGGCGCTCGTTTCGGCCGTCCCGGTTCCCCATCCCGACCAGTCGCACGAGCCCCTGCCGATCAAGAGCGGTGCGCCGGATGCACGCAATCCGCCCTCCGGCTGCCGCTTGCGTGACCGCTGCCCGCATGCCTTCGACCGCTGCGCCACCGAGGAGCCGAAAGCGACGGTCGTCGGCAACCGAAAGGTCCATTGCCACCTGTTCGATCAATAGAGCGACCGGCCGGGCCTGTATCGTCAGGCTTGCGGCAGACCTTGTTTTTCCGCTAACTGTCGGTGCGGGAGCCTGGCGAAAATGATCGACAATTCACGCCCGTTCGGAGTGGCCGGCATTGGCGACAATCTGACCGCGGTGCAATGGGTCGGTCTCATCTTCGCCGGATGGATTATCGTCATCCTGTCTTCGCTGCTGCCGGAGTTGTGGCAGGCACCCTACAGTCTGGTTCAGGATGACGCACGCCATCATGTCGTGTGGCTGCGCCGGCTGGCGAATCCGGAACTCTACGCCAACGACCCGACCGCAGCGTTCTTCCTCAGTCAGAGCCCGGTCGTCTACCGGGCGCTTTTCGCACCGGCGCACTGGCTGGGCATTGACGTACTGGTCTGGCATCTGCTGGTCGTCGTGCCCCTCACCTCTTTGCTGACAACCATCGCGCTCTACCGGTTTACGATACACATCCTGCCGACCAGCCTGCAGCGGGGACTGGTAACCCTGATCCTGTGCCTTCTGCTCGCCACCGCCGCGATGCAGGGTCTGCAGCGCAATTTTTCCGTGGCAATCTTCCTGTTCGCATGGGTGGCTTATCTGGAACGGCGGGTACTGCTGACAGGGCTGGTCTTCCTGATCGGCGCCAATCTCTACCCTGTGGCTGCCGCAGCGGCCGGTTTTGGCCTGTTGATCCATCTGCTGATGCCGATACGGCCTTACGGCCTGTTCAATCGCCGGGCCGTCATGACGGTCGTTGTTGCCGGGATTGCCGGCCTGGCCGGGCTCGTCCCCTTCCTGCTGGCCTCGGCCGATGCCGGACCGACCCTGCTGCTGCAGGACGCGCAAGGCCTGCCCATCATGCAGGATGGCCGGTCGGGGTTTTTCAAACCCTCCCTTTGGGACCAGTTGTTATGTCACAGAGTGGGCGGTGCCAGCCTATTGCCGATTTGCATCCGGACCGCCGGGGGCGATGCCAGCACCCTGACACTCGCAGCCTATCTGGCGGTCATTGCGATGGGGTTGATCTGTTATCGATGGCTCCTTGTGGGCACCGGCAAACGGGCCAATGCCCATGCAGGCCGGGCTGCAAAGGTGGTCCTTTCATCGTTCATTGCCGGGACCGTCCTGTTTGTTGCCGCTTATGCCGCAGCATTCCGGCTCTATCTTCCGGACCGCTATGCATTTTACGCGACCGGGCTGCTCTTCCAATTCTGCGCCGCGTTTCTCGTTTATGCGATCCTCATCGGCCTTGCCAGGCTGGCGGGCCGCATTCTGCCGCCGATCCGTGCCGCCCTCCCGGTGGTCGTTCTTGAAGCAAGCTGGATCGGCTTCGTGGCTTTCGGCAGCCATGGTTTTGGCCTGGTCAGGGACCGGGAACCTGAAATATCAGCCTATCTGCGCTCTTCACCGCAGACATCGGTCGTCGCCGGGTTCGACGGATATCTGGACAGCGTGCCCGCCCACGGCCTGCGGAGCAGTTTCACGGCGATTGAGTTCATCCTCCCCTACAAGACGGACTATTTCGACCTGATGCGCGACCGGACCTTACGGCTGCGCGACGCATTCATGACGTCCTCGGCCAGGGAGCTTTCCGAATTTGCCGCAAGGGAGAACATTTCGTTTTTTCTGCTGCGGTCCGGACCTTTGCATATTTCCGGTCTGTGGAAGCGCTCCTTTCCCAGTCTGGCTGCTTTGGACGGGATTGAGGTTCCGATGGGCACGGTGCCCGGCGGGACCGATTGTGTCGTCACATCCGGGCACGATGTCCATCTGGTCGATGCGGCGTGCCTGGGCGGCGGACCATGACAGCCTGTGCCAGACGAACAGACCGGTGGTCATCCGCGCGGCTCGCCGGTACGGTGTCAGGATGTGAGCAATTTCACCAACTCACCTCACCGGGCGGCATCCAGGATGAAAATCTCCATCGTTATTCCCTGTTACAACGAGCGGGCGACAATCGGCACGGTACTGCAGCGTGTCACCGCCGTCGACATGGACAAGGAAGTGATCGTTATCGACGACGCCTCCGGCGACGGGACCCGCGAACTGCTTGAGGGCGAACTCGCGCCGCTCGTCGACCGGCTGGTCGTTCATGAACGGAACCAGGGCAAGGGCGCTGCTCTGCACAGCGGATTTGCGGTTGCCACCGGCGATGTGGTGCTGGTGCAGGATGCGGACCTCGAATATGACTGCTCGGACTATCCCGCCCTGCTGCAGCCGCTCAAAGACAATGTCGCGGATGTCGTCTACGGATCGCGGTTCATCGGCAGCCGGCCGCATCGCGTCCTTTATTTCTGGCACCGGGTGGGCAACGGCTTTTTGACCCTGTGTTCCAATGTCTTCACCAATCTCAACCTGACGGATATGGAATGCGGCTACAAGCTGTTCCGCAAGCATGTTCTGGACGGGATCGAACTGACCGAAAAGCGGTTCGGGTTCGAGCCCGAGGTCACGGCAAAAATCGCCAGGATGGATGTGCGGATCTACGAGGTCGGCATCTCCTATGCCGGGCGCACCTATGCCGAGGGCAAGAAGGTCGGCTGGCGCGACGGCGTGCGGGCGCTTTACGTGATCATCAAATGCGCGCCGATTTTCTCCCGACGCTCCACACGATAGGAAGGACCCACCGGCTCTTTTCGGTGGGTGTCTTCCGATCCCGGCGACAGGGCCAGTTAGAGCATCGGGTCAGGTGAGCAAACGCGCCGACCCTATGGCTACCGGTCGAGACCCAGCATCCTTCGATTGGCCGCGACATCGGTGTCTCCGCTGGCGAAATCGTCGAAAGCCCGCTCGGTGACGCGGATGATGTGGTCCTTGACGAATTGCGCGCCTTCGCGGGCACCGTCCTCGGGATGTTTCATGGCGCATTCCCACTCGACGACGGCCCAGCCGTCGAAATCCATGGCCGCCAGTTTCGAGAAGATCCCGCCAAAATCCACCTGGCCATCGCCAAGCGAACGAAAACGACCGGCGCGGTCGATCCAGCTCTGATAGCCGCCATAGACGCCCTGACGGCCTGTCGGATTGAATTCGGCATCCTTGACGTGGAACATCCGGATGCGATCCCCGTAGATGTCGAGATGGTCCAGATAGTCCAGGCATTGCAGCACATAGTGCGACGGATCGTAGAGCATGTGGCAGCGCGGGTGATTGCCGACACGCTCAAGCAGCATCTCGAATGTCGCGCCGTCATGCAGATCTTCACCCGGGTGAATCTCGTAACACAGGTCCACGCCCATCTCCTCGGCGTGATCGAGAATCGGCCTCCAGCGCGCCGCGAGCTCATCGAAGGCGGTCTCGACAAGGCCCTGCGGCCGCTGCGGCCAGGGGTAGAGAAACGGCCAGGCCAGTGCACCAGAGAAGGTCGCATGGGCGCTGGCGCCCAGATTCCTGGACGCAGTCAGCGCTTTTTTCACCTGATCGACCGCCCATTCCTGACGCCGTTGCGGATTGCCGCGCACCTCCGGCGCCGCGAAACCGTCAAACGCCTCGTCATAGGCCGGATGGACCGCAACCAATTGGCCTTGAAGATGGGTCGCCAGATCCGTGATCTCGACGCCATTTTCCGCTGCCTGCCCCTTCAGCTCGTCGCAATAGTCTTTCGACTCGGCGGCTTTGTCGAGATCGATAAGGCGGGCATCCCAGGCCGGTATCTGCACACCCTTGTAGCCACATTCGGCCGCCCATTTGGTGATGTTGGGCAGTGTGTCGAATGGCGCCTCATCCGCCGCAAACTGCGCCAGAAACAGCGCAGGTCCCTTCATTGTTCGCATGTTGCGTTCCTCTCATTGCTCGTCGTTTGGTTCATCGGTCTCCCGCCAGTCCGGCATGTTCCAGCGATCGGCTTATATGGGCATATCCATCGCGATAGACCGCCTCACTGCTCTCGGCAAACTCCCTCCACACTTTTGTGGCAGCGGCCAGGTCCGGCAGACCGCGACCGAAACTCTCAATCGTCAGCCATTGGTCATACCCGGTGCCAGCAAGCGCGGCGTAGAACTCGGGCCATCGAACATGGCCGCGCCCCGGAACGCCGCGATCGTTTTCCGATATGTGGATATGCGCTATCACGTCAGCATTTCTGGTCAAGGCGTCAGCCGGGTCAGCCTCCTCAATATTGGCGTGGAACGTGTCATACATGGCACGGATGTTCGGATGGTCGATCCGGCGCACATGGTCGCAAAGCGCGTCCATCGTGTTGACGAGATAACATTCGAAACGGTTGACCGCCTCCAGCGCGACCGTCACGGCATGCCGGGCGGCCTCTTCGCCAATCCGTGTCTGCGATTCGATGGATCGTTCGAATTCGGCCGCCGTCGGTGCCTCTCCGGAGAAATGACCGAGCGTCGAATGCAATGGTCCGCAAAGCGTGTCGGCGCCGACGGCGGCGCAGCATTCAAGCGCCCATTTCATGCGGTCGACACCCGCGGCGCGTTCTGTCGGGTCGGGCGAGATCAGATTGAGTTGCGGATAGGATATCGCAGAGGTGGCGGTCCGGGCCAGGCCGATCCCGTCGAGCAAACGGCCGACCTCGGCATATTCCAGCGGTGTACCCTCGAATATCGGAACCTCGATGCCGTCGAATCCGGTGGCCTTGATGTCATGCAGCACCGACGCGTGCTCGGGCCCGATACGGGTCGTCCACAGATACATGCACATGCCGATCTTCATTGCGTGCTCCCCGAAAGCCGTCTCCGCATGCGTCAGTTAAACCCTCAAACTGGTCTTACCAAAAAGAGTGAATTGATCCATACCATGATCACCCATGGGAGTCGAGAATTCCAGATAGCGGCAGCCAAGATCGCCCTTAATTTGGCATAATTTCTCCTATTCCACAATAAACTCGACGGCATTCGCCACTTGACCTGTGGGGAAAAACAGCGCAATCTGGTAGAACCAGTTTAAAATCGTGGTCGCCGCCGCTGAAACGAGCAGGGTTGCGACGAAACAAAGAACCGAGGGAGGCGTGGCATGCACTTATCGACCCACAACTGGATGCGGGCGGAACCGCTCGACGTCACGTTGCGGCGCATCAAGGCCTATGGCTATGAGAGCGTCGAAATATCCGGCGAACCGGAACAATATGACGTCAAGGAGACCCGCGCGCAGTTGAAGGAGCACGGTATCCGCT
>JANQMU010000156.1 GCA_028279875.1 Rhizobiaceae bacterium
CCAGCACGCCCGACATCGTGGAAGCGGCAGGCGTCACCCGCGGGGCGCTCTATCATCATTTTGATGACAAGACCGCGCTGTTTCGGTCCGTGATCGAGACGGAGGCCGAGGCCGTCGCCCGTGAAATCGACGTCAGCACGTCAACGGATATGGCCCCGCTTGACGCCATGACCGAGGGGGCGGAAGCCTATTTCAAGGCAATGTCGGTGCCGGGACGTGCCAAGCTTCTGCTGACCGACGGCCCGGCAATCCTCGGACATGCCGTGCTCGGCGAGATTGACCGGCGAACCGGCGGCGAGGAACTGCGGCAGGGCCTCGCGCTCGTTTTGGCAGGAGAAGATAACGCCCTGATCGCCGCCACGGCCGATCTCCTGTCGGCGATGTTCGATCGCGCCGCTCTGGCGATCGCCACCGGCGGCGACCCGAAGCCCTACAAGACCGCCATGAACAGATTGCTGGCGAGCCTCGCCGGCTGACATGTCGCGATTGCCGGCCAACGGGACAAGTGGAGCCAGACAGACCGGCAAAGTATCATTCATCTTTTTAGTTGATTGAGGAGAACAAGCGTGGTAATTCACCGATATGGTTGAACGAGGAGAGACCGACTGTCTGACCGAAATCCTGAAGGCCGTCAGTGATCCGACCCGGCGCGAATTGCTCACCCTGCTGGTGCAGCATGGGGCAACGCGGGTCACCGATCTTGCCGCGCATTTCGACATGAGCCTCAACGCCGTGTCGAAACACATCAAGATTTTGGAAAGGGCCGGCCTTGTCAGCCGCAGGACCGTCTGGCGCGAGCACCTGATCGAAGCGAATCTGGAACCGGTCTCGGAAATCGACCGCTGGTTTTCCGAGCTTCGCTCCATCTGGGACATGCGTCTGGAGGTTCTCAATGAGGTTCTGAATAAGGAGACCAAGAATGACTGATCTGTCCCTGACCGTATCGAGAACAATCGCAGCGCCCGCCGAAACCGTTTTCAATGCCTGGCTGGACCCGGCCATGCTGGCGAAATTCATGGCGCCCGGCCCCGGCATGACCATACCCACCGCCAAGACCGATCCGGTGGAAGGCGGCCGGTTCGACATCGTCATGAAGGCCGGCGACAATGAAATCCCCCATTCGGGCACCTATAAGGAAATCTCGCCCCATTCGCGGCTGGTCTTTACCTGGGAGAGCCCTTTCTCGGTGCCCGACTCCACGGTCACCATCGACCTCGTCGAGGCCGATGGCAGCACCGATGTGACCCTCACCCATGTCAAGTTCCCGGACGAGCAGAACCGCGACAATCACGAGGGCGGCTGGGCGGCCATTCTCGGCAATCTGGAAAAGATCGCCGCCTGATTACCGCGTCCCGCGCCACCCACGGTGCGGGGCAGCTCTCCCGATCCGGTCAGCCATGCGGCATCGCATGGCTGATGGAACGACGAAGCAGGCAAATGCGGCTTGGACTGCCGCAATTGGCTGAACATCGGGATCTTATGAGCGTTCTGTCCCACCGATGAAGATCGGCGGGATCGATGTGCTGCCGCCCGACGGCGTTTTCGGGCACGATTTCCGGCTCCGGCGGCTGTCCGTTCCGTTCGCAACGGTTCTGCCCACCTCATTTTCCTTCCGCTTTTCTCCTCGGGGGCAAGCCCTGCCGCCCGGATCACCGAAATCCGACCTTCAATCTTTAATTGTGTCAATTGTGGCCTTCGCCCCAAAATTGCCACAGGCGTTAACCGCAACGGCAATCGTTGCTTGAGTAAGCATTTGAAAAATATAAAAACAGCGCCGTCTGAAAAAAATGCTAGACCTCCCTATATAAAGAAGTTAAGGATCATGCAACCTGAAGATGAACTGATTTGGCATTTGGTGAAACAGATCGTCGATATTGTCTTTGAAAACGAGACGCCGGCTGCGCGGTTGCAGCAGGTTGCTATTCTACTCACCATCAATGCCCTGCAGGATCACGAGGAGCCGCTGACAACCCGGCGCCTGGGTGACGTTTTCGGGTTGGGGACGGCGCAGACCAGCCGGCTGGTATTACGCTTGGTGGAGCGGGGCCTTGTGGAACGCCAGCGGGTCCATAACAGGCAGGGACGTGGCCACGCCTATGTCCTGCGGGTGACCAACACGCCGGAGCTTGTGGCGCTGCGACACGCCATCGCCGGAGGTAATCGGGGGCAATAGGACAACATGGTCGACGACCGCTCGGATCAGGCGAAAATCCTGGCGCTTTTCGACCGCCTGGCTGAAACAGCCACCGTCTCCACAGACCAATCCGATACAAAAATCGCCGATCAACTGGCCGTCCTGCTGGCCATCCGCCTCTTCAACGACGAGGGACAGGATGCCACCTGCGAGGCTCTGACGACCCATCTCGAACTGTCGATCGAACGGACGATCGCCGCCACCAATGCGCTGGCGCGAAACGGCTATGTCGAAGCCTTTACGACCACCGTGGAATCCGCCAGCGGCAGCCGCTCGGCCATTGCCTTTCGGATCCCCGGTGACGAACGAGCCCTCCATTTTCTTGAGCGCGGTGCCTGACACGCCATCACATCATCGTGTAAAGCAATCCCGGGCCGTTCAGTCCGCGTAAGAGCTGTCAGCCGGGACGTTCCCGGCTGTCTGTTTCGCCGTGGAAGGGCCCAAATGAACGCCGATACCATACCGGTGCTTGATCGCTTTGCCGATGCCGCCGATCCGTCCCTTTACGCGGCGTTGCCGGATGATTGGCTGGTCTGCGTGTCCGATGTGGTCAATTCCACGGCCGTGATCCGGTCAGGCCGCTACAAAGCAGTGAACCTTGCCGGCGCGGCCACCATCAGCGGCGTGTCCAACGCGCTTGACGGCGAATTGACACTGTTCGTCTTCAGTGGCGACGGCGCCGGATTCGTCATTCCGCCCGAGCAGGGCGACCGGGCGGCGGAGGCGCTAGCGCGGGTCGCCGGCTGGGCACGGCGCGAGCTGAAGCTGGAACTGCGCATCGGCATGACGCGGGTGGCGGCCATCCGCGGGGCCGGACATGATCTGCGGGTCGCGCTGTGGCGCGCTTCGAAGGATGTGCGCTATGCGATGTTTGCCGGCGGCGGCATGGCCTGGATGGGTGAGCAGTTGAAGATCGGCACGATCCGGTTGCCCGAAACCGCATCGGGCGCGGAACCGGACTTAACCGGCCTGTCCTGCCAATGGGGACCAATCAGGGCAAGCCGAGGCGCCATCGCCTCGTTGATCGTCAAACGCGGACCGTATGGCACCGACGGCGATTTCGCGCGCGCCGCCGAAGCCGTCATTGCCGTCCTGGAAGATCAGGCCTCGTTCAATCCGGTCCCGGCGACCGGGCCGAATGCACTGCTGAGGGGCACTGCGCTGGCGCTGCAGTTCCGGGTAACCGGGGCACAGCCCTGGCGGCGGCTGGCGGTTGCCGCCTCCGCTGTTCTTGCCTGGTGCCTGTTCAAGACCGGCCTGCCCCTTGGCCGGTTCGATCCCGGCCGCTACCGGCGCGAAATCGCCCGCAACACGGACTACCGCAAATTCGACGACGGCCTGCTGGTCACCGCGGACTGCACGCCACAGACTGTCGAGCGGCTGCGGGCAGCGCTCGAGGGGCCGGCAGGCGATGGTCTGATCCATTACGGGCTGCACCTGCAGGACGAGGCGCTGATGACCTGTATCGCACCATCGGTCACCGCCGCCGACCACATGCATTTCGTCGACGGCGCCGGCGGCGGATATTCGGCTGCCGCGCGGCAATTGCCGCCATGAGGCGATGAAGGGAGCGGCCGATGCTGTGGCGGCGGGACAGGCGCTCAGCCCATCTGCTTCTTCAACTGCGCTGCTGCCATGGCGTAGCCGCCCGCAGCGCCATCGACGAAATGCACGTGATCGTCGGTCGTCACGGACGGGACGATGCAGGTCATGATGGCCTGGTGCTGCTCGTGGATGGCAAAGCGGATCAGCCCCTCCTCCTCGCCTTCGGACAGCAGTTCCGCCAGCCGTGCGGCTGTATCGGCATCGCAGTCGATGGTCATTTTGAGACCGTCATCGAATTTGCGGAAATCGGCATTGATGCCCGATGTATAGACATAGTGCATCGGGTCGAAGGCGCCCAGCTTGATGCGGGTCTTGAAGAAGATCAGGGCGATGAAGGTTTCGATCAGCAGTTGGACCTTGCGCAGCGCCAGCGACGTCCGGCCGCGGGTTGCGTGGGCCTCCAGCGCCAGGCCCTCGGGCGGCCAGACGAAGCCCGGACCGCTCTCGGGCACCGGATGGCCGCCGCGTTCAAGGCCGCGCGACAGGTCGATGATGCGATGGAACAGCGCCGCATGGGCGGCTGTAATTTCCGCCTGCAGAGGCAGCACCAGCACTGACAGGATCTTGCCGTGGCGGCTTTCCATCGGCGTCCAGCGGCACGACAGGCCGGTGAGATCGGGAAACGCCCCCTCGGGTGCAGCCGTCACGGCATAGTCTCCGGCCTTCATCCGGTCGTCGGCCCAGGCCATGCCGCCGCCCCGGAACATCGCATAGTCGACCCCCGGCGAGGCGCGGTAGCGGGCGATGGCGACGTCACGGCCGGCGGCGCGCAGATCCTCGACCGGCACGATGGCGGCGCGGAGCCTCAGGTCGAACTCGCTGTCCGCCCAGCGGACCACTTCGCCAAGGGCCTTTGCGCATGTGTCGCGCAGGCCGGCGGGCAAGGCGAGCACCGCGCCGTCGCCGCCGAACGCGAAGGGCAGCGCGGCCCCGCCAAGGGCATTGATCTGTGCGGAAATCACCGCTGCGCCCACGGTGTTGACCATCTTGTAGCGTCCCGCGGCGATGGCCGCGGTCGAGCCGACGATATCGGCGGTCGCGACGATCCAGCCCTCCGGCAGCGGCCGATAGGTCTCCGCATCGGCAAGCGCATCGAAGCGATCCTGCAACGGGATTCGCGCATAGAATTCGGACAGCGCCCCAAGCGGCTCCGACATCGGTTGTCACCCCGTTTATCGCCAATCTTGCATATCAACCGACCCGGTTCCACGGTTTTGTCCGGCACCGTCCGCAATCTCAGGCAAATCCCTTGCAAGAACCCGGCCTCCTGTTCTATGGCCGTCTGACGGAGGCCCGATGAACGTTTCAGACACCACGCTGTTGAACCGGCGCACCAGCCGCCCGGTGCCGCTGACCAAAATGGGATTTGGCGGCGCGCCGCTCGGCAATCTTTACCGCAAGGTCGAAGACGACGACGCGCAGGCAAGCCTGCAGGCGGCATTCGATCACGGGATTCGCTATTTCGACACGGCGCCGCAATATGGGCTCGGCCGTTCGGAGCAGCGTTTTGCACCGGCCATCGGTCGGTTCGGCGCCGGGACAATCCAGCTTTCGACCAAGGTCGGCCGGCTTCTGGTGGATTGCGAGCCGCATGAGGTTACGCCGGAAGCCTTTGTCGATGTGCCGCAAAAACGCATCGTTTTCGACTATTCCTATGATGGCGTCATGAAAAGCTATGAAACGAGCCGGGAGAGACTTGGCGGTGCTTCCGCCGACATCCTGCTGGTCCATGATGTCTGCGCATTTTCACAGGGCTCCGAGGAGGCGAGCGATGCAAGGGTGCGCGAATTGTTCGATCAGGGCGGCTATCGCGCGCTCAGCGAATTGCGGGCATCCGGAGAAGTCGCTGCCATCGGCGCCGGCGTGAACGAGTGGCAGGTTTGCGAGAAATTGCTGGGACTGGGCGATTTCGACGGTTTCCTGCTGGCCGGCCGCTACACGTTGCTGGAGCAGGAGGCGCTGGACAGTTTCCTGCCGCTTTGCGAAAGCCGCGATGTCGGCATCATCCTTGGCGGACCGTATAATTCCGGCATTCTCGCGACCGGTGCCGTTCCCGGCGCCAAATACAATTACGATGTCGCACCCGAGCCGATCCTGGAGCGCGTCAGGACAATCGAAGCCGTCTGCGCCGCCCATGACACGCCGCTGATCGCGGCGGCCTTGCAATTCGTTCTCGGCCATCCCGCCGTGAAGACGGTGATTCCCGGTGCGGTCTCCGCCGCCGAGGTGGCCACCAATGTCGCATTGCTGCAGACGCCCATCCCCGCATCGCTTTGGTCGGATCTGAAGACCGAAAGCCTGGTGCATCCCGATGCCCCGATGCCGGAGGAACCGTAATGCTGCGCGGCATTGACCCGATCCTGTCACCCGATCTTTTGTATACGCTGGCGGCGATGGGCCATGGCGACGATATCGTCATCGCGGATGCGAATTTCCCCGCCGAAAGCTCGGCCGAGCGCGTCATACGGCTCGACGGTCTGGCGGCCACCGACGTCTTGAAGGCGGTGTTGTCGATCATGCCGCTCGACCCGTTCGTCGACGATCCGGCGCGCACAATGCAGGTGGTCGGCGAACCGGACGCCATTCCGCCGGTGGTGGCGGAATTCCAGACCATCATCGACAAGACCGCCGATCACACGGCGCAGATCGCCTCTGTCGAACGCTTCGCCTTTTACGATGTGGCCAGGCAGGCCTTCGCCATCGTCCAGACCGGCGAGCGCCGTCTTTACGGCAACATTATCCTGAAGAAGGGTGTTGTCGGGCCCTGAACCCCACCCCTTTCAAGGCCATTTCTCGCAGCAACAACCAACGCAAACCGGCTGAAAACCGGTCCGATTGGCTTCAGCTTCCGTTTACCCCGATGCGGTACAACCAAGGTGGCGACGTGTCTGGAAGAGAGATCGTTGGATCGCAATGCAATTACAGGACCGCCCCGCGGCCAGCCAGGAACAGCCTTTGCACACATTCATGGGCATCGAACTCGAACTGTCCGATGGCGTCCTGGTGCCGCGACAGGAAACCGAACTGCTCGGCGAAAAGGCCGTCGCGATCCTTCGCGGACGCCCGGACGGCTGCGTGGTTGTCGACATGTGCTGCGGCTCCGGCAATCTGGCGCTGGCGATCGCCAGTCAGATCGACTCGGCGCACATATGGGCCGCGGATCTGACCGAAACGAGTGTTGAACTGACGAAACGCAATGCCGACCGGCTCGGGCTGGCCGAACGCGTCAATATCCGTTGCGGCGATCTTTTTGCCGCCTTTGAAGCGGACGGTCTTGAACGCAAGATCGATCTTGTCGTCTGCAATCCGCCCTATATCTCGACCACGCGGCTCGATGGCGAAAGCGCACATCTGCTGCAGCACGAGCCGCGGGAGGCCTTCGACGGCGGCCCCTACGGCATATCCATCCATCAGCGGCTGATCCGCGAAGCGGTCGACTTTCTAAAGCCCGGCGGCTGGCTTGTCTTTGAATTCGGCGAAGGACAGGAACGGCAGGCCGCCGCGCTGATCACCCGGACCCGGGCCTATGACAGCGTCGAGTTTTCCTATGACGATGCCGGTAAGGCACGCGTCGCATCGGCACAGCGGGTGACAGGCCAGAATTCTCCGGGATTTAAGGCGAATCGACTGCGATGAACGCGATCCGCCCCCTCGAGCCGGATGATTGCGGTGCTGTCGCGGCCCTGTTCCAAAAGGTGCTTCGCAACAGCGATGCGCCGCCACCACAGCAACTCGTTTCCTATCTTTCCGACCTGTTCCTGGAGGCGCCGGGCCGCGATCCCGAGATTTGTTCGCTGGTTCATCTCGATGCTGAAGCCGCGATCTCCGGCTTTATCGGCGTCAATGCCCTGCCCATGACGTTTCGCGACAAACCGATACGGGCCGCCATGTGCGGAACGCTGATGGTGGAAGCCCGGGAAAGCGACCCGATGGCCGGCGCCCGGCTGATGAGGGCCTTCCTCTCCGGGCCGCAGGATCTTTCCTTCAGCGAGACGGCCAGCGAGGTCGCCGGCCAGATGTGGGAGCGGCTGCGCGGTATCGTGCTGCCGCAATACAGTCTGGAATGGGTGCGTGTCATCCGGCCCGCCGCCTTCGCCCTGGACATCAGCGCGTCGCGGCTGCGGGCCCTGCGTCTGCTGCGGCCGCTCGCCTCGGGCATCGATCTGGGCGTTCGAAGGCGCATCAGGCCGGGCGGCCGACACTGGACGGGCGTCGCCGCGGATGTGGCGGTGCCTGAGAGCCTGACCGTTTCGCCGATCGATGCTACGGGTTTTGCCGAACTGCTGGATCCGATGACGGCGCAATTCGCGATCCGTCCCGATTGGGCGGACGGCCAGTTGGCGCATATCATCGCGGATGCGACCGACAAGCCGAACTTCGGAGAGCCCGTCATGGCGAAGGTGACGGCCAGGGGCGGCGCAGTTATCGGCGGATTTTTCTACCACGTGCGCCCGGGCGGCGTTGCCCGTGTCCTGCAGGTCCTCGCCCTGCCCCGGCAGGCCGGCCCGGTGATCGACTGCCTGGTGGCTGACGCGGCCGCGCGCGGCGCGGCGGGTCTGCGCGGACGCACGCAGCCGGCGCTGCTTGAGGCCATGCTCACCCGTCGCATCGCCTTTGTCCAGGCGGCATCGACGGTGATCCATTCAGCCGATGAGGAGCTCGTGCGGACATTCCAATTGTCCGACGGGTTTTTCAACGGGCTGGCGGGAGAGCAGTGGAACCGCCTCTTCGGCGGCTGCTTCTGAGCGCCGACGCCGTTCAGGCGCTGATTTCCGGCACCGGATCGGCCAGTTTCGGGCCAAGATGCAAGTAACGCGTCGCCCGGCGCTTGGCGTCGATGTCGGCCCAGACATGCCGGACCTGATCCGCCGTCAATCCGGCGATCTCGCCGACCTGCTCCGCGGACAGGCCGTTATTGAGGCCGAACAGGCAGATATCCATGCGGTCATAGGGCAGCGAGAAGTAGAACTCCTCCTGGGTCTGCTCCAGCGTGTAGGTGTCGGTCGTCGGCGGCCGGCTCGTCACCTCGTCCGGCACGCCGAGATAGGCGGCAAGTTCGTAGACCTGCGACTTGTAGAGATGGGCGATAGGTTTGACATCCGCCGCGCCGTCGCCGTTCTTGACGAAGAAACCCTGATCATATTCCAGCCGGTTGGGGGTGCCGAGGACGGCAAAATTCAGGCGGTCGGCATGGTAATACTCGATCTGCTTGCGGGTGCGCTGCTTCATATTTGTCGCGGCGACGATGCCCAGATAGACCGATGACGGCATGCGCAGTTTCGTCTGCTGCCCGTCCGGATCCTGAACGACCAGCGAAGAGATGTTGTAGCCCTCTTCTTCCGTCAGCGAATTGGCGATGACGATCTTCGACGCCCAGCCGGGACCGTATTCGGGCACCAGTTGCCGGATGAATTCGTCGCGGCGTTCATAACATCCCATGGCCTGCAGCGCCGGGCCAATGTCTTCGATGACCGCCTCGCATCCGAAGGTCTCGGCCACGTGCCGCCCGAGACGAAGGCTGGCGGGATCGGAATCGTCTTCCGGCATGAACAGGCACAGGACCTTCTTCGGTCCGACGGCGCGCACCGCCAGGGCCACCGAAACGCTGGAATCGACACCGCCGGACAGGCCGAGAACAAGGCCGCGTTTGCGCATGTCGCGCAGTTGCCCGCGCAATGCCGCAACGATCTTTTCCGTTTCAGCCGCCGGATCCATTGGCAGCAGGTCGGACAGGCAGCCCGTTTTGCCGGTGTCGAGGCCTGTGCTCATTGCGCAATCTCCAATGTGTCGGCGGCCAGGTTGCGGCTGACCTTGCCGGTGTCGGTCTTCGGAAGCTTTTCGCGAAACTCGATGATCTTCGGCACCATGAAATCCTCAAGATGGCCGGCGCAATAGCGGATGATCTCGTCTTCGCCGACGGTCTCATCCGTGACAACGACCAGCGCCGCGATGGCATGACCGAGCACCGGGTCGGCAATGCCGGTCACCACCGCTTCGGCGACCGCCGGATGGGCATGCAGGACCGCTTCGACTTCCTTGGGCGCGACTTTTTCGCCGCGCGTCTTGATGATGTCGTCCTTGCGGCCGACGAAATAGTGGAAACCCTCATCGTCCGCGCGGAACAGATCGCCGGTGTAAAGCACCCGTTCCCAGGGGTTCGGGCCGGGGCGCAGAACGCGCGCTGTCGCCGCTTCATCGCGCCAGTAGCCCTGCATGACATGGGGTCCACGAACCACCAGTTCGCCGGTGACGCCGGGCGGGACGGCATTGCCGTCCTCATCGACGACAAACACTTCGGTGTTGGGCATGGCGATGCCGACGGAGTCCGGTCGCCGGTCAAGCTCCTCCGGCGGAAGATAGGTACAGCGCTTGCACTCGGTGAGCCCGTACATCGAATAAAGATCGGCACCCGGGAACAATTCCCTCAGCCGGCCGATATGACCGGCGGGCAGGGCCGCGGCCGTGTTGGAAAGATAGCGGACGCTCGGCAGGAACCCGGGCTCGATGTCGCGCATCTGCAGGATCATGGCGGCCATGGTCGGGACCAGAGGAAAACCCGTGGCACACTCCTCGCGGATTCGCTCGAATATGGCCTGCGGAAAGGCAAAGGACTTTTCAAGGATCAGGGTGGCGCCAAGCCGAACCGTCATCAGCAACTGATAGAGACCGTAGTCAAAGGCCAGCGGCAGCACGTTCAAAATGATATCGTCCGGCGTATTGCGCAGATAGGTGGTGATCGAATCGGCTGCCGCATCGACATTGCGATGGGTCATCATCACGCCCTTGGGGCGGCCGGTGGAGCCGGACGTGTAGATCAGCATCGCAAGATCGCAATCGATGCCGTTGTGGCCGACCGGACGGCGATCGAATTCCAGGCATGTCTCGAACGAGACCGCACCGTCAGGCACGCGGCCGCCGGGCGCGGCCGTCGCAACGACAAACACGGATGAACCGGCACACGCTTGCGCCACAACCGGCATCAGCCTGGCTGTCGTCAAAACTGCCTTCGCCTGACAATTGCCGACGATATAGGCGAGCTTGTCGGCCTTGGTCGAGGCGTTGATCGGACTGAACACGGCACCGGCCTTCAGCACCGCGAAAATCGACACGACCGCTTCCCAGCGATTGTCCATGAACACCAGCACCCGGTCGCCTCGCCTGACGCCGTTGGCGTGAAGGGCGGCGGCAAGACGATCCGACAGATCGTCGAGTTCGTCGTAGCGCAGCCGTCTGTTCGGCGTGACCAGCGCGGTTTTCGGGCCATGGGCGGCGGCATGCCTGCTGAGCGAGTGCTCGATACGCATCGCTTGCCGCCTACGCCGTTGCCGGATGCAGCGTTTTGAGCCGGATGAACGCCGCAATGCGGTCGACGGAATCCAGATTGGCCGGAACGATGTCGGCGTCGGCCATCGTGATGTCGAAATCGCCTTCGATGAAGGCGACCAGTTCCAGGACGCCGGTGGAATCGATGATGTCGTTTTCAATCAGCGACGCATCGTCCGCAAGCGCCGTGGACGTATCCCCGAACAGGAAATTCTCGATAATGAACGCCCTTACGCGGCTGTTGATCTCATCACTCATGGTCTGCCCTTTCTCAAAAGATGTGTCATGCCGCCCGGGAGGTTTCGGCGCTGGCGCCGGCAAAGCTCCGAAGCCAAAGCTGGGTCGACAGGATGCCGACAAAGGCCGCGTTGTCGCGGAAACCCGACGCACGTCCCTGACGGCATTTCTGGTGGAGCCTGGCGACGGTCTTGGGATTGAAGAACCCGCCGGCGGCTATCGCCTTCTCGCTCATCATGGCGCCGACATAGTCGCGCTCGCCGGCACCGGTGAAGGAAAGACTGTCCGGCGCCCGGTAGGGCTGCTTGGTCCGGCTCCCGATGGCCGGCGGCAACAGGTCCTTGGTGGCCTCGCGCAGGATGTGTTTTTCCACCAGGCCCTTCAGTGTCATGCCCGGCGGAAGGGTCGTGGCCAATTCGACCAGGCGGTGGTCGAGGAACGGGAAGCGGCCTTCGATGCCATGGGCCATGGCCATGCGGTCCCCCTGGCTCGACAGGATGTAACCGGGCAGCAGGAAGCGGCTCTCCAGATATTGCGCCTGATGCAGCGCATGCCAGCGGGAAAAGGCATCCGGCAAACGGGATATCACCTCCTCGGCCGCATCGTATCCGGCAAGCTCAGTGCGCAGGCCGTCGGAGAAAAACAGTTTCGCCGCCGCCGTGCTGCGCAGGCGCGGGCGGTGCGAAAACAGCGGATCATCGAGCGAGTCGGCCTGGGTGCCGAAGAAAGTGGCGAGATATTCGGCCGATTGCCGCTGCAGACCGGGCAGATAGGGATATAGCCTTCGAAACAGATGCGGTCGGCGGGTGGAGGTCGGCTGGCGGGCGCAGAAACGGCGCACCCGCGCTTCCTTGAAGATATCGTATCCGGCAAAGACCTCGTCGGCCCCCTCGCCGGTCAGCACCACCTTCAGGCCCGACTCGCGCACCAGGCCCGACAGTTTGTAGAGCGGCGCCGGGGCGGTTCTGAGCACCGGCTGTTCGGTGAAGCGGATCACATCGGGAAAGACGCCGGCGATATCGCCGTCGCGGCAGGCGACCACGTGGTGGCGCGTTCCGAGCTTGCGAGCCATCTCCATCTGATAGGCGCTTTCGTCATGCTCGGCGCTGTCGAAGGTGACGGAGAAGGTCTCAAGACCGTTCGGTGCCATGCCGGCCGCCAAAGCCGATGTAATCGATGAATCGAGACCGCCCGACAGATAACAGCCGACCGGGACATCGGCGCGCATGCGGATGCGCGTCGCGTCGGTCAGCAGCGCACGCACCTCCTCGGCAGCTTCATCTTCATCGGTGTGGCGGCGGTGTTCGTCGCGGTCCGGATAGGTCAGGCTCCAATAGGCCCGCTGCTGACGGCCGGTTTCCGTGACGGTCATCAGGTTGGCCGGTTCGAGTTCGCAAACACCGCGAAAGGCGGTGCGCGGCGCGACCGGGGCCCACAGGGTGAATATCTGATCGAGCGCGATCGGGTCGAGTTCCGCCGACAGGCCTGGAACACGCAGAAGCGCC
>JANQMU010000018.1 GCA_028279875.1 Rhizobiaceae bacterium
AATCGCATTTGCCCCGAAATCGGGCGAGCACGATGTCCAGACGGCGCCGATGCTCAACGTGGCGAGCAGCGCAACCAGGGCGTCGGTATCGTTCGGCAACAGGCCGGCGACCCGGTCGCCCGGTCCCACTCCGGCGTCCCGCAGGCCCGCGGCGACCCGAGCCACGCGCCCTGACAGTTCTCCACGGGATGTTTGTGCAAGATGACCGGACTCGTCACTGGCGATGACGGCCGTTCGGCCTGCCTCACCGGCCAGGAGGTTTTCAGCAAGGTTGATCCGCGCCTGCGGAAAAAACCGGGCGCCGGTCATCCAGGCCTGTCCCCCCGGAACAAAGGCCGTGTCGCCCTTTTCGCCCGAAAGCCCGCAAAAATCCCACAGTGCCGACCAGAATGCGCCGGGCTCACTGATCGACCACCGGTGCAGGTCGTCATAGTTTTCAGGATCAAAACCGAACCGTTCCGCGAATCTCCACAATGCGCATTGGCGCATGCCGCCCGGTTCAGGGGACCATAAAATATCCTTGGAATCCGATGCAGCATCCATGGAACCACGATCCTTTTGCCCGATCCGTTATTGACACGGGGTCAATATCTGCCGTATCGATAAGGTGCTCTGTACCGATCGGTCGGTACTCTGGAAGCCTGGATTAATGGATATACCCGGCAAGCGTCAAGACAGGCCGGTATATTTCCTGATCCGGCCAGCTCAGTTGGGAGGAAAGACGTGTCATTCGTAAAACGAACTAGAAATATCCTGTTGGCAGCCGCAACCGGTGTCGTGATGGCGACCGGTTCCCTGGCGGACACTGTTCCGCTGAAAGTCTCGGCGAGTGCGCCGACGCAGGTGCCGGACAAATTCAAAAACGGTGAGGCCCGCATTGCGGTCGTCAGGCAGTTGAATGTCGGCGACGTTTATCAGGCCTGGATCGCCGGTGTTGAAGAAGAGGCCAAGAAACTTGGCGTCAAGGTCGACATCTACAATGCCGATGGCGACAACGCCAAACAGGCCCTGCAACTGCAGCAGGCGGTGGCGACGGAGCCGGATGCCATTTTGATCGGCTGGGGTTTCGGCGACAGTCTCAAGGCCGGGCTTGATGCCGCCTGCGCGGCGGGCATTCCGGTCGTCACCAGCAACGCCTCCGTTCCCGTTTCGGACTGCGTCACCAATGTCAACCAGTCGGACAAGCTGATGATGAAGGGCATTGTCGACAAGTTTTCGGCAGATCTCGGCGGAAAGCCAGAGGGCGACGTCATCTATGTCTATGTTGCAGGCTACCTGCCGCTCGATCTGCGCAACGAGATCTGGGAGGAGTTCAAGGCGGCCAATCCCGGCATCAACCAGGTCGCGCAAATCGGTGTGGTGAATGCCAACACCGCTTCCCAGACGGCCGACCAGGCCAAGGCCGCGCTGACGGCGAACCCGAATACGATTGCCATCATCGCGCCCTATGACGAGTTCACCAAGGGCGCCACTTTGGCCATTGAGGAACTCGGCATGCAGGACAAGGTCAAGGCCTATGGCATGGACATTTCGACTGCCGATATCGCCGTGATGACGGCCGAAAACAGCCCCTGGGTCGCGACATCCACCACGGACATGCAGAATTTCGGCCGCGTGTCCCTTCGCGTGACCGCCGGTGAAGTCACCGATTCCTATGAGGGCAATGATCTGCTGATTCCGCCACTCGTCATCACCCAGGACGAATTGCGCGAAAAGGGCGTCAAAAACGTCGAACAGCTGGCAGACAACTTCCCTGGTCTCGCGACGCCCGGGCTGGCGGTCGCACCCTGGATGGAAAGCTTGCAATAGGCGCACGCCATGCAAGCGGAAACCATGGCCGGCGGACGGATGCCGCCGGCCGACAGATCGACGATGCTGGTCGAGTTTCGAGGCCTGACCAAGACATTCGGCGCCACACGCGCGCTCAGGGGTGTGTCTTTCGGCATTCGGGCCGGCGAAACCGTGGGATTGCTCGGCGCCAATGGCGCCGGCAAATCGACGCTGATCAAGACGCTCGCCGGCATTCATCGGGCGACATCCGGAAGCATTGTTATCGAGGGTCAGGAATGTTCCTTCGACTTTCCCGATGATGCGCGCAATGCCGGCATTGCGACCGTTCATCAGAATATCGACGACGGCGTGGTCTTTGGAATGAGCGTTGCCGAAAACCTGCTGCTCGACGAGATCGCCAAGTCCAGCCTCGGCTTTTTCCTGACGGAACGGGAAATCAACCGGCGCGCAAGACAGGTTCAGGAAAAGCTCAAACTCGATCTGCCGCTCGACGCACCGGTTGAAGAACTCAGCCCGAGCCGCCGCCAGGAGGTCGCGATCGCTCGCGAACTGGCCAAGAATCCCAAGCTTCTCATCCTGGACGAGCCGACCTCGACCCTTTCCGAACGGGAGGCGGAGAAACTGTTCGCTGCCGTCAAGGATTTTCAAAATCTCGGTATCGCCATCCTCTACATCACCCATCGCATGAGCGAAGTCGAAATGCTGTGCGACCGCGTGGTGGTGCTCAGAAACGGGGAAATCGTGTCGCAGCATGAGCGCCCCCTGGACAAAAAGGCGATTGCCGGATCGATCCTGGGCGAACTGATCCTGACCCAGGATCATGAAAGCCGCGAAGCTGAGGGCGCACCGGTTTTTGAAGCAGGCGGCATGCGATGCAAGCCCGATACGCCGCCCATCGACCTGACCATGCGCCGGGGCGAAGTCGTCGGTCTGACGGGACTGATCGGCGCGGGCAAGACTGAATTGCTCGAACAGATTTGCGGGCATCAGCCATTGATTGACGGGGACATGAAACTGGAGGGCAATCGCTACCGGCCCCGCGATACGCGCGATGCGATGAACAGCGGCGTGGTCATGGTTCCCGAACAGCGGGCGCTGCAATCGATCTTTCCCACCGACGATCTCTGGAAGCACTCGACCATCGGGTTTCTGGAGGATTTTTGCCGCCTGGGCTTCATGGCGCGCAACCGCGAAATGCGGTTCACGCAAGATGTCATCGACGATTTCAGGGTCGTCTGTCCCGGACCGGATGCCGCAATCGAGGAATTGTCGGGCGGCAACCAGCAGAAGCTGCTGGTCGGCCGCTGGCTGAAACGCGGATGGAAACTGTTCATTCTGGACGAGCCGTTCCGCGGTATCGACATCGGCGCGCGCGGTTTGATCTCGAGAGCGCTGCGCGCCTATTCGCAGGATGTGCCCGTTCTGATCTGCAGTTCCGACCCGGAAGAGGTGATCGAGGTTGCGGACCGTGTTCTCATCATGGTGGAATCCGAAATTGTCCATGAGGACAAAGCGGACAACATGACGGCCGATTCCCTGATGGAGATCATGAGCAGATCGATCTCAGGCGAAACGGCTCCAGAGAATAAGGCGCATTTTCAATGAATGCAGAATCCGAGTCGACACTCGAAAAACCGGCGATTGCCGAGCGGGATGGCGAGCGAACCGGCCTATCCACCGGGCAACGGATCAAGGGCCTGGTCTACCGATACGGCCTGCTGGCCGTCATGGCGGTGATGATCGTCTATTTCAGCATGGCGCAGCCCTTTTTCCCGACCTTCATCAACGCCATGTTCATCCTGCAGGCGGCCTCGATCGTCGCCGTGATCGGGCTGGGCTGCACGGTTTCCATGACCGTCGGCGGTTTCGACCTTTCCGTCGGATCTTCCATGAGCCTCGCCGTGATGGCGAGCGCCGCGACCATGGTCATTTTTGACATGGGTGGGGTCGCGGCCGTCTTCGCAGGAATCGCTGCCGGCCTTGCAGTGGGATTGTTCAACAGTTTCCTGATCGTCATTGCGCGAATTCCGGATCTGGTGGCGACCCTTTCGACCCTGTTTCTGATCAACGGCCTGACGCTGATCGGCGTCAACGGGCAGTCGGTCGCCAAGGGCATGGTCTTCAATGGAGAGCCCACCGAGGGTGAATTCTCTCCGATCTTCCAGTGGCTCGGATCGGGCAAGGTGTTTTCAGTTCCCTCATCCGTCATCGTTGCCGGCGCGATTTTCATTCTGGTCGTCGTGCTTTTGAACTTCACCCGCTGGGGCCGCGCATTCTATGCGGTCGGCGGCAATCCGATCGCTGCGGCGGCGGCGGGCATTCGCGTCGCCCGCTACCGGCTGATCGCCTATCTGATTTCCGGCGGGCTTGCGGCGATCGCCGGCATCATGCTCGCCGCCCGCTCGAACCGCGGCGATGTCAATGTCGGCGATGCGTTTTTGCTGCAGGCCGTGTCGGCGGCGCTTGTCGGGTACGCGGTGCTCGGCGCCAATCGGCCAAATGCCTTTGGAACGCTGATCGGCGCGGTGTTCGTCGCCGTGCTGATCAATGGGCTGACCATGTTCAACTTTCCCTATTACGCCCAGAACTTCGTCCAGGGATTGCTGCTCGTGATCGCCCTTTTGATGTCATACACGCTCGGGCCGAAACGACGATAACGGTCCTGAAAGACAAACTTGTTTGAGGAGGAAACCCCATGAGACTTCCAGTACCGGACATCAAGTCGAACCTGTTCGATATCACCGGCAAAACCGTTGCCATCACCGGTGCCGGCCAGGGGATCGGACGCATGTTGTCCCTGGGATTTGCGGCAGCCGGGGCCAAGGTCGCAATGATCGATCTGAGCGGTGAACTGCTGCAGGAATCCGAAAAGCAACTCGGCGAGGTGTCCAGCGATTTCACCAGCGTCGTGGCCGATGTTTCCGCCGACGATACGCCGAAAAAAATTGTCGATGCCTGTATCGTTCTCGGCGGGCGGATCGACTGCCTGATCAACAATGCCGGGATCATGTCCTATACAGATCCGCGCACCATCACCGATGAAGAGTTCGACCGGATGGTCAACATCAATTTCAAGGCGCCGGTGCGCATCATGCGCGAGGTGCTGCCGGTGATGGAGGAGCAGAAGAACGGTTCCGTCATCAATATCGGTTCCTCCTGGTCATCGCGCGCATCGGTATTCAACCAGTCGGGCGGCGGCGTTGATTATTGCGCCCTGAAGGCGGGGCTTCAGGCCTATACGCGCGGTGCGGCGCAGAATCTCGCTGAGCATTTTGTCCGCCTCAACGCGATTGCGCCGGGCGGCGTCGATACGCCCATGCACGCGCACCACCGCGATTTCCTGATGGAATATGAGAAATATATTCCACTCGGACGCATGACCGTCGCCGAGGATCTTGTCGGGCCGGCGATTTTCCTCGCCTCCGATGCGTCAGGCTACATCACCGGACAGACGCTCCACGTCAATGGCGGCATGATCATGGTCGACTAGGCTTGCGTAACCGATCCCGGGCACACGGAGTATCCAGATGTACAGCCGATCTGAAGTCATGGAACGCCTTCGCGGCAAACTTGCCGGCAACCGGCCGATCATCGGCGCCGGCGCAGGGACGGGCATCTCGGCGAAATTTGCCGAGCGCGGCGGCGCGGATCTGATCCTTATCTACAATTCGGGCCGTTACCGCATGAACGGATACGGCTCGAATGCGGGACTGCTGCCGATCGGCGACGCCAATGCCATTGTCATGGAGATGGGTGAGCGCGACGTGCTGCCGGTGGTCAGGGACACACCCGTCATTGCGGGCGTCAACGGCACCGATCCGACCCGGTTGATGCCGGTGTTCCTTGACAGCGTCGTGGCGGCCGGCTTCTCGGGCGTGATCAATTTTCCGTCGCACGGCTTCATCGACGGCCAATACAGGCAATCGCTCGAGGAGACGGGGTTCGGCTACGACAAGGAAGTCGACATGATCCGCATGGCCCGGGAAAAGGACATCTTCACGCTCGCCTATTGCTATGACATCGACGCGGTCGGGGAAATGACCCGGGCAGGCGTCGATGTCGTCGTGGCGCATATGGGGCTGACGACCGGCGGTTCGATCGGCGCAACCGGTGACTACACGAAATCGCTGGACGATTGCATCGCCTTGACGGGCGAGATGATGAGCCTGGCGCGGTCGATCCGAAGCGACGTTATGGTGCTCACCCATGGCGGGCCGATCGAAACGCCTGAGCATGCCGACACGGTCATGTCGGCGACCGGTGCCCAGGGCTTTATCGGCGCTTCGACGATGGAGCGATTGCCGACCGAGATTGCCATTGAACAGACGGTGCGGGGCTTCACCGAGCTTCAATTGAAGAGTTGAAGCCATGAGCCGGATCGTCATCGCAGGATCACATGACAGCAAGGCCGAGCCGTATCGGCTGCTCGTGCACTTGCTCGGCGAGCGCGGAGAAAAGCCGGTTGTCATCGACACGGCGGTCTATCCGAATGACGCGGAGGCGGATTATCCGGCCGCCGCCGTTGCGCAGCGCGCCGGCATTGATCACGGTACTATTGCGGACAAAGGCAGGGCCGAGGCGGTCCGCCTGATGGCGACCGGAGCGGCCGATATCCTCCGTGAACTGGCCGGTCGCGGCGAGGTCGGCGCCGTGGTCTGCATGGGGGGCTCCAACGCGGCGACCCTGTTCACACATCTCGTCGAAGCTCTGCCGCTCGGCATACCCAAGATCATCATGGGCACCACGCTGGCCGGCGATGTGCGCCCCATCGTGGCGGCAAGCGATGTTGTGATGATCTATTCGGTCGTCGATGTGGAGGGCCGCAATGCCATCCTCGACAGGATGATTGAACGGCTTGCCGACACCGCCGTCGCCGTGAAGTCGAACCGCCCGTTCATGCGGCAGGACAGCACGCGCAAGACCATTGCCATGAGCATGTATGGCGTGACGACGCCCTGTGTTCAGCAGGTCGCCCACCATATCGAAGATGCCGGCATGGAACCGATGGTGTTCCATGCCAATGGTACCGGCGGCGACACCATCGAGAAATTTGCCGCCCAGACCCTGGTCGACGGCATCGTCGATGCGACGATCGCCGAACTCGGCAATGATGTGCTCGGCGGAGCCTTTCCCGCCGGAGATGACCGGTTTTCAGGCGCGGCACGTCACGGCATCCCCCAGGTGATTGCGCCCGGTGCCCTGGACATGATCGCCTTCGGCGCCCGCAACACCGTGCCGCCGCGGTACGAGAACCACACGATTATCGCCCACAACGCGCTGGTGACACTGGTCCGCACCACACCCGATGAATGCCGCAGTATCGGACGATGTCTCGGCGAGCGCCTGGGCAGGCCGAAAGCGGTGACGACGCTGTGTATTCCGGCCGGTGGGACGTCGATGCTCGACCGGGATGGTGAGGCTTTCGACGATCCGCTTGCGGTCAAAGCCTTTCAGGCCGGGTTCGAGGAAACTGCCGATGCCGGCATTCGCATCGTGCAATCAGAGGCAAACATCAATGACCCGGACTTCGCGGCACTGATGTTTGATGAGCTGCAGCAAAACCTTTCAAGAAACAGTGCGGAACGGGCCGATGAGACCTGCTGAACGGGACGGACCGCAAAACCACTGGAGGAACGGATGACAAAGGGGACGGTCGCAATCATTGGTGCCGGTGTCGGCGGGCTGGTCAGTGCCCGGATGCTGATCGCGGAAGGATTTGATGTCACCCTGTTCGAGAGCCATGACGATCTCGGCGGTCAGTGGAACTACAAGAACGTCAATTCGGGCGTCTGGCCGACCATGCGCACGAATACCGCTGATTTCGCGACAAAGACCTCCGAAATGAAATTCAGGGAGGGCACGAAGATCTTCCCGCGCAACACCGAAGTCCTCGACATGATCAACGATTTTGTCGATGCGAATGACCTGCGGAAACGCTGCCGTTTCGGGTGCGAGGTGACGGGACTGTCGCGCACCGATGGCGGCTACGACGTTCGATGGAATCACGACGGCGAGGAACACAAGCAGGTTTTCGACCGGGCCGTGGTGGCCAAAGGCCGGTTCAACAAGCCGGAGATGCCGGCCATTGACGGTCTTGACGGATTTACCGGCCGGGGCGGCGTCGTGCATGCGTTCAATTACAAGGACCCACTGAAATTCCGCGACATGAATATTGTCGTGCTCGGCGGCTCGATCTCGTCGATGGAGGTGGCGTCCGATCAGTCGCTGATGGGCACGGGCAGGGTGTATATGGCGCAGCGGCGCCAGCGCTATGTGATGCCGAAGATGTTCGCCGGGACACCGCTGGAATATCTGGCATTTACCCTGGAGGGCGCGGAGGCGATCGGAACGTTGACCGTCGACGAGCTTCTCGCCAACGCCAAGGAATTTCTCGAACTCGAGGGCGGCAATCCGGCCCGCTACGGCGCGCCGGCGCCGCATGAGGATATGGCCGAGGCCGGAGTGACCGGCAGCCAGCACTATCTCAATCTGGTCGCCGAGGACCGCATCGATGTCAGACCCTGGGTCAGGAAAGTCGAAGGCGATCAGGTCACATTCGAGGATGGCAGCACCGTGCAGGCGGATGCGATCATCATCGGCACGGGCTTCGCGCTCGATCTTGCCCTGCTGTCAGACGATATCGCAAGCACTGTCAATCTGACCGACCACAGTATCGATCTGGCGGAGTTCACATTTCACCCGGATTTGCCGGGACTGGCCTTTATCGGACTTTACGCGCAGCTCGGACCCTATCCGGTGGTGCTCGAACAGCAGGCCCGATGGATCGCCTATTGCTGGGGCGGTAAATTGCCGATGCCGTCCGACGCGGAACTCAGCCAGGGCGTGAAAGACTGCGTCGAGCAGCAGCATCACTTCGGATACCGGGAACAGCATGAAATGGCCCTGCGCTTCGCGCGGCTGGCAGGCGCGATGCCCGAGGCGGGTGACGATCCGGAACTGGCGGCCATTCTGCCGAAATGCGCGACAACCGGTGAGCTTTACCGCATCAGTGGGCCGGACGCGTTTCCCTGGGCCGCGGACTATGTGAAACGGCATTTCTGGTCACACGCTCCGATCCCCACACGCCGCGAAATCGGCAGCCGGATCGGCCGCGATCAGAACGGAAATCCGGTGTGAGCCGATGAGCAGCCCGCCCCCGTTCCAACATCCAGACCGGACGACGCGGAGCCGATCCGTCGCCGTCCCGTCACGCCGGCCGGTCGACCATCACGGCGGCGAGAACGATGTTGGAAAAGTCCCGGGCGATTTTCTTGCTGCTCAGCCGCCCGCCGACGCGAACCCACAGGAAGGAGTAGAAATACATGCCGAGCAGGGCCTTGGTCTCGAGACGCGACACATCCCGGCAGTCGCCCGACTGCGCCCCTTCCTCAAAGACCTGCTCCCAGATTGTCTGATAGTCGCCGTGCAGGCTGAGGACCGTTTCGCGCTTTTCCGCACCCAGCGAATGAACTTCCCGGAAACAGACCGTCATGGCCGCCCGGCTTTGAAACATCGTCGCCATGAAGGATTCGGAAAGCGCGTTGATACGGCTGCGCGTGTCCTTTTTGGTTTCCAGGATCCCGTGCCCTGCCGCAATCAGCTGGATGATGTAATCCGTCATGATCGAGTAGAGCAGTTCCTCCTTGGAATTGATGTGATAGTAGAGCGCGCCCTTGCCGAGGCCCGCAACTTCGCCAACCTCGCTGATGCCGACACTGCCGAAACCGCGTTCGGCAAAAAGATCCGCGGCCTTTTGCATGATGTCGCGCTTTGCCTTGGAGATATCTGTGCGCTGGTTTCCGGTCTGCATGGACGGATCGCCTTTTCCTGCTTCCCTGACGCATGCCGGTCTGCTGCGGCAATGAAGCGTTGGGTCAGGCGTGGGTATAGTGCCGGGTGTTCCGTTTTGTCCAGACCGGTCGGTACAAAATTCGGGTGTTTTCATGCCTGATCCGCTGACCGCTCTCGGACGAATGCAGACGCTGTGGGCGCCAAGGGCAAGCCAGACCGCGCGCAGCGAGATCGCCAAATTCATTGCCTCGCTGGGCGGGTCCGTAGTGGATTACAGGTCCTTTCACGCATGGTCGGCGAGCGATCTCGAAGGGTTCTGGGGTTCACTTTGGGATTATGCGCGAATCATCGGAAACCGCGGGGACGAAACCGTTCGACGCGATCCCTCCGGTGATCCCGGGCTCACCGTGTTCTTCCCCAAGGCCAGATTGAATGTCGCGGAAAATCTGCTGCGCGGCCCCGGCGACCGGATCGCCGCCTGTTTTGCCTCAGCTAGCGGCGTGCACACAACGCTTGATGTCAGTGCATTGCGTGCGCAGGCAGCCAGGGTGTGTGACGGGCTCGTTCGGTCGGGCGTTGGCCCCGGCGATGTTGTCGTTTCGACGCTGCGAAACGGGCCGGAGCGGCTGATTGCCTACCTGGCCTGCCTCGCCCGTGGCGCCGTCTGGGCGCAAATCCCTGGAAATGTCGCGCCTGATATCGCTGCCAAAATGATCGCCGGCATCGGCGGCAAGATCCTGTTTGCCGATGCGTCGGACACAGCCTTGCTTTCCGCGACAACCGGGCAGGGAACACCACTCTCCTGCGCGGTTGTTGTGGGCGAATGCGTGTCCGGTCACCCGGATCGCCTGGTGAGAAGATGGAGTTCCTTCGACGCGTCCGGGGCAGAACTGAAATTCCATCGCATCGCATTCAATGATCCCGCCGTCATCCTGTTTGAAGACCCGGCCGGTGTGCCGGACGCAATAACCCATTCGGCGGGCGGCCTGCTGATCACGCATATCAAGGAGCACCGGCTGCATGGCGACGTCAAAAGGGGCGACATCGTCCTCAGCATGAACATCGACGATCCGAGGCTCTGGCTTTGGCAGGTGTCGACAATCGCGAGCGGTGCGGCGGCGGCGTTTCTGGATGGCGGGCCATCCGTCGACTTCCCGGTCTTGCAAAGAACTGCAGAAAAGCTGCAGGCGACCCATCTCATGCTTGACCCTGTAATGGTGGACAGACCGCGCCGAGCCGCTGTCCGTGCCTGCGAAACGCGCCTGCCGGACACCGTCAGAGCGTTGTTTCTGACCGATGAGACGCCCGACGCAACCCTGTTTGACTGGATCTACGCAGAGGTCGCCGACGACATCATGCTGTGCGCGATGCCGGGCTCGTCCCGGTTTCTTGCGAACTATTTTGCCGGCAGTCCGCTCCATCCCGTGCGGCGCGGCGAGCATTCAGCGCTTGCGCTCGGCATGGCGCTGTATGTTCTGGATGATTGCGGCCGGCCGGTTGTTGCACGAACCGGTGATCTGGTCTGTTGCGAGGCTTTCCCGACCATGCCGAAAGGCACGCCGTTTGGCGGGCATGGCGCCATGTCGGGGGTGTTGCCGATCGGCAGGAAGGCACGGATCACCTGCTACGGATCAGGTGTCCTTTCACCGGCCGGACAGGACGGTGCATCACCGCTGCAACAGCAACACATACGACAGAATACGAAACGGTCCGATTGTGCGCCCGTGGCCATGCCGGCTGCGCGGGTGTGAACATGTCAGGAGGCTTCAATGACCGACACTGAAAAAGATGGCTGGATGGGAACAATCAACGGCCGGCCCGAGGTCGGCCAGTCGGCTGAACGAAGCCGCACCACATCCATGCAGGACATCCTTGCATTTACCGAAATGACCGGTGATCGCAACCCGGTTCACTACGACAGGGAACTGGCGGAAAAGACAGCGTTCGGGAAGCTGATCGTCCAGGGCGGCGTGACAACCGGAATCCTCAATGCCTGTGTCGCCGAAGATCTGCCCGGGCCGGGGACGGTGTTTCTCGGCGTCGAATGGAAATTCCTCAAGGCTGTCGGCATTGACGAGGAGATCATCGGTCGGGTCGAGGTGGCGGAAGTGCGCGCAGACAAGCCGATCTGCAAGCTGCGCACCACGGTGCGGGATGCGTCCGGCGAACTGTGCCTCGACGGAACCGCAACCACCTACACCATGCCGCTTGAGGGGCTGTCCGGAGGGGCAGGGGACTGAGGTTGGCCGGCGAATGCCAGTGTACTGAACGGTCGGTACTCAAGAATCAATTCGGCTGATAAAGCCGCGGAGGAAAATCGGATGGACTATCAACACGTCACCCGGGCGGGCCAGATCGGTTCGCTGGAAATCAAGAACCGTGTCTCCCTCTCGCCGATGGAGAAAAACTGGTGCGACAGGCTGGGCAATCCGGGGCAGAATTACATCGATTATTATGCCCTGCGCGCAAAAAACGGCGTCGGATCGATGAATTTCGAGGCCACCTATATCGATGCGCGCGGCCGCGGCAATCTCTATCAGCTCGGGCTGTGGAGCGATGACAATATTCCGGCACACAAGCGCCTGGTTGAAGCCGTCAAGGCCCATGGATGCCGTACCTCGGCGGAACTCAACCACGGCGGACGCAACTCCAACACGCACCGCACCGGCCTGCAGCCGGTCGGGCCCTCGAACAGTCCGTTTCCCATGGTCGGCGGGCATGAACTGCACGCACTGACGGTGGAAGAGATTGCCGATGTCGTCGAGCGCTACCGCCAGGGCGCACGCCGCGCCGCCGAAGCCGGTTATGACATGATCACCATTCACGGTGCCCATGGCTATCTGGTCACCAATTTCCTCTCCTATGCGAACAACACCCGAACCGATGCCTATGGCGGCAGTGACGAGAACCGCTGGAGGTTCCTGATCGAGGTCTACCAGGCCATGCGCGGCGAGGTCGGGTCCGGCATGCCCATCGGTGTCCGGCTCTCGGCGCAGGAGGAGATGGAGGGCGGCTACGGGATCGATTACATCATCCGCCTGGTGCAGCATCTCGAAACGCTCGGCCTCGATTTCGTCGATATCTCGACAGGGCGTTATGAGAATATCGAGACGCTGATACAGCCGATGGATACCATGTCAGGTGTGCTGATGCCCCTGGCGCGGCAGGTGAAGGAGGCGGTCGACATCCCGGTGTTCTGCGCAGGCCGGGTCGATGACATCGGAATCGCCGACGCGGTCGTGGCGGGCGGCGACTGCGATTTTGTGCATATGGGCCGGGCGTTTCATGCGGACCCGGAAATTCTAACGAAGTCGCTGTCGAAACGGCAGGACGAAGTCGTCAGCTGCATCGCCTGCAACAAATGCTGCATGCAGCTGTTCATGAACAAGCCGTCCGTCTGCACCGTCAATCCGGCAGCCGGACAGGAGCGTTCGGCAGCGCTTCGCCCCGCCGAGACGGTGAAGGACGTGATGATTGTCGGCGGCGGTCTTGCCGGGCTTGAGGCCGCCCGGGTTGCCGCGAGCCGGGGGCACAAAGTCACGCTCTATGAGATGACCAACCAGCTTGGCGGACATTTGCACGTGTTGGGAGCGCACAAACATCAGGCCAATTGGCGTCAGGCCGCCGCCGACCGTGAAGCCATGGCGCATCGATCGGGTGCGACGATCTATCTTCGGCACACGGTTTCACCCGATGACATAGTCGAGGCGAAGCCCGATGTGCTGATCCTTGCAACCGGCACACGCCCGTTCATCCCGGAATATCTGCCGGGATGGGACAGCGCCCATGTCACCGACTACGAGGCATTGACACGGGGCCGGGTGAAGCCGGGGAAATCGGTCGCGGTGATCGGCGGCCAATGGCTTGGCATGGCGGTGGCCCAAAGCCTGCTGGAGGCCGGTGCAAAAGTCACGGTCATCGAGGCGACCGACGCCATCGCGCAGGATCTTGAATATATGGCGCAGCAGGTGATGAATGCGCGTCTGGCGAAATCGAACCAGATCTCGATCCGGCTCAACACCAATGTCGAGCGCATTGAGCCGGACCGGCTGGTCCTGCAATCGGGCGGTGAGACCGAGGTGGTCGAGGGCTTCGACCAGGTTGTCTTTGCGATCGAGCGGACAATGGAGCGGGACCTTGAGAATGTGCTTGCTGAATTCGGTGTCAGTGACACCGTGCCCGAGGTCTATGCGATTGGCGATTGCGTCTGGCCGCGCGAACCCTATGACAGCCTCATGGAAGGGTTCAATGTGGCGAATGCCATCTGACCTCGCCCGATGCCTTAAGGCAGGAAGCTTTCGACTGCGTCAAGCACCGCGTCCGGCCGATGGTAGAAAACGAGCTGGCCGCAATCCTCGCGTTCGCTGATCCGGCACCGCTCCCCGAGATGCGCCTTGAACGCGCGCACCGACGCGATTGACACGACGGGGTCATGAACCCCGTGAACAAGATGTACGGGAACGGCTGAACCCTCGACAAAATGAGACCAGTCGCGCACGACGTGCCAGGAATCGATCTCGAACGCCCGGTGCCCCTGGGCAATCGTGAAGTGGTATCCCTTGCAGACGATGTCATGGACCTCGCGATCCTCCGCCGCCAGCAGATCCTTGGGCGATGTCTCATAGAGCGCGGCAATGAAATTGTCCTGGCCGCCGAAATCGAGCTGTCGAATGCCTGCGCGAAGGATGAACGGTAGGAGGCCCGGCGTGTAGCGCGCCGTATAGGCGACGAGGCGCTGGCGGCGCGACATGACGGCAAATTGCGATGCGGATTTGATCGGAACGCCGCCGGCAACGCAGACGATGCCGACAGCCCTGTCCTGCAGCAGTTCCGCGGCTGCAAACGCGTAGAGGGATCCGGCCATGTGGCCCAGCAATATGGCGCGATCCAGCCCCAGTTGATCCAAGACAGCCTGGACGTCGCGCGCCATCCGCCTGGGCGCCTCCCGGACATTGCCGTCAACGGCCGGCGCTTCCCCGAAATGTGGCCTGACGGGCGCGATCAGGCGCAGGCCGCGCTCCCGACAGGCGCGGGCGAGGCGCGCGGTGATGCCGCATCCATCCAGCATTCCGTGAAGAAAAACCACCGGGAAACCGTCCGTTGCGCCATGCAGGATAACGGGTGTCGCGCGGCCATTGACCTCCATGGGAACGGTCTCGCCGTCCCCCTCCGTCGGCTTTGGCTCCGGCGGTCCGTGTTCGTGCTCGGCCAGCCGGATCAGGGACAGGGCGAGGCGCAGGAGGTCGGCCTGCGTCCTTGCGCCGGTCTTTGCAAGTGCACGCTTGAGCTGGGTGCGCACTGTTGCTTCGGAAGTGCCGCGATGTCCGGCGATCGCGGGAATTGTCAGGCCGTCACACAGAAACCGGGTCGTTTCGATTTCGGCGGCGGTGAGACCGAAATCATCCCGAAACATCGCTGAGACGGCATCGTGCCAATCCGGCCCCTCCTGGCGAAGCAGAACCACCCATTCGCCGGACCGGTCCTCAATCAGTCTGGCGCCGACGTGAAGCGTCTTGCCGTCCGTCTTCGACAGACGCAGCATTTCGGTGCGGCTGCCCTTGATCAGCCGGGGTCCGGCCTTGCCGGCACCGTCATCCGGGCCGGAGGTGCCGTCGGTCTTCTCCTGAGCCCGCTTCAGGAGCCCGTCAAAGACGTCGAGCCCCCTGTCTCCCTCCACCAGATCGCGAAGCACGGTTTTGGGCTTCAGGTTCAGAAGATCAGCCGCCGCGCCATTGAACCAGACAACACGTCCTGACGCGTCGAGCAGCAGTGCCGGCCGTCCCTGATCGCCCTCGAGCGGTGCGAAGAAGTTGGCGGCGGGGCGGCGCCCCATCTCTTCAAGGAGCCGGAAACCGATTTCAAAATGGCGCGCGAGCCCGTTGGGATCGACGGCTTCCTGGTGGCTTTTCGCATGCGGCAGGGCGTCCAGGCGCAATGCCTCCAGACGCTGTACGGACGCGGATATATGCTCGTCCCACTGATCCATGAAGTCATCGTAGGAATGGGGTTCCAGCGCAATTTTATATATGCTTTCAATCAGTTGAGATGATTCCGGCGGGTATTCGGCGGAGCCTGTCTGCGCTTTCCCGCCGTTTTGGGTGCCCGGTCGCTGCTGCCCCCCACCATCCATGATCCGGTCATCCTTTCGCGCCTGTGAACGCCGCCTGAAACGGCTGATACGAGGCTGGCGCAGGAAAGGCCGGTGAGTCAAGGCCGTACACCAAATGGTGTATGGCGCCCGAAACGGGGCGATTAATCGGTCAAATCGCCGCGCTGGGGGCAGATTTCGGACGGCGCATGCTTGTGCGTGTTTGTGGGTGATGTTCAGCATGGTCCGTCCGCGACGATGGTTGCGGATGCGTATCGACATTCGACCAACAGGGGTGCAGCGGCCGTATCGAGGGGCAAAACGGTCGCGGGTGGGTTTGCAGGGAAGGCTCAACGTGTTGCGACGGAGTACCGGCGACAAAGCCGGGCAGGGACGAACCGTTCTGGTCCGCCTGCGCTCCAGCGTATCGACCTGTGTCATCGGTATATCGCTGATGACACATACCGTGTTTCCGCCCTTTGCGGGGCGCGTCGCCCATGCGCAGGTCGTTCCAAGCGGCCAGACCCAGACGACGGTCACCGGCCCGGCAGACAACCTCAATGTCCATACCAATACGACCTCGGGCAATCTCGGCGTCAATGCCTTCAACCGGTTCGACGTCAATCAGGGTCAGTCGGTCAGTATCCATGTACCGCAGGGCGCGCGGGGGACGGTCAACCTCATCAATGGCAGCCGCAGCCAGATCAACGGGCTGGTCCGGTCGGTCAATCCCTCCGGCAATACCGGCGGCGATCTCTACATGGCTAATCCAAACGGATTCCTTGTCGGCCCGAATGGCGTGATTCGAGGCGGATCCGTCAGTCTTTCGACCCCGTCCCACAGCACGATGAACGGTGTCTTCAGATCCGATGGCAGTGTCAGTGCCAGCCATATCCAGTCCATCGTCAGCGGCAGCGCACCGCTTTCGGGAACCGGCTCCATAAGCGTTGAAGGTGCGGTGGAGGGCGGCGCCTCGGTACAGCTTCGTGCGGGCGGAACCGTGGACATTTCGGGCCGGGTGAGCGTCGGTGAACGCGCCGAACTAATGCGAAGCGCCGTCAACGGTGCGACCGGAACGGTTTCGATCTATGGCGGCCGAAATGTGCGCCTGCGCTCCGGCGCGACCGTTTCGGCCAATCATCGCGGCTCGACCGGCGGCACCGACCGGGATGGAGGCGCAATCGACATTCGTTCCGGTGGTGCGGTCGACGTCGACAGTGATGCGCGGGTCCTGGCGCGTGGTGCGGGCACCGGCGCCGGCGGATCGGTCACGCTGTTTGCCGATACCAATGCGACCTTGTCCCGCGATGCGGTGATTTCCGCCGCCGCGCTCGGCTCGGGCAAAGGCGGTTTCGTCGAGTTCTCGGCCCTTGAGACCGCCACCATCCGCGGCGAGCTGGAGGCGTTTTCCGCGACTGGAGAGGGCGGAACAATCCTCATCGATCCGGAGTTCCTGAACATCGGTGACATGGCCACCGGCGGCGCCGACCTGATCCTGCAGGCAACCATCAAGGCGACCCTGACCGCCGGCTCGATAATCAACACGGTGGCGGGCAGCGGAAGCACGGCGGGCGATCTCACCATCATCGCCCCGCAGATCGAACTGGAGTCCGGTTCTGCGATTCTCGCGGCGGCGGTGGATGAAGGGGCCATAACGCAGGCCGACAGGGTTGTCGGCGGCGGCAAGGTCCTGCTGCATGCCCGGCTGGACGACCGGCTCGAAGGCGATACGCCCGACGTCCAGGCGGATGTCGCGCAAAACGCGCTTCCGGTCGGCGTCGTCGGCATAATGGTGAATGACGCCACCATTGTCGCGGGCGAGGTGGAGTTGAAGGCCGAGGTCTTCAAGGACAACATCGTTCGTGCCGACGATTCGGTCAATGCGGCGGCCAATGCCCTTTTCGGTCCCGATAACGAATTGCTGCAAAGCGCGTTTCTCATTGCCAAGGCAAAGGATGTCGCGGCGGGTGTCCAGACGCAGCTCGACCGAATCGACATCAACAATCAGTCGACCTTCCTGGATGCCGAGGCGCGGATCACGATGGCCGATTCCTATATTCGCGCGTCGGGCGATGTGGTGATCAAGGCCCATGCAACGACCGCGGTCACGGTTGCGCCGGAGAACCGGAAGCTCGCCGTCGTTATAGCGGCGACCAACACCGAGGCGAGCACGGTGCTTCAGGACACCGCGATCGATACCGACGGTCTGATTTCGGTCTCGTCGCTTGCCTCGGAAGAGCAGACGATTATCGCACAGTCCGGCCGCACCGATGACGGCGTGGACGTCACGGCCGCAAATATAGCGATTGCGGCGTCGCTCCGCAGGTCCCGCGCCCGCACCATCGTCAACGGCGTGCGCCAACCCATCGGCTTTGACCGCAACTACAATACCGATGCCAGGTCCGACGCGATCCCGTTCAATCCCGGCCGGAGCCTCGAGGACTATATGCTCTTCGACACACCGGGCCGCATCGAGATCGCCGCCGATACGCAGAAGAAGATTGCCCTTGTCGCCGATGCGATAACCAACGCCAATACCAAGGGCGCGGCCGTCGCGCTTTCCGTCGACGACACTCGGTCGGAGGTTCTTGCCGGCGGGGCCATTGCCGCCGACTCCGGCGATATCGAAATCCGGTCGGAAAACAGGATCGAGCGTTTCCAGAGTTTCGCCCGGGTCACCGGCGGCAGCGAACAGGCTTCTGACAGCGCCGAGCAGCCCGGCGAACAGGCCAACAGCGCGGCGCAGCAGCAGGCGGTCGTACCGATCCTTGCCCAGTTGACGGCCCAGGCGGAAGCCACGACGGACCCGCTGGCGAAGGACAACGTACCGGCCGCGGATGGCAGCGGCAGCAATGACGATTCCAGCGATGGCCGATTTGCCATCGCTCTCAATCTGTCCAGCCACACTTTTGTAGCCGATACGAAGCTGTCAGCGGGACGCTATCGCGATCCGGTCACGGATATCGAGCGCGGTCTGCAGAATTTCCAGATCTACTCCAATGGACGGACGATTTACGGTCCGAATTTCGGCGGAACGTTTTACGATGATCCGGGCGCTGTCGATCTCGATGCGGAACCGACCGTCCGCATCATTGCGCGCAACGATTTCGGATCGCCGCAGGTCGAGGCGCTGGCCAGCCTCGGATCAGCGCCTCTGGAGTCCGATTCCGACACCGGCGAACTGACCGGAAAGACAGACGACGAATTGACCCAGGACGGCGACCGGGCGGCATTGGTCGCCATCAACATCGCCTCCTGGAAGGGCGAGGCGAACCTTGCCGCAAGCGATGATGGCGGCCGGGCGGTCCTCGATCAGATTCCCCTGAACCTGCAGATCCTGGCGGAAAACCGTTTCGAGACCGTGGTCGATCGCGGCGACCTGTCAAACTGGTGGTCCGAATACAGGGAAGACTTGCTTGACGATGTGGACGGATCCGGCGATCCCGGACCTGAAAACGGAACCGGAAACGCCGATGACGAGACGAAACGCGACCCGCTCGGACGGTTCGGGCGCGGCGGTGAAACCGCGCTCGCTGCACAGGATGATGCGCCCGGGAGCGATCCGGGCGCCGGTGCGCCGACGCCCGGTGCCGGCGGTGTCATCAAGGAAGGTCGCGGCGAGGGTGAAGCCGAGACGCCGGATCCGTCCGATGCCACCGGCAACGGACGCATGTTCGTCGCCGAGGCGATTGGCCGCGGTTCGGAAATCGGACTGGGCATCAATGCCGCATGGGTCGATGTCGACCTCGACGCGACGACGGAACTTGGCGCCGATACGCGCATCGGCCGCGCCCGCCGTTATCGTAATCCGGACCTCGGACCGGTCCGGGAAGACGCCGATTTCGATCTCATCGCCCGCAACACCGGCGACATTTTCGTCGCTGCCGGCGTGCCCGGTATTGCCACTGGCGGAGAAAGCGGCGGTTACGGATTTGCGGTTTCGCTGCTGAACGCGCAGGCCTCCGCAAGCAACCGCATCGATCCGGATGCCGTCCTGTCGTTTTCGGCGGCCAACCAGATCGCGCAGCAGGACCTGGCGCTGGTCAATACCGCGCGTTCCTACGGGCAAAATGAGGGCGGCAAGGCCGTCGGTCTCGGTGTGGCCATCACACGGGCCGATACGCGGACCCGGGTGGACAATATCGCGCCGGATCGGAGCGCCCGCATCCGCTTCGAACCGGACGGCGATTTGACCATTCTGGCCGAGGACAAAACCAATGTCGTGACGATCGCCGGCACCGGCGTTACCGGCGCCAAGAAAGCTGTGACCGTCGGCGTGGCAATCAACGCCGTTGATCGTGACACAGCAGTCACCCTGGACCAGGTCGAGGTCAATCACGACGCCGACGCAGCGATCCATGCCAGGAATACCGGGTCCGTTCTAGCAGCGGGCACGGCCTCGACAGTGGACGAACCGCAGGGCGGTTCTTCGGGCAATGACGGGAATCCCCCCGCGCCGCCCAACGATACTGGCAGCCCGACCGTCGCGCTGGGCGAGAACCTTCTCGGCGATGCCGCGGAACAGCTGTCGCAATCGGCGGGCAGTGGCGATGACGGCTCAGGCCCTTCCGGCAGTTCCGCCAAGACTTTTTCCTTTTCAGGTGACCTGGCAGCGACCTTCGCCAATGCCGATGCCTCGGTCGGCCTGACAAATGTCACGCTGGCGGGCAGGGACCAGAGCGCCGTTGATATCGGAGCCCTCAACGAAATCGCCTATGGCCAGTCCAGCGCCGTGACCGCCGCTGCCGTCAACGGAATCGGCATATCGGGAAGCTTCGGCCTTTCAGGCATCAAGCAGACCGTTTCCCTTGATATCGCCGACAGCCGTATCTTCAGCTATCTCGGCGGCTTCGGGTCCGATCCCGATGCGGATCTCGGCAGTTCGGCGTTCTACGCGCGTGATCTGAGCGTATTCGACGTGCTGGTTACGGGAAAGAGCGGCAACCGCCAGGACGGTTGGGGGATCGCGGCAGCTGCCAGCTACAACCGTTTTGAAGCGACCGCCACGACACGCGTCCGCAATTCCTGGCTGACCATCGGCGAGGCGCCGTTCAGCCTGCCGCTGGACCGGTTCGGCGGTGAAGGTGAGGAAGGCGAAGGAGACGGCGGCGATGGGGACGGCGGCGACGGCGATGGCTTCGCGGTCTGCGACGACGGCATTTGCAATGATGGCGATCCGCGCGGTCGGGACATCGTCATCGAAGCGGTTGCCAGCCCGACAAGTATCGTCACCCTGCTGGCCGCGCGCGATTCCAGCGGAGCGGAGAACAGCGGCGCCCAGCAGGATGAAAATGTTACCGATCAACTCGAGGACGCGGCGCTTGCGGCGCAGGAGCCCGACAATGATGCAGGCGTTCCGCCGACCGATCCCGACGCGGACAAGAAGGGAATCGGCTTCAAGGGGTTCAGCATTTCGGTCGCTCCCTCGGAACTGATTGCCACAGCGCGTGTCGACATACTGGATTCGGGCGTCTCGGCCGACAGCGAGGCCGACGACGGCAATCAGAAGGGCGTTGGCACGCTCACCGTGCGCTCGCTCGCCGAAACCACCAATACCGTCGATGCCACGGCCGGTTTCGCCGGCGTGACTTACGGTCTCAGCCGGGTCGACACGGCGACCAATGTGGAACGGTCGGCGCTGGTGGCTGCCGGGAACGGCGCGGTGAACGTGCTGTCGATCGCCCGCGAGAACCAGGATCTGACGGCCCTTGTCGGCAACGCTTCGCGGTTCAAGATTGCCGGTGTCCTGTCGCTCCGCGATGCGGTCAACCGCCTGACCATTGATCCAAACGGCCTGAGCGGCGACCTTGGCCCGTCGCGTATTGCCGCAAACGACGTCTTGGTGCGCGCGACAACCGAGCACGACATCAAGCTCGCCGCCCTGGTGAGCGATTCAACGCAGCTCAGCCTCGCTGGCTCGGCAATCGTATCCCTCGCCAATTCGGATACGGCGGCCTTGATCGGCGGTACGCTGGTCGGCAACTCGTCGGTTACGGCCGTCGCCGAGGATGTCTTCAAGAACTACACGGCCACCGCGGCGACGGTCACGGGCCCGTTCGAGCTCGAAACGCCAAACCGCACGACGGACGATTCCTTCCTTGCCGAACAGAACAGGCTGGTCCCGAAGGGCAAGGCGGGCAATTCCGAGACGCCCCAAGACGGTGTCGACCCGGGCGTCGACAACGGCAATCTGCTCGCCAGTTTCAGGGACATGGCGGACCAGGCACAGGACCGGGTTCAGGACGGGGACCTGCCGGATCCGGGAGGAACCGGCGACGACAGATCGACCAGTGACGACAAGGCATCGCGCCAGCCGACCTTCGCCATCGCGGTCAATATCGAACGCCATGACAGCGCCGTGCTGGCGGCAATGGGCGGTGTCTTCGATGATGCGGCGACCGGCCAGACCGTTGATTTGAGGCAGGGCCGTCTTGACGGGCAGCAGGCCAGCCTCAAGGCAAGCACCCGGATCGGGGATTTCAGGAAGCGCACCATCGTCAAGGCCGGCACGCTTGACGACACGAGCATCGGCGCCGTCGCGTCCATCGCTTTCGGGTTCGCGGAACTCGATACCAAGGTTTCGCTCGGCGACGTGGCAACGCCGTCCGGCACAAGCAACCTGCTGGCGCAGGCCGAGACGAGACTGCCGGAACAGTCTCTTGATGAAGTCGGCGACCGGGCGCTGGTCGTCGGCCAGGCGCTTGTCGGCCAACCCAGCAAGGGCACCTTGGCGGCCGCGGACCTGTTGCCGGGCCTGCAGGAAGGCCGCGGTGATGGTGACTTCAACATCCTCAACCGGACGGAAGGCGCGGCGGATTCATTCGGTCTGGCGGTCGATATCGGCTGGACCAAGGTGGTGGCCAACACGCAAGCCGTGATCGAGGACGGGGCCGGCGGCATCTCCGGTGGCGGCATCACGCTCGAAGCCAAAGCAAGCGGAGGATTTACGGCGCTGCGCGATCTGCCGGTCATTCAGGCGTTGATCGATGAGCTGCGGGTTTCGCAGGGCGAGGACAATAGCGGCCTGACCCAGGAAGAAATCGACGCCAAATCCGTCGAGGAGAACGGGAAGAAGAAGGAGATTGCCGAGCAAGCCGTCTACGGAAAGACCGGTCTCGGCGGAGCGCTGCAATATCTGCGCCTCGAAACCAATACCCGGGCCGCAATCGACGGAACGGGTCCCGGTGCCGTTCTCAACGGGGCATCGATAACGGCAAGGGCGGTGAATGACGTGACGGCGGGCATCGCCGCACGATCGTTCGGCGGTGCCGACAGCTTCGCCTTCAACGCCGGTGTCGGCATCATCGACTATCGCGGCTCGGCCGTGGCATTCGCCTCCGATCGCAACGCCTATCATTTGTCCGGCGGCCTTCGCCTTGAGGCCGAGGACGGCGCGCGGCTGTTTTCCGAAGCCGGTGCCGGCAGCGTATCGGGCAGCGTGTCCTTCGGCCTCGCCGCCGGTATGATCTTCGCCAACCGCAACGCTTCGGCGGTTTTCGCAGCCTCGGAGCCGGATACCGACGGTGATATTGCGGAGATTGCGGGTGCTCGCAATTCAAACCTCGGCAGTCTGGATGTTGCGGCAAAGACGACCGGCTGGAGCGTGGCGACGGCATCCGCGGGAGCCGGCGGGCTGGACCAGGAGAACCGGCGCGATGAGCAGGCGGGCGACCCGTCGGGCGACCCGCCCGAGGAGCCGGCGAATGAGGAATCGATAGAGATTTCCGATGCCGTCCTCGACGGCCGGCAGGATGAATATTCGGATGCCCTGGGTGAACTGAACACCGGTGACGAAACCGAGTCCGAGCAGCTCAACGACAAACGCTTCGGTTTCGCATTGGCCGCCGACTTTGCCGGCGTCATGGGATCCAACAATGCAAGGGCCGTCGTCGCAAGCCCGGCCGTGCTTGAGACGGGCGGCCTGACGCTCGATGCGCAGAATACGGCATCCTCCATTGCTGGCGCCGGTGCGGCGGTGGGACATGGCGGCACATTCGGACTGGCCGGCAGTGTTGCATTGACACTGGTGCATACCGACGTCACGGCTGAAAACCGGGGCGGAGACCGTTTGCTCGACCCGGATCCGGTTGCCGGAAACATCGTCATTTCGGCGTCCGACAGCGGTGACAACCGGGCAATAGCGGTCGGCCGGAGCGGGGCGAACAATACCATCTCAGGGGTTGGCAGCGGCGCGCTCAACCTCGGCCACAGCGTGGTCGCGGCGGCCAATACGGACAGCGATCTGGCCGGCGCCGGCTCCGTTGGCATTCTTGCCGCGACAAGCGGAACCCGCATTGCCGCCGCCGGCGGCCTGGACGCCAGCGCCGCCGATGCGGCGCGCCAGGCGGTGACAGGCGAGAGGGACGAAGGCCAGACCGGTACCGGCCCCTATGTTCCCGATGTCGGCGGCATTTCCGGTCTCGGCGATGTCGAGGAGGAGCTTGAGGGCGATCCGGCGGATCCGGATGCCGGTGGCGGTGAGGAAGAAAGCGAAGCGCGGCTTTCAGTGGGAATTGCCTTTGCGTCGACGATACAGACCCACACCGTCACGGCCGGCAGCAGCGGTTCGGAAATCGAAAGCAACTCGCTGTCGATCAGTGCCGACAACATGATCAAAACCGTGGGTGTTGCAGGTGCCAACGGGCCGACAGCCAACATTGCCCTGTCCGGTTCCGCGGTCCTCAATGTCCTGACGCAATCGACCGAAGCCGATCTGCGGGGCGGTGCGGCAGAGGCGATCACTACCGGCGAGGTGACGATTGCGGCGACCAATGACGCGCTCAACCGAGGTCGTGTCGGCTTTACCAATGAAGCCAATCGTTTCGCGCTCGGCATCAGCGGCGTCGTGCTCAAGGACAACCGTGATACCGAAGCCGCGGTAGACCGGGTCGCCGTCACCAGTGACGGAGATGCGCTTACCCTTTCGGCAACCAACAGCAACGCCGTTCGCGGTTTGATGGCCGCCGGCGTCGCCGCCACCGAAGAAGGCGATGGCGACAGTTCCAACAGCGTCGCGATCAACGTTCCGGTGATCATCGTTGCGGCCGACTGGGATGCAAAAGCGTCGGTCGGCGCCGCCAGCCTGTCGGATTTCTCCGAAACCAATATCGTTGCGCTTGAGCAGGGCCAGATCGTCGCCCGCCAGGAGGCCAACAACAACACGCCGGGCAATGCGGCGACAATCGGCGGTTCGATTGTCGATCATATCTCCAATGTCGAGGCGTCCCTTACCGGCACCACCCTGGCGGCAAGCGGCGATACGATTCTGAGCGCACGCAGCGACAGCCTGCTTCGCGCCATTGCGGTGCGCGACGGCGAAGCTGAAAATGCCGGCAATCTGATGGTCGCGAGAGTCCGAGCCACCGGCGGCACCTACGCGCAGGCCACCGGCATACAGGGCAACAGCCAGTCGTTGCTGCTTCGTGCCCGCGACACCAACAGCCGGGATCTTCTGACCAACGGTTTCGCGCGCAGCAGCGCCCTGGGAGCGGCCGGCGGTATCAATGCCGACATATACCGTCGCGATACCATCGCCAGAACAGAAGACAGCACCATCGCTCTGACAGGAAGTGCCAGCCTGCTGGCCGAGTCCGACATGCGCATCGCAAGTGTCGTGATCGGACGCAACACCGGGGGCAGCACCGGACTTCAAGGCAGTGTGACATGGACCAACGACACGCGTGACGTGATCGCTGAAATCAGCGACACGCAAGCCAATCTGGGCGGCCGCCTGATCATCGAGGCCGCTCGCCGCGACCAGTTCGCCGCCGCGCAGGGCAGTTATACCGGCTCCTCCGGTACGTCCGCCGGTATCGGCGCCGGCGTGTTGTTGTCCAACGGCCTGACGGAGGCGCGTATCGTCGGCAACAATCAACTGACGGTTTCGGGCGATGTCTCTTTGAACGCCGTGAATGCGCAGCGTGCACTGCAGGTCGCGATCGGGGTCGCCACGGCAAACCGCTTCGCCGGAACCGGGTCGCTCGGCTTTATCGGTTTCGGCGATCGCCCGCTCGATCTCGGTCCCGATGTCCCGAACCCGCGCGGCGTGGAACTGCGGCAGCAGATAACCGAAAACCTCAATGATCTCGTCGCGCTTGCGGAGGACCAGACCAATATCAGCATTGCCGAGTTCGATCTTGTCCGTGAAACCGTTATCGGCGCCCGCATCGAGGCCGAAGCCGGCTCCGTGCTGAACTTTGGCGGCGCTCTGGATCTTCAGGCAGACGATCATCGCCAGGCGACGGTGATGTCCGGCGCATTGTCGATCGGCGCCGGCATCAGCTTCATCGACGGCATCCTCGACAGGTTCACGATCGAGCGCAACAATGCCACCGGCAAATTTGCGATCAAGCGCCGCCCGGCCGATCCCAAGGAAGCCGACAGCGATGAAGTCGAAGACACCGACGATACGGATGTCTCGACCGATACCGACAGCGAAGCCGCCGAAGAAATTGCCAATCTGGATGATGCCAGTGCCGGCGACGTCGAGGGCCCTTCGGTCTCCATCGAAAACGACGATGATGCGGATCTTGGCGATGCGGGTTCCGTCACGACCGATCCGGACACACCGGTTGAAGGCGGGGATGGCGGGGATTCCGGCGGCGACGGGTCATCCAGCCCGCTGAGCCTTGGAATTGGCGTCGCTTTCGCCAATTTCGGCGGGCTCGTTGAAACGGAAATCGATCTGCAGGCCGGTGCGAGCTTGGATGTCTCCGGTGCAACCCGGCTTGGCGCCAGCAGCATGATCGAGAGCACCGTCGCCTCGGTCGGAGCAGCCGTTATCGGCAATGCGATTGGCGCGTCCGGAGCCATCACCCGCACCAGCCAGTTGGTTCGCAGCCGGATGAGCGGGGCCGGAGACTATGCGGGAAGCGATCTCACCGTCTCCGCCGACAGCAGCAACAAGGGCTGGTCCGTTGCCGGCGCGCTGACAATTGGCGACAATATGGCCATCGGCGCGACACTGGCGCTCAACGATCTCGATACGGTGACGGAGGCCTCGCAGACGGTGCAGTCCTATGTCAGCGGCCGAAACGTGCGATTTGTCGCAAACGATGACAGCAAGGCCATTGCGATTTCGGCTGCCGGCGCCGGCTCCACCGGCGGAACCGGCGTGGCGGCGGCGGTCGGCGTGACCACATCCAATGCCGTTGCGCGCAGTCTTGTGAACGGCCGGATCAACGCCACGGGTGACGTTGTCATCGATGCCGGGCGCAGCCAGACGCTTTCGACGGTTGCCGGTCAGTTGGCCATCGGCGGCACCACCGGCGCCGGCGGCGCGCTGGCGATCACCGTTGAAAATGGTGAGGTCGTTGCCGAAACGAGCGGTGCGATCATAGAGGCGGGCGACGATGTCGCCGTGCGGGCATTCAATGACGGACGCGGCACCGCGGTCGGCATGGGCGTGAGCGGCGGCGGCACGACCGGTTTTGCCGGGTCGATTTCGATCACCCACCGCACCGATCGCATTCGCGCGCAGGTCGCGAACTCGCGATTGACAGCCGACGACAGTATTCTTGTGCAGGCGGTCAATGGCGGTTCCCTGGCGGCGGTTGGCGGTGGCGACGAGGGCGCGCTTCGTGATCTCGATCAGGTGACCGGAACGCTCGCCATCGGAGGCACGACCGGGGTCGGCATCTCGCTTTCGATCATTGCCGCGCAGTCCACGACGGAAGCCCTTGTTACCGGCAATTCGGTGCTTCAGGCCTACACCGACCCGTCGGCCAACGGAGTTCTCGCCCGCGACCGGGACGACAGCGAAGACTATCTCGAGGCCAATCCGATCGACACGCGCCACGGAGTCTCGGTCGTCGCCGACAATACGACCGAGCTGTCCACCCTGGCCCTGACCGGCGGCCTCGGCATTACGACAGGCGTCGCCGCGCAGATGCCGATCATCCTGATCGAGGACACGGTTGTCGCCGAAATCGACGGCGGCAATGCCGACGCATCGGTGACATCCGGCGCCGACGTGGATGTCTTCGCAGGCAACGAGACGGAATTGAAGACCTTTTCGGCCGCGCTTGGCGGCGGAGTCAGCGCCGGCGTCGGCGCCAATCAGGAGTTCTTCCTGATCAACAAGCAGACCCAGGCCGGCATCCGTCGGGCAGCGGTGAATGCCGGCCAGGATGTGGATGTCTTCGCGGTGACGCCGGAATTGATCAAAACCCGGTCCTATGCGCTGGGCGCCGGGATTTACGCCGGTGTCGGCGGCAATATGCAGGTCGGCTACACGCGCTCGCAAACCCGTGCCTATATCGAACGCAGCACGATCACCGCGGCGCGGGACAGCGCTGTTGAAGCAATATCGCGTCGCCGCATGAACCAGAATGCAGGCGCCATGGGCGGGGCGTTGATCGGCGTCGGCACGACGCTCGTTGTCCTCAACCAGTCGGACGCGGTGATCGCGGAGGTCGTCGATGCGCCGTCCGCGGCGATGCGTTCCACACTCGATGCGGGCCGTGACGTCTCGGTTCGGGCCGAGGCGACGCTTGTTCCGTTCGGCCGGGAAAACCGCGTGCCGGGATTCCAGCCCGTGAACCAGTATGTGGTTTCCGGTGCCGGCGGACTTGTCGGGGTGGCGGGTGGCGGCCTCTTCACGCAGGGCGCGCAGCTGGTCGTTGCCCGTGTCGGCGACCATGCCAGGGCAAGCGCCGGTCGCGACATTTCCGTCAAGGCCCACCAGAGCTGGTCCCAGGACGTGTTTGTCGTGTCGGGTGCCGGCGGCTATATCGGCGTCGGGTCGGCAACGTTTATCGGCTCCATGAACAATGCCGTGCTCGCCGATATCGGTCGCAACGCGGTGCTGGCCGCCAATAACGACATCACGGTGGATGCTTATGGCGAGCGTAATTTCAAGGGCGCCGTGTCAGCCGGCGCCGGCGGCGTCGGTGGGTTCGCCGGATCCGGTATTCTGCTCAATTACGGCAAGCGCCTGCGGGTCGACGATCCGAACGATCCCGACGAATATGGCGACTCCCATCAACAGGCCATAAACGAGGTTCAGAGCGGCCGCGGCGACAATCCCGACGATGCGCAGGACAATGCCACATCGGAGGGTTCGTTGGACGACAATCCCTATGAGATCGACGGAAACAATTTCGGCCGTGGAGACGGGCTGCTCAGCTTCATGCTCGACAAGGCCTTTGCCGAACGCAGTTCGCTGGATCTGGATTCCAGCTACAATGGAGCCCAAAGCGACGCCATCCGAGCCGTGGTCGACACCGATGCACAGATGGCTGGACGCAATCTGGAAATCACGGCCCGCGAAGGCGGCGAGATCGAGGTGCTTGCCGGCGGCGTTGCCGGTGGCGTGATTGCCGCCACGCATGCGGTTGTCATCGTCCGCCGCGGCACGCTCGTGGAGACGGTTCTGGGCAACAGTGCTTCGCTGACCGCGCAGGGCGACGCGACCGTGGCCAGCCGCGCCATTGTCGATGACGGCAATCCCGAAGCCGTCGCTGGTGGCGCCGGCGCCATCGCCAGTGCGGCCGGCGTGTCGGATATGCGCATAGGCCGCCGGGTCGCGGTGACCGTCAACGAAAATGTGCAGATCCATTCGCGCGGTGCCATGACCCTCGAGGCTCTGGAGGACAGTGCCACCAAGGCCAAGGTGACCGGTGTCGGCGGAGGTGCGATCACGTCGGGTGTGGCGGTGGCAAACGCATTCCGCGAATCCACCGTCGATGTGGTTGTCGCCGGAAACGGTACGGGGCTGACCGGCGCCAGCCTGATGGTGTCCGCCAATCGACAGGGCGCCGTAGAGGCGGAGGTGGATGCCATTGCCATTGGCGGCATTGCCGTCGGCGGCGCCGTTGCGACCGCGCGCGATACCAGCAATGTGATCCTCGATCTCGATTCGGCGGTCCTGTCGTCCGGCTCATTGGTCTCCATCAAAGCGGTCAATGCCGGGGACGTCTTCGCCGACGCCAAGGCGATTTCCGGTGGACTCGGCGCCACGGGTGTGAACATCGCGGCGGCACGCCGCCTTGCCAGCACGCGTATCCTCGCCGACGGTGCCGATATCCTGGCCGGAACGCTGGAGATCCTTGCGGCCGACAACGACAATTCCATCATCGGAGGAAGCGGCAAGGTGTTCGCCTCGAGCCGCAGCACGAACCTGTCGGTCGCGACGGTCGGCGGTTCGGAAACCAGGGCCCGCAACTTCTCCAGCGTGTCGACCGCCCTGGTCTTCGGCGATATCGCCGTGACCGGCGATGCCAGCATCGTCACGCGCAACGCGTCGCAGGTGGATTACCTGTCGAAAGGCACGACGGCCAGCGCCGCCGGTTTCGGATTGAGTCTCGCCAAGGCGGTCGATCAGTCGTCGTCGGTCAATGTGATCCGGTTCAACGGCACGACGTCCGTGGGCGGCACGCTCGATCTGATCGCCGCCGGATCGGCGGATATATTCGGCAATGCCATTGCAGGCGGTGGCGGAATCATCTCCGCGGAGGCCTCGAAACAGCGCCTCGAGATTCGCAATACGACCATTCTGGATATCGATGGCGGCTCGGTCGTCGCCGACGTGATCCGCCTGTCGACGGATCGCGACATTACCTTCGAGAGCAATTCCGACAGTCTCTCCGTTGCGCTGACGGATGTCGGAGCGACAAGCCAGAAGAACACGCTGGAGCTTGACAATCAGTTGCTGATTGGCAGCCAGTTGATGGCCGGCCTGATCGAAATCAGTGCGACCACCGATATTGTCAAACGGGCCATCGATTTCAACGGGGTGACGGGAAGCTATGGCGGTCTGGGTATCGCTGCGCTGACGTCCGAAACCAGCGTCACCAATGATGTCCTGATCGAGCTCAAATCCGATGCCAGCCTGACGCAGACGAGCAGAACCAGCGATCCGCGCGACGACACCGGCGCAATCACCGTTGCGATCGATACCGGCTATGATCTCGTCGACCGGCTCAAACTCGACCAGGGCGGTCTCGTCGCCATTCCCACGGCCAGGAGCGAGATCGTGATCGGCGGCGATGCGGACAATGCCGATGCGGTGAATTCCACCATCCGGCTTGCCGGTTCCATCCTTGCAAACAAGGATGTCAGCGTTTCCAGCCGGCTCGATGCGGTGGTCAATTCGGAAACCTTTGCCCGCACCTACGGGCTGGCCGGATCGCCGCGTGCCAGCAGCACGGGCATCGTTCGCGGTGAAAACGACATCATCGCCAGCGGTTCGATCACCAGCCGACGCGGATCGGTCAGCCTGATCGCGGGCGGCGACCGCGCCTCCGATCAGTCGATTGTCGGGTTCGTCGAGGCGCGCATGTACAACAACACGACCGTCCCGATCGGCCGCGGCGCCGACGCGCTGTCTCAGATCGGCGTCGACAGCCTCGTCAATGTCGCGCCCGCCAGCGAGATCGTTGCCGCGCGCGACGTCGATCTTTCCGCTCTGGATGGCTTCCGCGATCCCTACGCCTATGGATACGCAGTGGACGCCTATGATCAGGCCGGCGAAGCCGTCGCGAACTTCTTCCGCGGGCTTGTCGGAGCGGACGACATCTCGCTGGCCACCGAGACGGGAACCAGCATCGATACGGGCCGCCGGCGGGTGATTGTCGACGGCAGCATCGAGGCCGGCGCCTTTGCCAGTCGGCTGATGACGGTGGATTTCGCACCCGGCCGCAATGCCTCCAACACCGATGATCCGGATGACCTGATCATCGCTGCCAGTGAGGATTTCGACTATGAACTTGCGTTCGAGCGGAATGTCGGCGCCAATATCCAATCCTATATCGATGATCTGATTGCCCTTCGCGCCGAAGAGACGGTGCCCGGCACCGAGGCCTATGATGTTCTGACGGCCCAGATCGAGGGCCTTGAATCGCAGCTCGAATTCCTTGCCGGGACCGGCGCGAGCGCATTGGCCACCGACTTCCTGATACTTGACGGCGTCACCGCATTTGGCGGCAACGTCAATGTGCTTTCCGGCGATTTCTTTGGCAGCGGCATCATCAGCGCGAAGGGCGATCCCAAGATCGAGGTGCGCAACAACACGTCGCTGAGCGTCGAACTCGGCGATGTGACGATCGCCAATGAGGACAGCGGGGAAATCCGCTACAATGGTGTCAGCGTCGCCAGCAACAGCGATATCTTTGCGCTCGGTGGCGGGCAAACCGTCAATCTCGGCGCCGGCCAGGTGCGTCATCTCCCGGAATTTGCGACGCTGAACGCGGCAACCACCTCCTTGCTGCCGCCGCAGATTACCGTTCTCAACAATTTCGCCTCGCCGGTCAGCGGTGTTCCGACAAGCGATATCTATGTGCGTGGCACGGTCAGCAACCTGCAGGGCGATATCACGCTTCGGACCGAGGATGGCAGCATCTATGTCTTCGGCGGCAATATCGATGCGTTGAACGTCAATATCGATTCCGGCGGCGATTTCTTCCTGGCCTCATCCAGCCCGGTCGAGTCCCTGCCATCGGATCCCTTCGCGCAGTATCAGGACTTCTTCGCTGCGCAGGAAGAATTCCAGAGTGTAAAATATGATCTGGCGCGGATTTACCCGGCACTGAGCGAGGCCTCGCTCGAAATCCTGGCGGAGCTGTCGGTCTGGTCGGCTGGAACCGGGACGATCTACTTCAATGCGAATCCAACGCCCAAGCCCGTTGCACCGGTCATTCCCGCCGTGTCTGATGGCTCCGTCACCGCCGTCGGCAACATCTTCATCTATGCGGATGTCCTCAATATCAACGGCCTCATCAAATCCGGCATCAGTGACTGGAAGCTCAATATCGACGCTTCGATCGACGCCACGCTCGACGGTCTGGGGGGCAGTCAGAATATCGCCCTGTACCGGCCGTCGCGCGGGCTGACGGCGATCCAGAATGGCGGCGAGGACAGCGATGTCTTCGTCACCGGCACCAATGGCCTGCCGCCGCTGCCGGGCGACGCGCATATCAGCGCCAACAGCAACATCTCGCTTGACTACAACCCCGTTACCAACATGCTCGAGGTCCAGCCGATCGTCACCAAGGGCGGATATATCGAACTGGCAGGCCGGATCGTGTCCACCGGCAATGGCCGTATTGAAGTCGCCCATGGTTACGGGCGGGTCGATGTCGATTCGGCCTCCAGCCGGCCGCTTGTGTTCAAGCGCATCGACACCGGGCCGGAGGGCGGCGTACAGGGCGTCATCAAGATCATCGACCGCAATGAGGTTGTTTCACCGGCGGTGATCGGCGGAAACGGCACACCGGTCTACCGCACGACGACCTATACGTTCGAGAACGGTGCGCAGGTTTCGGACAATCGCCTGCCATTCGGTCCGGCACCGGCGACCGACCCCGCGAAATACGAGATTGCGGGCAATCAGGCGCTCTTCTTCTCGCGGACGACGACGACCGACGTGACCTATGAAGAGCGCACCACCATCGAGCGCAGATATGGGTGCGTGTTCGGTATCGGCAGCTGCTCCCGGGCCGATGCGACGGTCACCGACGAACTGGTGGATATTGGCGATCCGGTCCTCATCAGCGAGGCAAGCCTGGCGACGGTCGGCTATGTGCTCGACAGGCCCGCCGCCGATCTGGAAGGCAACCCCTACCGCTTCACGTCGGCTCAGGATGTCGAGGAAATCAGCCGTACCGGGACATTCGTTGTCTCCGCCGAGCAGGAAACGGGGACGACCGGCTTCCCGCTGTTCAACTCGGTGACGGAAGAAATTCTTGGTGTGCGCTACACGGAACGTGAGACACGCACCGATAAACATCGCCTGCGCGCAAATTACGACATCGCCGTCGGAAAACATGGATTCAGCAGCGGACGGGTCGATATCAACGCGGATTCGGATGTCCTGTTCGAAGGCGATGTGAACAACAGGAGCGGGGTTACCGCGATCAGTTCCGGCGGGTCCGTGCTGACCATGTCGGCGGATGCCGTGTATCGTGTCGCCGACCTCACGATCAGTGCAGAGGGCGATGTCGGCGGCGCGACTCCGTCGCGCGGGATTCGCGGCCTGGTTTCGGTCGATGCCGGTAATGTCACGGTCCGCGACATTTTCGGCCGCGAAACCGGCGCGAATCTCAACCGCGGCGAGCCGGTCTATCGCAACGAGATCCTTGCCGCCGTCGAACAGTTGAGCGCGACCAATCTCGCGCTGATCGACGGCAATGACAGCACGACAATCAATATCGGGGCCGGGGGCGGCATTCGATTGCGTCAGAACGCCGGTGATTTCATCGTCCGGCGGGCGGAAAGCACCTTTGGCGACGATGTCCAACTGGAAGCGGCGGGTTCGATCCTCGGTTCGAGCCTTGGCGCGACGATTTCCGGTGGGAAGGTTTCGCTCGTCGCCGAAGGTGGCGGCATTGCAACGTCAGGGCGCAACAATCTCATGGACATCAGCAGCCTTGACGGCCTCTACGCCAGCGCCGTGGACGACATCATATTCCGCACCGATCTCGGGGACACCCGTCTCGACAAGATCGTCTCGCGGGCCGGCGATGTGACCATTTTGAACACCTCCGGTTCGGTGACGGACTACAACAGTCTCCAGACCGTCGACCGGCGGGCCGAGGTGCAGATTCTCGATGCCTTGTGGACGGAACTCGGCCTGATCAATGACGACACCCTGCTGACCGCCACCAAGGCCGAGATCAATGCTGCCGTCGACCACGCCGAAACCGCCGTCGAGACGCAATATTTCGGTTGGTGGGAGCATCTGGTCAAGCGCGACAGCAAGGGCAATATCGTTGATGTCAACGACTACGATCCCGGTCTTGAATTGCGCTTTTCGGATGCCGAGCGCCGTGAGTTGCAGCTCAAGGGCGCCGACGATGCCAAGATCGCTCTTCTGGAATCCGAGCGCACCGATGCCTTCCACAACGATGCGGCCACCATTCTCGGTTTGAGCGGCGGCCGTTTCGAAGAAACTTACGAACACAAGCTGTCGGACCTGCAGATCGACGCCATCACGGACAGCCTGAACGAAGAAAAGCGTGCGAACAATCCGGTGGTTCAGCGCCTGACGGACGACAGGACGGCCCGGTACTTTGCCTGGTGGGACAAGCTCGCGATCCGCGATCCCGATACGGGAGACGTGACGGGCCATGCCGCCTACGACCCGAACGATCTGCCGGACTTCTCCTTCTCCGAGGCCCAGCTGGATGCCAATGCGGCGAGCGATACACCCTTGACCGCTCAACAGATTGCCGATCTGGAAAAATCCCGCCGCGATCAGTTCATTGCCGATGCGGAGATGTTTTCGGAAGGCGCGTTCAATGCCGGTTATGTCTATCAGCCGGAGGCGGGCGAGATCGAGGCGCTTTTGGAGGATGCCTATTTCAGCCGCGCCGAACTGGAATATGCTTTCCGGCGCGATCTTATCCTTCCGGTGGTCGATACGCAGACCACCATCGAGGATGCCAATATCGAAGCGCGCGACATCGTGATAACGGCGACGCGCGATGTCGGGCGCAGGGATGATCCGATCATCAAGCTGGCTGGAAGCCAGTTGACCGATGCCGACCGCATCGCGCTGTTTTCAGCTCAACGCAGCGATCTGCGCTTCGAGGATGACCGGCTCATCATCAACAGGGTGGACGATCTCGATGTCCTGGCGTCCGGTGACGTGGATATCAGCACGGAACGCCACGTCTATCTGGGTTCGGAGGGTGACCTGTCGCTGAGCCGCGTTGTCGGCGGTGAGGATGTGCAGATCAAGTCCAGCGGCCGCATCATGCGGGCCGCCGATGCGGATGCCGGATCAGTGCAGGTCGAAGGCTTCAACATCGCCCTCGAGGCCGCCGGCGGCAGCATCGGCGATCCCTCGGCAAGGGTGGGTATCGTCGCCGGAGATCAGCAGCGGGGCGCAGGAACCCTTTCAGCCCGGTCCGCCGGAAATATCTATATTGATGCCTATCGCCACGATCTGCCGGTCGACGAAATCTTCAGCCGCGGTCTCGTCAGCCTGCATGCGGTCAATGGCGCATTGCTGAAGGGCGTCAATGCCGGAGAGCTTGCCATGCTGGCGGGCGAGGTCGATCTGCGTGCCGCGGACAATATTGGCAGCGCAGCAGCGCCCCTGACCGTCGCCTTCACCGGAGCGCCGGTCAATCCGGAAGACGCGCCGGTCCTCGGCCCCCGCGATGAGGTCGTTTACGGACGGTTGAAGCTGGAAGCCAACCAGGACATCTTCGCCGCCCTGCCGCAAAGCGGCGCAAGGATCGCATCCATCTCCACCGGAAACGGCTCGGTCAACCTGGATATCGGGCCGGGGATCTCGAGCCTGGTCGGAATTGGTGACAGCACCCCGGTTATCGATGCGTTCGGCGATGTCGTATTGAATGTCGTTGGCGGCCTACAGCAGGACCGCGCCGCAAGGACCGGCATCCGCAGCGAGAACGGCCTCGTCCTGTCTGGGTCGGGCACGTTCGGCAGCAGCAGCGACCGCATCGTGACCGAGGTGTCCGAACTGGACGTGCGGACCGGTTCGTCGGACATGCTCGAAGCCTATATCGCCAACCAGTCCGATCTCAGCCTCGGCGGTATTCTGGCCGGCCAGAGTGTCATCGACCTTCACAACAGCGGCGATTTGCGGATTTCACAGGCGCGCAGCATAACGGCATCGCTGTTGAGCGCCCGCACCTTCTCCGGCGGTACCGCCGGCAGCGACGGTGACATATCGATTTCGGCAAATCTCGATACGGCCATCGGAACGCAGCTTGAACTGAACGCGGCGGGGGATGTGAGACTTGCCGACAATGTCGAATTGACGGCCCGGGGCGATCTTGCGCTGCAAACGCGCGGCAGCAATTCCGTCCTCGATTTTTTCCGCGACGGCACGTCGATCCGCTCCACCGACACCGCCAACATCACATTGCGCGGTACGCGCGCGGTGGTTGGCCGCACGGTGCAATCCGATGGCAATCTGACCGTGACTGTCGGGCGCCCGGATGCCGATTCCACCGTGCAGTTCGAGAGCGCGGCGGCGATTGACACCATTTCGATCACTGGAAACGACCGGACCCTCGCATTCGGTGCCTATTACGGCAGCAGTCTTCATCTTGATGTCGGCACTGCTGGCGACGACCGGAGCGCGCTGGAGATCGGCGGCAATGTCAGCCCGGCGCCGAATGTCACGCTCAATGCCGAAAGCGCACGAATTGAGATCACCGCCGGCGAAGCAAGGTTCGATGGTTTCGACATAGCGGACAATGCCCGGCTCTTCGGCACCGGCTCGGCCCGTTTTCTTTCCGAAGCCCGTATTGGCGGCACTCTGAACGCGGATCTCGCATCGCTTGCCGCCGGAAACATCGTGCTCGCGCAGGGCGACATTTCGGTGACCGGCGATCTGGCGTTTTCCTCGATCCATGTCACTGGACAGGACAATGGCGGTCCGGCGCTGGCTCTCCATGCCGGTGGCTCGCTGATGCTGACGACACCCGACACGGCGATGTCGGTATTCTCCGACGCCGGAGCCACGACACTCGACATTGCTGCAAACAGAGTGATCGGCGGCGCCTATGATGCGCTGGCGACAGATATGAGTCGTCTGAGCTTGACGCTTGTCGACGGCGCCAATCCGGCGGTCGCCAGGGTGCGTGCCCTTGGCGATTTGGAGATCGTGCAACTCTCCGGTCCCGAAGGATCGCTGATCGACCTGGTGGCAGACGATACGGTCAGCCTGGCCGGCGACTGGAATTTCGACCAACCGGCGGAAGTCGTTCTGACCAGCCTGAACGCCGATATACGCACGGCAGAAGGCATCGAATGGGCTTATCTGGACCGGGCGACCGTCTGGATGACGGCGCTGAACGGCAATATCGGCGGCTCGATCGCGGCAAATGATGCGTCGGGCGAAGGACGCCTTCGCGTAGGTCAGCAAAGTCTCGGAGAACTCAAGCTCGCGGCGCACGGCGATATCGACGTCGACATCCAGAGCATCTTCGGCATTGTGGACTATGCGGTTTCGGAGAATGCGGATATTCGCATTTCGTCGGCCGGCCTGTTGCGGGCCAACCTGTTTGGCAGCGGATCGGCACCGCAACTGTCGGCCGGAAACGATGTTTTTACCGGCGATCAGATCTGGGGCCGGGAAACGCCGTTGAACACGCTGCCGCTGACGACGCCGGCATCGCCGCAGAGCCCCCTTTCCTATCGTTCAATCGCCGTTCGCGGCGAAAATTCGGGCAGTGGCGGAACGGACGGTGGCGGAATCGGAGGCGGCGGAGCGGGTGGCGACGGCGCCGGCGGTGGTGGAAGCAGCGGCGGAAACGGTAACGGCGGAACTGGTGGCGATGGTTCCGGAGGCGGCAGTGCCGGAGGGACGGGAAGCGGTTTCGGTGTAAGCGCGGGACCAAATCCCGGCTTTCAGCCGGTCATTTCGCTTCCCAATACAGGCTTTGGAAACAATCTCGGCCCGGGTCGTCAAACAACGCGATTTGAGTCTGTTGTACCCGGTGTTCCGCGCCTATCCGGCGGCGGAACCCGCACGGAAAGCCCGTCACGTGGTCAGCGCGGCATCGGAAGCGGCCCGGTGACGCTGAAGTTCAACATTCCTGCGAACAATGACGAGGACAACGAGGACAATGAACAGGGACAATAAGCGGCGCCGGCTGGTGTGCTGAGCGGAATTGATCCCTTTTCCAGCGGTTATTACCCCTCAGGCGTTTTTCGATGAATCCGGCTCCGGTACGATAGCCGGGTCACCACTGATTCTTTCCGTTTGCAGGGTGACGTCGTTTGGGGTGTGCATTGGGGAGAAATGCATAAATGCCTGAATGCCGCAGACGTCTCGTGACCGGCGGAGTCCGATACGTCCTGGCCTTTGGCCTCGCCTGTTTTTTCAACATCTCGCTGTCGATCGCCCAGGAGATCGACCTGAGCGGAGATCGGGCGGTCGATACCCGCCGCGATGACGGCACGGCTCCGGCGGATGAGGCCGGCCAGACCTCGCCTTCGGATGCGGCTGCCCGCGCCGCCGAGATTGCCGAGGAGAGTGACACCGGCGATGAGGCGCCGAGCAAAACAGGGCGCGCCGCCGGCGGCGGGCCGCCGTCGAGTTTCCTGCTGCGCGATATTCGTTTCACGCCGTCCGGATATCTGACGAAGCAGGACCTGGCGGATGCCGAGGCGGCGCTGGTCGGGCGGCGATACCGTGTCGATCAACTGGGCAACATCGCCAAGGCCCTTACGGCATTGTACCAGGCCAAGAACATTGCCCTTGCGCAGGTCAATATTACGGGCCTGGGCATCGAGCAGGGCCTTCTGGACGTCGAGTTGTTCGAGGCCCGGATCGGCGCCGTTTCCTATGAGGCCGACCACATTTCCGATGAATATCTTGCCTGGCGGCTTGGTTTGAAGGGCAATGACCTAGCGGATAATCGCCGCATAGACCAGGCGCTCAACCGCCTGGCGCAGACCGACGGGCTGACATTCGATGCCGACTTCAATCCGGGCGCCGAGCGCGGCCTCACGGATATTGCCATCTCCGCAACGGGCGGTTCGCGCTATTTTGCGGCGGTGAGCGCCGACAATTATGGAAGCCAGAGCAATGGAACCTATCGTCTGACCGGCACGGCGGGCGTGCGCTCACTGACCGGCTGGAATGATCCGCTGACCATAAGCGCCACGCGGAGCCGCAATTCCACCAGCGTCAGCGGCAATTACGGCCGCGTGGTTCTTCCCGGAGGGACGAACGTCAATATCTTCGGGAGCTTTTCGCAGGCGGATGTGCCGGGGCTCATAAGTCAGTTCGATCAGTCCTGGAATGCGTCGTTCGGTGTGAATGTGCCGCTCATCCTGGGCGGCGGCCGTAGTGTCTTTTCATTTGCCAATGTGCAAAGTTTCGGTGCGGTCACGCGATTGGGTTCGGTGGACACGACCGATCAGATGGGCTGGTCGGGGACATTGGGTCTCACCGGAGCACGCACCGGAACATATGGTGATGGCACATTGGCCTGGTCCGCCGGCGGCTCCTTCAGTGTGGGCTACGGCGTCTATGACGACACTGTTTTCAGTATCTCCGATCAGAATTTTCTGATCCTGTCGGCCGCTGGCAATGCAACGGTCCAGTTCACACCCGACTGGTTGGTGTCTTTCAGGACCTCCGGGCAATATGCGGTCGACGAGGCGGTTCCGAAGAATTTCGATTTCATGGTGACGTCGCCATTCGTCGTGCGCGGCTATCCCGTCAGCCTGTCGTCGGGAGACAGCGGGTATTTTGCCCGTCTTCAGCTGGAACGGGTGACCAATCTTCCCAATATGCCTGTCGACGCGACGGTCCGGCCATTCCTCTTCGCTGATATCGGCGAGGCGTTCGATGTCGCCAATGGTGACCATGAAGGGCAGGGGGTTGCGGCTTCAGCGGGGTTTGGCCTGGCGTTCGGTCTTGGCGAGCATCTTGCCGGCGACATCTATGTGGCAAAACCATTCACCGATCTGGTGGGATATACCGTCGAAAACGATGATTACGTCGTTCGCGGCTCATTAACGTCGAGTTTCTAGAAATTTGTCGGATTTGAGGCGCATTAAACATCTAATATGTTGATTTTATTGGGCTATCTCTTATAATGGAAAACCTGACAGGATCAATGGGTTGAGAAACAAATCAGACAGACTGCCAGGGTCAGGACCCCGGGGGGACACAACAGTCTTGAATCAGGAGTAAGAGCATGAGAACTGGCAGCTGGAAGACGGCAGTGAAATTTGCCGCCCTTGCGCTCATCGCGCTGGAGACAACCGGTGGAGGGACCGCGCAGGCGCAGGACAGCGGTGATGCTGCGGCGACGACGACTGTCCAGCCGATGCGCATCGCCAATGGCACCCGGTTCGGCGCGTGGCGGGTGAACTGCGAGGCTATCGCCGTGAACGAGACGGCCTGCGTCCTCAGCCAGAGGCTGGTTCGCACGTCGGACAACGTGTTTCTTGCCGAACTGCTGGCGTTCTGGTCCAGCGACGGAACAAAAAGCTACATCGCCGCCCGTGTTCCGAACGGTGTCTATTTTCCGTCCGGCTTCGCATTGAAACCGGAAGAGGTCGACGAGCGGCAGGATTTCATCTGGCAGTCCTGTTCCCGTGACATTTGCGAGGCGCTTCTGGAGTTGCCGCTGGACGCGTTCGAGACGCTTGAGTCGTCTGAAAACATCATCGCGGGCTATCGTCCGAGCCTGCGGTCGGAGCCGCTGGTGTTCCGCACCAGCCTGCAGGGTGCATCCGAAGGCCTGAAAGCCCTCAAGGCATCGATGGCGAGCGGAGAAGACGAGGGCGGCAACTGATCACGCGCAGGCCCGTTCCGCCGGGGCGGTCTTGGTCAATCGGACACATTCCTTGTCTTCTCAGGAGCCGATGGCCGGCTGCGTTCCAATGCGATGACGGCGTCGACAACCGGCGCTGTCCGTCCGTCCGCGTTGACGGCGTCCCGCTCAATCGGGCCAACGAAGATCCGCCGCCACGCGTCGGGGTCGAGATCAAGCTCGGCAAGGCGGGCCTCGGCATCCGGCAGTTCGACTTCAGGATCGCTCCAGGACCAGGGTGCGACGCGCTGATGGGAGGCAATCAGCAGAAGGCCGGAAGGGCTCACGGATGCGGCGGCGCGGCGCAGAACCGCAATGCGCGGGAAGTCCAGAGGTGTCTGGAGAAAGACGGCCGAGACGAGGTCGAATGTGCCTTCCGGGAAGCTCTCCGCCAGATCATGCCGGTCGAACCGCGCCCGATTTGCGACGCCGTTCCGTCCGGCATTGGCAGCCGCGATCCGCAGCGCCGAAGGCGCAATATCGACCCCCAGCGTCTGCCAACCACTTTTGGCCAGCCAGATCACGTCATCGCCTTTGGCGCAACCGAGGTCGAGCGCCTTTCCGGGCATTCGATTCTTGGCGAAGCGTTCCAGCACATGGGACGGACGGCCGGAGGTCCGGGGTGAAGCATCGCGGTAGATATTCTCCCAGAACGTTTCGGCACTCTGGCTTTTGGCAACAGATGTCATGTGTTGTCCTTCCTTTGCAGAATCCCGGGCAGAGCCGCCAGGCAAAGCAGTGCGTAGGTTCCGACCGGCAACCAGAGCGCGGCCGTCATCGCGTGGCCATAGGCGGCGGGGACTGCTGCATCCCCCAGCACGGAAAAGAAGATCTGGCCGACCAGGGCGATACCGATCGCGATGCCGATCTGCTGGAAAGCCTGCAGCATACCCGATCCGGCGCCGGCATCGGACGTCGCGACGGATGCCAATACGGACTGGAACATGGCGACGGTCGAACTGCCGATTCCGGCACCGATCAGCGCCAGCGGCAGCCAAAGGGCCTGCAATTCAAGTCCCGGGCCCGCGTCGGCCGCCGAGAATTGCAGCCAGATCATCCCGACAGCGAGCGACAGGACACCCGCAAAAACGCGGGTCCCGAGAAATCGCGTACCGAGCCGTCCGGTCAGCCATGCGGCAAGCATGGCGCTCAGCGGGTGCGCCGCCAGTGCCAGGCCGGCTCTGGCCGGCGAAAATCCGAGGCCCGATTGCAGGAATATCGCAAGGATGACGATCGTGCCGGCGATCCCGGAGAAAAGCAGCGTGACGAACCCGATCCCGGCCAGGAACCGGCGGTCGCGCAGAAGGGTCAGGGGCAGGGTCTGCGTTGCGCCGCGTGCCGCGAGATCGTGCTGCCGGCGCAGGAAAGCCAATCCGAGCATCACCGAGAGTGCGAACAGGGCGATCAGCCAGAGAGGCCAGCCGAGCGGTCGCCCCTCGATCAGCGGAAAGATCAGCGCCGCGGTCGCGCCTGCGAACAGCACGGAACCTGTCCAGTCGACGGCGCCGGGGCGGCGTTCCGAAACACGCGGAAGGAAGATGATTGCGCCGGCCAGCGCGACGAGGCCAAGCGGTAGATTGATCAGGAAAACCGGTCGCCACCCCAGGCCGAACAGGTCGGCGGAAACCAGGATCCCGCCGATCAGAGGCCCGGCCACGGCGCCCAAGCCGCTCACCGTGCCGAAGAGGCCGATCGCTCTGCCTTTGTCCTCGGGCGGGAAGGTTGCGTGGATGATCGCCAGCACCTGCGGAACCATCATCGCTCCGGCCAGCCCCTGTATGGCGCGCGCCGCAATGAGCGCCTGAACGCCCGGCGCCAGTCCGCAGGCCACCGAAGCGACGATGAAGCCCGAAAGCCCGCTTACAAACATCCGCCGTCGTCCGAAGACGTCTCCGAACCGACCAAATGGCAGCAGCCCCGCCGCAAAGGTGAGCACATAGACCACGAGCACCCATTGCAGGGCAGAGGTTGAGGCGTCCAGATCGCGGCGGATGGCCGGCAGCGCGAGGTTGACGATGGTCGCGTCGAGCAGGTTGATGAAGGCGGCGAGCAGCAGAAAAACCGCCGCATACCAGTGATTGCGGGCCGGTCTGGCGACGTGTTCGGCGGTGACGGACATGGGGTTTCCTCATCGGAGGATGGGTGAATTTTCCAATTATGTTACTTTATAAGTATCATGAAATGGCCCGTCAAGGTCATGTGCTTTCATTTGTCATGAAAGCAATGGCGCAGTAAGGTCCTCATCGAAGCGGAGCGCCTATGAGAAAAGACAATCGGCTATCCAGAGTCCTGCATGTTTTGCTGCATCTGGACGAAACGGACGCACCGGTTACCTCCGAGATGATAGGCCGGATGCTGGGAACGAACCCCTCGCTTGTCCGCCGCACCATGGGCGGGTTGCGGGAGGCGGGATTCGTCACTTCGACCAAGGGACATGGTGGCGGCTGGTGCCTGGCAAAGCCGCTGTCGGACATCACCCTGTCCGACGTCTATGGAGCTCTGGGGAAGCCGAGCCTCTTTGCGATGGGGACATCGGCCGACACGCCGACCTGCCTCCTGGAACAGGCTGCGAATGCCGCAACGCAATCCGCCCTGAAGATTGCCCGCGACAGTTTTCTGAAAGCGCTCAGCGAAACGACGGTGGCGGATCTTGTGGGAGATTCGCGCGAACGGATTGAGGCGTATCGTCGTTCTGGCGAGGGAAGGTGTCAGGGCACGTCTTCCGGGCAGGCTTCCAGACGCTCATAGGCGCGGGTGAATCCGAGAAGCGAGACCGGGACCGACAGAATCCGGCTCCCCGGCAGCGGCCGATAGGCAAGTTCGAACTCACGGCCTGCCTTGAGCCGTGCGACTTCGTCCGCGGACAGGGTGATCCGCGCCAGGCATGTTTCCGGCGTGCAATATTGCCACTCCAGTGAAACGACGTCGCCGGATGCGGTGTGCCGCCAGGCAATTCCGCTGACGAGGCTCACACCTGTCGGGACCTTGACAATCGCGACCGGAGCCTGCGTCCGGCCATTCCTGTAAAGATTGATCGTGGCAAGCACGGTGGTTTCGCCCTTGACCACTGAGCTGTGCGAGGCAAAACAACCCGCCGTCTGTCCCGGGTTTCCGCTTTCGCCCACATACACCACCTGCCAGTCGCGAAACCGCTCGACCCTGGCCCTGGTGACGGTCTCGCCATCGTCCGTCTGCGCAGCCACCGTCACGCCTGCCGGGCAAAGCGCGAAACAAACCGCCAGAAGGATGATCATCGCAAATCTGGGCACTGCAATATCGGGCGATATTCGCATGTGTCGCATTTTCAAAGCCGCATTGGACAATTCAATCGCTTTGCACCCCCGCGATGGTTGATACTCAGCCATTTTGGGCCTTCGCATCCGGGAGATCAATGCTATCCGCCCGGCAATGAGGTGCCTTGCGCGACCTGGGGAATTTTGCTGCACTTGCTGACGGCCGCGCCTACCATCGCTGCCATTCCAACCATCATCGTCTTTTCTCTTGACGCAACGATTCTTTGTGCGCGGGGTAATTCAGTCCGGCTTTGGGGGAGGTTGACCGCGCAGGGGCGACAGGGCCGATGTCGCTGCGCTGGATGTGACGCGAGAGGATCAGGGCAATGCCGTGGTTGAAAGGAAGTAGAATTCCGGGCGGCCGGTTCCGCCTCACATATCCAATTTTTGATAAGAATTTGAGGAAAAGGACTTTGTTCATCATGTCGGTCGATATGCCCTTTATCCGCTGGCCTTGTATTCATAATAATCGTCGTGAGACGCATGGTTTATATTGGTCATGAGGTAGATATCGAAACGAGTCGGGCAAGAAACATTAATGCCGGCAACACATGGATGAGCCGATTTCTCAACAGATGTCCGTAACGGCGGAATAGGTAGATAAGGCAGGAGTCCAAGAAAAAAGGAGACTCCTGTCCATGGACAGAGTTCGCACCGCGGGCCCTAATTTGAGCGGCTATTTCAAAGCCTGATGATTCGCGCAGCGGCGTTCGGTTGAGGACGTTGCCGCACGGATTGCCGGGCATCGGCACGAGACATTGTGATCAAGGTTCTGCTTGATTTGTGAAGCCGGGGTGGCGAGCAAACGAACAAAGGAAAGTCGTGGACGCCACATGCCGTGAATTCCTGGTCACCACAATTGTTGGCATCGCCCTGACGGTTACACCCCTTTCCCACCTGGTTCCCGGCCGGGGGCGGCAGACGGCCCGGGCCACGACGGTCGATCCTGCCTATGACTGGCAGGGCGGTCCGGGCGTGGCCCGGGCGCGGATCGACGGATATCCCAAGGTCACCGATAGAAAAATCTACGCTCGCGACCTTGACGGGTAGCCGGACAAGGAGGACCTCGTGCGGGTCATCCGGACGCCCGAGGCCAATCGCAAATTCCTCGGTGTCGACCTCACGCGATTGTCTCCGAATCTGCAGTCGAAATCCATGTTGACGGCCCTCGACCTGGAGCGGGACTATGTCGGCATCGCCAAAACCGATTATCCGGCCGGGGATTATCTCGTCAACCCCGGAAACGTGCCGGACTATCTCAGACAGGAGGTGGCGCTGCTTATCTACGAAAAAGCCGTCCGTTTCATGGACGACGACTGAACCGCCTCTGCCATGCAATTGACGCCGGCGTCTGGCGCGGGCTATCCCATCAATATGGGATGCAACGGCACCAGGGCCTGTGCTCCAGTGGGCGAGAGCGCTTTGTGGTCGGGGCTACGTTTCGCTCGGATGGCGACGGACAGCGGGCCGACCGGCACGATCTGAAATCGGCGTGCGGCGCAAATGTGAAGGTGCACAATGGCCGATCGCACGGTCAGGATCATACTTGTCGAGGACGATCCGGCAATGCGCCGATCTCTGGTGGACAGCCTCGGATCGGAGGATGATTTTGACATTCTTGCCGCCTGTCCGACCCATGCGGAGGGCGCATCGGCCATTCGCACCGCCGATGCGGATGTGCTGATCACCGATCTCAAGCTGCCGGACGGTCACGGGTTCGACCTGATCCGGCTGGCGCGCAAGGAACGTCCGGCGATGGAGATCATCGTCATATCGGTATTGGGGGATGAGCAGAGCGTGGTCACCGCCATCTCGGCCGGGGCCTCCGGCTTTCTGCTCAAGGACACGCGGCCGCTCGATATCGTCAATTCCGTACGCCAGCTCATTGCGGGCGGTTCGCCGATTTCCACATCAGTCGCCCGCTATATCATCCAGATCGTCCAGCAGTCGGACCAGTCCGACAGTCCCGAACGGTTGCTGACGGATCGGGAGATGGATATTCTGTGGGGCATCGCCAAGGGCTTTACCTACAAGGATGTCGCCGAGAAACTGGCGATCTCGAGCAATACGGTGCCCACCCATATCAAGAACATCTATCGCAAACTGGAGGTCAATTCACGCGGCGAGGCCGTCTTCGAGGCGATCCAGCGAGGATTGATAAACATCTCTTGAGCACCGCAGACCCATCCCCGCAATTGCGGACCTATCTGCCTTTGCTGGGACTGTGGGGGCTGGCGGTCGCGGTGCTCACTTATGTGCTGTTTTTCGAGGTGCTGCCGCTTCCAAGGGACGTCGCGCCGGTGCGGGCGATGGAATTCTCCCAAGAGCCCGACGGCGGGCGCGAGGTCACCCTGCCGGACAATTGGAGATCGTTTCCGGACCGGCCTCTGCAGACCGCCATCTACCGCGCGCGGTTCGACTATCCGGCCAATGGCGGACGCTGGGCGGTTTTCATCCCAGGCTATTCGGGACGGATCATGGCGGCGGTCAACGGTTCGGAACTGCCGTCGGGCGGCTTCATCAGCGGCGAGCTGATCGCCGACCAGGGGGCGCCCTATTTCGCCAATATCTCGTCCAATGCCCTGACGCGCCAGGGCAATGAAATCGCGATCTCGCTGCAGCCCGGCGGGAAACTTGTCGGCTTCCTCAGCCAGATCTATATCGGCCCGGTCGATCAGATCCGCAGCAGCTTCGACTGGTACTATCTTCGCGCCGTCCGGCTGCCGGCGCTTGTCGTGTTCTGGCAGTTGCTGCTGTCGGCCCTGCTGTTCCTGCTGTGGTTCGGCCGCCGCAGCGAGAAGGCCGCCCTTTATTGTTCCATCATGATGGTGTTCAGCAGCATACATGGCATTCCGGTCTATCTTCCGAGCTCCGAAGCGCTGTCCAATCTGGTCGCCCTGCTCGGCTATGTCACGAATTTCTGGCTTTCCGTGCTCGGTCTGTTGTTCGCCTACGGTCTGACAAACCGGCCGCCGCCGGTCAAACCGCTCTACCTGTTGATCCTGCCCGCCTTTTCGACCGTCGCGTTTCTAACGCTTCCCGAACAGGTCTTCCGCTATATCGACCTTGTCGTCGTGGTGCCCTTCAGCATCTTTCTGTCCGGCTGGGTCGTCGTCGTTCTGGTTCATTCGGCGTTCTGGGAACGGCGCTGGGACAGCGCCATCATTCTGCTGTCGGTGCTCGGCGCCTGTGCACTCGTCATCCACGACACGCTGATCATCATGAACCTGATGCCCGACAGCAATTTCACGCATTTTCGCATCGTGTACCTCATCATCCTGCCGGCGCTGAGCGTCGTCTTCTTCCAAAGGCTGATCCAGTCGATGAACCGGGTCGACAGCCTGGTCGGTACGCTGGAACAGAGGATCGAAGAAAAGGAACTGCAGCTCCGGGAGACCTACGAGCAGCGGCAATTGCTGGAAAAACGCCAGGCCCTCAACGAGGAGCGCCAGCGGATCATGAAAGATGTCCATGACGGGCTCGGTGGCCGACTGATGTCGATCATCGCGATGGCAACCAACAGCGACTCCAAGCCGGACGCGATCGAAGGTTCGGCGCGGGCGGCGCTCGAAGATTTGAGGACCATGATCCATTCGCTGGGGGTCGAAGACGACATTACGGGGATTTTGGGCACCTTTCGCGAGCGGGCCGAGCAGGAACTGGCGGCCCTCGGCATTGCGCTGGACTGGCAGATGGTCGACATCCCGCCGATCGAGGGCCTGACCCCGTCGGCCGCTCTCAATATCCTGCGCATCATGCAGGAGGCGACGACCAATGCGGCCAAACATGCGGGCGCCGACCGCATCACCATCCGGTTCTCGCTTTCGGATGGGCCGCGCGAAATGCTGACGATCGAAATCGAGGACAATGGCCGCGGACTGGCCCCGGAGGCCGCCTCCGGCCACGGGCTGAAAAACATGGCCAGCCGTGCAGAGGAACTGCAGGGCAAATTCGACATCGAACGGATGGCGAGCGGAACGCGGGTCAGCCTGTCGATTCCGACCCGCTACACGCTGTAAATAGTGATGAGGTCAGACGGGCTGGAAGACATGATCGACCGGTTGAACGGACAGCAGCCGACAGGTCTGCATGATTGAAGTTCTTGACGACCGGGACGACCATCAACCATATGTCAGCCGAATCCGGACAGGACGAGACGGGATGAAGATCGAAAGCGTGGATTTTTTCTACCTGGCAATGCCACAGGTGACGATTGCGGCCGATGGCAGCCAGGATGCGCTTGTCGTGCGCGTTCGTGCCGGTGAATACGAGGGTTGGGGCGAGTGTGAAGCGGCGCCGCTGCCAACCATTGCTGCTTTCGTCTGTCCGATGTCACACGGTGCGTGCCGGCCGGTGAAGGAAGCGGTCTTGGGCGCGCGCATCGACGGTCCGAACGATATCCGCGCGATCGCCAGGAAGGTGGCCTATGAGTCGATGGATCTTCTCCAGGCTCCGCATTGCTGGTCCGGCATTGAGATGGCCCTCTGGGATCTTCTGGGACGGGCCCGGGGCGTCCCCGCTTGGTCGCTTCTCGGCTGGCAGCAGGCCTTTCAGAAAACGCCATACGCATCCGTGCTGTTCGGCGCGGATGCGCAGGAAACCCTGCGGCGCGCCCGCAATATCCGCTCAAAAGGGTTTCGCGCCGTTAAATTCGGCTGGGCGCCGTTCGGCGCCTCGGTCGATGCGGACGCCGATCAGGTGGCGGCCGTGGCCGAGGGGATGGGTCCCGATGCGATCCTGCTCATCGACGCGGGCCAGATCTTTGGTGACGATGTCGATGCGGCGGCATCAAGGCTGCCTGCCATGGAAAAAGCCGGCGTCATGCTGTTCGAGGAACCGTTCAGCGGCCACGCCTACCGGGCTTACGGCGAATTGGCGAAGCGCAGTTCCAGGGTCCGGATGGCCGGAGGCGAGGCAGCGCATAACCGGCACATGGCCGAGCATCTCATCGATTATGGTTCGGTGGGTTTCGTGCAGATCGACTGCGGACGCATTGGCGGTCTCGCTCCCGCCTATGATGTCGCCCGCTATGCAGACGCGCGCGGTGTGACCTACATCAATCACACCTTTACCTCGAACCTCGCCCTTTCAGCGTCCTTGCAACCCTATGCCGGACTTCAGGAGCACAGGCTCTGCGAGTATCCGACTGATCTGCAGCCGCTCGCGGCGGAACTGACGGAAACAAGGATCGTGCCCGATGAGAACGGTCAAATCAGTGTGCCGGATGCACCCGGCCTGGGTGTGACGCTGGATCCGGCAGCGCTGGAGACGTACAGGGTCGACGTTGAAATCCGGGTGAATGGAGATCTGATTTTCCGGCCGCCAACGCTCTGATCCTCAGGTGCTGCCCAGGGCTGACCGAAGGTTGGCTTCCGCGCGGGTGATCAGTCCGAGCATCGCTTCGGCTGCCGTGATTTCGTCCCGGTTCCGGACATGGTCAAGAATAGCGCGATGTTCCTCGCAGTTCTCGATCAGTGCTGCCCGGGATCGCTGCGCTCCGCGGCGACTTCCCTCGAAAACCTCAAGCAGAGCGCCTTCCATCGCCTCGAAGAGAAATGTCAGGACACGATTGCCCCCCGCAAGGGCCATCGCCTGATGGAACTGCACGTCAGCCCGGTCAAAGGCCCGTCCGCACGCCTCGTCACTGCCATCCTCGGGCATGGCGTCGGCCGCCTGCCGCATGGTGACAAGGGCGGCATCCACCGCGGCGAGCCCGGACCGGCTGGCGTTTCTGCAAGCCAATGTCACGGCCTGGACCTCCAGGGCCCGACGCACGTGCATCAGATCGAATGCGGATCGCGGATCCGAATGGATCAGCGAGCGAAGGAAGGCGTCGAACATGGCGCCGTCGGGTTGCCTGACGGTTGCCCGTCGTCCCCGGGAAAGGCTGACGATGCCCTGACCGGCCAATATTTTAAGAGCTTCCCGCACGGTGACACGGCTCACCTCGAACTGCGCGGCAAGTTCCGATTCCGACGGCAGACGTGCTCCGATGTCGAGCTGGCCGACGATCTGCGATGACAGCAGTCTGGCCACATTTTGGGCCGCGGGCAGGCTGTTCTGCAGGGATATTTCTTTGGTCGGCATCGCCAACTTATAGTACAACTTTGCAGAATAAGAAACAGGTGCCGTTATCCGGTTTGTTCTCACACATAAATTGAATTCCTTTAATATATTGATTTGTATATCTAAATTGCGATCTCTCTCGATCATGTGCTGCTAGGTGGGTGCTGGAAATCTCACATATTCAGAAATCAGTTTACACACTTGTATAACTCGTTTACCTTTCGGCTTTGCGCCTCGGATCGTGATGGGAAGTCAAGTTGCCGGGGGCGCTGCAAGGGAGGAAAATCATGATGAAGTTGACCAGGTTTTTGCTTACCGCCTTTGCGTGTTCGTGCGCTGCGCTGTTCACGACCGGCGCGTCAGCCGAGCCGGTGGAGAAATGGTGCTCCGGCGTGAAGATTGCGGCGTTTCCGGGCGGACCGCAGGGCGGTGTTTTTGCAAACAACGTCTATAACGGTTTCCGTCAGGCTGAACTCGATCTGGGGCCGGATGTGACCTATTATTTTTCGGATTGGGATCCGAACCTGATGTTGCAGCAGATCCAGCAGGCCGTCGCGACTGGCGTGGATGGTATCGCGACCTATGGATTTGCCGGCGAAGCGGCAACCGGCCCAATCGTCCAGCAAGCCTATGATGCCGGGATCATATTCACGACGCTCAACACGGCGCTTCGGGAAAGCCAGGCATCCTACGGACCGCAAGGTTTGGGATTTGTCGGGGCGCCGAACTACCTGGCTGGCAAGGCACTTGGCGCCGAAGCCGTCGCGCGGTCCGGTGCCGCGGCGGGCGACAAGGCGTTTGTGTGGGGTCTTCGAGCCCAGGGCGGTGACCGGGGTCAGCGCACGGTCGGCGTTCTCGATGCCCTCGAAGAAGCCGGGATGGAAATCATCTACCAGGAGATCGATGCCGCTACCAACGCAAACCCCAATGCGGGGACAGCGACATTTGTCGGCCTTATGGGCGCGAATCCCGACGTCAAGATCGTCGTGACCGACCATGGCGGGCTGACATCGAATGTCGGCGTTTACGCCAATGCGGCGGGGCTGGAGCCGGGACAGGTCTATTTTGCCGGCTTCGATATGTCTCCGAACACCGCGCAGGCGATCCAGGAGGGCTTTCAGAATCTGGTCATCGACCAGCAACCCTATTTGCAGGGTTACCTGCCGATCCTCAATATCTGCCTGACCGAAAAATACGGTTTCGCCGGTCTTGATATCAACACGGCGGGGGCATTTGTCGACTCGTCCAATGTCGATGCCCTGGCGCCGCTTGCCGCCGTCGAGATCCGATAAGTTCATTGAGGCCCCGGCAGCCGAATGCCGGGGCCTTTCGTTCATTCCCCAATGGACTCTTAGGTTGTAAGGCCAAACACGTGTCCCAGTCTTCATCTGCCGGACCACCGGTCATCGAACTGCGGAATGTCTCGAAGACATTCGGTGAAGTGCGATCCCTGTCGGAGGTCAATTTCTCGGTTTTTCCGGGAGAAATCGTCGGGCTGCTGGGTGATAACGGGGCTGGAAAATCAACCCTCGTCAAGACGGTCACGGGTTTTCATAAACCGGACCCGGGGGGCGAGATCCTGTTCATGGGCAAACACATCGATGACTGGTCGGTGCCGCGTGCCCGCGCGCTGGGAATCGAGACCGTGTACCAGGAGCGTGCGCTCTGCGAGAAACAGCCGATCTGGCGCAACATGTTCATGGGGCGCGAGCCGCGCACGAAATGGGGCCTGCTGGACGTCAAGAAGATGCGTGAAGAGTCCGCCCGGCTGATGTCCGAACATATGGGCTTTACGTCGGCGGCCGTGCATCCCGACAATGTCGTGAGCACAATGTCCGGCGGCGAGAAGCAGGGTGTGGCGATCACCCGGGCGCTCTATTTTGACGCCAATCTCGTCATTCTCGATGAACCCACCATGGGTCTGTCGCTGACCGAGACCAAGAAAACGCTCGAGTTCGTCAAAGGGATCAAGGAGGCCGGCCGATCCGCCATCTTCATCGATCACAACATCTTCCACGTCTATCCGGTGGTCGACAGGCTTTTTGTGCTTGACCGCGGGAAGGTCGTCGGCGTTTACGACAAGTCCGAGATCACGATGGATGAGCTGATCGAGCGCCTCTACCATGTCGCCCGCACCGGGTCGTTGCATTAGAGCGAGATCATGGCCAACGAAGTCGAAGAAGCGCAACCTGCAAAGCCCGCCGACAACCGTGTCGGACGGCCGTCTTTCCTGCGGCGCTATATAAGCCAGATGGGAATCGTTTGCGTCGGCCTGGCGATGTGGCTCGCCTTTGTCGTGGCGGCGCCGGCTGTCTTCACCAACGTCAATATCTATGTGGCTTTCGCCCAGACCACGCCGCAGTTCGGGATCATCGCGATCGCCTTGACCTTTGTGATCATCACCGGCGAAATCGATCTTTCATTTCCGTCGATCATGGCTCTTGGAACGGCTGTTTTCTGCCTTTTGGCGCAGGGCGGCATTGCCTGGCCGCTTGCGCTTGCAGCGGGCCTTGGCACGGGCGCGCTTTGCGGCTGGATCAACGGAACCCTGGTGGCCTGGCTGAATATTCCGTCGCTTGTCATTACGATCGGGACATCGTTTCTGTTCAGAGGCCTCGAACTGGTCATGATGGATGGAACGGGCGTGCCGCTCACCGCCCAGGATTATCCGGAAATGCACGCGATTTTCCGGTCGCAGCCCTTCGGGATTCCGATCCAGACCATATGGATGGTGGTGATCCTGATCCTGGCATGGTTCCTGCTCAACCGCACCCGGTTCGGCGCCCATGTCTTCCTTGTCGGAGACAATCCCACATCCGCCCGGCTGATGGGGGTGAAATCGGTCAGCGTGAAGACGCGGGCCTTCATGCTGGTTGGCGTCATGGCGACCTTTGCCGGCCTGATGACCTCGATTTACGGCTTCTATTTCTGGCCGACCACCGGTGAGGGCTTCCTTCTCAACACCATCGCATCGGTGTTTCTTGGCGGTACAAGCGTCTTTGGCGGGACCGGGTCCGTGGTCGGGACGTTCTTTGCAGCCTATATTATCGGGGCGATCAATGCGGGGATCGTGTCCGCGGGTATCAACGCGTTCTACACACAACTGGCCTTCGGGCTCGTGATCGTCGTTTCGGTGGTCCTGCAGACGCTGATCGACCGGCGGGTTCGCATGCAGTCACTGACCGGGCGATGACTGTTTGAATAACAACTCGCTCCAGCAGACAGATCGGCAGGGCTATGTCACGGTTACAGGGAGAACATGTGCTGGTGACCGGCGGAAGCCGCGGCATCGGCGCTGCAACGGTTGAAAAAGCGCTCACGGAGGGTGCGAAGGTGAGCTTCGTCGACCTGCTCGCCGAAGAGGGTCAGGCGCTCTGTGACCGGCTCGGATCAGACGTGTTTTTCCAGCAAGCCAATGTGTGCTCGGCTGACGAATTGGGACAGTCGGTGTGCAATGCCGAGGCAAGGTTCGGTCCGGTTACCGGCCTCGTCAACAATGCCGGGCGGAATTCATACTGCGATCCCGTCAGCATGACCGAGGATGAGTGGGACGCGGTGTTCGACGTCGACCTGAAGGCGGCATGGCTCGCCGCGCGTGCGGTCTTGCCGGCAATGATCGCCGCAAAAAAGGGCTCCATCGTCAACATTGCCTCGGTTCATGCGACGATGACCTATCCGGGCTTCTTTCCCTATGCGGCGGCCAAGTCCGGCCTCGTCGGCATGACCCGGTCACTGGCACTGGATGTGGGACAACATCAGATCCGGGTGAACGCGCTGAGCCCGGGATACACCGAGACAACCCTGGTCAAGGAGTTCTTCGCTCAAAACGACCCATCCTTGCAGGCACAGGTGCTTGACGTTCATCCGATGCGGCGGATCGCGACGCCGGCCGAGATCGCAAACTGCATCGTGTTCTTGCTGAGCGACGAGGCGTCCTTCGTGACTGGAGCGGACTGGCGCGTCGATGGCGGTTTGACGGCACGTTTTGCCGGGTAAGCGCCGTCAGGTCCGGTCTGACCGGGCCGGGTTTTCATCGGGTTTCCTCACCACTCTGCGATTGATCCGTCTTCGTGCCGCCAAACGGGTGCTTTCCACCGATGCCCGATGGCGGCTTTTTCGGCGACAACCGCCTCATCGACCTCGATCCCGAGACCCGGACCCTGGGGGATGGGCAGGAAACCGTCGACAACCTTTATCCTGCTGTCTTCCGTCACATAGTCGTTGACGTCGGCACCCTGATTGTAATGGATGCCGATGGATTGCTCCTGGATGAACGCGTTGTAGCACACCGCGTCCACCTGCAGACACGCCGACAGCGCGATCGGACCCAAGGGACAATGGGGCGCAAGCGCAACATCGTAAGCTTCCGCCATGGCAGCTATCCGGATCATCTCCGAAATGCCGCCGACATGGGCGGTGTCGGGATTGATCACCGATGCGGCATTCTGTTCGAACACCGGTTTGAAGTGATACCGGCTGTAGAGCCTTTCGCCGACACAAATCGGTATGCTGGTATGCCGGTTGAGATCGGCCATCTTGTCCAGATGCACACTGTCGACCACATCCTCGATGAACATCGGACGCAGTGCTTCGACCTCCTTGATCATGATCTTTGCCATGGGCGCGTGAATGCGGCCGTGAAAGTCGAAGGCCAGATCCATCGTGTCGCCAACGGCTTCACGCACGGCGTATAGCCGTTTGAGGACTTCATCGATTTTCGCATAGGTGTCGATTATCTGCATCTCGGCACTGGCGTTGAACTTGACCGCATTAAAACCGTCGGCTCGCAATGCAAGGACCCCGTTGACAAGGTCGTCCGGCCTGTCGCCGCCGGTCCAGCGATAGGTGCGGATCTTTTCGCGAACCTGTCCCCCCATCAGCATGTGAACCGGCTGGTTCAGCCATTTGCCCTTGATATCCCAAAGGGCCATGTCGATACCGGAGATGGCGCTCATCTGAATCGGACCGCCGCGGTAGCAGCCGTTGCGATAGATCTTCTGCCACAAATCTTCGATCAGAAGCGGGTTCGCGCCGATGACCAGGCTCTCCAGCTCCCGTATTTCTGCAGCGAGCGTCGCGGCGTGACCTTCCAGGACCGGCTCGCCCCAGCCGGTAATGCCTTCATCCGTTTCGACCTTCAGGAATGTCCATCGCGGCGGCACCACGTAAGTTGTCAGCTTGGTGATCTTCATGAATTCGACTTCCCGGATGTTGGATGCTGGATCGGACATATTTCCCCTGGGAAATGCCCGCTCAGCGACTTGAAACACATCTTTGCACCGTAAGGCAAATGATGCGGTTTTCCGCGTTTTTCAATCAGGCTCCAGGACCCCGGCGAGGATCGTCAGCGCCTCATCCATCTCTTCGGGCGTGAAGGCGCAAAAGCCGAACAGCAGGCCGTTGAGCGACGATTTTCCATGGCTGAACTGGGAGAGAGGCTGAATGGTCACGCCCTCGTGCGCCGCCCTTTGCGCGATCTCAGTATCGGGAAGGCCAGGGTTGAGGTGAAAGGCGATCTGCATGCCGGCCTGATGGTCTTCAAAGGACCCGTATGACCGGAATGATCCGGTCAGCCGGTCCAGCAGATATTTCCGCCGCTCGGCATAGATGCGGCGCATGCGCCTGAGGTGCCGGTAGAACTCGCCATTGCCGATGAACTGCGCCAGCGCTTCCTGCGGCATGGCGGAGGCTTTCACCCCGAAGCGCTTCTGTGTGGCCTGAAACCGTTCGACCAGCGCATCGGGTGCGATGAGGTAGCCAAGCCGCAGGCTGTTTGAAAAGATCTTGGAGAAACTGCCCACATAGATGGTCCGGCGCAGCGCGTTGAACCCGGCCATGGCCGGTATCGGCCGGCCGGCATAGCGGAATTCACTGTCGTAATCGTCCTCGACGATCCATCGGTTGTTTTCTTCCGCCCAATGGATGAATTCGAGGCGCCGGCTGGCCGACATCGCCCCGCCGAGCGGAAACTGGTGTGACGGTGTCAGCGCGATCAGCCGGGCCTTGCCGGCGGACGGCGTCAGCACCGCACCGCCGCCGTCAATCTCCATGAAGACGGCCTTCAGCCCCAATGCGGAGGCGTGATCGCGTAGCGGCAGATAGCCGGGATCCTCGAGACCGATTTCGTCTCCCCGCCGGAGGAGGGTGCGCAGGCACATCTCCAGCGCGTCGTCGGCCCCGGCGGTGATCATCACCTGGTGCGGCCCGGCGTCGATGCCGCGCCATTCGGAGACATGGGCAGCCACGGCTCTGCGCAGTTCCATGTTTCCCTGCCCGCCGTCGCCAACCAGCAACCGGGCGGGTGCAGTTCGGCATATGCGCGACACGGTCTTGGCCCACTGGCTGTAGGGAAACAGCCGCATGTCGGGCTGGCTGATCTGGAACGGTCTGGCCGATGGGGTCCCGTCCGTCGGCGTCGTCCTGACGGGCGGGGCTCGGCGCGCCGGCAACTCGACCGGGCCCATTTCGCAAACCCTGTAGCCCGATCCCCGGCGACTGGTCAGATAGCCCTCCGCGACCAGCTGTTCATAGGCCGTGACAACCGTAGACCGGGACACACCCAGTTCGGTGGCGAAGACCCGGGTCGGCGGCAGCTTTGTTCCCGCCGGCAATTCGCCCGACGCGGTCTCCGCGCGGAACCACCGGCAAATCTGTTCGAACACCGGAACCGGCGATGTCCGGTCGATCGAAAAGGCCATCCAGGGGATGTTCTTCATTGAATTGGTCTGTTTGTTTGTCTCCATTTTGGATATTAACACTATACCGAAATGAGAACAAACTGATCCCGAACCGCATGAAAACAAGGATCGCGCCATGCCGCATCGCGTCAATGATCTCGGCCAGCCCATCGGCGAGGCGCTGCCGGACTGGGTACCGGCCCGGTTTCCGGACGACGCCCGCATGGACGGTGTTCATTGCCGCGTGGTGCCGATCGACACCGCCGCCCATGCCGCCGACCTCTTTCAGGCCTTTCGGCAGGAAACGGATGGCCGGGTGTGGACCTACCTGTCCGAGGGTCCGTTCGAAACCGTGGACGCGCTTGCCGCGTGGCTGGACAGGATGGCGGCACTCGACGACCAGGTCTGTTACGCGCTGATCGAAAAACGAACCGGCAAGGCCGCGGGTGTCGCCAGCTATCTTCGCATCCAGCCCCGGAACGGGGTGATCGAAGTCGGCAGTATCGCCTATTCGCCGCGATTGCAGAAGACGATCGCCGCGACCGAAGCCATGTTCCTGATGATGAAGCAGGTATTCGACGTGTGGGGCTACCGCCGCTACGAGTGGAAGTGCGATGCGCTCAACGCGGCGTCCAGAAGCGCCGCCGAGCGGCTGGGTTTTACCTATGACGGCCTGTTTCGCCAAGCCGTCGTCTATCGTTGCCGCAACCGCGACACCGCCTGGTATTCCATTCTCGATAAGGACTGGCCGGTCCTCGAACCGGCCTACAGGCGATGGCTGGCAGCCGACAATTTCGACCGGCGGGGCCGCCAGCAAAACCGGCTTGCCGAGCTGATCGCAGCCTCGTGTCAGGCTGCGGCGCCCGATTGATCAGCCGTTCGGCGGGCATTTTTCGACGTTGACGAAGGTCTCGTTGTAACAGGCGCCATCGGCAATGTCGGTGCGGATGTCAGCCGGGATCAGCGCGTTGACGGTGTGCCCCGTCCGGCTGGATTTCAGCCAGGTGCCCTTCGGGCTGTAAAGCACGCCGCTGCGCGTGGCGTCGGTGACGACAAGGCGCAGCGCGACTTGCCCCCGGTCGTTCCAGACGATCACCTCATCGCCATCCGCCAGGCCGCGCTCGGCGGCGTCGGCCGGGTTCATTTCAAGGATTTCCGGCCCGTCCGATTCGGTACATCCGCCGAAGGTCGCATTGGTGCGCTTGGCCGAAGAGGGCGAGATCAGGGCGAACGGAAAATCCCGCGGGACCGGTTCGTAGCGCGGTACGCCATAGCCGAAGCGGGTCTCCAGATCCTCAGAATAGAGTTCGATCCGTCCCGTTTCGGTAGCCGGCAGAACCGTATCACACAGGATGAGGTCGCCGCCGTCAGGCCGGTTCATGGCGATGGCGCGGTCCAGCGGAATGCGGCTTGGCGACACGCCGTCGAAGCGCCGGTCCTCGCCATCCATCGCCTCGTCCATCAATTGCGCGTCGCCTGCTGTAAAGACCGGGTCGTCATAGCCGAAACGGGCGGCAAGCCGGCGGAAGATTTCCGTGTTGGGAAGCGCGTCCGCGACCGGCGGGATGACCGGCGCGGCGCGCTGGACATAGTTCTGTCCATAGGCGCCGTAGATGTCGTCGCTTTCGAAGTGGCTGGCGGCTGGCAGGATGATGTCGGCATAGGCCATGCTGTCAGTCATGACGACATCCGAACCGGCGATGAACAGGTCTTCGCGCATCAGCGCCCGCAGGAGATTGGCCTGATCGGGATGCGTCGCCACCGGGTTGTGATTGTAGATCATGGTTGCCATGACCGGCGGGTCCAGCGTCTCGTCCAGCAGCTTTTCGGCCACATCGACGATGTTGAACATGCGTGTTCCGGCAGGGATGAGATCGGGGCGCTGCAGCCGATCCGGTGTCTTCGGCGCGGCAAGGCCGGACTTTGCAATCACCCCGGCGCCAGGGCGGCCGTGATTGCCGGTGAGCGCCTGCAGGGCCATGGCGGCCCTGAGGCCCGATCCGCCGCTGCGGCCCCTTTCGATCCCGTTGCCGCAGGACATGGCGACGGTCTTTGAATGCCGGTAGAGATCGGCCAGTTGACGAAACTCGGCCGCGGTCAGGCCGCACAGGGTCTCGACGTCGTCCACCGAATATTGGCGCGCCTGATCCATGAAGGGCTCGAAGCCGTGGGTCCATTTTTCGATGAAGGCCTCGTCGAGGCCTCCGAGCCGCTGAAGTTCGCCTGCGAGGGCCATCGCCAGCACCACATCGGTGCCGGGTCGAATCTGGACGAACAGGTCGCACTGCTCGGCGATTTTCGTGCGTTTCGGATCGATGATGACGAGCTTCGCGCCCTCGGTACGCGCCTGCTTGAGGACCCGCGTCAGGTGCAGGTTCGAGACGGTGACATTGTTGCCCCAGACGACGATCAGGTCGGCATGCACCGCCTGTTCCGGCGGCATGCCCGGCGCATCGCCGAAGAGGCTCGAATAGGCCGTCCCGCGAACGCCGCCGCAGAGCGGGCCGCGGTTCAGCAGCGTCGCGCCCATTTTGTAGAAGAAGCGCCGGTCCATCGATCCGCCCGCCAGTTCGCCGTGCGGTCCGGCATAGTTGAACGGCATGACGGATTGCGGCCCGTGCCGTTCGATGGCCCGGGTGAAGCCGTCGAAAATCCGATCAAGCGCCTCGGTCCAGGAGACGGCCTCATAGGGGCCGGTGCCCCGCGGCCCAACCCGCTTGAGCGGATGTTTCAGCCGTCCAGGGCCATGGACAAACTGCGGATAGGAGCGGACGACCTTGTTGCAGATCACACCGCCCGTATAGGGGTTGGCGCGAGACCCTTTGACCTCGACCAGTTCACCATCTTTGACGCGAACCGCGAGGCTGCACGTATCGGGACAATCCAGCGGGCAGACACTGGGCAGCGTCCGCACGGCGACATGTTCATTCATGACGGCTTCGAATCCTGTTTTCGGGACGTCGACCTTACGGCCGAAGGCGGTCGTCTTGAAATATCCAAAACCTTGAAAAACAGACCGACCAATTTGCCGCGCCTGGAGCCGCGTATGACGACGATCAGTCGGCCGCCTCGCCGTCGGCGGACGGGGCGGCGATGTCCATGTCAAAACCGGTCTTCGGTTCCAGCGTTCGCTTGATCACGTCCATTTCCGATTTCAGGTGCCGGGCGATCGCCGCATCGGCCTTGTCGGGGTCGCCGGCCTCTATGGCGGCGACAAGCGCGGCGTGTTCCTGACGGCTGGACCGGCGTTCAGCTTCGCCGAATTTCGGAAAATAATGCAGCACATGCGAGCGCCGGCCGCAATCGAGACTGAGATCGTGGAATTTTTGCGAAAAGTGGTTGTGGCTGGTGCGCGATATCTCACGGTGGAAAGTCAGGTCGGCGCCGTAGATCCGGTAAACGTCATTGGTCTCAAGGGCGTCCTCATAATCCTGCTTCGCCGCTTGGAGACGCGCCAGATCGTCATCGACACGGGCCGTCGCGGCCTGTCTCGCCACGGAGCGGGCGAGGATCAGGTGGCTGTCGAGATATTCGCTGAAATTGTCCAGCATATGGGGTGCGACGATGCTGGTGCGGCTTGGAAGAAACACCAGCAGGTCCTCGCTGGCCAGCATCACCAGCGCTTCGCGGACCGGTGTGCGCGATACGCCGAACCGTTTGGCGAGCGCCACTTCGTCGAGCACTGAGCCGGGATCAAGCCGGATCCAGAGGATGTCCTCGCGCAGTTCCTCGTAGACGCGCACTGACCCCCGTTTGCTCTTCGGCCTGCCGTCTTCCGACGGATCGAGCTTCAGCGGCTCAAGGGTCTTGCGTGTTCCGGTTTCCAGTTTCTTCTTCCCGGTCGGGTGCATGAGAGCAACGGCGACCATCCTGATCTCCCTTGGCGGGTCCGCTGACACGGCGGGCCTTCGCGACTCCGCGTCGGCACGTTGAATACGCGATTTGCCGCAGGCCTATCAAGCACAATCTGGCAGCGCATCCGGGCTTGCATTATGTTTGTATAATTTGTAAGCTCAATTGTCCAGTCAGGCGTTTCCGTCCTCTGTGCTGGACCCGAAAAGGGAGGAAAGCGTGAAAAAATCAATCACAATAGCCGCCATGGCGGCGGGCATGACCCTCGCGGGAATGGTTTCGGTTGCGCAGGCGGCGGACGATCTCAACATCGCCTTCTTCGCCGCGTCGTCGCAGAACGGTTTCAACCAGGCGATCTATGCGGGCATCGAGGAGAAGGCCAAGGAACTCGGCGTCTCCACGGAAATCTATGACGGCCAGTTCAATGCGGCGCACCAGTACAGCCAGATCGAAGATGTGCTGGCGAGCGGCAAATTCGACGGCTTCGTGCTGATGGCCAATGATACGGTCGGCATTGCCGGCGCGGTGGAACAGATCGGCGCGGCCGGAAAGCCGGTGGTGTCGACCCTGTTTCCCATCGGCCCGGACCTCAAGACGCTCGACCGGCAGGTCGACGGCCTGACGGCAACGGTCGCCTCGCCGCCGGCCGACGGGGCTCGTGAACAGGCCAAGGAAGTTGTCGAATTCTGCAAGGACAAGGATCCCTGCAACGTCGTGATCATGATCGGACAGCTCATCTTTCCGTTCGACAATCTGCGCTATGAGACCTTCCGCGAGGTTCTCGATGCGGAAGACAACATCAAGGTTGTGGCAACGGGCGAGGGCTCCTACAGCCCGGATGTCTCGCTGACGGCGATGACCGACATCCTGCAGGCCAATTCGGACATTCACGTGGTGCTGTCGAATGCCGACCAGCATCTCGTCGGCGTGGAGATCGCGCTCGATGCCGCCGGCTACAATGTGCCTGATCTGTTCCTGTCGGGCGGCGGTGCCGCGAATATCGCGATCAGCGCGATCCGCGAGGGGCGCTGGGATGCGACGCTGGCCTATTTTCCGAAAAGCATGGGCGCGATTGCGCTCGATATGGTCGTCAAGAAGCTGAAGGGCGAGGATATCCCCGAATCCATCAATATGGACGAGGTCGGTCCGATGCCGTTTATCATCGACAAGGCCGTGCTGGATGCCAACCCGGACTTTGTCGGCGAGTGGGAACAGTAAGTACGCCGCCCATCCGATGAGGGAAGGGGCGTTTGCGCGCCCCGGCCCCGACCCCGGTTCAATCACATAACGGGATGTTTCCTGTGAGCAACAAACGCTATCGCATTTCCGCCGACATTGGCGGGACATTCACCGATATTGTCTATCAGGACCGCGACAGCGGCGTCTGCGGCGCGGCCAAGATCCTGTCGACGCCCGACAATCCGGCCCTTGCCGTCATCGAAGGCATCAAGACGGCCGTTCCGGCCGATGCCGGGATCGATTTCTTCGTGCATGGCACGACGGTAGGCCTCAACGCGCTGCTGACCCGGCGCGGCGCCAGGGTCGCCCTGCTGACCACCGAGAAGTTCCGCGACATCTACACCATCCAAGGCAATGACCGCCGGGAGATCTTCTCGATCCGGTGGAACAAGCCGGAACCGCTGGCCGGCCTCGAAGACACCTTCACCGTGCGCGAGCGCATCGCGGCGGACGGCAGCATCGTGACGCCCCTCAACACCGCCGATCTCGATGTGCTGGTCGAGGCGGCGCGCCGCAACGGTTACGAAGCAATCGCCATCTGCCTGCTCTTTGCCTTCCGCAATCCGGACCATGAGCTGGCGGCCGAGGCCTATCTGCGCGAGCGGCTGCCCGATGTCGCCATCACGCTCTCCCACCAGGTATCGCCCGAGTGGCGCGAATTCGACCGCACATCCACGACGGTCATGGATGGCTATCTCGCTCCGGTCGTGCGGCGTTATCTGCAGACCCTCGTCGAGCAGTTGGAAAACCGGCTGCCGGAAAACCAGGGCCTGCATGTGATGGAGTCCAATGGCGGCGTGATGTCGGCAGCCTCGGCCAGCCGCATGCCGCTGCAGACGCTGCTGTCCGGGCCGGTCGGCGGCGCCATCGGGGGGCGGGCGCTGTCGGAGCTGACCGGCCGGCAAAACCTGATCTGCGTCGATATGGGCGGCACCTCCTTCGACGCCAGCCTAATCATCGACGGCCTGCCGTCCTCATCGACCGAAACCATGCTGGAAGGGCTGCCCGTCCAGATGTCGGTGGTCGACATCCATGTCATCGGCGCTGGCGGCGGGTCGATCGCCTGGACGGAAGCCGGCGCCGCGCGGGTCGGTCCGCAATCGGCCGGCTCGCGACCGGGGCCGGTCTGCTACGGGCTGGGCGGCACGGAACCGACAGTGAGCGACGCCAATCTGGTGCTCGGGCGGCTGGATGGCGCCAATTTCCCGGGCGGCGAGGTGACGCTCGACAGGGCACTGGCGGAAGACGCGGTCGGCAAAATGGGTGCGCTGTTCGGCATGAACGCACAGGAAATGGCGCAGGGCATCATCGATATCATCAATGCCAAGATGGCCGACGCGATCCGCACCATCACCATTCGGCGCGGCATCGATCCGCGCGATTTCTCCCTCGTCGCGTTCGGCGGCGCCGGTCCGGCGCAGGCCGCAGCGCTTGCCGAGGAGCTGGAGATTGGCGAGGTCATCGTGCCGGTGCATCCCGGCGCATTCTCCGCCTGGGGCATGCTGCAGACCGATGTCCGCCACGATTTCAAGGAAACGCTCTACGGGTTCTGGAACCAGTTCGAAAGCAAGGTGCTGGAAGAACGGTTCGAAGCGCTGGAGGCGAGCGGGCGGACCTATCTGCTGGATGAAGGGGTCGGCGAAGGGGCGATCAGCTTCGAACGCAGCGCCGATTTCCGCTATCACGGGCAGGAATATGTGCTGACGATCCCGATACCGGCCGGCGCCATCGACATGGACGCCGTGCGATCGTCCTTCGATCAGGCCTATGACCGCCAATATGGCCATTCCAGCCCGCAGGGGCTGGTCGAGGTCGCCAATCTGCGGGTCGCTGCGATCGGCCGGCTGGACCGTCCGGAAAACGCCGAACCGGAGGCTGGTCCGGTCAGACCAGCCCGCGAACGTATGGTCTATTTCAGCGGGTCGGAGCATCCGACCGCTATCATCGACAGAAACGGGATCGGACGGGATGCAATGGTCGACGGGCCGGCCATCATCGAGGAAAATACCGCGACAACGCTGGTGCCGCCAGGCTGGCGTGCCACGGCGATCGCCGGCGGACACCTGTCGCTTTCTAGAACGGAGCAGGCCCAATGAACGCCAAAGCCGATCCCATCACCACCGAGGTGGTTCGCAATTTCGTCGTCTCCTGCGCCGAAGACATGAATGCAGCGCTCTGGCGCTCGGCCTTTTCGGCGATCATCTATGAGGGTCGCGACAGCGCCGTCGCGCTGCTCGATGAAAAGGGCAACATGCTCGGCCAGTCGACCGGCGTTCCGCTGTTCATCGGCGCCATCGACGCCTGCGTCCACATCGTCATGGAACGCTATGGCGACGACATGGAAGAAGGCGACATCTTCATCATCAATGACAGCTATCTGCAGGGCACCCATCTGCACGACGTCACGGCGGTCGGGCCGATCTTCCACAAAGGCGAACTGGTCGGCTTCGGCGCGGCGCGCGCCCACTGGAACGATATCGGTGCCATCGATCCCGGTTCGACCATGGGATCGACATCCATCTATCACGAGGGAATCCGGCTCGGTCCGACCCGCATCGTCCGGCGCCATGAGCCGATCGAGGAATGGTATGACCTGCTGCGCCGCAACACCCGCATGCCGGACATGTCGATCGGCGATCTGAATGCCCAGATCGCCTCGATCCGCACGGGCGAGCGCCGTCTCGGCCAATTGCTGAAGCGGATCGGCGTTGATACCTATCGCAGCGCCTGCGAGAACATTTTCGAACAGGCCCGACAGCTCGACCGCGAGGCCATCGCGGCGCTGGAAGACGGCACCTATGCGCGCGAAGGCACTATCGACGATGACGGCGTCGGCGAGGAGCCGGTCAAGATCGCCATGTCGATGACGATCGAGGGCGAGCGGATGATCATCGATCTCACCGGCACGTCCGGGCCGGTGCTCGGGTCGATCAATTGCGGCGCCGTGCAGACCAAATCGCTGCTGCGGCTCGCCTACAAGACGATGATCAATCCGGACAGGGCGATCACCGGCGGTTCGTTCGAAACCATGACGGTCAACATTCCCGACGACTGCCTTTTCAATGCCCGCGAACCGGCGGCGTGCGAATGGTATTTCACCGGCCTCGGCCTGCTCGCCGATCTGATGATTTCCTGCATGAGCGAGGCGATGCCGGAAAAGGCCAAGGCGGCCCACTACGGCGATTCCATGGTCGCCGCCTTTTTCTCCATGGACGAAAAGCGCGGCCAGTGGATTTCCGTCGAACCGACTGCCGGCGGCTGGGGCGGCGGCGTCGGAGGCGACGGGCAGACCGCCCTGATCAATCTGGTTAATGGCGGCTTCAGGAACCTGCCGGCGGAAGTCTATGAGACCAAGTTTCCGGTCAGGATCGAGGAGTTCTCGATCCGGCGCGATTCCGGCGGCCCCGGCCGCTGGCGCGGCGGTTGCGGCGTGGTGCGCACCTACAGACTATTGGAGGATTGTTTCAGCGCCCTGTGGTTCGAGCGGTCCAAGACACCGGCCTGGGGGCTGAAAGGCGGCGAGAACGGCGCGGGGCCGCGCAACACGATCACCCTGCCGGACGGTTCGACGGAAACGCCGCTGAAAATGCGGGCCCGCAAGTTCGAGGCCGGAACCGTGGTGGAAACCCGCACCGGTGGCGGTGGCGGATATGGCAATGCCAGGGCCCGGCCAGTCGAGGAAGTGCTTGCCGATGTGCGCCAGGGCTATGTATCAAGGGATGCGGCATGGTCGAATTACGGTGTCCGGGTGAGAGAGGATATGAGCGTTGACGAAAGCGCTTCAGAGCCGCGTGCCGATGCCTGATTTGCGGCTGTAGTCCGATGGCCGCGATTCGGAAGCCGGAAGATGGCCTTTGCCTTCGCCTGAGCGGCGTTGGCAAATCCTTCGGCGGTGTCGCGGTGCTTAGCGGCATCGATCTCGCCATCCATGCCGGTGAAATCCATGGGCTCGTCGGCGAGAACGGCGCCGGCAAATCGACCCTCGGCAAGATCATCGGCGGCTATCATGCCGCCTCGACCGGCGCCATCGAGGTCTTCGGCGATCCGGTGAAAAGCTGGACGCCGCCGCTGGCGCTGGAGCGCGGCGTGGCGATGATGCATCAGGAGCTTCAGCTCGTGCCGGGCCTGACGGTGGCCCAGAATGTCTTTCTGGGCATCGAAGACAAGCGTCTTGGCGTTCTGGCCCAGACGGAAAACAAACGGCTTGCGGCGGTGATGGCGGCATCGGGCTTCGACCTCGACCCCAATGCCATCACTTCGGAGTTGTCGATCGCGGATCAGCAGAAGGTCGAGGTCATGCGGGCGCTGGCCCGCGAGGCGCGGGTCATCGTCATGGATGAGCCGACCTCGTCGCTGACGGCCGATGAAGCTGAAAGGCTGCACGACACGATGCTGCGGCTGCGCGAGGCCGGTACGACCATCATCTATGTGTCGCATTTTCTCGACGATATCCTCAGCGTCTGCGACCGCGTGACCGTGTTGCGCGACGGACGGCTTGTGCGCACCGGCAATGCGGCCGACGAGACCAAGGGCTCGATCGTTTCGGCCATGCTGGGCGGCGACCGGACCGAAACGCCCTATCCGCAAAAAACCATCCGAACAGCCGATGGCACGCTGCCGCTGCTCAAGGTCGACGGCCTCAGCGCGTCCAGCGGCGTGTCGAATGTCTCGCTGCACATTGCCGCCGGAGAGATCGTCGGACTGATGGGGCTTGTCGGCAGCGGCCGGACCGAGATTGCCCGCGCGATCTTCGGGGCCGACAGGGCGGATGCCGGCAGCGTGACGGTGGACGGCAGCCGCTATGATGACCGCACACCGGCGCAATCGGCCGAGCGGGGCATTGTCATGGTGCCGGAGGACCGGCGCAAACAGGGTCTGGTGATGACCCTTCCGGTACGCGCCAACATGACATTGCCGCATCTTAAATATTTCACCGGCGCCGGTGGCATCATTCGCACCGCGCTGGAGAAGAAGCGCATCCGCAGCCTGATCGACTACTTCCAGGTGACGCCGCCGCGGGTGGATGGCGATGTGCCGCATTATTCGGGCGGCAACCAGCAGAAAGTCCTTCTGGGCAAATGGCTGATGCGCGACCCAAAGGTGGTCATCCTCGACGAGCCGAGCCGCGGCGTTGATGTCGGTGCCCGGCAGCGCATCCATGAAGCCATCGCGGAACTGGCCGACAAGGGAACGGCGGTGCTGCTGATCTCGTCGGAGATCGAGGAGGTGCTGGGGCTTGCCCACCGGGCCTATCTCGTTCACGACGGCAGCCTGGCCGGGGAGGTCGATCCGGAAACCACGACCACGCAGGATGTGCTGTGGACGCTGTTTCATCAGGATCAACCGGACAGTGCAAGGAGCGTTGCATCGTGAACTTCACGCTTTCATCGGCAGCAACCGCCCGCTTTTTCCAGACCTATGCCGTGCTGATCATGATCGTGGTGCTGATGGTGGCGCTCAGCTTTCTGAGCGACAGTTTCCTGACAGCCCGGAACCTTCAGAACATCCTCAATCAGAACGCGCCACTGGCGATCATGGCAAGCGCCATGACGCTGGTGATCATCGGCGGCGGTTTCGACCTGTCCGTGGGCTCGATCTTCGCGGTTGCCGGGGTTTCGGCGGCCTGGGTCGCGCTCAATGTCGATCCGTTTGTCGGCCTCGCCATCGCGCCGTTCATCGGACTGGCGCTCGGCATGATGAACGGCATCGTCATCACCAGCCTCAACATCCACTCCTTTCTGGCGACGATTGCGACCAGCATGGTGTTCAAGGGGGTGGCGATCCTGATCACCGACGGGCGTTTGATTCCGGTGCGCCTGGCGGAATTCACCTGGCTTGGCCGCGACAAGGTCGGCGGCATCTTCATCGCCGTTATCGTGTTCGTGGTGTTCGCACTGGCCCTGACATTCGTGCTGACCCGCACGGGTTTCGGCCGCAAGGTCTATGCGGTTGGCGGCAATGAGGAGGCGGCGATCCTGTCGGGGGTGCGCACCAACCGCATCAAAATGGCGACCTTCGCGATCGCAGGCATGGCGGCCGGGCTGGCTGCGGCCATTTCGGTGTCGCGCATTTCCATGGGCCAGCCGGGCGCCGGGATCGGCATGGAACTGCAGGCGATCGCCGCGGTGATCCTTGGCGGTACCAGCATCTATGGCGGTGCCGGCGCGGTGTGGCGCAGCGTCGCCGGTGTCCTGCTGCTGGCGCTGATCAATAACGGCTTCAACATCCTCAATGCTGACCCGTTCTACCGGGATCTGACCACCGGCCTGATCATTCTGGCGGCGGTTGGGATCAGCGCGTCGGGCAAGCGGCGTTAGTTTTGTCCTCACGCCGTACGCGTGTTTGTTTTCGCTCACGCGCCGTACCGGTCATCTGCGATGACCTGGCGCTGCGCGGGCGCGCCAAACGGTTGGCGACGGCCACTTGGCCTTGCGAAGCTCTTCGAGCTTCGGTTCCTTTCCCTTACAAAGTCTCAAGGAAAACGAACCCGGTGCGTGAGCACCGCAAGCGCGACCGCGCGTCGGCCACTTTTGGCCGCCCCCGCGGAGCATAGGCCGAAGGCCGCTCATGCGTGAGCGAAAACAGATCATCAGCCTTCTGTCACCGGGAACCCGGCAAGCCGTGACAGGAGTTCGGCGCCGGTGCGGGCCTTGAGCTTTGCCATCATGCGGGACCGGTGCGCCTCCACCGTGCGGTGGGAAATGCCGAGGCGTTGTGCGATCTGTTTGTTTGTCATGCCTTCGATGACATACATCGCCACTTCGCGTTCGCGGCGGGTGAGGTCCGCCACCGGTCGCTGGTCCGAAATGTCGGTGAACGACCACACGCAGTGCGCATAGGGGTCTTTCGGCGTCATCGACTGGCCGTGGACCTCGCACCAGAATCGGGTGCCGTCGCGACGCTGCATGATGCGTCGATCCTGATAGCGCTGCGTCTGGCGCATGATCCGGTGGCCGATCTTGCCGAGATCGACGAATTCCCTGTTCGAAGGATAGAGCATCGCGATCGACTGGCCCGCAAGGTCGTCACGGCCATATCCGAACATTTCGGCAAAGCGGATGTTGCAATGCGCGATGAGGCGATGCCGGGTCACCACGAGGCCGATTGGCGCGTGGTCATATCCGAACCCGGCATGGTCTTCCATCGCACCCTTCCCGGCAAATTAGCGTATTGTCACCACTATGCATGAAGCCGTCGGAGGGCGAAACTCCCAAACATCCACGGGCTGAACCGGGAGGTATGTGATGAATCCGGCATTGTGGCTGGAGCGCGCGGCGCGGCTCAATCCCGATGCGCCGGCACTTCTTGTTGGCGAGCGGGTGGTGGCCGATTATGCCGCGTTTTATGATCGCGCCCGGGGGCTCGCCGGCGCCTTCCGGGATGTCTACGGCATTCGTCCGGGTGACCACGTCGCGATCGCTATGGCCAACCGGACGGAATATCTGGAGGCGATGTATGCGGCCTGGACCGTCGGCGCGGCGGTGGTGCCTGTCAATGCCAAGCTGCATGCGCGCGAGATCGCCTGGATTATCGACAATGCCGGGGCGAACCTCATCGTCAGCGCCGGTGCGGTGCTCGCTGATTTGCGCCCGGAACCGGACATCGCCGGGCGGCAGTTGATCGATGTTGCCGATGACGGCTTTGCGGCGCTTTGCGGCAACCGCCCGGTGGCCTCGCCGGTCCGCCTCAGACGGGACGACCGGGCCTGGATTTTCTATTCGTCCGGCACCACCGGTCGTCCGAAGGGGGTTATCCAGACCTGCGGCAATATCCAGGCCATGGCGCAGACCTATTTCATCGATGTCGACCCGGTGACCCGAGCGGATGCGACGCTTTACGCGGCGCCGATGTCGCACGGGGCCGGCTGCTACAATTTCATGTTCACCATGCGCGCGGCACGGCATGTGGTGCCCGCTTCGGGCGGTTTCGATCCGGCGGAAATCGAGGCGCTGGCGCCGAAGATCAGCAATGTGTGCCTGTTCGCCGCCCCGACGATGGTGCGCCGCATGGTCTCGCAGGCGCGGCGCAGCGGCTATGACGGCGAGGGCCTGAAAACCGTCGTCTATGGCGGCGGCCCGATGTATGTCGCCGACATCATCGAGGCCGTGGAGGTGATGGGACCGTGCTTCGTTCAGATCTACGGTCAGGCGGAAAGCCCGATGTGCATTACCGCGCTTTCCGGGACGCTCATCGCCGACCGTCAGCATCCGCGCTGGCGTGAACGACTCGGTTCGGTCGGTACGGCGCAATCCTGCGTCGAGGTGATGATCGCCAATGCGCAAGGGTGCGAGGTGCCGCGCGGCGAGATCGGCGAAATCCTCGTCCGCGGTGCGCCCGTCATGGCCGGCTACTGGCGCAATGACGATGCGACGCGAGAGGCGCTGCGTGACGGCTGGCTCTGGACGGGCGACATGGGTGCGATGGATGAAGACGGATTCGTCACCCTGCACGACCGGTCCAGGGACATGATCATTTCCGGCGGCAGCAATATCTATCCGCGCGAGATCGAGGAAGTGCTGCTGGTCCATCCCGGCGTCGCCCAGGTTTCGGTGGTCGGCCAGGCGGACCCCGAATGGGGCGAAACGGTGGTCGCCTTTGTCGTGGCGGAAGCCGGCGCCGCGGTGGCCGCGACGGCGCTCGACGCGCATTGTCTCGCCAATATCGCCCGCTTCAAGCGGCCGAAACGCTATGTCTTTGTCGACGACCTACCCAAGAATGCCTATGGCAAGGTCCTCAAGACCACGCTTCGGGGCATGCTGGAAGACTGACCTGCTCCAGCCGCTTCAGTGGTCGATGCCATGTGCCTTGCAATAGGCTTCGTGGACCGGGCCGCGTCCGAGTTTGTCGCGAAGCGCCTTCATCTCGGCGAAATAGGGGATCGGCGCGCGGGTTGGCCGCTCAGGAGCATTGTCAAAATCGTCATAGAGTGTCTGCACGGTGACGATGACCCGCTCGGCGTCGTTCCAGTCCCGATATTCGCCGAGATCGATATCATGGGCGGCGCTGAGATAATCCATCCCGGCGTCGTAGCGCGACCGCGCCTGTTCCGTCACATAGATCAGGTAATCGCGCATGCGGCGCACATCGTCCTTGGTGGAGATCGGGCCGTGACCGGCGACGATAGTATCGACATCCATGTCGAGAAGGGTGTCGCAGGCCTTGATCCAGCGCGCCAGCGGCCCGTACCAGGCGATCGGTGTGCCTTCGGTAAACAGGATATCGCCGGTGTAGACGACCTTGTCTTCGGGCACATGGATCAGCGCGTCGCCGAGGGAATGAGCCGGACCCACTTCGATCAACTCGACCTTCTTTTCGCCGACCATGACGGTCAGGTTGCCGGTGAACACTTCATTGGGCGGGGTCAGCGTGATTCCGGAGAAGTCGAAGGGCCGGAAACATTCCTTCATGAAGGCGCCGGCGACGCCGTAGTCTTCGGCATTGGCGCAGATCTTGGCCAGCACCGCCGGGTCGAAGCGGTCGAAATCATCGACGGTTCCCTGGGTGGCGATGATGCGGGCGCCCTCGACCAGCTGGTTGCCGAATGTGTGGTCGCCATCGGCATGGGTGTTGACCAGCACGTCGATTTCCGCTGCGGCCGGGATCGCGGCGCGCATCTCGGCGAGCATCTCGGCGGTGAGTTTGAGGTCGAACAGCGTGTCGACCAGCAGCGCCGAATCGCCATCGGTCACCAGGCCCGTGTTGTTCCAGCCCCAGGACCCGTCGGGCAGAAGATAGGCCCAGCAGCCATTGCCGATCTCGTGCAGCCCCTTGGTGAATTGCCATTTGCTCATGGGAGTCTCCATCAATAAATCAGAATTGTGGTCAGTGCCGGAAAGACGAAAACAAGGGCGAGGACCACCAGCATCATCAGCGCGAACGGCGCCGCGCCGAGGAAGATGTCACCGAGTGTGATGTCGCTCTTCGACCCGAGCGTTGCCTTGATGATGAAGGCGGCGATGCCGAAAGGCGGTGTCAGAAGACCGATTTCCACGGCCAGGATGGAGATGACGCCGATCCAGATGAGGTCGGCGTCGAGGCCGATCAGCACCGGCAGCGCGACCGGCAGGGTCAAGAGCAGGATTGAAACCGAATCCAGGATGGTGCCGAGCAGGATCATGATGACGATCAGGCCCAGCACGATGCCGGAGAGGCCGAGTTGCGAGTCAGCGACCATGCCGCCGAGCCAGCCCGGCATGCCGGACATGGCCAGCATGCGGGAATAGAGGCTGGCGCCGATGATCAGGAAACAGACCGACGCGGTGGTGTGGCCGGTCTGGACGAGGAGTTGCCAGAAGCTCCGCCATGTCAGGCGCCGCTTGGCGAACGCGATGATCAGCGAGCCGAGCGCACCCGCGGCGCCCGCTTCGGTCGGCGTGAAGATGCCGCCATAGATACCGCCGAGGACGAGCAGCACCAGAAGCACGATGGGGCCGAGCTTCTGAAGCGCTTCGGTCATCGTCAGTGCCGGGACGTCCTGCGGCGATTCCTCGACACGGCCCAGGAAGCGGGGTGTGAAGCGGCCCATCAGCATGATGCCGCCCGTATAGACCGCCACCAGCACCAGCCCCGGAATGATGCCCGCGATAAACAGGGCGCCGACGGACTGTTCGGTCAGAACGCCGTAGATGATGAACAGGAGACTGGGCGGGATCAGCATGCCGAGCACCGAGGAACCGGCGACGACGCCGACGGCGAACCGCCCGGTATAGCCGCGCCGTATCATCTCCGGAACGGCCACCTTGGTGAACACGGCGGCGGAGGCGATCGAGATGCCGGTGATCGCCGCAAAAATCGCATTGGCGGCGACCGTGGCGATTCCAAGCCCGCCCTGAACCTTACGGAACAGATGATGGGCGACGTCGAAAGTGTCCCTGCCGATGCCGGCGACGCTGACCGTCAGGCCCATCAGCACGAAGAGCGGCACGACGCCGAACAGATAGTCGGAGATCGCGTCCTTGAAGGCGATGACGAGCATGTTGCTGGCGATGTCGAAATTGTCCTTCAGCAGCCACACGCCGATGAAGGACAAAAGGGTCAGGGCGATGGACACATGCATGCCGGCATAGATGAGTACCAGCATCAGGCCGATGGAGGCGAAGGCGGTTTCGATCCCGCTCATGGCGCGCGGTCTTCTTTTTCGGCAGCCGAACCGGCCAGCCGGCGCAAATCGGCGAAAGCATCGGCCAGGAACTGGATCATGGTTGCCGCCATGCCCACCGTCATCAGGGCGTAAAGCGGCCATTGCGGGACCGTGAAGAAGCCCGGATTGCCCATGAAATAGCGCTCCGGACTGTTGAAGGCCTTGGCAAGGGTCGGCGTGAAATAGATCAGGACGATCAGCAGCAGGGCGGCGCCCGTCAGGTTGAAGGTCATCAGCAGCAGGCGGTGGATGCGCGGCCGGCGCGTTTTAAGCCGATGGAGCAGAACCTCGGAACGGGTCATCGATCCGCTGCGCAGGGTGTGGGCCAGTTGCAGAAAAACGATGCCGACGATGGAAAAGGACACCATTTCCGGCACGCCGGCGATCGGGGCGTCGAACAGGGTGCGGCCGAGGATGTCCGAATTGATCAGCACCATGAGAAGCAGGATGCCGACCGAGCCGAGGGCGTTGAGCGCGCTGACCGCGCGCCCCAGCGGCGTTCCGTCGCCGGTCGCCGGACGATCCATCATGATGTCGTTCCGGTCAGACATGTTCCGTCCCTGCCGAACCGTTCCCGCCCGTCGCCGGGCGGGAAGGCCCGGCGCTAATCGGCCAGATAATCGCGGACGAAGGTGAAACCGCCTTCTTTCAGGGCAGCCTGATAGGCCTTGAGGACGGCGCCGGCATCCTCGCCGCGCGCTTCGGCCGCTGCTTTCCATTCGGTCACGGGATTGGGCATCTGGTTGATCCAGGTCTCGCGGTCGGCGCTTGAGAATTCGACCATCTTGCCGCCATTTTCGAGCAGCGTGTTTTTCGATGCGTCATAGCGGGCGGCCTGTTCCTCGAAATAGGCCTTGGAATAGGCGGCGGCAGCCACTTTCATCGCTGCCTTGGTGTTGTCGGACAGCGTGTCCCAGCGCTGTTTGGATACGCCGAGGCCGCCGACATACATGGCGCCGAAATGCACGAGGTTCCAGTTGGGGGCGACCTCGTAGAGTTTCGCCGGGACATTGGCGGTCATCCAGCCGATATTGGCCTCGTAAACGCCGACCTTCATCTCGTTGTAGAAGGTGACATAGCTGCCTTGGACGCCGACGGCGCCGGTGGTGCGAAGCCAGGCGAGGTTGGGGCCGGCGCCGGCAACCTTCACGCCCTTGAGATCGGCGAGCGTGGCGATGGGATTGATGGCGGCGATATTGTAATCGTCGATGGCAATACCGCCGCCGATATTGACGGCCCCGGTGGTTTCCGCCAGACGGTCGAACATACCGGTTTCGGTTAGTGCGTTTTCGGCGGCCTTGGCGACCAGTTCCGCGTTGGCGGGCCCGAATGGCATGGCATAGGTCAGGTTCATGATGCCCAGCGTCGCCGGATTGAACACCGAGTTCATATGGCCGACATCGATGATGCCATTTTCGAAGGCGTCCACCTCGCTGCCCACCTTGACGATGGTGCCGCCATAACCTTGCGTCCATTCGATCTCGATCTCGCCATGTTTCTCAAGCTCCGCGGCCAGCACCGGGATGAAGGTCTCCTTCATATGCTTGACCCAGAGGAACACTTCGGGATGTCCGGAGGCGATGGTCATCCGGACTTTTTCCGCGGCGGCGGCCGGCGCCGATGCGGCAATGCCGAAAGCCGTGACCGCGGCCAAGACGGTGCAACGCGATGTGTGAAACATGAATACCTCCCTGGTGTTTCAAGGTCCTTGAGACCATTGTTTCCCAACGGGTATACAATTTTGAACGACTTGACAAGATTTTTTATATACTGTTCAAATTCAGCCTTCATGACGGCTGAATGGAATGGTTCAGCGCGGAGACATGACCATGAGCAAACGATCTGAAAAGGCGGAGGCCAGGCGCGGCGGTTCCAAGGCCGGTGCGCGCGAACGCATCCTCGGCAGTGCCGAACAGCTTTTTGCGGAACTGGGATATGAGGGCGCGTCGGTCCGGCGCATCGCTCTCGGCGCCGATGTGCCGATCGCTCTGGTCAATTACCATTTCGGCAACAAGGAAGGGCTTTACCGGGCGATCTTTGAATTGCGGACACCGACGATCGTCGATCAACGGATCGCCGGGCTCGAACTGGCCGCGACGGAATCCGACCTCGACCGGCGGCTGGAGCTGACCGTCAAGGCGCTGATCATCCCGATGTTCCGGCTGCGCGGCACCGAACGGCATTCCTGGTTCGTGCGCATCCTGGCGCGGGAGGTGACCGATCCGAATGCCAATGCGCGCGGGATCGTTGCAGAGTTTTTCGACCCGGTGGCCAAGCGGTTTCTGGAAGAGCTGAGAGCCTGCCTGCCACACGCCGCGGAGACCGACCTGCACTGGGGCTATCACGCGATGCTCGGCGTGATGGTCTTCATCGTCGGCGACACCGGCCGCATCGCCCGGCTGAGCGGCGGGGCCTGCGATCCGGACAATCATGAAGACGCCGCCGCCCATGTGGTGTCGCTGCTGGTCGCGGCGCTCAAACATGGCGGTCTTGCGACGCGGTCGCCGGAGGCGCGCAGCGCGCCGTCCTGACCCGAACCGCGCAAACAGGAAAGGAAAGGCCGTGAAACTTGTCACATACCAGGTCGATCAGGGACCCCAGCGCGCCGGAGCGCTGATCCATGACGGAACGCAGATCGTCGATCTGATGGCGGCTGCCGAGGCGCGAACCGGAAAGGACGATCCGGCATTTTCAAGCGTGCTTTGCCTGATCGAGTCGGGCGACGAGGCCTTCGATCGGGCGCGTGGGCTTGTCGCCGACCCGGCGCCGTCTTCGATCGTCGAACGGTCGGCGGTAGCACTGCGGGCACCTATCCAGCCGCCGCCGCAGATGCGCGACTGCCTTTGTTTCGAGGCGCATCTGGTCCAGGCTTTCGAACAGGCGCGCAAGGTCCGGGCACAGGCCTTTGCCGATCCCGAAGCGGCGATGCGCGAGATGGAGAAAAAGAACATTCTCGGTGTGCCGCAGACCTTCTACGAACAGCCGATCTACTACAAGGCCAACCGCTTTGCGGTGATCGGCAGTGATGAAGATGTGGTGTGGCCGCATTATTCCGACATGCTCGATTTCGAGCTCGAATTCGGCTGTTACATCCGCAAACCCGCCCTGGACGTGAAGGTCGAGGACGCGCGCGACTATATTTTCGGCTACACGATCTTCAACGACGTTTCCGCCCGCGATGCGCAGACCAAGGAAATGCCGGGCCAGCTCGGCCCCGGAAAGGGCAAGGATTTCGACACCGGCAATCCCATGGGCCCCTGTCTGGTGACCACCGACGAGATGGACGACCCTTACGATCTGACCATGATCGCCCGGGTGAATGGCCAGGAATGGGGCCGCGGGTCGTCATCCTCGATGATGTGGAAATTCGAGGATTTGATTGCCCATATCTCCGCGTCGGAGACGATCCATCCGGGCGAATTCCTCGGCTCCGGGACGGTCGGCAATGGCAGCGGGATCGAGCAGATGCGGTTTCTCAACCCCGGCGATCTTGTCGAACTGGAGGTCGAGGGCATCGGCATTCTGAGGAACCGCATCGTCCGGCGCGACCGGCCGTAACACGGCTCCGACGCGCATTCATTAAAATTGTAACGACCGGTTTAAGCGCACCCCAATCGGTTTTTGCTAGAACCCGGCCCGATACACAGCCGGCAGCGGGCACTGCGGGCCGATCAGCAATGTGGCCGATAGGGTGGATGAACAGTGATGCGCTCTGAAAAACACGCCCGGCGTTTGAGCCGATTTTGGACCGATAGCGGCGGGAATTTCGCGGTCAGCTTCGCCTTTGTTGCGGTGGCGATCTTCGTATCGGTCGGGCTGGCGGTCGATTTCTCCCGGTCCATGGGCGAGAAAACCCGGATCAACAACGCCCTTGACGCGGCGTCGCTGGCAACGGCGCGGGCACTCTCCATCGGCGAGATATCGGACACGGGGGACGCGGCGGAGAACTATTTCAAGGCCGTGTTTGCGGCCAATCTCGGCATCGAGGACCTGGATGCCAGCGACTACACTGTGAAGGACTTTACCATCAACCCGACAACGCAGACGGTTTCGGCCGTTGCCGACTACGACCAGCCTTTGACCTTCATGCGGGTCGGGACGAGCAAGACCACGCAGGTTGTCGCCAGCAAATCGGCGGCGAGCTACGGGATCGGTGATATCGAGGTGGCGATGGTTCTGGACGTGACCACGTCGATGAGCGGGAGCCGGATTGCGGCACTGAAATCAGCCGCGACGCTCGGCGTCACCGAATTGCTGAGTGTCAATACGCCGGCCGACGTGCATGTCCGCGTGAGTCTCGTTCCCTACAGCGATTCGGTCAATGCTGGCCCGCTGGCCCACACCGTCTATCCCGACAGAAGCGGGGCGACCAGCAATGCACCCGTCGCCGACGGCAGCTTCAATGCCGGATATGACGTCGTCACCTATATGGCGCAATATGACATCGAATGCAGCGATGACGACGAGGGGGACGCGTCCTGTGAGGATGTGCCGGAAAGCTTCGTGGTCAATAGTGACGGCACCGCGAAAGACGATTGCGCCACCGACCGCAAGGCGCCGACCAGCGGAACCTCCTATCAATATACCGATGCCAACCCGTCCTACGGCATGATCAGCCGCGATTCTCGGCTGCGCGCAAATCGCTGCACGAGCTCGGCGCTGGTGCCGCTGACCAGCGATGAGGGGACGTTGACGGGCGCCATCACCGGCCTTTCCGTCGGCGGCTGCACCGCCGGCCATATCGGCCTGCAATGGGCCTGGTATACGCTGTCGCACAATTGGGCCGACTACCTGCCGGCCGGATCCGTTCCCGATGATCTGGATACCAATGACGAACTGGCCAAATATATCATCCTGATGACGGATGGTGCCTTCAACACCGCCTATGCCGGATCGAACGAAGACCGCGTCGCCTGCCGCGAAAGCGCGCTTTCGCGGGCCCATACCGCGGCGCTGTGCACCAATATCAAGGCCGTCGGCATCAAGATCTTCACCATCGGCTTCAGCACGTCGGACTCGGCCGATGCGATGCTGGAAGACTGCGCATCGCCCGATGACGGCCAGATGACCTATGCCTATGAGCCGGACAGCGCCAGCGAGCTTGCCGCCACCTATGAGCATATTGCCAGCCTGATCCAGAGCCTGCGGCTGACGCAATAGAGAGGCCGTCCGGTACGGGTTTTGCAGGGATGGAATCGATTCCCCGCATCCGGGCTTTAAAAAACCTGCCCGATTCCCTATTTAAAGATTGACTTCATTTGGTTGCGGCTCCTATAAGGCCTCTCACCAACGAGGGTGGTTCGCTGCTGGCGGGCCTTTTTTCGTGTGTGTTTTCAATTTGCGCCGCGTGAGCGACCTTTTTGATTTGCTTGATTGGGATTTCTTGATTGGGCTTTAGGGATGCATTTTGTGTCTCTTTGTTGTTTG
>JANQMU010000025.1 GCA_028279875.1 Rhizobiaceae bacterium
GGATTCTCAAGGGCCAGCCGCTCTATCAAGTCAACACGGTGGTCGACATCAACAATCTCATCTCGATCGAAAGCGCGCATTCGCTCGGCACTTACGATACCGATCGGCTCAAAGGGGCGATCGAATTTCGCGCCGGCCGGCCCGGCGAGTCCTACAAAGGCATCGGCAGGGACGTGATCGGCGTCGGCGAAATCCCGGTCTTTGTCGACGAGCAGGGACCGTTCGGCAGTCCGACCAGCGATTCGGAACGCACCAAGGTCACCGAGGACACCAAGACCATCCTGATGGTCATCTTCTCGTTCTTGGGGCCGGAGCGATTGCCGGCGCTGATCGAACGCGCGGCCAGCCTGCTCGTCAAATACGCCGGCGCCGACGAGCGAGGGCTCGACACCACAATCATCGGCGAGTCTGACAAGGCCAGGTCGGACGGATAGCTTTTTCAGGTCGATTGGTTGTTAGGGTTGCACCACTCGGATGTATGCTTGAAATGGTCGACCGCAGCATTTTTCCGGTGTTCTGCCAGCCAATTCCAAACTGAACGAGGACTTAGGATTGATCGACGTTTCTGGCGTTTGTAATAGTCGACGCGTTGGAGGGCGTAGCAGTGGAATTGGTTTGCCATGGAGCCGAGAATCCCAAGACGTCTGTTGAAGTTGGCCTTATCTTGGTCCCGAGTCAGATCGTTTCCGCTGAGGGTTTTTTCTAGCGCATGATCCAACAGTTGATGCAAGCGTTTGAAACATTCTTGTATGATCGCTAGTTGCAGTTTCAGACTGTCGGAGTTCAACTTAAATCGCTTCAACTGGTCGACAGGCAGATCACTGCAATTAACATCGTCTATTCTTGAAGACAGCCGTTTGATTCCCTGCGGCGTTATCGGGGCATGTCCCAATATCGGCCGATCGAGTGCATAGGCGACCTCCGTGAGCAGCTGGTCATAGTTTTCACTCCATGATTTACGTTGTTTGTAATACGATTCAAAACGATCCTTGTTCAAGTCGCGAACCAGTTGGTGCAAAGAGACCTGCGCCTTGGGGGATTCGGCGATTTTGGTCAGGGGGGCGGCGCTTGCCCCGTGCCCTTTCGTCCCGTTGGATTTCTGTTCGGAACGAGCGAGGTCTTGCAACATCGGCACAAAGAGAACTGCCGAATGGATTCCCTGACGGATCGCGACAGACGCCCTTTCGTAGGCACTCTTGGCATTCTTCGCAATGTCGGTTGTCTCTTGTAGGCTGATAGAATTACTCCAGCTTATATACTGCAATAGTGTCGTTAATACTATAGTTACAATGCTGACCATCAATGGTAGAATAATGCTGTTGAATACTGAAAAACCGCGAAGTTTTTTGCCGATATGTTCCAGTTGGTCACTGTGGATTCTGTATTCCTCCGGGCCGGTCTTCTCGATCGAGATAAGAACATCGGGCGGTGGTTTTTCTTCGGCGCTCATGGTCTGCTCCGGTACGAACAGCAGACCAAATATGGTAGGTATTGTGAGTATCAATTAAAGGCTGTACGTGCATTTGGAAATAACAACCGTTTAATGCCGGCGCCAGGGCCACGCATCACCGTTTAGAGCATGATCCCGAAAAGTTGGCAGACTTTTCGGACAAGATCATGCGACCAAACAAAGGGAAAGAGAGCGCGATTGAATCAACCTGAAGCAATCGCGCCCTTAAGAATAGGATTGGCTGCGTGTCGCCCGGCCTTTAGTCCGCAGCAACTCTTGCGGGATAATTGGTTCCAGTCAACTGATGGTAGATAGTCGCGGTCCCAACCAGGATGATGGATCCGAGGAGAACGGGAAACAGCAGGTATGCCGCATGCGGATCGTCGGCGAGGACGATGAACGGATCGGCGCCGGCCGGCGGATGGCTCACCCGCAGCGCGGCCATCACGGCGATGGCGGTGCCCACGCCGAGGGCTGCCACCCACAGGTGCCCTGGAAACGTCGCATGGACCACCAGACCGATGGCCGTTGCCACCATGTGTCCGCCGATGACATTGGGGGGCTGGGAAAACGGGCTGCTCGGCGCGGAGAACAGCAGGACACAGCTTCCGCCGAAGCTCGCCATGATCAACGGCGTGCCCGAAATGGCCGTCGCCGCGCCGGTCAGTCCGATGGCGATCAGCCCGCCGAGGCCGGCGATGAGCCAGTTCCGCGGGGTGGAGCGCGGTTGCTGGCGAACAAAAAAGCCCTTCAGAAACAGAAAACCCTTCATCTGTCTGTGTGCCTGTCGGTCGGTGTAGCGCCGGAGCATGATCCCGAAAAGTTGGCAGACTTTTCGGACGAGATCATGCGACAAAACAAAGAGAACGCGAGCGGTATTGATTCAAGGCAAAGCAATCGCGTTCTAGCCACACGGAAGAACGCGGGCCGTCAAGCGCGAACCTCCGCATCTGGGAATATAATCTGTGGGGCCGATCTTTGGAGCCGATGCTGGGTTCGCTCGCGCGCGTAATCGGAAAAAAGTAGTTTTAGATTAGAATACTAAACTTTAAATAGGCTATGCATCAATAATCCTTGGTTCATCAGTTACCTGAAGTCTATCCCGCCTCTTCCGGCGGTGGAAGTTACCTCTCACCAGGATTCTATTGCCAATAGAAACGTTCAATCTTTTGAAAGTGCTTCTGTCAAAAATGCATGTTACCTGCCGCGCTGATCCGTCTATCAACACAAGCGTAGCACTTGCTGCATTTATATCAATTACCGATCCGATAATCTCGCGAGTAGCAAATTCTGCCATCTTGTGAGCCAATCGGAACCTAGTTCCTATCGCCTCATCAAGTACTATTGGATTCTGATATTGCGATTGTGACCGGAACTCTACTTGTTCCAGAGCATTAGATGACGTTGGAATAATCGGATTTACCTGGTCTAGTGTTGCGAAATGCTCGACAGCGTACGCCCTGCTGATTTCACCTTTCTCTGCTTTGACAATGAGTTCATTCATGCGGTCGAAAAAATCACTCCTATTTTGATCGAAATTTCGCACAAAATCAGTTGCATCAATAGTCCTTTTTAGATATTTACTTGCGTCGTTGGCATCAATTTCCGGCCGTTCTATTGCAACAATAACGCTAGAAAACTTTGGTTGGAAGAGGCTAAATTCTAAACTTCTGCTTAAAGACTTTAAGTCTACTACTGGAGGCGGAAATATCTTGCGGAAAGCATCATATGCCGAATCGATAAGTGTCTTGAACCGCACAAACGGCACTGTTTCGTTGGTCAGATCCTCACCCAAGAACCTTGCCGAAAAAAAAGAAATGGCTTGCTCTATATAATCTGCCGCTGGAACCGTTGACGGCGTAAGAGATACTCCAGAGAAAGGCATCAGATCATATTCGACTAGTTCTTCAGAAGTAATCTTCCAGCACCGCGTGACTTCCCAGCTGGGGGAAATTGCTGCAACCCAAAAATTAGACGCTCCGGCGAGTGCTCCCCGCACTGACAAAGTTTTACTTTGCAGGGCTTCCACTGTTCTGCCTGCGATAGGTGCCAATAAAAAAGTATTATAATCATCCCGTTCGTCAAACTTATAAAACAAGAATTCATGAAGGCCCACCGTTGATATGAAAATTGTTGGTCCTTCGTAATAATAAAGCACAGTCGTAGGGATTACATTTCCACTATTCCATCTTATTTCCTCAGCCATTACATCACTCTCCTCGAAAGCATCAAGCTTTCACCGGGTTCATGACGATCTCAAATTTGGGAAGTACAGAGTGTTTATAGAATTTCCAAAAGGTATAATGGTCGGGTTGACTTTGGCTGGATGTCCTCATGATCACCCCATCCTTCGCATCAATCTTTCCAGCCGCTATGTGCCAACGGCGCATATACTTGTGCAACTGTCTCGCATGATGCACGGCATCTTCACTTACCCAGACCGACAGTCCCCAGTGCGTGCAGTCTTCACGGTCGCAATTAGGCAGTTCTAGTTCGGCATGCGATTTGAAATGTTCTTCGCTCAATGGGAGTTGTTTCACGCCCCTCCATATTTTCCCACTTGGCACTTCTGCCCCATCTGGAGGGCACTTCGGATATCTTGGAATGTCTGGATGGAACTGCTGCATTATTTCCAATACCCACTGAAGTGACCGTAAGGCTTCCCTCGCTGGTATATCTAGATAATTCGCCTCATGTCAGTCAATTGTATCACGTTAAGTAGACGCGCCGCGCGTGCATCAGGAGATTATTGTGCTATCTCCGATGTACCCTCCAAGGCGATTCTTGTGCTTTGCAACGGAAGAATTGCGCATGCCGCAATCTGAACTCTCGTTTCGTTTTTGTACTCCGCCAGGTAGCGGTGCAGAATGCTCCTTGTTCCAATGCGTAGATGCCGCGCACTCCGTATTTGAAGGTAGAGAAGTGTCGCTCTAAGTCACTCACAAAAATAAAGAAAATCCTGTGGCTTGGCGCGGGATTTGATTGGCATCTGCGCCCGCAATGCACTATCTAACAAGTATCAGAATCATCCGGACTCCTTTGCTTGGCTGACAACGAGAACCCCCCGGGGGGCGGCTCCGGCCCCTCGGACATTCGCCCGATATCCATCTCCGAGGAGATGAAGCGCTCCTATCTCGATTACGCCATGAGCGTGATCGTGGCGCGGGCGCTCCCGGATGCGCGCGACGGCCTCAAGCCCGTGCATCGGCGCCTTCTGTTCTCTATGCACGAGAACGGCCATCTGCCCGACCGCAAATACGTCAAATCGGCGCGCGTGGTTGGCGACGTGATGGGCAAATACCACCCGCACGGAAACGACGCGATCTACGACGCGCTGGTGCGCATGGCGCAGGACTTCTCCATGCGCCTCGCGCTGATCGACGGCCAGGGCAATTTCGGCTCGGTCGACGGCGATCCGCCGGCGGCGATGCGCTACACCGAGTGCCGGCTCGCGCGCCCGGCCATGTCGCTGCTCGACGACATCGACAAGGACACGGTCGATTTCCAGCCGAACTATGACGGCAATGAGCGCGAGCCGGTGGTGCTGCCGGCCCGCTTCCCGAATCTGCTCGTCAATGGCGCCGGCGGCATCGCGGTCGGCATGGCGACCAACATCCCCCCGCACAATCTCGGCGAGATCATCGACGCCACCGTTGCGCTGGTCGACGATCCCGCGCTCGGCATCGACGAGTTGATGAAGATCGTGCCCGGCCCCGACTTTCCCACCGGCGGCGTGATTCTCGGGCGCCAGGGCATCCGCTCCGCCTATCACCTCGGTCGCGGCTCGATCGTGATGCGGGGCAAGGTCGAGTTCGAGACGCTGCGCAAGGAGCGCGAGGCGATTATCGTCTCGGAGATTCCCTACCAGGTGAACAAGGCGTCGATGGTGGAGAAGATCGCCGAACTGGTGCGGGAGAAGAAGATCGAGGGCATCGCCGACCTGCGCGATGAATCGGACCGCGACGGCTACCGCGTGGTGATCGAGCTCAAGCGCGACGCGATGCCCGA
>JANQMU010000131.1 GCA_028279875.1 Rhizobiaceae bacterium
TCTCGCTGGGGACCGATGATGTCGAACGTGCGCGGAAATTCTACGATGCGGTGATGCCGGCGATCGGCGCAAAGCCGATCATGGATTTTCCGGGCGCCGTCGCCTACGGCAAGCAATTTCCCGAATTCTGGGTGCAGACGCCGTTCGACGGCGGCCCGGCGGAAACGGCGAATGGTGTGCATGTGGCGTTCCTGGCCGCGAACCGCGAAGAGGTCGACCGCTTTTACGAGAAAGCGCTCGAAGCGGGCGGCACCGATGACGGTCCGCCGGGGCCGCGGCCGGAATACGGCCCGCCCTATTATGCCTGCTTCGTGCGCGATCTCGACGGCCACAAGATCGAGGCGATGTTCTGGGACCAGGCGCTGGCCGAACAGCCGGCTTGAGCACGGCCGACAGGCGTTGAAAGCTCCGGGCAGAGGAATCGCATATGAGGTGACGATGGACTTTTCCCTCTCCCTTTCAGATTCCTATGCGAAAGCAGGGGGTTATTGGAACGATAGCATCGAGCGAGTGCATGTTCTGTCAGGCCTTATTGGATTCCCGTCCCCGCCTGCGCGGGGACAGGCTCTTCGCGGGAATGACGAACGCGTGGTGGATTCACTGACAATCCATATCCCCCAACGTCACCCCCACGCAGGTGGGCAACTGTGTTTTCAAGCGGGCTGGAATGGTTTTTGTGAGCGCATGATGGCGTTGAGGATAGTGAGGATTTTTCTGGCCAGGGCGATGAGGGCGACCTTGGCAGGCTTGCCGCGGCTTCTCAGCCGGTCATAGAAGCGGCGCATCTGCGAAGCATGGCGCAGGCTTGTCACGGCGACCATGTAGAGGGCCTGTCGGACCCTTCGGCGGCCGCCGCGGATGACGCGTTTTCCGCGTTTGAGGCCGCTGTCGGCGTTGATCGGGGCGAGCCCGGCGAGCATGGCGATCGCCTTGTTGGAGACGGTGCCCAGTTCCGGCAGGAGCGCAATCAGTGTGGTGGCGGTGACCGGTCCGACGCCGGGCATGGACCGGATCAAGCTGCTGCGGGAGCGCAAGCTTGGCGCGGCCTCGACAAGGGCGTGGATGGCGGTCTCGATCTCGGCGATTTCGGCATCGAGCCAGAGGATATGACGGGCAAGGCCGGCGGCGATGTCGTCATCGTGAAGGTCGGCGCTGCGGGTGCGCTCCTGGCTGCGCATGCGCACGAGCTGATCCCGGCGCTTGTTGAGAAGCGCAAGCTTTTCAAGCGCCTCGTCGTCGGGCGGGTCCGGTTCGAGGTGAAGCGCCCGGCCCATTTCGGCCAGCATGGCGGCATCCAGCCGGTCGGTCTTGGCGATGCGGCCGCAGGCCCGGGCAAAATCGCGGGCGCGCTGTGGATTGACCCGCGCCCGGCCGATGCCCTTGGCCGCCAGCATGTGCCGCAGCACCCGGTCGTAGTGACCGGTCGCCTCGAAGACGACCACGCCGTTCGGTGCCTCAAGCCGGTCGATCCAATCTGTGATGGCGGCAGGGCTGTTGTCTATGCGTTGCGCCGGCCTGCCCGGTACGGCGATGTCGAGCCGGGCTTTGGAAACGTCGATTCCGATCCAGGAAGATGGTATGGTCATGATTGCCTGTCCCTGTGATGCGGGGTCTGGGTTATGGCCAGCCCCGTGCAACTGTTCAGGTTGACCCAAAGGGGAGGATGAGGGCCCGAGCCCACTTGCGGTCTTGCCAAACATCGGCAGATCCAGGGGTCCAACGGCCTCTCATCCGACCCAATTATGACATATCCCCAACACACAGGGGTCCATTGTGGCCTTGGCGGCAGGCAAA
>JANQMU010000137.1 GCA_028279875.1 Rhizobiaceae bacterium
TCGTCATGGCCCTGGTCGTCGCACCGATCAGCGGCAACTGGCCGGACTTCGACATCCTCCGCACATTCGGTTTCTATCTGGCGGTCGCGGCCGGCGCCGGGATCATGGCCGGGCTGATCGTCAAGTTCTTTCAGCTGGCGCTGTTCGAGCGGCCGGCCTCACCCTCCCGGGCCATGCTGCATTGGCTGAGGACCGCCGTGATCCGCGACGACAGGCTGGTCAACACGGTCCATTCCTTCATCCCCCTGCTGCTGTTCGTGTCAGGATTCTCGATCTTGAAGGGCGCCATCGGGCTGCTCCATCCTTTCAGTTGGGACCGGTTCTTTCGCGATCTCGACGCCACGCTGAGCGGCGGGCGCCTGCCGCATGAATGGCTGGAGGCGATCATCTCCAGCCCGCTGGCGGTCTCGATCGTCAATTTCAACTATAATCTGTGGTATTTCATCATCCTCGGCAGCTATTTCGCCATCGGCATGGCGGCCCGGAATTCGCCGGACCGCATGCGGTTTCTCAACGCGTTTTTCCTGCTCTGGCTGATCGCCGGCGTCTTCATCGCCTTCGTCTTTTCCTCCGCCGGGCCGGTCTACTTCGAACGTCTCGGCCTCGGCCCGGACTACGTGCCGCTGATGGATGATCTCCATGCCGCCGCCGAGCACTATCAGATCTGGGCGCTTTCGACCCAGGAAACGCTCTGGGAAGGGTTCATCGGTACGCGGCGGGGCTCGGCCGGCATTTCGGCTTTCCCGTCACTGCATGTGGCGACATCGTTTCTGGTGGCGATCTATGCCACCCACTGCCGGTCGAAACTGGCCATTCCGGCATGGATCTTTGCCGCCGGCATCCTGCTCGGCTCCGTGGTGCTGGCATGGCATTACGTCGTCGACGGCTATGCCGGCGCCGTGCTGGCGGTGCTGATCTGGAAGATGGCCGGCTGGAAACTATTCAAGTCGGAAATCCGCTAAATTGCGGATTTGCGCATCTCGGCAATGTAGACGTCACGAAGCTGGCGGGCGACCGGCCCGACGGTTCCGTCGCCGACCGGCTGCCCGTCGATCTCCACCACCGGATTGACAAATCCCGACGCGGAGGTTGAAAACGCCTCGCGAGCGACATGCGCCTCCTCGACCGAAAACGGTCGTTCCTCGACCGTCATCTGCAGTTTGCGCGCGCATTCCAGAACCGCCCGCCGGGTGATCCCGTTGAGGATCAGATTGGAGATGTCGCGCGTCACGATCACCCCGTCGGCGGTGACGATATAGGCATTGTTCGAGGACCCCTCGGTCACCAGCCCGTCACGCACCATCCAGGCGTCGTCGGCGCCCTTCGAACGGGCCTCCATCTTGGCCAGCGACGGATAGAGCAGTTGCACCGTCTTGATGTCGCAGCGCGTCCAGCGCTCGTCTTTCACCGTCGCGATTTTCTGGCCGCGTTCGGCCAGCGGATTGTCGATCAGCGCCTTCGTCTGGGTGAACAGGACCGTCGTCGGCGGTGTCCCCTCCGGCGGAAAGATGAAATCGCGATCGGCGGCACCGCGCGACACCTGAAGATAGACAAGTCCTTCCCGGAGATCATTAGAAGCAACCAAACGCCGGTGGACATCCAGCAACTGGTCATCACTCATGTCGAATGTCATGTTCAGTTCACCGAGAGAGCGCCGCAGACGCCCGCAATGGCCGGCGAAATCGACCAGCATACCGTCCAGAACCGAGGTGACCTCATACACGGCGTCGGCAAAGAGAAACCCCCGGTCGAAGACGGAGATTTTCGCCTCGCCCTCCGGAACATAATCGCCATTCACATAGACAGTCCGCATGATTCAGCCCCAGAGTCGTGAAGTGGAAGGATGCACACCGACGGCATCATAGGTCAATCCATCCGCGCGGTCCGACCGCAGCAGCAGCGGACCGTCCAGATCGACGATCTGCGCGCCCTGCGCCAGCAGCACGGCCGGCGCCATCGCGAGCGACGAGGCGACCATACAGCCGACCATGATGCCGAAACCCATGGCGACGGCATCGGCCTTCAGCGCCAGCGCTTCCGTCAGCCCGCCGGTCTTGTCCAGCTTGATGTTGATCATGTCATATTTGCCGCGCAGCGCCGGCAGCGACGTGCGGTCGTGACAGCTTTCATCGGCGCAGACCGGCACCGGACGCTCGAGAGAAAGCAGCGCCTCGTCCTCGCCGGCCGCAAAGGGCTGCTCCACCATCTTGATGCCGAGCCGCACCAGATGCGGCACCAGCGCCTCATAGGTCTCCACCGTCCAGCCCTCATTGGCATCGACGATGATTTCCGCCTGCGGCGCACCGTCGCGAACGGCCTCCAGGCGCTGCAGGTCTCCCTGGCCGCCCAGTTTGATCTTCAGCAACGGCCGGTGCGCGTTGTCCCGCGCCTTTTGCCGCATGATGTCCGGTGCGTCCAGCGACAGGGTGAACGCGGTCGGCACCGGTTGGGGCGCCGGCAGGCCGGCCAGCGCATGAGCGCGACGGCCGGTCCGTTTGGCCTGCAGGTCCCACAGCGCGCAATCGACCGCATTGCGCGCCGCCCCGGCCGGCAGGCACTCCTGCAGATGCTCGCGGTCGACAACGGGATCGTCACGCAGGGCCGCGATTGTCTCCATAACCCCCTCGACGCTCTCGCCGTAACGGGCATAGGGCACGCTCTCGCCGCGGCCGGCATGGGTTCCGTCGCTGAGCGTCACGGTCACCACCCGGGCTTCGGTGCGCGAACCACGCGATATGGTGAAGGCCTCAGCCAGTGGAAAAACCGTTTCCGCGACATCGAGAGCCAGTCGCCCGGCGATCATGGCAGCGCGTCCACCAGCCGCGCGGCACCATGCCGGAACGGATCGACAGTCGGCAGACCCAGGCGATCCTCCACTTTCCGCGCGTAATCCAGCCCCTCCTGCTCACCCATCGCGGATGTATTGAGCGCGACACCGGTCACTTCGCAGGCGGGATTGACGATCCTCGCCATGACCAGCGCCGTATCGCGCAGGCTCTCAAAACTCTGAGCCTGATAGTCCGGCAGGCCGCGCATATGCGGCCGGTTGGGTTCGTCGCACAGGATCATCGCATCGGGCTGACCACCATGGATCAAAGCCAGCGACACGCCGGAATAGGACGGGTGAAAGATGCTGCCCTGCCCCTCGATCACATCCCAATGATCGGCATCGTTTGCAGGCGTCAAATGCTCGACCGCACCGGCCATGAAATCGGCGACAACCGCATCGAGCGGCACGCCGCTTCCCGTTATCAGGATCCCGGTCTGGCCCGTTGCGCGAAACGAGGCCTTCATGCCCCTTTGCTGCATCTCGCGTTCGAGGCACAGGGCGGTGTACATCTTGCCGACCGAACAATCGGTGCCGATCAGGAGACAGCGCTTGCCGGACCGCTTTTGGCCATTGGCGATCGGATAGGGCTCACGCGGTATGCGCACATCGTGCAGCGACCGACCCTGCGCCCGCGCATGCTCCACCAGGGTTTCATCGTCACCGAGCAGCGTATGCAGCCCGGATGCGATATCCAGACCGGCGGACAACGCGTCCGTCAGCACCCGCATCCAGCCGCCCGATATGAAGCCGCCCCGGTTGGCAACGCCGATGACCAGGGTTTTGGCGCCCCGCGCAACAGCCTCATCGAGGGTCAGATCCTCAAGGCCCATATCCGCGTTGCAGCCCGGCAGGCGCAACTGGCCAACCGCGAGTTCGGGCCGCCAGTCCTTGATGCCTTGCGCGACCTTCGCGGCCAGCTTGTCCGGGGCGTCGCCCAGAAACAGAAGATAGGGTGTCTGTATCACGTGTCACTCCGCTCATCCGACAGGGAACCCGGCCGGATTTATGGATGGTTGGATCAGGCGAGGCCAGAGCCAATTTGTGACAAGCCGCGAAGCACCGGTCAACCGGCGCCGCGGAACTCAGACATAACGGTTAACGATATTCTCCAGATACTCCTGCCGGCCGGATTTTGCCTTCGGATTGACATCCGCCGATTCGACATATCCGGCAATGTCGTCGAGCGAGTAGCCACCCTCCAGCATCTTTCGGGCCTCTTCGCCATGCCAGCCGGCATAGCGATCCTCCACGAAAGAGGCGAGCGCGCCGTCTTCCATCATCGCGGCCGCCGCTTTCAGGCCGCGGGCGCAGCAATCCATGCCGCCGATATGGGCGATCAGCAGATCGTCGGGTTCGATCGACTGGCGGCGCAGCTTGGCGTCGAAATTGGTTCCGCCGGTGACGAAACCACCGCCCTTGAGGACCTGATAGTAGGCCAGCGCCATCTCCGGCACATTGTTGGGGAACTGGTCCGTGTCCCAGCCGGACTGGTAATCATTGCGGTTCATGTCGATCGAGCCGAAAATGCCGAGCGCATTGGCTGTCGCCAGTTCATGCTCGAAGGAGTGACCCGCCAGGATGGCGTGCCCCTGTTCGATATTCACCTTGACCTCGTTCTCCAGGCCATAGCGCTTGAGAAACCCGTAGACGGTGGCCACGTCGAAATCATATTGGTGTTTCGTCGGCTCCTGCGGTTTAGGCTCGATGAGGATCGTGCCACCGAAGCCGATCTTGTGCTTGTAGTCGACGACGAGAGCGAGAAACCGGCCAAGCTGATCGAGTTCGCGCGCCATGTCGGTGTTGAGCAGCGTCTCATAGCCTTCCCGGCCACCCCACAGCACGTAGTTTTCACCGCCAAGCCGGTGGGTCGCGTCGATGCAGGTTTTGACGGTCGCGGCGGCGAAGGCAAAGACATCCGGGTCGGGATTGGTGGCGGCGCCGGCCATATAACGGCTTTGCGAAAACAGATTGGCCGTTCCCCATAAAAGCTTGACGCCGGTTTCCGCCTGCTTGACTTCAAACAGGTCGACGATCTCGTTGAGATTCCTGGTATTTTCGGCAAAATTGGCGCCCTCGGGCCGAACATCGGCATCATGGAAACAGTAATAGGGAACGCCGAGCGCCTGAAACATTTCGAAGGCGACATCGGCCTTCAGTTTCGCCTTTTCCATCGTGTCGCCAAACCAAGGCCGGTCGAAGGTCTGGCCGCCGAACGGATCGAGTCCGGGCCAGACGAAATTGTGCCAGTAGCACACGGCAAAGCGCAGGTGGTCCTCCATCCGTTTGCCGAGCACGACCTCGTCCGGCTGGTAGTGGCGGAAGGCCAGCGGGTTGGTGCTGTCGGGCCCTTCAAAGGGGATGCGTTCGATCTCGCCGAAAAAACCTGTGCTCATGAAAGTATACTCCGAATTGCTGGATAGGTTTTCCGATAGTGCTCATAGGCGTCGTCGAACGCGGCCCGAAGCGCCGTCTCCGGCTGAATGATCCGATCCACAGCAGGTGTTGTGCAAAGCGACAGGGCGCTGTCGTCCAGTGTCGCCAGCATGCCGAGACGCGCCGCCCCGAAAGCCGCGCCGACATCGCCGGCACCGGACACCGCGACCGGCACGTCCAGCGCCGTCGCGATAGTCCGCAGCCAGATGTCCGACCGGGAGCCACCGCCCGCCGCCTGAAGATACTCCACATCGGTGCCGGCGGCGCGCAACGCTTCGAGGCTGTCTCTGAACGCGAAGGCGACCCCCTGCAAAATGGCCGCCGTGACCGCGGGCCGGTCGCTCTGATGGGATATGCCCGTCAGCGCGCCGCGAATCCGGGCATCATTGTGGGGCGTTCGCTCGCCCGACAGATAGGGCAGAAAGACCGGACCGGGCGCCTGCAATGTGTCTCCCAGCTCCGCGGTCAGCGCCTCGGCACTCAGGCCGGTAATGCCGGCAAACCAGTTCAGTGTATCCGTCGCCGACAGGATGACACCCATCTGGTGCCACAGTTCCGGCGCCGCGTGGCAGAACGCATGGACGGCGCTTTCCGGGTTCGGTCGATAGGCACTGTTCGCCGCAAAGATCACCCCGGACGTGCCGAGCGAAATGAAGGCGTCGCCATCCTCCACCGTGCCCATGCCGATGGCGGTGGCCGCATTGTCCCCCGCTCCTCCAGCAACGATCACATCTCCCGACATGCCCCAGACGGCGGCAAGCTCCCGCCGCAGCGTGCCGCTCGCCCGCGACCCCTCGACGAGCCGCGGCATCTGGTCGGGATCCATGCCCGACTCCGACAGCAGTTGCGGCGACCATTGCCGCTTGCCGACGTCGAGCCAGCTCGTGCCCGACGCGTCCGACATTTCGGACACATGCTCTCCAGTCATCCATAGCCGAAGATAGTCCTTCGGCAGCAGCACCTTGGCGACCCTGGAAAACAGGTCCGGTTCGTTGTTTTTCACCCAGAGCAGTTTGGGCGCGGTGAAACCGGGAAAGACGATGTTGCCCGACAATGCGCGAAAAACCGGATTGGCATCGAGTTCGGCCGCCTCGGCATGGCTGCGCGTGTCATTCCATAAAATGCAGGGCCGCAAGACGCGGTCGGCATCGTCAACCAGCGTCGCCCCGTGCATATGACCGGAAAAGCCAATCCCGGTGACCGCTGCAAGGCGCGCCGGATCACTGCGCTTGAGCTCGGACATTGCTGCCTCGGTGGCAGTGATCCAGTCCGCCGGATCCTGTTCGGACCAGCCCGCCGCCGGCCGCGAGACATCCAGCGGCGCCGTCGCCGAGGCGATGATGGACTGCTCCTCATCCATCAGCACCGTCTTGACGCCGGAGGTTCCCAGATCAATTCCCAGATACATGCCGCCTCCACATCTGCTGTCGTCCGCCTGGCGTTCAGTTCACCGCGCCCGGACCCGGCGTTGCACCGGGCGGGCATTTGCCGAGGATGATCATGCCCAGAACCTCATCCTCGTCGACATCCTGGGTTTTGGCGTGGCCGACGACCTGGCCGTTTTTCATCACAGCCACCCGGTCTGCCAGTTCGAACACGTCATGAATGTCGTGGCTGATCAGGAAAATGCCGATGCCCTCCGATTTGAGCTTCAGGATGAGCTCTGCAACCTGTGCCGTTTCCTCCGGGCCAAGCGCCGCCGTCGGCTCATCCATGATCAGGATGCGGGCGTTGAACAGGATGGCGCGGGCAATCGCCACCGATTGCCGTTGCCCGCCAGACAGCGCCTTGACCGGCTCCTTGAAGCGCTGAAACCGCGGATTGAGCCGTCCCATCACCTCCCGGGCGCTCGCTTCCATCGCCACATCGTCGAGCGTACCCCAGGATGTCATCAATTCGCGCCCGAGATACAGATTGGCCGCGGTATCGACATTGTCGGCCAGCGCCAGGGTCTGGTAGATGGTCTCGATGCCATAGCCCTTGGCGTCGCGCGGATTGGCGATGGTCGCCGGCTGACCGTCGACAAAGATCTCACCGCCGTCGCGCTGATAGGCGCCCGACAGGATTTTGATGAGCGTCGACTTGCCGGCACCATTGTGTCCCAGCAGCGCAACGACTTGGCCGGGGAACAGATCGACCGAAGCATCGTCAACGGCGTGAATGCCGCCAAACGAAATCGAAATGTGTTTCATGTCCACCAGGGGCGGCGCATCGGTTGCTGCGTTCATCGGTCTTTGCTCCCCTAATGCCGCGTTTTACGGTACAGCGAGTCGAGCCACACTGCGATCACGAGCACAATGCCGACGACGATGTTCTGCAGCGGCGTATCGAGCCCCATCAGCACCATGCCCGACTGCAGCGACTGCATGACCAGCGCGCCGATCATCGCGCCGGCGATGGTGCCGACACCGCCGGCCAGCGACGTGCCGCCAATGACCGCGGCGGCAATCGTCAAGAGCTCGTCGAGAGTGCCCTGCGCATTGGTGGCCGCATTGAGCCGCGCCGTCGAGATGGCGGCGGCGATGGCGCACAAGACGCCCATGATCATGAAGATCTTCATGGTGACCCAGCGGGTCTTGATACCGGCCAGATCAGCCGCTTCCGGATTGCCGCCCATGGCGAACACATAGCGTCCGAAGCGCGTCCGCGTGGCAATGAAGGTCATGACGATGGCGACGATGACGGCGACGAGGACCGGAATGGCAATGCCATGCGCAACGATCAGATCCGTCTCGCTGATCGTCAGATTGTTCGCCTGGATATATTTACGCACGATGCCGATCGGCCAGTAATAGGTATTGGCGATCAGCACCGCGCCAAGCACCAGGCCACAGCCGATCGTGGCAAGGAACGCCTCGGCCCAGATCGGACGCAGCGGAAAACTGAAGCGCTTGCGCTGCCGGCGCGAATTGATGATGAGCGCGACGATCGCCAGGCAGACGATAATGCCGATGATCCAGCTCACCGTCGCGCCGACCGACCCCGCCGGACCGCCGCCCAGCAACCGGAAGGTCGAATCCATCGGCGCCACGGTCCGCCCCGACGTCACCCACCAGGCAGCGCCGCGCCAAACCAGCAGACCGCCGAGCGTCACGATGAAGGCCGGGACCCCCAGATAGGCGATGACATAGCCGTGCAGCGCCCCGATCGCCGCGCCGAGCGCGATGCCGACGGCAAGAGCGATCACCCAGGTCGCCGGATGGTCGAATCCGATCAGACCCGGCAGGATTTCTGCCTGGGTCACCGCCATGATCATGCCGACAAATCCTAGGATGGAACCGACCGACAGGTCGATATTGCGGGTGACGATCACCAGCACCATGCCGGTCGCCATAACCGCGACCGACGCGGTCTGAACCGAGAGGTTCCAAAGATTTCGCGGCGTCAGGAAAAGACCGCCGGAGAAGATATCGAACAGGATCCAGATCAGCGCCAGCGCGCCGATCATGCCGAGCATGCGGGTGTCGAGCTCAGTCGCCCTGATGAACCGCGCAACCGTCGACAGCTCCGACTGGCGCGCCGACCCGACCACTGCGGTTGATTGTGCCTCTGACGTGTCAGACATGGCCACCCCTCCCTGGAGACCGGCAAACAGTAGCAAAAAACGCCGCGACCGGGATAGATCGCGGCGTTTTTCGTTGCGTAGCTTACATCAGACTAGTTGCAGGCCGAGACGGAACCGGCGGCCACACCCTGGCAGACGACGTCCTTGGATACCCATCCGGCATCGATCACCACATTGAGGTTCTTGCGGGTGATCGGAACAGGCGCCAGGAAGATGGCGTCCATCTCGATACCGGCCGGACCGCCGGACCATTTCTGGGCGCCCGGAACATCGGACATGGCCGTGCCGTCGGCCAGCAGGGACGCAACGACCGCCGCGTTCTTGCCAAGCTCACGGGCGTCCTTCCAGACCGACACGGTCTGGGTGCCCAGGGCAACCCGGTTCAGCGCCGCATGGTCGCCATCCTGCCCGGACACCGGAACGCTGCCGTCCATGCCCTGCGCGGAAAGCGCAGCCACGACACCGCCGGCGGTGCCGTCATTGGACGCAACCACCGCATCCACGGCATTGTCGTTGGCGGTCAGGATCTGCTCCATGTTCTTCTGGGCATTTTCCGGCTTCCAGCCGTCGGTATAGGCTTCGCCGACATTCTTGACCTTGCCGGATTCCATGGCCTCCTTCAGGACTTCCATCTGGCCGGAAAACAGGAAATCGGCATTCGGGTCAGCCGAAGACCCCTTGATAAAGGCGTAATTGCCCTGCGGCATGGCGGCATAGACCGCCCGCGCCTGCATGCGGCCAACCTCCTTGTTGTCGAAGGTGATGTAGAACGCTTCGGGATTCTCGATCAGCCGGTCGTAACCGACAACGGGAATGCCCTCGGCCGATGCCTTTTCGACCGCCGGTCCGATGGCGCCGGCATCCTGAGCCAGGATGATTAGCGCGTCGGCGCCCTGCGAAATCAGCGATTCGACGTCGGTGAGCTGCTTGGCGGCGGAAGACTGGGCGTCCGCCGAAATGTATTTGTTGCCCGCGGCCTCGATGGCGGCCTTCATCGCCGCCTCGTCCGTTTTCCACCGTTCCTCCTGGAAATTCGACCACGAAACGCCGATCGTCTTTCCTTCGGCCAGTGCGGCGCCGGCCGATGAAACGGCAAATACTGCGCCTATAAGGGCAGCCTTGAACATTTTCATATTGTAACCTCCCGGTACGTGAACCGCCCACCGGACCCTCCCCGGCGAACGGCATCATCAAAATACGAGCCATTTAATTCGAGGCTCGAAAAAAATAGTGACTTAATCGTCAAGCTGTGTCAACTTGAAAATCAGGTTGCGCTAAGTTATTGCAACGAAGCTATTTTTTTGCACCGCAGCATCACGTCTCGGGACTGGGGAGGAACGCAGGCCGTGGCAGAACTGGGTCGATCCGACGATGTGCGCAAGCGCAATCGGAACAGGATTCTGGCTGTTCTGCGCCGAAATTCGTCGGCGTCCAGCAAGGGAATCTGCGCCCGGACCGGCCTCAGCGCATCAACGGTCTCGGCCATAACATCCGAGCTTCTCGACGAAGAGGTCATCATCCGCCAGGACGAGAACGCGCCGGCATCGAGCGGCCGCGGAAGACCGCAGGTGCGGCTGGCGCTCAACCCGTCCGCTGCGCTCGTTGCCTCCATCGTGCTCCAGGTCGACGCGATTTCGGTCTCCATCACCGACTATGCCGGCAACCGGCTGGCCGAACGCGACCTTCCCTTCTCTGCGCGCAACGCCGCGCCCGGGGATTTCGCCTGCACGATGATTTCGACCATGAAGGCCGCCCTCGCGGACTGTCCTGATACCACGGGGCCGCTGAAACGCATCCGGCTGGGGGTTCAGGGCGTCACCGATGTCGAAGGACGCGAGATGCTGTGGTCGCCGATCACCCGGCACCGGGAACTGCCGTTCAAGAGTCAGTTTGAAGAGGCGTTCAAGGTCCCCGTCAAGGTGTCGAACGACTGCAACATGATCGCCCGTGCGCTGCACTGGCGCGAACCGGAACATTTCGATCGCGACTATGCAGCCATCCTGCTGTCGCACGGCATCGGCATGGGCCTGATGCTTAATGGCGACCTCGTCAGCGGCATTCGGTCGTCCGGAACCGAGTTCGGCCATCTGACGCATATACCGCAGGGCGCGCTGTGCCGTTGCGGCCGTCAGGGATGCATCGAGGCCTACGCCGGGGATTATGCCATCTACCGGCGCTCGGTCTGCGCCGGCGCCACCGCCCCGCCGCGCAGCGATATCAGTGACACGCAGATGGATGCGGTGTTTGCCGCTGCGCTCGATGGCGATGAAAATGCCCTCGAAGCCTATCGGGAAGCCGGCCGCGCCCTGGGAACCGGGCTTGCCGATATGTTCGCGCTTGTCGATCCGATTCCCGTCGCCTTCGTCGGCAAAGGCACCAAAGCATTCGAATTCATCGAGCCGGCGCTTCGCGAGGCGCTCGGTGAAATGAAACTCGATACCGGCGCGCGCGACGCCGATATTCGCTGCTATCCGGACGAGAGGCCGCTGATCGATGAAGGATGCACCATTACTGCACTGCAGGAGGTCGATGAGTTCATGGCCCGCGCGGTCCCCAAATCCAACGCGGTTGTCAGCGATGCGGTATAGTCGACTATTCATTGCCGGCCTGTTTGCTGTCGGGGCCGCATTCCCGGCCGCCATTGCCGGCGAACCGTGGTCGGAAAAAGCCATATCGGCCCATGTTTCCCAGTCGTCCCTGACCGGACACCTTGACGCGGCTCAGCTCCGCTCCCTCGTCGACAAAGGCGAGGTGCTGTTCACCGCCAAATTCACCGGCGGCGACGGCGTCGGCCGGCCGATGGCGACCCAGGCGATCATCCCGACCAAGCGCAAGCGGCCGCCGCCACAGCTCTTTCAACGTCTGCCCGGGCCCGACGCAAACGCCTGTTCCTCCTGCCACAACGATCCGGTAACCGGCGGCGCCGGTGATCTCGTCACCAATGTCTTCGTGTCGGAAGGCTTCACCAACCCGGATTTCGACACCACCGATCCGCAATTCTCCAACGAACGCAACACCAACCACCTGATGGGTGCCGGCCTCATCGAATTGCTCGCCCGGGAAATGAGCGCCGAACTGCAGGCACAGCGGCGCCAGGCCCTGAGCGCCGCCCGGTCGAGCGGCGAAGCGCAGACGATCCGGCTGGAGGCCAAGGATATCGACTTTGGCACGATCACAGCGCACCCGGACGGCATGGTCGATCTTGCCGGGCTTGACGGCATCGACACCGACCTCGTGATCCGGCCGTTCAGTCAAAAGGGCGTCATCACCTCGCTGCGGCAATTCACCGTCAATGCGCTCAATCACCATCACGGCATGCAGGCGACGGAACGGTTCGGCCCGCGCTGGACCGGCGAGGCCGATTTCGATACCGATGGCATTGCCGGCGAAATCACCGAAGGCGATGTGTCGGCGCTTGTCGCCTGGCAGGCGACCCGCCGGACACCGCTTCAGCTTGAGCCGGAGGACCCGCAATGGCGGGCGCTGGCGCGCCAGGGTGACCGCGTCTTCGACGACATCGGCTGTGCGCAGTGTCATCGGCGGGCGCTGCCGCTCGACAGTCTGGCCTTTGCCGATCCGGGCCCGTTCGACGCCGCCGGAACCCTGCGACCGGGCGAGATCGAACAGGGCGCGATATACGATCTCTCCCTCCTGCCCTGGGTGGCCACTTTGCCCCGCGATGCAAGCGGCGCTGTCCTGGTGCCGCTCTTCGGCGACCTCAAACGGCACCGGATCGCCGATCAGCAGGTAACCGAACTGGGCAATGAACTGCTCGGCCAGCGTTTTGTCGACCGCGATGTCTTCATGACCTCGGAATTGTGGGGCATCGCGTCCACCGCGCCCTACGGACACCGCGGTGACATGACGACGCTTGACGCCATCATTCGCGCCCATGGCGGCGACGCCCGCGGAAGCCGGGACCGCTATGTCGCGCTTGACGACGAACAGCGTACCGCCCTTATCGCCTTTCTGAAAACACTGGTCATCCAGCCATGAACAGAGTCCTGACCGCCATCCCCGCCCTGTTGATTCCGCTGATAGCATGCCAGCCGGCTTTCGGCGAAGATGCCCCGCCGATGGATGTTCCGGTAATGGTCGAGCAGGCACTTTCCGCCGGCATCGATCATATCTATGCCGGCCCGTGGGAGTATTTCGTCGGTGGCGGTGCGGCGTCCTTCGACTGCAATGGCGACCGGTTCCCCGATCTCGTCCTGGCGGGTGGCGAAAACCCGGCACGGCTGTTCGTCAATCGCAGCCGGCCGGGCGAAGCCCTGCAATTCGAGCACCGCGATTTCGGCATTGCGGCCGATGATACGCGGAAGGTCACCGGGCTCTATCCCATCGACATCGACAATGACGGCTTCCGTGACCTGGTGCTGCTGCGGGTTGGCCGCAACATCATCCTCAGGGGCGGGCCGGACTGCACCTTCGAAAATGCCGGTCGCGCCTTCTCCTTCGATGGCGGGCGGGCCTGGACCACCGCCTTTGCCGCGACCTTCGAAAAGGGCCGGACATTCCCGACACTGGCCTTTGGCAACTATGTCGATCGTACGGCCCCCGGCTCCCCCTGGGGAACCTGCCATGACAATGTGCTGATGCGCCCCTCGGACGCGGAAAGCCCCGATTATCGGGACCCGGAGGCCCTGTCGCCGGGATATTGCAGCCTGTCGATGATCTTCACGGACTGGAACCGCTCGGGAACGCCTGCCCTGCGCATCACCAATGACCGGCACTATTACCGGGACGGTGAGGAACAGCTGTGGCGCGTCGATCCCGGCAAGCCGGCGCGCGCCTACCGCCGCTCCGACGGCTGGCGGCGCGTCAACATCTGGGGCATGGGGATCGCCGAGGGCGACATCGATGCCGACGGCTATCCCGAATATGCCCTGACATCGATGGGGGACACCAAGCTGCAGACGCTTGACGACGAGGCCGAGGAAGGACGGCCGGTCTATCGCGACATCGCCTATGAGCGCAACGCCACGGCCCACCGTCCCTACACCGGCGACGATCTGAAGCCCTCCACCGGCTGGCACTCGGAGTTCGCCGATATCAACAATGACGGCCTGCTGGACCTCTTCATCGCCAAGGGCAATGTCGAGAAGATGCCGGATTTCGCAGCCTATGATCCCGACAATCTGCTGCTCGGCCGCCATGACGGCACATTCGCGGAGGTCGGCCACCTGGCCGGGATCGACCTTGATCGGCGTGGCCGCGGCGCGGTGCTTGCCGATTTCAACATGGACGGAGCGCTCGACCTGGTCGTCGTCAACCGGGAGGCCCCGGTCAGCGTGTTCCGCAACCGCGGCGGCCGCACCCCTTGGGGCGCCCGGCCGATGGGCAACTGGCTGCAGATCGAACTGCGGCAGGACGGCGCCAACCGCAACGCCATCGGCGCGACGATCCTCGTCAAGTCCGGCAATGCCACCCGGCTTCGCAAGGTGCATGCCGGCGGCGGACACGCTTCGTCGCATGCCGGCTTCATTCATGTGGGAACCGGCGTTGCCGAGCGCGCGCAGATCCGGATCCAGTGGCCTGACGGCGAATGGAGCCCGGCCTATCGGGTCTTCGCCAACAATTTCGTGGTTATCGAAAGAGGCGAGGCCGAAGCCCGCTACTGGTACCCCTGGTAACCGATTATCACGCGCGGTGGGCGGTTTCACCGCCGATCCAGACCTCCAGAACATCGAGCGCCGGCGATACATGCACGAAATCCGCTCGGCTTGCCGCTTTCAGGCAGCCATGCGTCTGCGCAAGGCCCATCGCCTCGGCTGGATAGAGGGACGCCATGCGCAGCGCCTCGTCGAGCGGCACGCCGACGGTGTCGATCAGCGTCCGGATGGAGGCCATCATGTCGATATCGGCGCCGGCCAGCGTGCCGTCCTTAAGGGTCAAGCGGCCATCCGCCCGGGTGACCTGGCGTCCGTTCAGGGTGATCGTCGTCAGGTCGCTGCCGATCGTCGACATGGCGTCGGTCACCAGGAACAGTTTTCCGGGACCCTTCTTGGCCCGAAGCGCAATTGCCATGGTCGCCGGATCGACATGGTGTCCATCGGCGATCAGGCCGGCATAGACGGATCCGGTCTCCAGCGCCGCGCCGACCACACCGGGTTCGCGGTGCCCGAGCGGGCTCATGGCGTTGAACAGATGGGTCACCATATGCGCGCCGGCCTCCATCATGGCTCGTGCCTCGCCATAACCGGCAGCGCTGTGGCCTAGGCTGATGCGCACGCCGCCATCGACGAGCCGCTTCAGTTGCGCCGCCGTAACGGCCTCCGGCGCCATGGTGACAAGCAGATTGCCGATGTTTCGCGCCGTGTCGATCAGCCGGTCAATATCGGCATCGGTCGCGGGTCTGATCAGCGCCGGATCATGGGCGCCGCAACGTGCCTTGGAGAGATGCGGCCCCTCCAGATGCAGGCCCAGGCACCCGGCGACCGGCAATGCAATTGCGGCCTTTGCCGCCTCGATCGCCCGTTGCGTCATGTCGGGCGTATCGGTAATCAGCGTGGCGAGCAGCGCCGTCGTACCGTAGGCCGCATGGGCGCGGCAAATCCGCTCGATGGCATCGCCGGACGGATCGTCATTGAGCAGCACACCGCCACCGCCATTGACCTGCAGATCCACAAAGCCGGGAACCAGATAGCCCTCGCCAAGCCGCCGAACGGTTGCCCCGTGCGGCACGTCGCGCTCCGGGACAATCGTCGTAACGTGCCCGTCCGCATGGACCACGGCGCTGTCCTCGTGCCAGCGCCGGCCGTCAAAAATGGTCGGCGCGCTGATCGCGGTGAGCTGGTTCATAGGGTTTCGGTCACCTTTTTCAGGCGGACCGGACGATCCGGATCGAGTCCCCGGTCCCGCGCAAGCCTTTCGACAAATCCATAGAACGGCGCGATCAGGGCAACCGCATCGGTCAACGGGTGACCGGTATCCACGAAATCCAGTTTCCGTGCTTTCGTCGCCCGGCCGGACGTGACATGCACCGCGGCCCCCCCGCCCGCCAGCCGCTCTGCGGTCTCAACCACCGACCCTTCGGCCGCATCGCGAACGGCAAGCCCGAGCACGGGAAATCCGGCTCCCACCATCGAAACCGGACCATGCAGCACCTCGGCGGCGCTGTAGGCTTCGGCATGCTGGTTGCAGGTTTCCTTGAATTTCAGGGCAGCCTCATGGGCAATGGCCAGCGCCGGTCCGCGTCCGAGGATGAACAGGGAAGGCTCACCTTCAACGTCCTCAGCCAGTGCCGACCAGTCCAGCGTGACGGCCCGGGCCATCTGCGCCGGCAGCCGCTGGAGTGCCTCGCTCATATCTTCGTCACCCGTCCACGCGGCCAGGATCATCAGGCCGGCGACGATCGAATTGACGTAGGTCTTGGTCGCGGCAACACCGAGCTCCGATCCTGCGCGAATGTCGACGGAATGATCGCTGCCTGAGGCCAGCGGCGAACCGGGGGCATTGGTCAGCGCGACAGTCAGCGCTCCTCCGCGTTTTGCCGCGTCCTGCATGGCCACGATATCGGGGCTGCGCCCGGACTGCGAAACCGACAAGCAGAGCGCCGTGTCGAGCGCAAGCGGCGCCCGATAGATCGAGGCGATGGAGGGACCGATCGAGGCCACGGGGCGGCCGGCCTTCAACTCGATGGCATATTTGAGGAATGCCGCCGCATGGTCGGACGAGCCTCGCGCAACCGTGACGACAATCGCCGGATCGCGCGCCCGTAGCACCGCTCCGACGGCCTCCGCGCCGGCCGAAAACCCCTCAATCAGCCGGCCAACGGCTTCCGGTATTTCGTCTATTTCACGCCGCATATTCGTCAAATCATCATCTCCATCGAACGGCCTCGCATTGCGCCGGCGACAAAACACCGTCAGTTGGGACCGATCGTCAGTTCGGCGACAAAGTCATAGGCATCGCCCCGATACACGGAACGGGTGAATTCGACCACCCGGCCGGATTCCAGATAGGATGTCCGCTCGATCCGCAGCCCCGCATCGCCGGGTTCGACCTGCAGCAGGTGCGCATCCTCCTCTCCGAGATTGGCCGCAGAGATCCGTTGAATGGCGCGCACCGGGCGGTAACCGTTCAGATCAAGCGCGGCATAAAGCGATGTTTCGACCAGCGCCGGGTCCGGCAGCATGCGCGACGAAATCGATGCCCGTTCGATGGCCAGCGGCAGATCGTCGGCACTGCGCAGCCGGTCGATGCGCACCACCTGGTCGCCGGGCGCCAGTCCGAGCGCGACGATTTCCTCCGGCGAGGGGGAAAACAGCCCCCGTTTGAGCCATTGCGAATGGGCATTCCAGCCGCGCCGGGACATGTCCTCGGTGAACGAGGTCAGCCGGGACAGCGGCTGCTCCACCCGCGGCGCCGGTTTGGCCACAAAGGTACCCGATCCGTGGCGCTGCACAAGAATGCCGTCGCGAACCAGATGCTGAACCGCCTTGCGCACCGTGACACGCGACACATCGGCAAGTTCGGCGATATCGCGCTCCGACGGCAGCGCATCGCCGCCGACGAGAACGCCATCGCTGACAGCACGGGCCACCCGGCCGCGCAACTTCAGGTAAAGCGGGCCGCTTTCCCCGGACGGTTCGCTCCTGACCGCAAAAATGGATTGCAGCCGCTTATCCATGGGCCGCACCATCCGCTGAGAACCGTTTCACCGCCAGTCGCGTCGCACCCGACAGCGCATCTCCCGCCGGCGGGCAGACGGATTTGCGGTGAACGGCCGACAGCAGGGGTTCGTAAAGCCGCCCCAGACCGCCCAGCAGGCACAGCCGGTCGGCCGGACCGTCAAGCACGGCATCCAGCGATTCATCGACCTGCCGGGCGGCGCATTTCAGGATCCGCACGGCCACCGTGTCCTCCTGCCCGGCATATTCGAACACCAGCGGCGCGTAACGCGCGAACTGCCCGGGGACCGCCTCATAGGCAAAGGCGGAAACGGCACGCGGGTCATTGTCGAAATCACTCATGGCCCTGGCGGTCAGGGGCGAGCCCTCGCGCACGCCGTCATGAACCAGCAGTGCTTCGCGCAGCAGAATGCGGCCCAATGCCGCGCCCGCGCCCTGGTCTCCGACGACGAAGCCCCACCCGCCGACCGTTCGCACAATGTCGCCGCGCTTTTGCGCAAATACCGACCCGGTGCCCAAAATCGCAATCGCCCCGTCGCCGTCTCCGAGGGCGCCATGGGCGGCAATCAGCGCATCGGTCTCGACCGCACTTCTCGCAAAGGGCAATTGGCGCTGCATCGCAGCCGCCGTCGTTGCGACATTGGCGCCGGCAAGCCCGAGAACGGCACTGGCGGAAGACAGGATCGCCGGATCGATGCCGGCGGCGCGGCAGGCTTTTCCAGCCGCCTCGACAATGTGACGCGTCGCACCGTCCACATCTGTCAGGATATTGGCGGCACCGCTGGTGCCCTCGCCCATGACGGCACCATCGGCGGTTGCCAGTGCCGCCCGGCAACTGGTTCCGCCCCCATCGATCCCGATGAAAAATTCCGTCATGAGAACCTCCCATATCTATAATACCAATAAAATACCATTAACCAAGCGCATTTTCGAAAAAAACATCCACATCCATAATAATCTGTTTTAAAAAGGATATTCCCATAGGGCACTGCAAAATCATTAATCTCCGTAAACATTTTCTAGACAATTGGTATTTTTTTGGCATTATTGAGTTTGGAGGAACCCATGCGCGACACAACCACCGAGAGCATGCATGAGCAATCGGAAGGCCTCGACCTTCTGGAGCCGCAGGCGATCGTGTCGGCGCTTCTCGACGGACAGGCGCAGGCCGTCGCCTCCGTCCGCCACGCCACCTCCGACATTGCCGCAGCAGCCACTGTTGCGGCCGATGCGCTTCGTGGCGGCGGTAACCTTGTCTATGCGGCAGCCGGCAGTTCGGGTCTGATGGCGCTTTCCGACGCCCTCGAACTGCCGGGCACATTCGGCATTGAACGCGATCGCATCAAGATCCTGTTTGCCGGCGGCCCACCCAGCCTCGAGACATTCTTTGGCGGACCGGAGGATGACGAGGCACTCGGTCACCGCGACGCCGGCGGGATATCGGACAAGGACTGCCTGATCGCCGTGTCGGCCAGTGGCTCGACACCCTATGTGCTGGGCGCACTTCAACGTGCCAGCGAGAGCGGCGCCCGCACGATCGCCATCGCCAACAATGAAGGCTCGCCCCTTCTGCAGGCCGCGCATGTCAAAATCACCCTGCCCACCCCGCCTGAACTCGTTGCCGGCTCAACGCGCATGGGCGCCGGAACCGCGCAGAAGATCACACTCAACATGATCTCGACTCTGATGGCGGTGCATTTGGGCCACATCGTCGATGGCCACATGGTCAACCTCGTCGCCGACAACAGGAAACTGCGGGCCCGCGCCGAGCGGATCGTCATGGCGCTGGCGCAATGCGACCGTCAAACCGCCCGGGATTGCCTGGCCCGCGCCGAAGGCAGCGTCAAGGTCGCGGTTCTTCTTGCCGTCGGCGCTTCGGACGGCCCCGCCGCCCGGCAACTTCTCGAACGCAACCAACAGAACGTACGGTCGGCTTTGACCGCACTTGATCAGGGCGAAAGCCCTGAACAGCAACGCGCCTGAGTGGCGCATTACCAGGGAGACAAAACCATGAACAAGACAATGAGCACCCTGCTCCTGGCATCGACCATTTTGGCGAGCGCAAGCCTTGCCAATGCCCAGGACGCGACCTTGATCATCGAAAGCTGGCGCAACGACGACCTTGAAATCTGGCAGTCGAAGATCATTCCGGCCTTCGAAGCGAAACATCCCGGCATCAAGGTCAAATTCACACCCACCGCACCCACCGAATATGACGCCGCGGTCAGTGCAAAACTGGCGTCCGAATCGGCCGGTGACCTGATCACCTGCCGGCCTTTCGACAGATCGCTGGAACTGTTCAATCAAGGCCACCTGGCCTCGCTCAACGACCTTGAAGGCATGAAGAATTTCGGCGACGTGGCCAAATCGGCCTGGATCACGGACGACGGCTCGACGGCATTCTGCGTGCCGATGGCATCCGTGATTCACGGCTTCATCTACAACAAGGACGCCTTTGACGAACTGGGTCTTTCCGTACCGGCCACGGAAGCCGAACTGTTCGCCACCCTCGACAAGATCAAGGCGGACGGCAACTACATTCCCATGGCCATGGGCACCAACGACCAGTGGGAAGCCGCAACCATGGGCTACCAGAATATCGGCCCCAACTACTGGAAGGGCGAAGACGGCCGCCTGGCTCTGATCAAGGGCGACCAGAAGCTCACGGACGATGTCTGGATCAAACCCTATGAAACGCTGGCCCGCTGGAAGGACTATCTCGGAGACGGTTTCGAAGCCCAGACCTATCCCGACAGCCAAAACATGTTCACGCTCGGTCGCGCCGCCATCTATCCGGCGGGATCCTGGGAAATCTCCGGTTTCAACAACCTCGCCGATTTCGAGATGGGGGCTTTCCCGCCGCCGGTCATCAATGCCGGTGATCCGTGCTACATTTCGGACCATACGGATATTGCCCTTGGCATGAACAGCAAGAGCAAAAACCCTGAAGCCGCCAAGGCCTTCCTCAACTGGGTCGGATCGGCGGAGTTCGCATCCCTCTACGCCAACGCGCTGCCGGGATTCTTCTCGCTGTCGAACAATTCCGTGGCGATGGACGATCCGCTGGCGCAGGAATTCGTTTCCTGGCGTGACAAATGCAACTCCACCATCCGCTCGACCTACCAGATCCTCTCCCGCGGCACGCCCAATCTCGAAAACGAGACCTGGAATGCGTCCGCCAACGTCGTCCGCGGAACGGAAAGCCCTGCCGAGGCGGCCAAGCGTCTGCAGGATGGACTGGCAAGCTGGTACGCGCCGCACCAGTAAGCGCCCTGAACCGGGCCGGCGCAAGACGCCGGCCCAACCTGCGCGCCTTGAACATTGCAACGGGCCCGTCGCCAGGGGGCATGGTGGCCCCCTCGCCGGCAATCGACACCGGACGCGCACGATCAACCGGGTGGGGACATCACGACCATGAACGGCACCAAAAAACGATCCGTCCGGTGGCACATCGCGGTTTTTCTGGCGCCCGCCGTTCTCGTCTATACGGCGATCATGATCATCCCCCTCTTCGGCACGCTCCAGCTTTCCCTGTTTCGTAAGATCGATCAGCAGCAGATTTTCGTCGGGCTGGATAATTTCCGCATCCTGCTCGGCGACCCTCGATGGTCCGATTCCTTCTGGAACGCACTGGGCAACAACACCTGGTTCTTCATCATCCACATGCTGGTGCAGAACCCCTTGGGCATTCTCTTTGCCGCGTTGCTCTCAAGCCCCCGGCTCCGGTTCTCCGCCTTTTATCGCACGGCCATCTTCATCCCGACGATCCTGTCATTCGTCATCGTCGGATTCGCCTGGAAACTGATCCTCAGCCCGCTCTGGGGCATCACGCCCGATATACTTGACGCGGTCGGACTCAAAAGCCTTTTTGCCCCGTGGCTCGGAAGACCCGAATATGCGCTGACCACGCTCGGCCTGATCTCGGTGTGGCAGTTCATCGGCATTCCGATGATGCTGATCTATGCCGCGCTGCTGTCGATACCGGACGAGATCCTGGAGGCCGCTGAATGCGACGGCATTACCGGCATGAAGCAATTCTGGAAGATAAAACTGCCACTGGTCCTGCCGGCCATCGGGATCATCTCCATCCTCACTTTCGTCGGCAATTTCAATGCCTTCGACCTGATTTATACGACGCAGGGTGCATTGGCCGGCCCCGATCATGCGACCGATATTCTCGGCACGTTCCTGTACCGGACCTTCTTCGGTTTCCAGTTGCAGATCGGTGATCCGAATATGGGATCGGCCATCGCCTCGCTGATGTTCCTGATCATCCTGGCCGGCGTCTCGATCTACCTGTTCGGCATCCAGACGCGGCTGCGCCGCTATCAGTTCTGAGGAAGAGCCATGACCAGAGCCACCTCATCCCTCGGACGATCGGTTGCAGCGCACGCCATTTTGGCGACCTACACCGTCATCGCGCTGTTTCCGGTGATCGTGATCATCGTCAATTCCTTCAAGTCGCGAAAGGCGATCTTCCGCTCGCCCCTGTCGCTGCCGGACCAGTCGACCTTCAGCCTCATCGGCTATGAAACGGTGTTAGCGCAAGGCGATTTTTTCCTCTATTTCCAGAATAGCCTGATCGTCACCGTCGCGTCGCTGTTTTTTGTGCTGCTGTTCGGGGCGATGGCCGCGTTCGCCCTCGCCGAGTACCGTTTTCGAGGCAATCTGCTGATGGGGCTTTACCTGGCGCTCGGCATCATGATCCCGATCCGGCTTGGAACCGTCGCCATTCAGCAAATGATGGTCGCCAGCGGATTGGTGAACACGCTGACCGCGCTGATTCTGGTCTACACGGCTCAGGGCTTGCCGCTGGCGGTCTTCATCCTGTCGGAATTCATGCGTCAGGTGTCGGCGGATCTGAAGGATGCCGGCCGCATCGACGGCCTGTCGGAGTACCGCATCTTCTTCCGCCTCGTCCTGCCCCTCGTCCGGCCAGCCATGGCGACGGTGGCCGTGTTCACCATGATCCCGATCTGGAACGATCTGTGGTTCCCGCTGATCCTGGCGCCGGCCGAAGAAACCAAGACCATCACCCTCGGCGCCCAGGTGTTCATCGGTCAGTTCGTCACCAACTGGAACGCGGTCCTCTCGGCCCTTTCCCTGGCGATCCTGCCAGTTCTCGTCCTCTATGTGATTTTCTCGCGCCAGCTCATACGCGGCATAACAGCAGGAGCGGTCAAATGACGGATACGCCCATACGCATCGTCGTCGCCGGCCTCGGCAATATGGGGCGCAGCCATGCCCTCGCCTATCACACCAATCCGGGTTTCGAGATCACCGCGCTCGTCAACCGCTCGGCGGTCGATTTGCCAGACCCCTTGGCGGGACACGCCATCCTGCCGTCTCTGGAAGACGCCATCGCCGAACACCAACCCGACGCGGTCTCGATCAACACCTATTCCGACAGCCACGCCGATTTCGCCATCTCGGCCATGGAAGCCGGCGCCCATGTCTTTGTCGAAAAGCCGCTGGCGACGACTGTCGATGACGCCCGCCGGGTGGTCGATTGCGCCGTTGCGAACGACCGCAAACTGGTGGTCGGCTATATTTTGCGGCACCACCCCTCCTGGATCCGGCTGATCGAGGAAGCCCGTAATCTCGGCGGCCCCTATGTGTTCCGCATGAACCTCAACCAGCAATCGAGCGGCGCCACCTGGCAGACCCACAAGCAATTGATGCGCTCGACCTCGCCGATCGTCGATTGCGGTGTCCACTATGTCGACGTGATGTGCCAGATCGTCGATGCCAGGCCTGTCGAAGTGCGCGGCATGGGCGTGCGCCTGTCCGACGAGATCGACCCGCAAATGTACAATTACGGGCACCTCCAGGTGCTGTTCGAAGACGGATCAGTCGGCTGGTACGAGGCAGCGTGGGGGCCAATGATCTCCGAAACCGCGTTTTTCGTCAAAGACGTCATGTCGCCCGGGGGCTGCGTGTCGATCGTCATGGACGAGAGTGCCAAATCCGACGACATCGACACCCATACCAAGACCCAGCGCATCCGGGTCCACAGGGCCGAGACCGGCGCCGACGGCCGGTTCACGACGCCGGACGCGCTGTTCTCCATGGAAGGCGAGCCGGATCATCAGGAACTGTGCGACCGCGAACAGGCCTATTTTCTCAAGGCCATCCGCGACGACATCGATTTGTCGCGCCACATGGAGGACGCCATCCGTTCGCTCGGCGTCTGTCTCGCCGCCGACGAAAGCGTGCGTACCGGCAACCCGGTGAAGCTCTGACACCACTCTCGCGTTGAAACACGCCGCAACGGAAAGATCGAAAAAGTGGGCTCTCTGAAACTGCAAAACATCCACAAATCCTTCGGCGATGTCGAGGTGCTGAAGGGAATCGATCTCGATGTCGAAGACGGGGAATTCGTGATTTTTGTCGGCCCCTCCGGCTGCGGCAAGTCGACCCTGCTTCGCGTCATTGCCGGCCTGGAAGACGCGACATCGGGAGCCGTCGAGATCGACGGCAAAGCCGTCAATCACCTGCCACCCTCGAAACGCGGTATCGCCATGGTGTTCCAGACCTATGCGCTCTATCCGCATCTCACGGTGCGCAAGAACATGTCGCTTGGCATCAAACAGGCCGGCCTGCCGGCGACCGATGTCGCCAGGCGGGTCGATATGGCCTCCAAAATGCTGTCGCTGGACGACTATCTGGAGCGGCACCCGGCGGAACTTTCCGGCGGCCAGCGCCAGCGCGTGGCGATCGGCCGCGCCGTCGTGCGCGATCCCGAACTGTTCTTGTTCGACGAGCCGCTGTCCAATCTCGACGCCGCGCTGCGCGTCAATACGCGCCTCGAGATCGCCCGGCTGCATCGCGAGCTCGGCGCGACGATGATCTATGTCACGCACGACCAGGTCGAAGCCATGACCCTGGCCGACAAGATCGTCGTGCTGAATGCCGGAAGCGTCGAACAGATCGGCTCGCCGATGGAACTCTACAACAAGCCGGCCAATCTGTTCGTCGCCGGCTTCATCGGCTCGCCGCAAATGAACTTCATCGATGCGGCCCGCCTCGACGATACGGACGCCAGGACGATCGGCATCCGGCCCGAACATATTTCCGTCGATGCCGCAAAGGGCGACTGGGCCGGCACGGTCACCCATGCCGAACATCTCGGCGCCGACACCATGCTGTACATCGACACGGAAAAGGTCGGGCAGATCGCCGTGCGGCTGTTCGGCCAGCACAGCTATGACGATGACGACCGGATTTTCGCAACGCCCGACAAGAACTGGATCTACCGCTTCGATTCAAAGGGCCGGACGATGGAGGCTACCTGAAATCGTTGCCGTTTCGGCAACATGGCACGCGAAAATTGGCTCTTTATGAGAACAGTTTGAAATGCGATTCTTTCCCGAAGCATCGGTCGGAGGAATTGCCCGGGATGGCCTATATCATCACCGAACCCTGCGTCGACATCAAGGACGGCGACTGCACGGTGGCCTGTCCGGTCGAGTGTATCTATGAGGGCGGCCGGATGTTCTATATCCATCCGGACGAATGCATCAATTGCGGGCTGTGCCTTTCCATCTGCCCGGTCGACGCGATAACATGGGACGGCGAATTGCAGGAAAAATACAGCCATTATGAAGCGATCAATCGCGACTTCTTCAGCGACGACGTGTCCGGTCTCGGCGATCCCGGCGGCTGGGACAAATCGATCAGCACGGATGCTGACCATCCCCACGTCGCTGCCCTCCCCAAGGACATCAACAGCGAATTGATGACGGCAGACAGCGAACGGAACTCATAAATGCCCGAACACGATCTTGGCGGCGTCATCGCGGCGGTGCCGACGCCCTTCGACAGCAATGGCGAGCCGAATGGAGACCTGTTCATCCGCCATGCAAGCTGGGCGCTGGACAATGGCTGCGACGGGCTCAACGTGCTGGGCACCACCGGGGAAGCCAACTCGCTGTCACCCGCACAACGGAAATCCGTCATGGAGACCGCATCCTCCGCGCTTGCGAAGGACCGGCTGATGGTCGGCACCGGAACGCCGGACCTCGCGACGACCGTCGATCTGACCCGCTTCGCCTTCGACACGGGGTTCGCAGCCGCCTTGGTGCTGCCGCCCTATTACTACAAGCCGGTTTCCGATGACGGGCTCTTCGCCTGGTTCGAGGCGCTGATTGCCCGGACAACCGACACGCCGATACCGATCTATCTTTACAATTTCCCGCAACTGACAGGCATCACATTTTCAGCCGAGCTGGCCACGCGGCTGGTCGAGCACTTTCCACAGCGCATATACGGCATGAAAGACAGCTCCGGCGATCTCGACTACGCCGCCAGCATCGCGCGCATCGATGGCTTCGATGTTTTCCCGAGCAGTGAGACGGCACTCGCCCGCGCACAGAAGGATGGCTTTGCCGGATGCATATCGGCAACCGTCAACATCAACGCGCCGCGGTCGGCCGCGCTTTGGAAAAACCCCGATGACAGCGACGCCCTGGAGGCGGTCACCGGATGCCGCGGCCATATCACATCGTTCCCGCTCGTGCCGGCCGTCAAACAGCTCGTCGCGACACGTCTGAATCTCCCGGACTTTGCAACCGTGCTGCCACCGCTTCGGTCGTTGAGCCTCGAGCAGAACGCGGCACTGGCAGGCGACTTCGAAGGCTGAAAGCGCTCGGTTTCGGTCCGGGCTATTCCATCAGCCGGTAATGGTCCCGGATCGCCCCGCCCAGCAGCGCCGCGATCTTTCGCTCTTCCTGCAGGCGCGGCAGATCGGCCTTCGCCTGGGCCAGCAATTCTCGGCAAGCCTCTTCGAAATCGATCGTCACCAGTTCTCCGTCGCGCAGGACCCACTTTCCGGCGACGATCAGGCCCGTGGCGTGGCGTGCCGACATGCGGGTCAGCAAAATCTCCGTGGGGTCGATATCGTCGAGCAGCAGATCGTCACACATGGCGTCGAAATCGATCAGGGACAGATCCGATTCAGCCGAAAACCCGGTAACCTTTCGGCCGGCGGCAACGGCCGCATGGAACACAGCCGCCGGCGGAAACTGTGTCTCCATGCGCTGGCCGCCATGCAGCAACCGCAGGAGCCGCATTTCCCGCCACAGATCCTGATCGTCGTCGAACCCGGTTCCGTCCAGACCAAGCGCCAGTTCCAGACCGCTGCCGACGGCACCCGCCAATGGCGCGATGCCGGATCGCAGCCTCAGATTGGCCGATGGATTGGAAACCAGCTGAACGCCACGCTCGGCCAACAATTCGATCTCCGGTTCAGTGAGTTGCACGCCATGGGCAACGGCAAGTCGCGGTGACAGGAAACCGATCTCATCGAGATATTGCACCACGCCCTGCGGAAAGCGTTCGTCCAGCCAGCGCCGCTGCCGCGGGCTTTCCAGAAGATGCATGTGAATGCGGCGGCCGCTCTCATGCGATGCCTCGGCGATCGCTTCAAGCAGCGCATTGGAGCACCATTGCGGACCGATGGGGCCATATTGCACATCAACACAGCCGCCATGGTGCCGTTCAGCAATGGCTTCGACCGCCTGCAATTGCGCTTCGATTGTCCCATAGCGCGGGATCAGCGGTTCCAGCACCGACCAGTCGTCATCCGAAACAACAGCCCGCAGCCGGTCCGGCCCGCCATAGGTCCACGGGTCGCGGTCGAGCAACGGACAGGACAGTGCCAGGCGGATGCCGACATCCGCCGCGGCGCGCACGACCGCGGCGGCTTCCTCGACAAGCCGCTCGGCATTGAGCGAATTGTGGCAATGCATGGTGATCCCGACGCCGGCCCGCGCCAGCCGCCCGAACGCCACCAGCGCTTCGAGATAAGGATCAGTGCGCGGTCGCAGACGAAGATGCGCGATCCAGCTCTCCAGCGCATCGTCGACGCAGCCAAAGGCCAGCGTTCGCATGCCGTAGCCATGATCATGGGCATTGACCGGACTGGCCATGACGAAACCGGCCTTTGCCGCGCCGGCCTGCGGTTCGGTCGAAACCACCGCGCCATCCGAAACATCCAGCCCGACATCATGACGGACCGGATCCGATCCCGGCGAAAACGCATAGCGCTCCGCCATGATTGCAATCGACATGCACCGTCTCCCATTCGCACCGGATCAGTGCATCGACTGTTCCAGCTCCGCCAGAGCCGTTCCCAGCTGTTCCATCATCGCCTGCGCCGCATGGGTCATCTGCCGGCGCCGCGGCACCAGCACCCCGAGGCGCAGCGCACCGAGTTTGGTTCCCTCCAGCGGCACGCCGACGACGTCGCCGGCGGCCAGTTCGTCCAGCATCCCGATCGGGGTGTAGAAAGCGACGCCAAGGCCCGATTTCACCATCGGCAGCAACATTGTGAGGTGGTTGCTGGTCACCAGGATCCGGCCGCTGCGCTGCAAGACGGAGAGTTCCACATCGATCAGCGTGCGGATCGGCTCCGTATCCATCTGCAGCAGCAGATTGTACTGCGCGCACTCCGACAGGGTGACGGATGATTTCGACGCCAGCGGATGCGATTTCGACACCATCGCCATCAGTGGCATGGCGACATCATGGACGATCTTGGTGTCGTCCGGATGCGAGATATTGAACGTGATGCCGAGATCCGCATCGCCTTCGGCGACCATGGTGGTGACGCGACCATGGGCGCCCGACTGAACCCGAAACTCGACGCCGGGATGGGCCTTGTGGAACGCCAGGATCTGCTCGGGCAGGAATTTGACCAGGAGGCTGTCGAGGCTGACGATCCGCACCTGGCCCGACTGAATGCCCCTCAAGGCAGCGATTTCGCTTTTCAGCAAGTCGAATTCCAGCAGGGTCGAATCGGCGTGCCGCAGCACTTCCTCGCCCGCCCGCGTCAACCGCAATCCCTTGGGCAGCCGCTCGAAAAGCTGCGTTCCCAGTTCTTCTTCCAGTTTTTGAATCTGCCGGCTGAGCGCCGAAGTCGCCACGTGAAGCTCTTCAGACGCCTTGCGGATCGATCCGGCGCGCGCGACGGCACAGAAATATTTCAGGATCGCTGCATGCATCGGATTGCCTCTCGTTCAGACAACGTTAGGCAATCTCTATTGGCCGCGCCAGACCGGAGGCCTCTTCTCCTGGAAGGCCTTGACGCCCTCGACGGCATCCTCGCTCTCCAGCGCCCGGATCAGCGCCGGGGTCTTGAGCGAATGCGCCTCGTCCGGCTTCAGATGACCGGTGCGGTTGACGGTCTGCTTGATGGCCCGCAGCGACAGCGGTGCGTTGGCCAGAATATCAGACACCCAGCGATCGACAACCGTATCGAGATCGCCGGGTGCCGCGACCTCGTTGATCAGGCCATGGCGCGCCAGTTCCTCGGCGCTGACCTGCCGGCCGGTCAGCATCATGCCCATGGCGAGATTATGCGGAATCTTGCGTTGCAGGACAATCATTCCGCCATCGAGCGGCATGCGCCCGACACGCCCCTCGGGCAGGCCGAACCGGGCCTGCTCCGATGCGATGACGATGTCGCACCCAAGGACCATCTCGAACCCGCCGCCAAGCGCGTAGCCGTTCACGCGGGCGATCACCGGAATATCCAGTGTCCGGCGAAAACACAGCCCGCCGAACCCGTTCGGCCGGGTTTCCGCCCAGTAGTGCAGCCCGGATTTGCTGACATCCTTCATGTCGGCGCCAACGCAGAAGGCCTTTTCGCCGGCACCGGTCAGCACGATGCAGGAGACGTCGTCGCGCGTCTCCAGTTCGCGCCAGATCCGCTCAAGCTCCTGTTCGGTGGCGGCGTCGATCGCGTTCAGCCTGTCCGGCCGGTCGATGGTGACGCGGGCAACGCGATCCGAAACGGCAAGGTCGACGCTCATTTGGCGCCCGCCGCGGCCATCGGCGTGTGGTCGCCGAGCAGTTCGTCATTGTGTTGCCCAAGATCCGGCGGCGGAATGCGGACGGTGACCGGCGCGTCCGACATGTCAATCGGCGAGCCGATCAGCCTGACCGGGCCGGCTTCTCTCTGCTCCGATTCGATGATCAGCCTGTTGACCAGCGTCTGCTCGTCTTCCAGCGCCTCCTCGAGGCTCTTGACGAGCGAACACAGAATATCGACGCCCTCTAGCCGTTCCAGCCAGTGCGCGGCGCTTTCCTGGGCGAAGCGATCCCGGAAGATCTTCTGAAGTTCCGGGCGGTGTGCCGCCTGCGAATCGAAATCGGCATAGCGCGGGTTTTGGGACAGATCCTCGATTTCCAGCGCATTGCAGATATCCTGCAGGGGATTGGGTTTGAAAGCGCCGACCATGACGATGGGGCGGTCGGTGGTCTCGAAGACACCGGTCAGCGGAAAGGCCGCCCAGTTGAGTTCCTTTCCTCGCATCATCCGCACGGCGGCCTCCTGCATCTGCATGGCGATCATGGACGAATAGAGGCTGACCGCAACCTGCTGCCCCTCGCCGGTTTTGTCGCGCTGCAGAAGCGCCAGCAGGATGCCCTGCACCAGATGCATGCCGGCCGAATAGTCACACAGGGTCGTCGCATAGATCGCCGTCGGATGGGTCTCGTCGGCCTTGCGTGCCATGACGCCGGACATCGCCTGGGCCAGAACGTCCTGGCCGCCCTTGTGGCGGTAGGGTCCCTCCAGCCCGAACCCGGTCCCGACCGCGAAGATCAGCCGCGGGTTGCGCTCTCTGAGCGTCTCGTAGCCGAAGCCCATGCGCTCCATCACACCAGGCCGGAAATTGTTGACCACGACATCGGCATGGTCGATCAGTTCCAGAACCTGCGCGCGGACATCCTCGCGCTTGAGGTTCAGGGCCAGGCTCTTCTTGTTGCGATTGAGCGAGCTGAAAACTGGATTCGTCAGGCCGTCGGGATCGGAGCCGAGGGACCAGCGCGACAGATCGCCGATCTTCTCCTTTTCGATCTTGATCACATCGGCGCCGTAATCGGCCAGAACCTGCGTGCAGCAGGGACCGAGCATGACCTGCGTGAAGTCGATCACGCGCACGCCATCGAGCGGGAGCGGCTTCATTCGGCGGCCTCCTGTGTCAAAGCGTTGGTTGACGGGATGTCGCCGGGATCAGCGCCCTGGTCGCGCATTTTCTTCTGGATCAGGCCGACATCAGCATCGCGGACGGTCCGTCCCGCATTCAGCGCCACCGTCGCGGCAATGCCCGCCGCCTCGCCCATCGCCATGCAGGGCGGGATCTCGCGGCTGGATTTCTGCGCCTGCGGCGTCGCCGAATAATGCCGCCCCGCCACCAGGAGCTGATCGATGTCCTGCGGCACCATGGCCCGGTAGGGCGTATAATAGTCGCGTCCGCGGCACACCGTGTCGGCGAAATGCCGGCGCGACATGACATCGTCCTTGGTGACGACATATTCGCCTTCCAGCTGCCGTGTCTGACGAACTCCCGTCTGCGGCGCGAAATCCACCACATAGGCGTTTTCGAAGCCGGGCAGGTTCTCATGGGCAAAGGCGAGCAGCCTGTCCATCCGCCGGCGGCCTTCGAACTCGGCCTCGGTCAGATCCTCGACCTTGGTGCCGCTCAGTTTCGGCATATGCGGACAGTTGAGCCAGACGACCCCCGGCAGCGGGGTCTTGAGCCACCAATAGTTCCAGCAGCCGCCGATCAGCCGCTTCGCCTCGTGATCGACACGCGCGAATTCCTCCGGGTTTTCATACTGATAGCGTTCCGCCTTGTCGGTATCGACGCCGCCCCAGCGCGACACGGTCGTCAGGATGAACGTGCCCTCCTGGAACCTCGCGCCGGCACTGGCCGCGACGTCCAGATCACCGCTGGTATCGATCACCACGTCGCCCAGAATGGCCTGCCGGCCATCCTTGGTCTCACAGATCACGCCCTTGATCGCCCCGTCCTCGACGATGGCCGACGAGAACCAGCTGTGCAGCCGCAATTTGACGCCGGAATCCTGGATCAGCTCGTTGGACGCACGCTTGTAGCCGTCCGGGTCGAAGGCCGCGGCGTAGCAGACCGGATGCGGCATCGACTTGGTGTGGAAATCGAAGACGCCCCAGCGCGACCATTTCTGCCACATGGCCTGGGTCTCGCGGATATCGGGCTGGCGGTCCCGCTCCGGCGGTGTCACGCACAGGCCCATGCGCTCCATCCGCTCGATCATTTCCATGCAGATGCCGCGGACCGTGATCTCCAGATCATTGTGCATGTCGTCGAGGATCAGCACCATGCCCCCGGAGGCCAGCCCGCCGAGATAGGCGTAGCGTTCCAGCAGGGTCACCGACGCGCCGTTCCTCGCCGCCGACACCGCCGCCGAAATCCCAGCCGGTCCGCCGCCGACAACCACCACATCGGAACGGTCGACGATGGCTGCCTCCCGGGCTGATTCCTGGATCGTTTTGATAGTCATGATGGACTCCGTCCTGTCTTCGAGCCGCCGTTGCGGCCGGATCATGCGTTTCGTGCCGGGCGCCTAATGAACGGCAGGCGCCTTCCAGCGAATGAAATATCGTTCTGCAAACGAGACGAGTGTGAAAAGGCAGACCGCGAGCAATGCCGCCGTGAAGACGGTGGCGTAGAGCAGCGGCGAGCGGAAATTGTAGGTCGCCTCGATGATCAGCGCGCCGAGCCCGAAATTCGACCCGATCCATTCGGCAACGATGGCGCCGATCACGCAGGTCGTGCTGGCGATCTTCAGCGCCGCAAACAGAAACGGCAGCGAGCTTTGCAGCCTGACTTTCCAGAAGACTTCCGAATTGGTCGCCGACAGCACACGCATCAGGTCGAGGGTGGCCGGATTCACCGCCTTCAGCCCACGGACCATGTTGACAAGCGTCGGGAAGAAACAGATCAGCGCCGCGATGATGATTTTCGGCGCGAGACCGTTGCCGAAGATCAGCACCAGGATCGGCGCGACGGCAATGATCGGAATGGTGTTGATGAACACAGCGATCGGGTAGAAGGCACGTTCTGCCGTCTGGCTGTGAACGAAGAGGACGGCCAGCAGGATGGCCACCAGATTGCCGCAGACAAACCCGAGCAGCGCCTCGAAGAAGGTCGGCCAGAAATTGCTCACCAGGATGGCGGCGTTTTCCCGGAAAGCGCCAAGGACCTCGAACGGGCTCGGAGCCATATAGGTTGGTACCGAAAAAATCCACACGATACCCTGCCACAGCACCAACAGGCCAATGACGGCGACGATCGCCGGGAGTTTTTCGCGGCTTTTCTCGAACCACGCATAGGGTGCGGAATGGGTGTCGGCCGATCGGCTTTCTGCAATATCGGTCACGGTCAGCACTCCTCCAGCAACTGCCGCAAATGGGCTGTGATCTCAATGAATTCCATCGTGTCACGCATCGCCAGGTGCCGCGGAAACGGCAGTTTCACCGGCATGAATTCCTTGACCCGCCCGGGATGCGCGGCAAGGACCAGCACCTTCTGTCCAAGGAACGCCGCTTCCGGAATGGAATGGGTCACGAACAGGATCGTGGTTCCGGTCTCCTGCCAGATTCGCAGCAGTTCCTCGTTGAGCTTGTCGCGGGTGATTTCGTCAAGCGCGCCGAAGGGCTCATCCATCAGCAGAATGCGCGGCCGCGTCACCAGGGCGCGGGCAATGGCGACGCGCTGCCGCATCCCGCCCGACAGCTCCGCCGGCAGCGCGTTTTCACGGCCGCTCAGCCCGACAAGGTCAAGCAGTTCTTTGGGGTCCGCATGGGCCGGCCCCGGATCTCCGACCTCCAGCGGCAGTTTGACATTGTCGATCGCGCTGCGCCAGGGAAGCAGGGTCGCGTCCTGAAAGACGAAGGCAAAATCGCGGGATTTGCGGGCCTCTTCCGGCGTCCGGCCATGGACCCTGATCTCCCCCTTGGCCGTCGGCACAAGATCGGCGATCGCCCGCAGAAGAGTCGACTTCCCGCATCCGGACGGCCCGAGCATGGTGACGAACGCGCCGTCGGGAATGTCGACACTCACGCCTTTCAGCGCGGTGACAGCTGCATCGCCGCTGCCGAAACGAACATCGATATTGTCAACCGACACAGCCGGTGCCGTTTCCGCCTCAGCGGAAACAGCATCGTCTGCGACATCCAGAACAGCCATTTCGAGTTATCCGACTTTCTTGCGCGTGGC
>JANQMU010000031.1 GCA_028279875.1 Rhizobiaceae bacterium
GGAACTGATTGTTCCGATTGCGATGGAAGAGAAGCTTCGCTTTGCCATCCGCGAAGGCGGCCGCACCGTCGGCGCCGGCATCGTCGCAAGCATCACGGAGTGATGCCGGCGAAGATGCCGCAAGCTTGCCGACGGCACTAAGGATGCAAAATGCGCGCAAGCGCGTTTTGCGCGGCGCCGGCATCGTCGCAAGCATCACGGAGTGATGCGGGCGGGGGTGCCGTAAGCTCGCCGACGGCATCAGGGAACACATCAAATACTGAAACAACGCACCGGAGATTTCCGGTGCGTTGTGTGCTTTTACAACCGTCGCCTTGGTCGGAAGATTCCCGGACGGTGAATCAGATAGCTGGATGAATTACCGCTTGAACCGGTCGGCAATTCCCGTTAAACCGCCCTTCGAATTAGGGGTATAGCTCAGTTGGTAGAGCGACGGTCTCCAAAACCGTAGGTCGGGAGTTCGAGCCTCTCTGCCCCTGCCAAAAACTCAATACAATCAGCATTTTGTAGCGTGCCTTGACAGCGAGGCAGGCCGAAACCATGCCCGGTCGGCTCGTACTATTCCTCGCGCATGGCCCGGTTGATCTGGTCAAGCGCCGGTTTGATCAGATAGTTGAGCGCCGATCTGTCCGCTGTTACCAGAAAGACCTCCACCGGCATGCCCGGCAGTAGCGCCGCATCCGCCGCTTCGCCCGTCGCAGGATCCTCGACCGATATCAGTGCCTTGTAATAGGCGCTGCCGGTTGTTTCGTCGACCATGGTGGTCGCCGAGATCGTCTCGATTTTTCCCTGAAGGTCCGGCGCGTTCCTCTGGCTGTAGGCGCCGGGCCTGATCACGGCCGACTGTCCGGGCCGGATCTCGTCGATGTCACGCGGCTCGATGGCGGCGGATATCTTCAATGCCCGATCCTGGGGAACGATCTGCATCAGCGACGATCCGGCTGCGACCACCCCGCCAACCGTCACGACGGACAGACGATGCACAAGACCACTTGCCGGTGCCTGTATCCTGGTTCGGGCGAGCTGCTTGCGCGCCGCGTGGAACTGTTGCGAAATCTCGCTTATCTCGGTATCGGCCACGGTGATATCCCTGATCACCGATTCCGCGAAAGCGCGTTCGTTCTGCAAAATTGCAATCTCGGTTTCGCTGATGGCCGCCTGCGCCTTCGCGTCCTCGGCAACCGCTTCGCCGTAACCGCCCTCCAGAAGAGCGATCTGCTGGCGGATCTTGCGCAGGGCCGCCGGTGAGGCATGTCCCTGGTCATACAATGTCTGCATCGCTGCCAGTTCTTCCTCCTGCAGCGCCCGTTGTTTGCGGATCGATGTCTTCTGCGCCCTGATACCTTCGATCTGGCTGCGAAACTGCGCAATCTTCCGCATGGCCCTGTGGCGCTCGCCGGCATTGCTCTTTCTGCGCGCTTCGAAGAGCGAAATCTGCGCTGATTTCAGATCCTCGGAAAGCACTGATCCGTGCGGCAGATCGGCAGGCTTCGGCCAGCGGATACGGTCGAGACCGAGATGCTCGGCTTGCAGTCGCGACCGGCGGGCAAAGGCCTCCAGAAGCCGATTGCGGTAGATATCCACATTAGCCGCCGGCACCGTGTCGTCGAGGCGCATCACGATATCGCCCTTTTGCACCTGTGTCCCATCGTTCACCGCGATCGCGCTGACAATCCCGCCATCAAGGTGCTGAACCTCTTTCGGCTCGCCATCCACCACCACATGGCCGCGGGCAATCACCGCACCGGACAGCGAGGCGGTCGCCAGCCAGGCCCCGCCGCCACAAAACAGCGCCAGGAAGGCAAGCGTGCCGACGGCGATGATGCCACGCGTTCCGGTTTTTGGTTTGGTTGCTTTTTCTGTTCCGTTCTTGCTCATTGGACTGCACTCACAACATGGATATTGGAATTGGGCGCCGGCAGCACATCGTCCTTGTCGCCGAACCGCACCTGCCGTCCTTCATTGAGGATCAGCATCTTGTTGAGGGCGGCAACGGCACGGGGCCGGTGGGCGATGACCACAACCGTCGATCCGGCGCGTCGCAAAGCCGTGATACAGTCGGCGAGCGCCCCCTCGCCATCGGCATCAAGATGCGCATTGGGCTCATCGAGGACGACGAGCGAAGGCATCCTGTAGACTGCTCGCGCCAGCGCAATTCTCTGCGCCTGGCCGCCGGACAGCGGTGCCGTTGCATTGCCGATGGGCGTCTCATAGCCCTTTGGAAGGCTCAGGATGATGTCATGAACGCCGGCAAGCCGCGCTGCCTCGATGATATCCTCCGATGTTGCATCGGGTTCGAACCGCGCGATGTTCTGCCCCACGGTGCCGGGAAAAAGCTGTACGTTTTGCGGCAGGTAGCCGAGATATTGTCCGAGGCGGTCGCGATCCCAGGCGGCGAGCGGTGCACCGTCGAGCCGAATGGAACCGCGCTCAGGTACCCAAAGCCCCACCAGGATGCGCGCCAGGCAGGATTTTCCGGACCCGCTGGGGCCGATCATCCCCAGACCGTCGCCGGGCGAAAGATCGAAATCGATGCCCTGCAGGAGCGGCCGGGTTGAAGAGGGGCCTGTGCCATCGGGGAGCGGGGCAAGCTTGACAACGCCCCTGGCTGACACCGTGCCCGCCGGTCGTGGCAGTGTGAGCGGCGCCGGGCTGTCGGAAACGCCTTGCAGCGCCTCCTTCAATCTGCCTGCCGCGATGCGTGCCCGGATGAAGCCCCGCCAATTGGCAATGACCTGGTCGACGGGCGCCATTGCACGACCCGCCAGAATACTGGCGGCGATGAGCGTTCCGGCCGAGATTTCCTGCTCGATGGCAAGCAGCGCGCCGAGCGCCAGCATGCCGGACTGGACCAGCAGGCGAACCGCCTTACTCGCCGAACCCAGTATCTGGCCGACGGACACGACGCTTTGCACATGCGCCAGGGCGGTCTGCCGCAGCTTCTGCCACGCATGGACGATATTCCCGACCATCCCCATGGCGGCGAGGGCATCGACGGCCTCCGCCGCGCGCTGCACGTGGGCTGCTTCTTCGCGTTCGGCGCGTCCGGCGCTTTTCGCGGACCGGTGGGTCATAAACTCCTGCACCGCCGTCAGGGACACGGCAAGACCGACGCCGATGGTCGCCAGAAGTCCCAGATGGCTGTGCAGCGCGAAAATGACGGCAAGGTAGATCGCCACCCACGGCAGGTCGAAAAAGGCCGGCGGTCCGCCGCCTGCAAGAAACTGGCGAACGGATTTCAGATCGTTGACATCCGCCTTCCCGGCGCTGTCCGCATCCAGATGCCCGTTGATCCATTGCCGGTGGACGGTTGTGCCCAATTGCTGATCCAGTCCGAAACCGATCCGCGAAAAGAGCTGGCCGCGCAACCCGTCGAAAAGGCCGAAAAGCACGCAAAGGAAGCAGACCAGCGCGAAGAGCACGGCCAGCGTGGGAATGGAACCGCTCGGCAGGATCCGGTCATAGACCTGCAGCATGAAGAGAGGGCCGGTCAGCATCAGCATATTGCCGGCGATGCTGAAAAGGCCGGCGGCCAGCACCGTACCGCGCAAACTGCGCGGTACGGCACCGGAACGGCTGTCCTGTTGAATGGTCATCGATGGCTCCTTTCGGTGCGATCCCAGCCGTCAGGCCAGAATGATGCTGCCTTCCGAAAACTCATCGAAACTGCAATTCCGCAGCGTGACCATGTCTTCGTCGCTGAATTCGAAAATCAGGTCGTCGCCGTCCTGCACCAGGCACTCGCCCAGCGCCTGCGCTGTGGCATAGCCCGACCCACGGAACAGCAGGAAGTCCTCCGCGTCATAGTCGTAGACGCGGTCGAACCCGATATCGCCGGCACCGAAGTCGAAGATGAACGTATCCGCGCCGCTTCCGCCGCGATATTTGTCATTGCCGGCACCGCCGTCGAGCTGATCCTGGCCCGAACCGCCCGTCAGGTAGTCGTTGCCGTCGTCACCGGCGAGGATATCGTTGCCGCTGCCGCCATAGATGCGGTCATTATTGTCGCCGCCGTTCAACTCGTCATGTCCGCTGCCGCCGATCAGCTTGTCGGTTCCGCTGCCGCCGTTCAGGACATCGTTGCCGGAATGACCGTTGAGCTCATCAGCGCCTGAATCGCCCGACAACGTGTCGTCACCGCTGTTGCCGTGGAGCGTGTCATTGCCGCTTCCTCCTGCCAGGACATCGGCTCCGGAGCCGCCGCGCAGATCGTCCGCGCCCGAGCCGCCGAAGAGCGTGTCGTCTCCGCTGCCGCCGAACAGCAGGTCGTCCTGGCCGTCGCCATGCAGGACATCGTTCCCCGAATTGCCCTTCAGCGTATCGGCGCCGGCGCCGCCATGGAGCAGGTCCGTTCCGGAATTGCCGTTGAGCACATCGGCGCCGTCATTGCCGTAGAGGACATCGTCGCCGGAATTGCCGTTCAACTCGTCATTGCCGCGACCACCATGAATCTGGTCATCGCCGGAAACGCCATAGAGGATGTCGTTGCCGTCACCGCCATTGATGATGTCGTCATCGGGTTTTGAAACGCCGGACCCGGTGGTCTGCGGCAGCAGGGCAACGACATTGCTCTGGCCGATTTCAAGCCGGACGATGTTGTCGTCATAGTCCCTGTCGCCGCCGCCATAAAGGTCCTCCAGGCCGATCAGCAGTTCGCCGGCCACGGCATTGGCTCGCCCGACCACATGCGGAAAGGCATCCGGATTTGGTTTGTAGTCGTCGGCGGGCCTGGCGGCGGAATGGAAAACGTCATAGCCATATTGGCTGCGAATGGCCGTTTCGGTTCCGGCCGCGTCATCGACATGCCACAACTGCAGCGCCCGGTCCTGCATCGTTCCCGGTTCGCCGTCGCTGTTGCGAAGTTCGAAATGACCGCTGGTGGCGTCGAGAGCCGCTCGGTTGACATAGCCCTTTCCATATCCGTTGGACACGACGAAGAAACCGAGCTGCGTTCCGGCATCGAAGTCGAACTCCACCGAGGACCGACCCGGCTGCAATTCGCCGCCGCTGCCGGCCTTTGACGAGTTGGCGAACAGAATCCGGACATTCGAGATCGAGCCATCGGCGTTGATCTCGTAGACGCCGAGGGAGTTGCGGAACCCGGCACCTTCGTCCATGAAGGTGACCTTCGCCGTCGCCGCCTCGCTCATGACCAGGTTCGCCATGTCCACATAGGAGGGCTTGCCGTTGCCGTAGATGACGTCGTTGCCACCCTGGCCATACAGCGTATCGTTGCCGGTGCCGCCGAACACTTCATCGTGACCGCTGAGGGCCTTGATGACATCGTCGCCGCCGGCGCCGGAAAGCACTTCCGACCGGCCGGTTCCGGTGAGTTCTTCGGATCGGTTGGTGCCGAGAATCGGCGAGATATTCATATGCGTATCAACACTCATTGCTTTGTTCCTCGTTCGGTTGTCGCGCTGCCATCGGGCCACGCGCGTTCGACCGGACAGCCGCAAAATCCATGCCACGAGGAAAAACCAATGAAATATAAAGACTTAAGAGAAGTGCGTCGGAACAGGGACGAGGAAGTCCGTTGCAATTCCGTAAGCCGAATCGCAATTTGCGAAGACGAATCGGGGCAATTCATCACGGCGCCGAGCGGTTGACTCCCGGTGCCGGCGGCGGGCATAAAGACGCATGGATCGCCGTTTCTCGCCTTTTGTCGGGCGCATTCGGGTTGTCTGGTATAAATATTGCAAAATATTAAGCAATCAGCTCTTGTGATTTCGAGCGTCGGTGATTATTAAGATGAAAACAGACACGCGGCGCGTGGGGCTGAAAGGTCCTTTTTACGCGCCGTAAAGGCGTGAGCGGCTTATGGCATCCAAAACAAATCCTTTTACGTTTCTGCAGCAAGTGCGTGCCGAAACGTCCAAAGTGACTTGGCCTTCTCGGCGCGAGACGATGATCTCCACCGTGATGGTCCTGGTCATGGTGTTCCTGGCAGCGATCTTTTTCTTTGCCGCTGATCAGCTTCTGGGCTGGCTTGTCGGGCTGGTCCTGAATGTTGGCTAGTGCAGGCAGGAGACAATAATGGCAGCGCGTTGGTACATCGTCCACGCATATTCGAATTTTGAGAAGAAGGTCGCCGAATCGATCGAGGAACAGGCCCGGTCCAAGGGACTGGATCACCTGTTCGAAAAAATCCTGGTGCCGACCGAGAAGGTTGTCGAAGTCCGCCGCGGCCGCAAGGTGGATTCCGAACGCAAGTTTTTCCCCGGTTACGTCATGGTGCGTGCCGATTTGACCGACGAAGCCTATCACCTGATCAAGAACACGCCGAAGGTGACGGGGTTCCTCGGGTCGGACAACCGGCCTGTTCCCATTCCCGATTCGGAAGCGGAGCAGATTCTGACGCAGGTGCAGGAGGGGGTCGACAGGCCGAAACCGTCGATCTCGTTCGAGATCGGCGAGCAGATCCGGGTCTCCGACGGGCCCTTCGCGTCGTTCTCCGGCACGGTGCAGGATGTCGACGAGGAGCGGTCGCGCCTCAAGGTGGAAGTCTCCATCTTCGGCAGGGCGACGCCGGTGGAACTGGAATACAGTCAGGTCGAGAAGGTCTGATTGCAACGGCGGGCAGGCCCGCCGACCCGCGTGGGAGGAAGGGGAGGCACAAGCCGGCCTCATCGACCGGACCACGCAACCGCAGCCGCCGGGAAACCGGCATGGGTGGCGTTTTGGCCAGGGGGCGAAGACGCGCCATGAACTGAGATAGGGCCCTGTTTCGGCCCTTTTGAAAAAGGCAGAGAGTGAAATGGCTAAAAAAGTTGCAGGTCATCTCAAGCTGCAGGTTCCCGCGGGCGCGGCAAATCCGTCGCCGCCGATCGGTCCTGCTCTTGGTCAGCGCGGCATCAATATTATGGAGTTTTGCAAGGCGTTCAATGCCGCGACCCAGGAAATGGAGAGAAATGCGCCGATTCCGTGCGTCATTACCTATTACCAGGACAAGTCCTTCACCTTCACGATGAAGCAGCCGCCTGTCAGCTACTTCCTGAAGAAGGAAGCCAAGCTGAAATCCGGTTCCAAGGAGCCCGGTCGCGAGACCGCCGGTTCGATCACCAGGGATCAGGTGCGCACCATCGCGGAAGCCAAGATGCAGGATCTCAATGCCGCCGACGTGGAAGGCGCGATGGCCATGGTGGAGGGCTCCGCCCGTTCCATGGGACTGGAAGTGACGGGATAAGACGATGGCCAAGTTAGCAAAACGCACACAGAAGATCCGCGAAGGCATCGATGCCGAAAAGCTCTATGAGCTGAGTGACGCCGTCACCCTGGTCAAGGAGCGCGCCACCGCCAAGTTCGACGAGACCATTGAAGTTGCCATGAACCTTGGCGTCGATCCGCGCCACGCTGACCAGATGGTGCGCGGCGTGGTCAACCTGCCCAACGGCACGGGGCGGTCGGTCAAGGTGGCGGTCTTCGCTCGCGATGCAAAGGCCGATGAGGCCAAGGCCGCCGGCGCCGATATCGTCGGCGCGGAAGATCTGGTCGAGATCGTCCAGAGCGGCCAGATCGAGTTCGATCGCTGCATCGCCACACCGGACATGATGCCGCTGGTTGGCCGTCTCGGCAAAGTGCTAGGACCGCGCGGCATGATGCCGAACCCGAAGGTCGGCACCGTGACCAATGACATCAAGGAAGCCGTCTCGGCCTCGAAGGGCGGTGCGGTCGAGTTCCGCGTTGAAAAGGCCGGCATCGTCCATGCCGGTGTCGGCAAGGCATCTTTCGAGCCGAAGGCCATTGAGGAAAATATCCGCGCCTTTACCGACGCGGTGTCCAAGGCCAAGCCGAGCGGCGCCAAGGGAAATTACATCAAGCGTGTCGCCATCTCGTCCACCATGGGCGCCGGCGTCAAGGTCGATCCGTCCAGCCTGGCTTCGGCCTGAGCGGACGGTCTGAATCAAGCCGGCTTGGCCGGCCAAACCGTTTTCCGGCCTTCGGGCCGGAAAATCCCGGACCTTCAAAAGTCCGGGACTCCTGTCCGAGATTGCGGGTGGTTAGCCTTAATCACTTTGCCCGCATGAGACGGGTAAGATCCGAAATTCAGGCGCTTCGGCGCTCTGCAGTTCGGTTCGAACCTTCTTTGCCTTGCGCCAATCCCGCGGGTTGGCTCGAGGGGACAGGATCCTCAAGCGTCGCTTGCGGGTCGCAGATGGCCCCGTGCGGCAAGGCAAAACCCGACAGGGTCCGCAATGCGGTCCTGTCAACTGGAGAGTGGCAGTGGAAAGAGCGGAAAAACGCGAATTCGTCACGGCATTGAACGAGGTCTTCAAGTCCTCCGGTTCTCTCGTCGTGGCCCACTATGCCGGTCTGTCGGTTGCGCAGATGAACGATCTTCGTTCGAAAATGCGTGAAGCCGGCGGCACCGTCAAAGTCGCGAAGAACCGCCTGGCCAAAATTGCTCTTCAGGGCACGGAGTCGGAAGGGATCTCCGATCTTTTCCAGGGACAGACCGTCATCGCTTACAGCGAAGACCCTGTCACCGCTCCGAAAGTAGCCGTCGACTTCGCCAAGACCAACGAGAATCTCGTTGTTCTGGGCGGTGCGATGGGAGCAACCAAACTCGATGTCGCCGGGGTGAAGGCTCTCGCCACGCTGCCGTCCATCGATGAGTTGCGTGCAAAGATTGTCGGCATGATCTCCACGCCGGCAACACGCATCGCACAGGTTGTCGGTGCCCCGGCGGGTCAGCTCGCCCGGGTGGTGAATGCTTATGCCCAGAAGGACGAAGCCGCCTAGGCGGAACTTCGCTGTTCAGAACCAGTTCGAACCGAACGTGTAAGGAACCTAAATCATGGCTGATCTTGCAAAGATCGTTGAAGACCTTTCAAACCTCACCGTCCTGGAGGCTGCAGAGCTTTCCAAGATGCTTGAAGAACATTGGGGCGTTTCCGCCGCCGCTCCGGTTGCCGTTGCGGCCGCCGGTGGCGCCGGCGGTGAGGCTGCCGCAGCGGAAGAAAAGGACGAGTTCGATATCGTTCTGACGGCCGTTGGTGACAAGAAAATCAACGTGATCAAGGAAGTTCGCGGCATTACGGGCCTTGGCCTGAAGGAAGCCAAGGACCTCGTTGAGAGCGCACCGAAGGCTGTCAAGGAAGGCGTTGCCAAGGCGGAAGCCGAGGAAATCAAAGGCAAGCTTGAAGAAGCTGGCGCCTCTGTTGAGTTGAAATAATCGGTCTGTCCGTTTTGCGGCGGGGTGCCTGCGGGTGCCTCGCCGCGAAGCGAGTGTTCCGATCGAACCGATTACCCAAGGTCCAGAACCGGCCCTTGGGTAATGGGTTCTCAAAGACCCTATTTTGCGAAGCCCCCTGGCCAGTGGCTTCGTAAGTTGCAGGCCCGGATGCAAGATACAAGGAGCGACGATGGCTCAGACCCTTTCGTTTAACGGTCGCAGGCGCGTACGCAAGTTTTTTGGAAAAATACCGGAAGTGGCGGAGATGCCGAACCTGATTGAGGTTCAAAAGGCATCCTACGACCAGTTTCTGATGATTGACGAGCCGGAAGGCGGGCGCCCCGACGAGGGGTTGCAGGCGGTTTTCAAATCCGTCTTTCCGATCTCCGACTTTTCCGGCGCATCGATGCTGGAATTCGTGTCCTATGAGTTCGAATTGCCGAAATTCGATGTCGAGGAATGCCGGCAGCGCGACCTGACCTATGCGGCGCCGCTCAAGGTGACGCTGCGGCTGATCGTCTTCGATATTGACGAGGACACCGGCGCCAAATCCATCAAGGACATCAAGGAGCAGAACGTCTATATGGGCGACATGCCGCTGATGACCGACAATGGCACCTTCATCGTCAACGGCACCGAGCGCGTGATCGTCTCCCAGATGCACCGGTCTCCCGGTGTCTTCTTCGACCATGACAAGGGCAAAAGCCACTCCTCGGGCAAGCTGCTTTTTGCCGCCCGCGTGATTCCCTATCGCGGTTCCTGGCTCGATATCGAGTTCGACGCCAAAGACATCGTGCACGCCCGCATCGACCGCCGTCGCAAGATTCCGTCGACCTCGCTGCTGATGGCGCTGGGAATGGATCCCGAAGAGATCCTCGATACGTTCTACACCCATTCGGTCTATGCCCGTGAAGGCGATGGCTGGCGTATTCCGTTCCAGCCGGAGACCCTCAAGGGAAGCAAGGCGATCACCGAACTCGTCGACGCCGACAGCGGGAAAGTCATTGCCGAGGCCGGCAAGAAACTGACCCCGCGTTTCCTGCGCCAGCTGGAGGAAAAGGGCGTCAAGGCGTTGAAGGCCACCGATGAGGACCTTTATGGCACCTATCTGGCCCGCGACATCGTCAATATGGAAACCGGCGAGATCTATCTCGAAGCCGGCGATGAACTGGACGAGAAGAACCTCGCGGTGCTGATCGAGGCCGGATTCGAGGAACTTCCCATCCTCGACATCGACCATATCAACATCGGCGGTTACATCCGCAACACCCTGGCGGCCGACAAGAACGAGAACCGCCAGGACGCCCTGTTCGACATCTACCGTGTCATGCGGCCGGGCGAGCCGCCGACCATGGATTCGGCCGAGGCGATGTTCAACTCGCTGTTCTTCGATTCCGAGCGCTACGACCTGTCGTCGGTCGGCCGCGTCAAGATGAACATGCGCCTGGACCTTGATGCCGAGGACACGGTGCGCGTGCTGCGCAGGGAAGACATTCTGGCAGTCGTCAAGACGCTGGTGGAACTGCGCGACGGCAAGGGCGAGATTGACGATATCGACAATCTCGGCAATCGCCGCGTCCGTTCTGTCGGGGAGCTGATGGAGAACCAGTACCGCCTGGGCCTGCTGCGCATGGAGCGCGCCATCAAGGAGCGCATGTCGTCGATCGAGATCGACACCGTCATGCCGCAGGACCTGATCAACGCCAAGCCGGCCGCAGCAGCCGTGCGTGAGTTCTTCGGATCCTCGCAGCTCTCGCAGTTCATGGACCAGGTCAACCCGCTGTCGGAGATCACCCACAAACGCCGTCTTTCGGCGCTTGGACCGGGCGGCCTGACACGCGAGCGGGCCGGCTTCGAGGTGCGTGACGTGCATCCGACTCATTATGGCCGGATATGTCCAATCGAAACGCCGGAAGGCCCGAATATCGGTCTCATCAACTCCCTGGCGACCTTCGCCCGTGTCAACAAATACGGTTTCATCGAAAGCCCTTACCGGCGCATCGTCGACGGCAAGGTGACCAATGACGTTCTGTATCTGTCGGCCATGGAAGAAGCCAAATACCATGTCGCCCAGGCCAATGCGGTGCTCGACGATGACGGCTCCTTTGCCGATGAATTCGTCGTCTGCCGCCATGCCGGCGATGTGATGCTGGCGCCGCGCGATTCCATCGATCTGATGGACGTGTCGCCGAAGCAGCTCGTATCGGTTGCCGCCGCCCTGATACCGTTCCTGGAAAATGACGATGCCAACCGGGCGCTGATGGGTTCGAACATGCAGCGCCAGGCGGTTCCGCTCGTGCGCGCCGAGGCGCCGTTCGTCGGCACCGGCATGGAGCCGGTGGTCGCCCGCGATTCCGGCGCCGCGATTGCCGCGGCCCGCACCGGCGTTGTCGACCAGGTCGACGCGACGCGTATCGTCATCCGGGCGACGGAGGAACTCGATCCGTCGAAATCCGGCGTCGACATCTACACGCTGCAGAAGTTCCAGCGCTCCAACCAGAACACCTGCATCAACCAGCGGCCGCTGGTCAATGTTGGTGAGGAGATCGAGAAGGGCGACATTATCGCCGACGGTCCGTCGACCGATCTTGGCGATCTGGCGCTTGGCCGCAACGTGCTCGTCGCCTTCATGCCGTGGAATGGCTACAACTACGAGGATTCGATCCTCTTGTCCGAGCGCATCGTTCGTGACGACGTCTTCACCTCGATCCATATCGATGAATTCGAGGTGATGGCCCGTGACACCAAGCTCGGCCCGGAAGAGATCACGCGCGACATTCCGAACGTCTCGGAGGAGGCGCTGAAGAACCTCGACGAGGCGGGAATCGTCTATATCGGCGCCGAGGTCGCGCCGGGCGACATCCTTGTCGGCAAGATCACACCGAAGGGCGAAAGCCCGATGACGCCGGAGGAAAAGCTGCTGCGCGCCATCTTCGGTGAAAAGGCGTCCGATGTGCGTGACACATCGATGCGGATGCCGCCCGGAACCTTCGGCACCGTCGTTGAGGTGCGCGTGTTCAACCGTCATGGCGTCGAGAAGGACGAACGCGCCATGGCCATCGAACGCGAGGAGATCGAGCGTCTTGCCAAGGACCGCGACGACGAACAGGCGATCCTCGACCGTAACGTCTATGGCCGCCTGTCCGACATGCTGTCCGGCAAGAAGGTCGTCGCCGGGCCGAAAGGCTTCAAGAAGGGCAAGGCCCTCGACGAAGAAACCATGCAGGACTATCCGCGGTCCCAGTGGTGGATGTTCGCCGTCGACAATGAGAAGCTGCAGGGCGAAATCGAGGCGCTGCGGGCCCAGTATGACGAATCCAAGAAACGCCTTGAGCAGCGTTTCATGGACAAGGTCGAAAAGGTCCAGCGCGGTGACGAGATGCCCCCGGGCGTCATGAAGATGGTCAAGGTCTTCGTCGCCGTGAAGCGCAAGGTCCAGCCGGGCGACAAGATGGCCGGCCGTCACGGCAACAAGGGCGTCATTTCCCGCATCGTGCCGATCGAGGACATGCCGTTCCTCGAGGACGGCACCCATGTCGACATCGTGCTGAACCCGCTGGGCGTTCCCTCGCGCATGAATGTCGGCCAGATCCTCGAAACGCATCTCGGCTGGGCCTGCGCGGGCATGGGCCAGCAGATCGGCGATCTACTGGAATCCTACAAGGAGTCCGGAGACATCAAGCCGCTGCGCAAGACGATCGACGGTGTCATCGGATCGGGGCCGAAGGGCGAGCCGATCGGCAAATATGATGATGATTCGATCATTAAGCTGGCCGAACAGACCAGGCGCGGCGTGTCGATTGCGACGCCGGTGTTTGACGGCGCCGTCGAAGCCGATGTCAACAACATGCTGACACGGTCGGGGCTCAATGAATCGGGACAGTCGACCCTCTATGACGGGCGGACAGGCGAAGCCTTCGACCGTCAGGTCACGGTCGGCTACATCTATATGCTGAAGCTCAACCACCTCGTCGACGACAAGATCCACGCCCGGTCGATCGGCCCCTATTCGCTGGTCACGCAGCAGCCGCTGGGCGGCAAGGCCCAGTTCGGCGGACAGCGCTTCGGCGAGATGGAGGTCTGGGCGCTGGAGGCCTATGGCGCCGCCTACACGCTGCAGGAGATGCTGACCGTGAAGTCGGATGACGTGGCGGGCCGCACCAAAGTGTATGAGGCGATTGTCCGCGGCGATGACACCTTTGAAGCCGGTATTCCCGAAAGCTTCAATGTTCTCGTCAAGGAGATGCGTTCGCTTGGTCTCAATGTCGAACTGGAAAACACCCGGGTCGACACGGACGATGAAAGGGGTGTCGAGCAATTGCCGGACGCCGCTGAGTAGACACCGAACGACCGCCGCTGCGCGGCAGAATTGTTTCAGGCGGGGCAGGGACGCCCAAGGTCCAGCCGCCGTCGACAAAGGGGTAGCGCCCCACGAAGGAGATAGGCATGAACCAAGAGGTCATGAACCTTTTCAACACGCAGGCACCGGTGCAGACCTTCGATTCCATCCGGATCTCGATTGCATCTCCGGAAAAGATCCATTCCTGGTCCTTTGGTGAGATCAAGAAACCCGAAACCATCAACTACCGGACCTTCAAGCCGGAGCGCGATGGTCTGTTTTGCGCGCGTATCTTCGGGCCGATCAAGGACTATGAGTGCCTTTGCGGCAAATATAAGCGGATGAAGTACAAGGGCATCATCTGCGAAAAATGCGGCGTTGAAGTCACCCTGTCGCGGGTTCGCCGCGAGCGCATGGGCCATATCGAACTGGCTGCGCCCGTCGCCCATATCTGGTTCCTGAAATCGCTGCCGAGCCGCATCGGCACGCTGCTTGACATGACGCTCAAGGATATCGAGCGGGTCCTCTACTTCGAGAACTACATCGTCACCGAGCCCGGCCTGACATCGCTGAAGGAAAACCAGCTCCTGTCGGAAGAGGAGTTCATGCTGGCGGTCGACGAATTCGGCGAAGACGCCTTTACGTCGATGATTGGCGCCGAGGCGATTTTCGAGCTTCTGGCGGCCATGGATCTGGAAAAGATCGCGGTCGATCTGCGCGACGAGCTTGCCGCCACGTCGTCGGAACTCAAGACCAAGAAGCTGATGAAGCGGCTGAAGCTGGTCGAGAACTTCATTGAATCGGGCAATCGGCCCGAATGGATGATCATGAAGGTCATCCCCGTGATTCCGCCGGACCTGCGTCCGCTGGTTCCGCTCGATGGCGGCCGTTTCGCAACGTCCGACCTCAATGATCTCTACCGCCGTGTCATCAACCGCAACAACCGCCTGAAGCGGCTGATCGAATTGCGCGCGCCCGGCATCATCATCCGCAACGAAAAGCGCATGTTGCAGGAATCGGTCGATGCGCTGTTCGACAATGGCCGCCGCGGGCGCGTCATCACCGGCGCCAACAAGCGGCCGCTGAAATCGCTGTCGGATATGCTCAAGGGCAAGCAGGGCCGCTTCCGGCAGAACCTGCTCGGCAAGCGCGTCGATTATTCCGGCCGTTCGGTCATCGTCACCGGACCGGAACTCAAGCTGCATCAGTGCGGCCTGCCGAAGAAGATGGCCCTCGAACTGTTCAAGCCGTTCATCTATGCGCGCCTTGACGCCAAGGGCTATTCGTCGACGGTCAAGCAGGCCAAGAAACTGGTGGAAAAGGAAAAACCGGAAGTCTGGGATATCCTCGACGAGGTGATCCGCGAACACCCGGTCCTGCTCAACCGGGCGCCCACCCTGCACCGGCTCGGCATCCAGGCCTTCGAGCCGACCCTTGTCGAAGGCAAGGCCATTCAGTTGCATCCGCTGGTCTGCACCGCCTTCAATGCCGACTTTGACGGTGACCAGATGGCGGTCCATGTGCCGCTGTCGCTGGAGGCCCAGTTGGAAGCCCGCGTGCTGATGATGTCGACCAACAACATCCTGCACCCGGCCAACGGCGCACCGATCATCGTGCCGTCGCAGGACATGGTTCTCGGCCTCTATTATCTGTCGATCGTCAGCGAGAACGAGCCGGGCGAGGACATGATCTTCGCCGATATGGGCGAGCTTCACCACGCGCTGGAAAACAAGGTCGTGACGCTGCACGCCAAGATCAAGGGACGCTTCAAGACGCTTGATGCGGAAGGCAACGAGATCTCGGCCATTCACGAGACCACGCCCGGCCGCATGATCATCGGCGAGTTGCTGCCGAAGAACGCCAACGTGCCCTACGAGATCTGCAATCAGGAAATGACCAAGAAGAACATCTCCAAGATGATCGACACGGTCTACCGCCACTGCGGCCAGAAGGAAACGGTCATCTTCTGTGACCGGATCATGCAGCTTGGCTTCAGCCACGCCTGCCGCGCCGGCATTTCCTTCGGCAAGGATGATATGGTCATTCCGGCCGCCAAGGCGAAAATCGTCGGTGAAACCGAAATGCTCGTCAAGGAATATGAGCAGCAATACAATGACGGCCTGATCACCCAGGGCGAGAAATACAACAAGGTTGTGGACGCCTGGGGCAAGGCCACCGAGAAGGTCGCCGACGAAATGATGGGCCGCATCAAGGCGGTCGAGTTCGATGATGATGGCCGACAGAAGCCGATGAACTCGATCTATATGATGAGCCATTCGGGCGCCCGCGGATCGGCCAACCAGATGCGTCAGCTCGGCGGCATGCGCGGCCTGATGGCGAAGCCGTCCGGCGAAATCATCGAGACGCCGATCACCTCGAACTTCAAGGAAGGCCTGACCGTGAACGAGTACTTCAACTCGACCCACGGGGCCCGCAAGGGACTGGCCGACACGGCGCTCAAGACCGCCAACTCGGGCTATCTGACCCGCCGGCTTGTCGACGTCGCCCAGGACTGCATCGTCACGGAGGACGATTGCGGCACCGAGAACGGCCTGACCATGACCGCCATCATCGATGCCGGTCAGGTCGTCGCCTCGATCGGCCAGCGCATCCTCGGGCGCACGGCGCTGAAGGATGTCCTCCATCCGCAGACCGGCGATGTGCTGGTCGCCGCGGGATCGATGATCCTCGAGCCCGACGTTGCAGCCATCGAGGCCGCCAATGTCCAGTCGGTGGAGATTCGCTCGGCGCTGACCTGCGAAGTGCAGAACGGCATTTGCGGCACCTGCTATGGCCGTGACCTGGCCCGCGGCACACCGGTCAATATCGGCGAGGCCGTCGGCGTCATCGCCGCCCAGTCGATCGGCGAGCCCGGCACGCAGCTCACCATGCGCACCTTCCACCTCGGCGGAACCGCCACCGTGGTTGACCAGTCCTTCCTGGAAGCGTCCTATGAGGGCACGATCCGCATCAAGAACCGCAATATCCTGCGCAATTCCGACGGCAATCTGGTTGCCATGGGGCGCAGCATGTCGATCCAGATCCTGGATGAGCAGGAGGCGGAGCGCTCCTCGCAGCGTGTCGCCTACGGTTCGCGGATCCTGGTCGATGATGGTGACACGGTCAAACCCGGCCAGCGGCTTGCTGAATGGGACCCCTATACGCGGCCGATGATGACCGAAGTCGCCGGCACGGTTGAATTCGAGGACGTCGTGGACGGTGTGTCCGTTACCGAATCCGCCGATGAGACGACCGGCATCACCAAGCGCCAGGTTATCGACTGGCGCTCGACGCCGCGCGGCGCCGATCTGAAACCGGCGATCGTCATCAAGACCAAGGACGGCAAGATCGCCAAATTGAACCGGGGCGGCGACGCCCGCTTCCTGCTGTCGGTCGACGCCATTCTTTCGGTCGAGCCGGGGGCCAAGGTCTCCGAGGGCGACGTGCTGGCCCGCGTTCCGCTGGAAAGCGCCAAGACCAAGGATATCACCGGCGGTCTGCCACGCGTTGCCGAACTGTTCGAAGCGCGCCGTCCGAAGGACCATGCCATCATCGCCGAGATCGATGGCACAATCCGCTTCGGGCGCGACTACAAGAACAAGCGGCGGATCATGATCGAGCCGCATGAGGACGGTGCCGAGACGGTCGAATACCTGATTCCGAAAGGCAAGCCGTTCCACCTTCAGGATGGCGACGCCATCGAAAAGGGCGATTATATCCTGGACGGCAACCCGGCACCGCATGACATCCTGGCGATCAAGGGCGTCGAGGCGCTGGCCTCCTATCTCGTCAATGAAATCCAGGAGGTCTATCGCCTGCAGGGCGTGCTGATCAACGACAAGCATATCGAGGTGATCGTTCGCCAGATGCTGCAGAAGGTCGAAATCACCGATTCGGGCGATTCCGCCTATATCGTCGGCGACAATGTCGACCGCATCGAGCTGGAAATCGCCAATGAGCGGCTCGCCGAGGAAGGCAAGAAGCCGGCGGTCGGTGATCCTGTCCTGCTCGGCATCACCAAGGCCTCGCTGCAAACGCCGTCCTTCATCTCGGCGGCCTCGTTCCAGGAGACCACCAAGGTCCTCACCGAGGCGGCGGTCGCCGGCAAGATGGACGCGCTCCAGGGTCTCAAGGAGAACGTCATTGTCGGTCGCCTGATTCCGGCCGGAACCGGCGGTGCGATGAACCAGATCCGGCGCATCGCCACCTCGCGCGACGACCTGATCCTCGAAGAGCGCAGGAAGACAGCGCAGATCGAGGATACCGGGCCGATGCTCGCCGATATGACACCGGAGGCCGAGGCTTCCGAAGTGCCGGCCGGCGAATAGAAGACCGGTTCCATTGTCAAGAAAAGCCCCGGCGCGTTTAAACCGCGCCGGGGCTTTTCTTTATGCGTGCCTGTCGGCGGTCACATGGTGACGATCGCCACTTCGCCTTCGAGCGCCCCCTGATAGGCCGAGGCGTGCGGTTCCTCGTCGGGCATGCCCTCCATCACACCGATCTGGTCGAGATCTGCCTCTTCATACCCCTCCATGGCCAGCGCATTCAGCGCATCGCGCACGGCGGTGTCGTCATCGGGAGCGGCAAGCAGGATATGGACATCGATGGGATCGTCGCCCTTTTTCTCGAACACGCGTCCGATGATGATGAAGACGATCGAATCATCCTCGTTTCCCGGTTCGGATTCGCTCATGGAAAGATCCTCGTATGGTGCCGCGTTTCCCGGACACGCCGCAGGCGGCCCGAAGGGTTCGGGCCTTGTGCGCTGCTGGGGCCGATTGCGCAAGGAAAAGCCGCCGATTTCCGGCGCTTTTGTCGAATTTTGCCCGGATTGGTCAATCATTTGATACCAGCGCCAGATTATTTGCCTGGGGCACTTGACGACACTGGGGCAAGTCAGTATCTAGCGGCCACCAGAGCCAATGTGAGGCTGGCTGGTTCAAGACGACTCGTCCTGAAGTTCGCCTCAAACAGGGTTCAGACCGCACGTTGATGTAAATGCTGCAATGCATGACACGGCAATCGCGTGTCCTCTGCTTCTTTTGGGCAAACCGCAGGCAAGCGGGTTTGCCCATTTGCGCATGGTTATTCGTCTGGTTGATGAGCGCCCGAAAGGGCATATGCAGGGTTTTGTTCAAAAGGAAGGTTCCATGCCTACCGTAAACCAGCTGATCCGCAAACCGCGCCAGGTGCCGGTCAAGCGCAACAAGGTTCCCGCTCTTGAGGCCAACCCTCAGAAGCGCGGCGTGTGCACGCGCGTCTATACGACAACCCCGAAGAAGCCGAACTCGGCGCTCCGCAAGGTTGCGAAGATCCGCCTGACGAACGGTTTCGAGGTGATCGGCTATATCCCGGGTGAAGGGCACAATCTTCAGGAGCACTCCGTGGTCATGATCCGCGGCGGTCGCGTGAAGGACCTTCCCGGCGTGCGCTATCACATTATTCGCGGCGTGCTCGACACGCAGGGTGTCAAAGACCGCAAACAGCGCCGTTCCAAATATGGCGCCAAGCGTCCGAAATAGAGAACAATCGTTCGGATGCTGACGCAAGAGTGGCATCCGGACACAGTTGAGAGACAAACATATGTCCCGACGTCACAGTGCAGAAAAGCGTGAGATCAACCCGGACCCCAAATTTGGTGACCTGATCATCACCAAATTCATGAATGCGATCATGCTGGACGGAAAGAAATCCGTCGCCGAGCGCATCGTCTACGGTGCTTTCGACATCATTGAAGACAAGACCAAGCAGGAGCCGGTGGCGACCTTCCACTCGGCCCTGGAAAATGTCGCGCCTCAGGTTGAGGTCCGCTCCCGCCGGGTCGGCGGGGCGACGTACCAGGTGCCCGTCGATGTTCGTCCCGAGCGTCGCCAGGCCCTCGCCATCCGCTGGCTGATCAGCGCCGCGCGCGGCCGCAACGAAACGACCATGATCGAGCGCCTGTCCGGCGAACTCATGGACGCGGCGAACAATCGCGGCAGTGCCGTCAAGAAACGCGAAGACACGCACAAGATGGCCGACGCCAACCGCGCATTCTCGCATTATCGCTGGTAACCGGTCGGACACGACGTTACTGCATCGAAAGGCATAGACATGGCCCGCGAATACAAGATTGAAGATTACCGCAATTTCGGAATCATGGCGCATATCGACGCCGGCAAGACGACGACGACCGAGCGCATCCTTTATTACACCGGCAAGTCCCACAAGATCGGTGAAGTCCATGACGGCGCCGCCACCATGGACTGGATGGAGCAGGAACAGGAGCGCGGCATCACGATCACCTCCGCCGCCACCACCACGTTCTGGAAGGGCCGCGATGGCAAAATGCGGCGCTTCAACATCATCGACACACCCGGACACGTCGATTTCACCATTGAGGTCGAGCGGTCGCTGCGCGTGCTTGACGGTGCGGTGGCGCTTCTCGATGCCAATGCCGGCGTTGAGCCGCAGACCGAAACCGTTTGGCGCCAGGCCGACAAGTACAATGTCCCGCGGATGATCTTCTGCAACAAGATGGACAAGATCGGCGCCGATTTCTTCCGCTCGGTGGAAATGGTTGGCTCGCGCCTCGGCGCCATTCCGGTGGTCATGCAATTGCCGATCGGCGCCGAAAACGATTTCAAGGGCGTCGTCGATCTCATTGAGATGAACGCGCTGGTCTGGCGCGACGAATCGCTTGGCGCCCAGTGGGATGTCGTCGAGATTCCCGACGACCTGAAGGAGCAGGCCGAGGAATATCGCGAAAAGCTCATCGAAACCGTCGTCGAGATCGATGAGGCGGCGATGGAAGCCTATCTGGAAGGCGAAATGCCAGACAATGACAAGATCCGGGCACTGGTCCGCCAGGGCACGATCAATGTCGATTTCTACCCGATGTTCTGCGGCAGCGCCTTCAAGAACAAGGGTGTGCAGCCGCTGCTCGACGCCGTGGTCGATTATCTGCCGAGCCCGATCGACATCGAGGCCATCAAGGGCATCGACGTCAAGACCGAAGAGGAAACCAGCCGCATCGCCTCCGACGATGAGCCGCTCTCGATGCTCGCCTTCAAGGTCATGAACGACCCGTTTGTCGGCTCCCTGACCTTTGCCCGCATCTATTCCGGCAAGATCGAAAAGGGATCGTCGGTCATCAATACGGTCAAGGAAAAGCGCGAGCGCGTCGGCCGCATGCTGCAGATGCATTCCAACAGCCGCGAAGACATCGATGTGGCCTATGCCGGTGACATCGTCGCGCTGGCCGGCCTCAAGGAAACCACGACGGGCGACACGCTCTGCGACGCCGTCAAGCCGGTGATCCTGGAGCGCATGGAATTCCCCGACCCGGTCATCCAGATCGCGATCGAGCCGAAAACCAAGGGCGACCAGGAAAAGATGGGCATTGCCCTCAACCGCCTCGCTGCCGAAGATCCCTCTTTCCGGGTCAAATCGGATGAGGAATCCGGTCAGACGATCATCGCCGGTATGGGCGAGCTTCATCTCGATATTCTGGTCGACCGGATGAAGCGTGAATTCAAGGTCGAGGCCAATGTCGGCGCACCGCAGGTCGCCTATCGTGAGACGATCACCCGCGAGGCGGAAGTCGACTACACCCACAAGAAACAGTCCGGCGGTTCCGGCCAGTTTGCCCGCGTGAAGATCATTTTCGAACCGAATCCCGAGGGCGAGGAATTCGAATTTGTCTCCAAGATCGTCGGCGGCAACGTGCCCAAGGAGTATATTCCGGGCGTCCAGAAGGGTATCCAGAGCGTGCTGTCTTCCGGCCCGCTTGCCGGCTTCCCGATGCTCGGCGTCAAGGCGACGCTGATGGACGGCGCCTATCATGACGTCGACTCCTCGGTCCTGGCCTTCGAGATTGCCGCGCGCGCGGCCTTCCGCGAGGGCGCACAGAAGGCCGGTGCACAGTTGCTGGAGCCGATCATGAAGGTCGAGGTCGTGACACCTGAAGACTATGTCGGTGACGTGATTGGCGACCTGAACTCCCGCCGCGGTCAGATCCAGGGCCAGGAAGCTCGCGGCATCGCCGTAGTCATCAATGCCCATGTACCGCTCGCCAACATGTTCAAATATGTGGACAATCTGCGGTCCATGTCGCAGGGCCGGGCCCAGTACACCATGCAGTTCGATCACTACGCCCCTGTACCGTCCAACGTGGCCCAGGAAATTCAGGAAAAATATGCCTGATTTCAGGCCGGTTTGAGACACCACTGATGTAACGAGCCCGAACGGGCACAAGAAAACGGAGAGCCGAAAATGGCGAAAGGCAAATTTGAGCGCAACAAGCCGCATGTGAACATTGGCACGATTGGTCATGTTGACCATGGCAAGACGTCTTTGACGGCGGCGATTACC
>JANQMU010000043.1 GCA_028279875.1 Rhizobiaceae bacterium
CCCTTGCCCGATGCGCGGCATCGCGCCGCGGTCGTTTCACCGCCGGATCGCCACAGCGCAAACAAGCAGAATGCACCTGATGTATCGCCCGATGCTCTAGCTGCCATGCCCCGGCGCGCCGCGTCGCCAGTAGGCGGTGCTGATCTGCGTCGTCTTGTCGAGATTGAGCCGCTGCTTGAACATCCGCCGCAGGTCCTGGGCGTTGCGGAATTCGCCTGCAAAGAACGCATAGGCCGTCTCGCCGGGCGCAGTAAGGCGGGTTGCGGTCTCGACGATGTCGTCCTCGAACCTGTCGGCCGCTATTGGATGTAGCCTGAGATTTGTTTCCGGGAAGTAGCTCGCGGCGTCATAGCCGGGCGGCATTGCGACAACGACATCGCCAGTTGCATCGGCGGATGCGGTCTCCATCAGCCGCGCGACAGCGGGGATACCGGTCCCGTCGGCGGCAAGGAACAGGCCCGTCTCGTGCTTCAGCTCGGCAGCCCCGGCAGGGCCCATGACGCCGACCGTCTGACCCGGCGTCGCCTGAGTCGCCCAGTCCGAGATCAACCCGCCGTCATGGTGCACGATATCGATATCGACCGCGCCGTCATCGGGACGGACATGGCGCAGGGTGATGAACCGGGCGTGCAGCTTGTCCTCCCCCTGCGGCCAGGCAGGCGCACCGTTTGCCGCCATGTGCGGCCAGACCGCAGTGCGCGCCGGGTCGAGCGGCATCATCATCCGCAGATGCACACCATCGGCAGTCAACGACCCGACATCGTCATGGCCAAGCGTCACTCGTTGCATGCCGGCGAAGAGTTCGCGGCTCTGCTTGACGGCAAGCACCTTGAAGTTCGGCGGCAGGTCGCCGACTTCCGCTGTCTCTCCCGACCAGCGGATATTGGCTGCCGCCGTTGCATCGATTCCCCCGACATGTTCAGCAATACTTTCCTTAAAGAAGACCAGAATGTTGGCGCTGGGGCCGGAAATCTTCACATACAGCCCCCGCGACTCGGGCTTGAACGTGAGCCCGAAGTCGTCGTGTTGGAGAACCCAGGCGCCGTCCGGTGTCTTATCGAAACTCAAATCGTGATCCTTGACGATGTGATCGACAAAGACGGACATAGCGGCATTGGAATCGGCGACCGGAATGATCGTTTCTGCTTCGACTGACATGATTTTCCCCAACAGGCCCTAGTGAAGTTTGATCGTGGCGCCGATGCCGACGATGCGCGGCGGCCCGGGTACGACGAGATTGGCGGGTTCGCCGGTGAGGACGCTGGCGCCGGCGTTGAAGTTGTTCAACTCGTAGTCTTCGTCGAACAGGTTCTCCGCGAAGACATATATTTCCGCCCGCTCATTGCGCCAGCCCATCCGGACGTCGACGAGGTCATAGGTGAAGGGAAACCGCACATGCATTGGATGTCGATGCTCCATCGGCGTGAGGCTCCGCTAACAGATTCGTGCCGCCACGAGCACAATAGTACAATTACCGACTCGAAAAGTCATATTTAGAGAGGCGTTGCCGATGAGCAACATATATGGCCACCAGGCGATCGCCTCGGCGGCGCAACAAAGGCTGGAGGTCCTGGACTGCGCCGTCCATCAGCTCAGCGCTTCATCCGACGCCGAGATGATCCTGATCGAATCGACCCGGCCCGGCAGCGCCGGTGTCGCGCCGGCCATGCCGTTCTTCTTCTTCCATCATTGCCATATCGGCTGTCACGTCGGTCAGCAGCGTAGGTGCAGGGAATAGATCACTGGAAGGAGTGCCGGGATCGGTCGAATAATGCCGGGCACCTTTCTGGCGCGCGTCCTCCATCAGTTCTTCGACGCGCTCTTTCGCGACATGCCTGACCAGCGGGCCCTGCGTTGTCATCGGGTCCAAACCATGTCCATGGCGAAGCTGGCCCATACGCGCCAACAGACGTTCGTTGAACTCCTCCTCAGTTGAACTCCTCCTCAATTGTCGCGTCGATATGGATCCGACTGGCACAGACGCAGGTTTGCCCTGAATTGCGGAACTTTGACGCCATCAGGCCATAATGGCGCGTCAGCCGCTGGTTTCACGACCAGCGTGGAGCCGGCAGCGATGGCCGGGCCACCTTGCACGTGATCATGGCGGCGGGAAAGTTCCACGGTGTGATCGCGGCGGGCTTCTTCGGCAAACCAGGATACAAAACTTGCCGCATACCTGTCTCGCCGGTTTTCGTGCCTGCCATATCCTGGTCTGACCTCATTGCCGGGCTACCGCTGAACGTGGTGGCAGACCCGGTGAGGTGCATCATATCCAGTCGATACCACGTGTGGGGGACTGTGGACCAGGCGCCACTTGAGCGAGACTGCCATCAGACAAAGGCCTTCGGGTTGGGATCAGTTTGATGGATTATTTCATGACCGCCATGACCAAACACCAAGCCTGGCGCGATGACCGGGCTCATGTCATCCACCCCTATACGGATTTTTCGACCTTCAAGGAGGAAGGCAGCCAGGTCATCGAACGTGCGTCGGGGATGTATGTGACCGATACCGAAGGGCGCGAGTTGCTCGACGGAATTGCCGGGCTTTGGTGCGTGAATATCGGGCATGGCCGCCAGGAGATGGCCGACACGATCGCCGCCCAGGTTATGAACATGGAATACTATAATCCGTTCGGTCACAGCGCGAACATTCCCGCGGCGACGCTTGGGGCAAAACTGGCAGACCTGGCACCGGGCGACCTGAACCATGTCTATTACACCTGTGGTGGGTCCACGGCCAATGACGCGGCGATCCGGCTGGTTCATTACTATTTCGACATGAAGGGCCAGCACCGGAAGAAGAAGATCATCTCGCGTCAGAATGGCTATCACGGTGCGACCTATGTCGCGGCCTCGCTGACCGGCATCCATGGCACCAAGAACGGGTTCGACCGGATCGGTGAGGACTTTATCCATCACGTGTCAGAGGCCAACCTCTACGCCAAACCCGAACAGTGGAGCGACGCGGATTACTGCGACCACCTCGTCCGCGAATTCGAAGCCCGCATTCAGCAACTGGGCCCTGACAATGTCGCGGCCTTCATCGCCGAACCCATCATGGGCGCGGGCGGTGTGCTGGTGGCACCCGAGGGCTATCACAGGCGCATGTGGGAGGTCTGCAAGCGCCACGACATGCTCTATATCGCCGACGAGGTCGTGACCGCCTTCGGGCGTCTGGGGGAATGGTTCGCGTCAGAGGCGCTGTTCGACTACCAGCCCGATATCCTGGTTTGCGCCAAGGGGATTACGTCGGGCTACATCCCGCTGGGCGCCACCATCCTTACGACCGAAATCTATGACGTGATCTCGCAGCCGCAATGCGAGGGGGGTGTGCTGTCCATGGGCCTGACCTATTTCGGGCATCCCGTGGCCTGCGCCGCAGCGCTCAAGAATATCGAAATCATGGATCGCGAGAACCTGCTGGGCAACGCCACGGAGGTGGGGCCATACCTGCAGGAAAGCGCCAAGTCCCTATTGAACCTGCCGATTGTGGGCGATGTGCGGGGCAGCCATCTGATGATGGGAATTGACCTCGTGGCCGACAAAACAACGAAGGCATCACTTCCGCTTTCGGACAAGGCCGCCGGCACGGTTTTTCGCAAATGCGTGGAACGCGGTGTAGTCGTGCGCCCCGTCGGCGATCGCATCGTGCTGTCCCCACCCCTGATCATCTCGAAGGATCAATGCGACCAGATCATCGAGACGATCAGCGAAAGCATTACAGAGTATCTGGCTGAAAGGTAAACCTCTCCCATGCGCAACGTCACTCTCGCAGCCACCCAGATGTCCTGCACGTGGGACATTGATGAGAACATCTCAAAGGCAGAAGCACTGGTCCGTCAGGCGGCGGGGCAAGGTGCGCAGGTTATCCTGCTGCAGGAATTGTTCGGGACACCGTATTTCTGTCTGGAACAGGATCTCGCGCAATTTGATCTGGCGCAGGAGAGGGAAAAGGCCCGGGTCGTGCAGCACTTTGCGGCTCTGGCCGGAACGCTTGGGGTTGTGCTGCCGGTCTCGTATTTCGAGCGGGCCGGCCTTGCGCGGTACAATTCGCTGGCGCTCATCGACGCCGATGGCACCCTCAAGGCCAACTACCGCAAAACCCATATCCCGCAGGCGCCGGGATATGAGGAAAAGTTCTACTTCAATCCCGGTGACAGCGGGTTCCAGGTGATCGACACACGGTTCGGCCGGCTTGGCTGCGGCATCTGCTGGGATCAGTGGTTTCCCGAAACCGCGCGCTGTCTGGCGTTGAAAGGCGCGGAAATCCTGATGTTTCCCACCGCGATCGGATCGGAACCCGAGAATCCCGGTCTCGATAGTTCAGGCCATTGGCGGCGCACGATGCAGGGCCATGCGGCGGCGAACATGATACCGCTGGTGGCCTCCAATCGCGTCGGCACGGAGCAGGCGGGCGACACGATGTGCCAGTTCTACGGGACGTCGTTCATCACCGGATATACAGGCGAAATCCTGGCCGAGGCCGACCGATCCACCGAAGGCGTCATCACGGCTCATGTCAATCTGGATGAGGCCGCCAAATACCGGGAAGCCTGGGGGGTCTTCCGGGACCGCCGCCCTGATTGCTACCGGGCCCTGCAGACGCTCGACGGGCGAACGCCGCAAGGCTGAGGGCGGAAGCTACGCCGGAACCTGTTGGGTGATGCAATGCACCCCGCCGCCGCCTCCGCCGATCATGACACCCGACACCCCGATGACCGCGCGGGTCGGGAAAGCGTCCTGAATGATGCCCAGCGGTTCGTCATCCTCTGACGCGCGGCCCGAGATCGGCACGATGACGGCCCCGTTGCAGATGTAGAAATTCATGTGCACCACATCGAAGCTGGTCAGCGGCACCTCGATGATCTCGAACCGTCGCCCGCGCGCGTCGGTTGCGTTTTCCAGTACATGCTTGGCCGCCGCCGTGATCGCGGTGTTGGGATCATTCGTGTCATGGATCGTGTGGAGGAGCACGACGCCCGGCGCGGCAAAGGCCGCGATCCCGTCGATGTGGCCATCGGTGATCGGATCGGGGGTCAGCCCGCTTGGCACCCAAATCACCTTCTCGGCCCCCAGCTGCGCAAGCAGTTCGGCCTCGACCTCCGCCTT
>JANQMU010000052.1 GCA_028279875.1 Rhizobiaceae bacterium
CCAGCGCGGTGACGATACGCAACTCCCGCGCGGCGCGCGGACTGGCTTCATCGAGTTCGAAACCGATCTCATGCGGCAGGTTCGTGTCCGCGGGCACCCAGTTCTCGTCCCCCGCTCCAAGGGGGCCGCGCAGCCAGGCGGCGCCTTCGCCCTGTGCAATGCCTGCAATCTCGCGGAAGCGATCGAGATCCAGCGCCTGAAGTGCCGGATCAGTGGCGTCCGAGCCAAAATCGGGCAGATTGACCGCCCCCTCGCCCAGCCAGGGCGAATAGACGTTGAAGGCGGTGAATGTGGTCGGGCGGCCAAGCCCCTGATCGTATTGCTCAAAGGTGGGCAGGGCCGCCACCGGCACGTCGTAGGGCAAGCCCAGCGGCGGGCGGCGAATGTCAAACCGGTCAATGGGTGCAGGCTCGCCGGGGGTGGAGCCGTACCATTCGCGCACCTTGGCATAGAAATCGACAAGATCGCCCTCGCTGCGCACCTCGTCGCCCGCAGGCCCCAGCAGCAGACCCTGTGCCAGTTGTGCGATGAGCGAGGTGACGCGCGTCTGCTCAAAGACCGGTGGCGCGTCTGTCTCGTCGCGCAGCAATCCGGCGGTTTCAAGCGCGGCGAGAAAGCCGTCGGTCCAGGCATCGCCGTCGGCAGCCAGCGTCTGCAATGCGGGCGAGGCTTCGGCATCGGCCAATACGGCCTGGCGCAGGCGTTCGGCCTCTTCGCGCTGCGCGGCGACGAATTCACCGCGCGTCATCGGCGTGGCGGCGGCCACCACGTTGAACTGGAACGGCAGGTACCACGGCAGATCGCCCGAGATCACTTCGAAGCTGGGATCGGTGAAAATCTCATGAAAGAGCGGATCGATGTCCTCCAGCGCGCCGACACCGCCCGCCAGCGCATCGGCCTTGGCGAGATCGGGGAAGCGGCCGTAGAGATAGGTCTTGATCCCTTCGAAATCGCGGTCGATCAACGCCTGCAGGCCGGGATAGGTCTGCACGGCAAAGGTCATCTGCGCCTGCCCCTCGGCGGCGAGGTCAAAGGCATAGCCCGGCGCCAGCAATTGGCCGCCGAGGTTGACACCCGACTGCGCCCCGGTCAGCCGCTCGGCAGGATTGTCCGAGCCATCGCCGACATTCGTGGCAAACTGGAGGAAAGGCAGCGTATAGGCGAAATCATTGGTGCCGAGCTCGGGCGCGCCAAAGGTGAAATGCACATAGGGCGTATCCACATTTGTCAGGCTGTCCACCACGACATTGTAGAACCCGGCCTGACCGGCAGGCACGACACGCGGCCCGCCAAGGCCGACGGTGACGTCCCGCTCCACCTGCCGCTCGACAAGGTAGCGGTAGGGCAGGATCGCCTCCTGCCCGTCGGCGTTGACGACGATAACGTCGTAAAGCCCGTGCTCGGCCGCTTCGAGATCGAATGTGGCAATTATCCGCGTGGCGTCGACCCGCTTGGCCGAGACCGGCAGGAACTCGGCCACGCCCGGACGGCTAAGCTTGACCACCGCGCCGGGCAGAAGGCCGGCGCCGTCGATGGTCAGGGTCACGAACCTGGCCGAGCCGCCCTGATCGGGCGACACGCCCGTGACCTGGAACGGCAGAATCTCAGCCAACAGAGTGTGATCTGTCTCGGGCGTCGCACCGTCGCCGCCAAAGCTGCGCACGAGGATGTAATAGGTTCCGGGCTCCGTCGAGGAAATCACCGCCTCCTGCCGCGTGCCGAAGACGCTGCCGTGGCTGGCGTCGAAATCGGACTGGCTGGGCGGACTTCCGGTCTTGACGAAGACCTCGTTCGGTATGTCGGGATCGCCCCCGCTGAGCGAAATGCGCAGCGTCTCGCCCGCAGGCACCTCGACACGGAAGAGCCGCTCCGTCGCGCCGTCGAGCGCGACGGTCCGGGCAATGCCCAGCGGCAGCAACGGGCTTTCTATATTGATCGGGTTGGCGCCTGCGGTGCTGTTATTGGTTTCGAAGGCGGCCTCGTTCACTTCGTCGCGCGCGTCGGTGCGCACGATCACCCGCCACGCGCCGTCACTGAGGATCGGCAGCGGTGCCGTCAGGCTGCCGACATAACTCCCGCCGGCCGCCAGCCCGCCGGAGTGGCTGAAGCGGCCGAGGAAAATGTCGCCAATGTCCCAGCTTCCATCCCGGCTCAGATAGACTGCATCACTCCACACGCCCTTGGCCTCGACCGCGGACTGGTTGGTGACGGTCCAGGTCACCTCCACCGGATCTCCCGGCGCCGGCCCGCCGGCGATGGCCACGTCGGTCGCAATCAGATCGGCTGGCGGCTCCTGCTCGATCAGCAGCGGCTGGGCGGACGCGCGGATATTGGTCTCGGAGCCGTCCTCGAACACCTTGCCCGACGGATTGCCGGACGAGACCGGATCGCTGACGACGAAAACGAAATAGGAGCCCGACAAGCCCTTGGGCAGGCGCGTAGCGAAGTCGATCTCGCGCACCTCGCCTGCCGCCAGCGGGATCCGGTGATCATGGAAACCGAGGAAAAAATCGGTGCGTGTATCGAGCGATTCGTCACGGCTCAGATAGACCAGATCGCGCCAGCCGCCCCCGGTGGAGCGCACACCACCATTGGTGATGGCGTAGCTGACGGTCAGCGGCTGGCCGGTCACCGCGCGCTGCGGCACGGCCAGTGCGCTGATGGTCAGGTCAGCCGTGCTGGCCGCCTCGACCGCGATCGAAGCGCTGGCGCGGTTGTTGCCCTCACCCGCGAATTCGTCCACCTCGTCTGCCGTCACACGCAAGCCCCGCAGCCCTTCCCGGATGGTCGAGGGCTGATAGGTGCCGCCCTCGTCCGAAGTGGCGTCGGTTTCCATCAGTATGGTGTAGTCACCCTCCAGACCCAGAGGCAGGGTAAGGGTTACGGTCTCCGTATAGCTCTCGCCGATCTCCAGCGGCTCTCCGCGGCGGAATTCACCGATCATGTGGTCCTGTGGATCGAGCGAACCGTCAACCGAGATAAAGAAGCGGTCATACCAGCGGTCCTCGCGCGTTGCGCGGCTGCCGTCATTGGTGACGGTATAGGTAATCTCAATCGGCCCGCCACTGGCCGCGTTGGCAGGCACGTTGAATTCCGAGACGACAAGGTCGGGCTCCGCATACAGGATATTGAGCGTGCCGCGGCCGAAATTGCCCGTGGGATCGCTCTCATCTTCGAAAACCGAGGAGATGTAGAAGCCCGAGGCGTTGCCGGCGAGACCGTTCAGCACCTCGCCCCTCGGCACCTTGACGATATTGTCAACGTCGGTGGCGACATGCAGGAAATAGTCGCCATCGGTGCCGGGCGGCAGGATGACCTGCGCCGTTTGGGTATAGCTCTCGCCCGCCGCCAGCCCATCGGTATTGTCGTGTATAAACCCGCCAATATAAGTGGCACGGCTGCGGTCAAAGACCGGATCCCGGCTGAGCCAGACCGCATCGCGCCAGTATTGCGTGCCGTCCCAGACATCCGCACCGTCATTGCGCACCGTCCAGGTGACGTTCAGCGGCTCACCCGATTTCGCGCCTGCGGCGGCGCTGACCGCGATTACCCGCAAATCGGCGGGCCCGTTCGAGACATCGGCATCGCCGGCGGCCCGGTTGTTGTCCTCGTCCTCTTCGATAACGCCTTCACGGCCCCGCACCGGGGCATCCGTGATCACATGCACGAACTGACCCGCCGCCGAGGGCGGCAGATCGAAGGTGGCTGTGCCGTTATAGCTTTCCCCCGGCGCAAGCGCCCCTTCACGCGACACATCGCCGAGGTTCCACAGCGTTGCGCCCGGCGCGCCGAAAATGGCACTGTCGCTAAGATAGACGCGATCGACCCAGGCCTCCGGCGTCCCGGCGAGACCGTCATTCGTCACCGTCCAGTTCACGGTGAGCTTATCGGCACCCGCCCGTACCGGGCCATCCGTTGTCACGCCCGAAACCGTCAGATCGGGACGCACAGGCGTGTAGCCCAGAATGTCGATCGCACGGCCCTTGTAATTGTTGTTGTCAAGCTCGTTGGGGTCGTCGGGGTTGATATTGATCGCCAGCGTATCCTCGGCGACCATGTCATAGCTGTCCGACCAGGGCGTGATGAAATACTGTCCGCTCGGCAGGTCCTCGGGGATCCGCACCCGCACGGTGACATCATAGCTTTCGCCGACTGCAAGCCTGCCATTATGGGTGACGGTGCCCAGAAGACGTGCCGAGTTGCCTTTGAGGAAGTCGGCGCCGTCCACATCGGCAAAGGCCGACGTGTTGGGCCGGCGCGGATCCCGCGCGATCCAGATCGTGTCGCGCCAGCTGTCGTCGAGCGTCTCGCCCGCGCCGCGGTTGGTGACCGTATAGCGCACTTCGATCTCGGAGCCGAAAACCGCTTGCGCCGGCGCGACGACGCTGCCGGTCACCAGATCGGGGCGCGGCAGTGCGGTAACGTTGAACTGTTCGCTGCGCTGGTTGTCGTTGTCGAGCGGATATTCGTCGACCTGCGCGCTGCTGTCGGCAGAGACGATCACATAGGCATCGCCCGACCAGCGCAGCGGCACCGTGCCGATGTCGGAGGTGATCGAATAGCTCTCTCCCGGTGCAAGGGACAGCGGGTTGCCCGTCCGGCTGATGAGGATGTCATCGCTGCTCAATCGGTCGTCAAGCGACAGGTACACGCTGTCCAGCCACGCGCCGGTAGCGGCGACGCTGCCCTGGTTGATGATCTCGAAGATGGCCTGTTGGCTGCCGCCGGCGCTGACATCGGGCGAGATCACGAGCGAGGCGACCTGAAGGTTGGGCCGGGGATTGAGCGTGACGGTCAAAGGCCGGTCGTCGGATGCGGTGTTGTTGTCGGCCGCCGCGCCTTCCTCGTAGATCCCGCGATTGTGGTTGGTGACCACAGTCAGCGTATAGGCGCCCTCGATCTTTGTCGGCAGGCGGAAGCGCTCGGTGCGCTGGTAGCTCTCTCCAATTGCCAGCGCTCGGGTGTTGACAAAGCTGCCGATCGTTATGCTTGGCTTGGACGTATCCACCGGTACCAGCACCAGCCGGTCAGTCCAGCTGCCGTCCAGCGGGGCTGCACCGGCATTTGTCACACGCCAGGCGACATCGATGATCTCGCCCTCCGCCGCCGTCTCAAGCGTGGCAATATCGGTGACCTGCAGATCGGGCGTGGGCGCCAGGGTGATCGTGGTCGGCACCCGTTCCGAGACGTTGTTATCGGTAAAGATGAACTCATACGGGCCGCCCGTGTCGGCTGTATGGACGCTGACATAGAGCTGGCCCGACACGCCGTCGGGCACGCGGATCACCGCCGTGCGGCGATAGGTATCGCCCACTTGCAAGCTGCCCAGATGGGTGTAGCGAACGCTGGCGACCTCGCCCGAGCCGTCCGGGTTGCGCGAGAGGCGTATTTCGTCCTGCCAACTGACCCGGTCGGTGACACCGATCCCGTCATTGCGCACGGTCCAGCTGACCTCCAGATCGGTGCCGGAGAGACCTGCCGCCTGCGCCTCGATCGACGTCACCTTGAGATCGGCATAAGGCGCGCGCGCAACATCGGCAAAGCCCGGCGCGACACCGGTATTGTTGTCGGTCTTGCCATCCTCGAAGACCAGCCCGGCGGCATCGGCGACGACATAGATCTTCAGCCGTTCGGAAAAGCCCCCAGGCAGCGCAATCGCCTCGGAGCGGATGTAGCTCTGGCCCGGGGCGAGCGCACCGTCGCGCTGATAGGTGCCCAGCAGGATGTCATCGCCGTCGCCCAGTACGTCGTCCAGCGAGGCCCAGACCTGATCGGACCAGCCGGTCTCCTTGCCCTGCTCACCGGCGATATTGGTGACACGCCAGCCGACATTGATCACCGCCGGATCTGCCACGGTCACTGGCGGCGCGATCACCTCGGTGACCGCCAGATCGGCATGCGCGGTCAGCTGCAGCGACAAAGCGCGCGCCAATTCATTATTGTTTTCAAAGGCCTGCTCTTCGTTCACATCGGTTGCATCGGCCACAACGATGATCTGCCAGTCGCCTTGCGCATCGATGGGGATGCGCACATCGACACTCTGGGAATCGCTTTCTCCGGCAGCCAGCGCGCCGCGCGCGCCGCTCTGATGCAGCACGATATCACCGCCATCGGCAATCCCGTCCCGCGACAGCAGAATGCGGTCCACCCGCCCTCCGGTGGCGTTGCCGAAGCCTGCGTTCTCGACCGTCCAGTTGACCGTCACCACCTCATCCGAGGTAGCGGCATCGGGCGCCGAGAGGTTGGTGACCCGGAAATCCGGCGTGGCGAGGCCGAAAGGATCGTCATCGACGGCGCTGTTCTCCTCGCGTCCGGCCTCGAAGACCTGACGGTGCATATCCGTCACCACAAGGAAGCGCCAAGTGCCCTCGGGCAACGACGGCAGCGTGACTTGGAGCGAGACATCCGCACCCTGACCCGGATCGATCCCCGTCGTATGGACGAAATCGCCGAGGAATCGCGCACCGCTCAGCGTGCCGGTGGGCGTCAGGTACACGCGGTCCGTAAACGGAGCACGCGCTTCCGCCTCACCGATGTTCTCCGTTCGCCATGTCACGGTAACCGTGTCGCCGGGCGAGCCATCGGCGGGGCCGTCCACATCACGCACGACAAGATCGGCCGCCGGCACCGCGGAGATCGAGACCGGCTCCATCGCACGGCCCTCATTGTTACCCTCGCTCAAACCTTCGTCCTGGGCATCCTCGGCATCGGTGACCACGATCAGGCGGTATGCACCGTTCAGGTTGGGCGGAATGGTGACATCGGCGCTGGCGGTGTAGCTGTTGCCGGGATCCAGCGGGCCGGTCGGCGCGGCGACCTCCGCCAGCAGGATGTCGCCCGCATCCAGCACGTCATCCTGGCTAAGATACACCCGATCGAGCCAGTCCGTATCGGTCGCCTGCGTACCGTCATTGCCGATCCGCCAGGAGACCGTGACGGCCTCGCCCCAGCTGGCTGCATTCGGGCCGGCGACCGCTTCGACGACCAGATCTGCGGCGGTGCCGGCTGCGATGGTGATCGGGGTCGGTCCGCCCGAATTGTTGTCCTCATTGTCGCCTTCGATCACCGCGCCGTCCGCATCGGCCAGAACGAAAAGCCGGTAATCCCCGATCCGGTCGCTGGGCAGCGTCAGATTAAGCGTCACATCGTCCGATGCGCCCACTGCCAGCGCGGCGCGGTCGACATTGGCCAGCACCACGTCATCGGCATTGCCGAGGGTCTCATCTGTCGACAGGATGAGCCGGTCGACGCGCGCGCCTGCCGCCTCGTCCCCGCCATTGGTCACACGCCAGTCCACCTGCACGGTGCGGCCCGCGATCGGCGTTCCGGTGATTACCGGGGCCGTGCTGGTCAGATCCGCATAGGTCCGCTCGCGCGAGGTAAAGAATATCTCTCCGAAATTGTTGCTTTCCGCATCCCCCGCGGCATTTTCCTCGATCACCGGCGGCGAGCTGCCGTGGTCAACAAAGAGGCGGAAGCGCAGATCGCCGGTGCCGTTGGCTCCGTCGGGCAATTGCACGGTGAAGCTGCGCTCGCGCGCGGCGCCTGCGGGCAGCAGCACCCCGACCTCGGCCTCGAAATCGATTTGCTGGCTAAGGAGGGTCTGCCGCGTATCCAGATTATACAGTTGCACCAGCGAGCGGAACGGCACCGGCAGGTCTGCGGTGCCGCTGTTGCGGATTTTCCAGGTAACGGTGATCGTGTCGCCCGCCTGCGGACTTGCAGGGCCCACGGTCAGGTCCTCGATCGCCAGATCGGGGGCGTTGATCACCTCCAGCACGGTCTGGTTATTGGTCTCGCCAGTACCCTCGTCATTGTCCTCGGGCACCGCGTTGTCGAGATCGGTGGTTACCTCGAACCCCATCTTGCCGGTGCCGCCGAGCCCGTCCGGCCAGACCACCGTCAGGCTGCGTTCGACCGTGCCGTCGGGCGCAATCGGCCCGTCCACAGCCGGATCATAGGCAAGGCTCTGCAAAAAGCGCGTGGGTGTGCCGCTCTGGCTGAGATTGCGCAGGCGAAGCTGGTCGCTGAAAGCCTGTGTGACTGCCGCACCGCCCGTATTGCGCAGCGTCCAGCGTACGGTGACCGTATCGCCGGACTTATGGCCGCTCGCCGGTTCGGTGTGGATATTCTCGACCACCAGATCGGCCAGTTGATCGGTGAGCGAGGTAAAGGCTACGGTGGCAACGTTGTTTTGTTCGGGCCCGATGCCGCCATCGGTCTCATCGATATCGTTGGCGATATCGGACTCAACTTCTGCAATCAGGTCGCCGGCGCCCAGCCCGCCGGAGGGCAGTGACACGGCGATTTGCCGTGTCGTGCTGCCGCCCGCGGCGATGACCGAGGCCCCGGCGGGGGTGACTGCTACACCAACAATATCCCCGGTGTCGACACGGCGCAGGATCACCCGGTCGCGCCCGGGCAGGCTCGCCGCCGCACCGTTATTGCTGACTGTCCAGCTGACGGTGAGCACCTTGCCCGCCTGCACGCTGCCGCTCGCACTGACAGCGACGTTTGACGGCACCAGATCGGGCGCGCTGCGCGCGGTCAGGCTGGCCGGCACGGGCGTGCGGCGCGGCACCTCGATGAGATTGAGCGCCAGCGTCAGCGGGTCTGTCCGGCTGATCGAGCCTTCGAGCAGCAACACATAGGCCCCGTCCTGCGGCAGCGTTATCGCGTCGAGATCAATGATCGAGCTGGAAGCAAAGACCTGTTGCCCGTTCGGGCCGATCAGTTGGTAACCGGCGGTAAACTGATTCCCCTGGCCCAGTGCCACCTTGTAACGCTGACCGGCCTGCCCATCGAACCGGAAGCCTTGCGTGACATTGCCGGGGTCGAGTGTGGCGCGCAGCGGCGCGCCTGGCGTGATCTGCGGCAGCGCGGCAAAGCTGAGCAGGCGGAAGGGCAACTCGGTCGTCTGGTCGTCCGTGCGCTCGACAAGCATCGTGTAATTGCCCGCCTTGAGATAGGCGCGCGAATTGGCGCCTGTATCGCTGGCAAAGGTGTTCTCCGCGATCTGCCGGCCCATCGTGTCGCGGATGATCCAGCGTGCCGAACTGGTGTTGATGAGCGAATCGACATAGACCTCGCCATCCTCGGCCAGGCTGAATTCATAGATCAGCCGCGCGCGGGTATCGGCGGGCGTATCCTGCCGCCGTTCGCCGAATTCCAGCGCAATCCGCTCCTCGGTCCTGGCAAACAGGCGAAAACTGTAGTCGATCGTGCCGGTGCGCGAGTTGAGGGGTTTCAGGATCAGCGTCCAGGTGCCTGTCTGTCCCAAGCGGAACGGCTCCAGACTGGTGATCGAGCGGCGCGGCAATTCACGACCATCAGGCGCGATCAGGCGATACTCGGCCGAAAAGGTGCTTTGCGAATAGCTAAGGATGTCCAGAATGACATCCTGCCCCGCCGTCCCGGCAAATCGGAATACGCTGCGATCGCCGGCGTCGGGTTCGGACCCGGTGACGACCTCGCCCAGCTCGATCAGCGGCGCAGCGGCAAGATCGAGCAGCTGGAATTCAAACGGATCAAATGTCGCTGAAGCCGCAAAATAGAGCGTGTAATCGCCCGGCGGCAGGCGGAAATCGCGTGCGTCTGCAATATCGATCCGCGCTCCGGCGACCTGCGTGCCGTTTGCATCGAGCACACCCCAGTGGATCGAGCGGGTGCTGCTGACCCGGCTGTCGAAGTAGAGAGATTTTTCCCCGGTCAGCGTAAAGGAGAACAGGTCGACCGCGCCGTTGCCCGGCAGGTTCACTGCGGTGAGCGTGTCGAATTGCAGCACCTCGATCGTGTTTTCGCGCTGCGTGACCGTGACAGTCGAGGGTTCGGTCTCATCGGCATGCCCGTCGATCACCAGCACATAGCGCCCGGCCAGCGGCGCAATGAACTCGGTGCTGCTGAGCAGGTTGCCATTGGTCACCCGCGCACCGTCGGGCCTCAGGATGAAATAGCTCTTGTGCTGCGGCGTACTGGCCAGGTCGATCGAGATGCGCTCGCCTTCGGCCGCGTCGATGGAAAAGAACCGGGCGCTGTTCGCCGGTTCGATCAAAACGTCCTGCGCAATGCCCTCCTGCAGCAGCGGACCACTGTCGACATCAAGGAACCTGAAAGCATAGGGCGCGCTGTCGGAGGTGGTTACCACGTCCACCTGGTAAGTGCCGGCGGGCAGGTCGATGGAATAGGTATCGTTCTGCCGGTCCGCGCGGTCATAGGGATCGTAGATCCGGGTGTTTATGCTTCGCGGGTTCATGATCTGACCCAGCGCATCGCGCATGGAGACCCGCACATTGGTTATGTTCGTCTGACCATCCATGATCAGCCGCGTCGGCTCGGTCAGCGTGATCTGATAGCTGTCGGGCGTGTTCGCCGCGCTCAACGTACCGGTTGCCAGTTCCCCGAGCGCCAGCTGCGTGCCGGTCAGAACCGCCGGGGCTGCGGTGCCGGTCTCGCGCATGGCAAAGGAAAAGCTGACCTCGTCCGCCGTGTTGCTGACATAGCCGTAAACAAGGATCAAATAGGCCCCGGTCTTGCGCAGGGTGATGCCGTCGACATCCCGCAGGCTGCTGAATTCGAAGACCTGCCCGCCATCGGGGTCGTACATCGCAAAGCTGAAATTGCCGTCCAGCGCGAGCCTATCGAACTCGACGATCTGCCCGGCAGTGCCGTCCCAGCGGAATGCCTTGGCCGCATTGCTGGGTGAAAAGGGCGTATTGCCGGTGGCGACATTGTCCGCCAGCAGTGTCGCATTGGCCAGCACCAGCAGGTCGAAAGCGTAATCCCCGACAAAGGCGCCCTGTCCCTCGACGATCAACTGGTAATCCCCCGGCGGCAGATCGAGTTGCGCCTGGTCAAACGTGTAGTTGCGCATGTTGTATGCGGGTGTGAAGGCCAGCCCGTTCCGCTCCAGCCGCCAGGTAATGCTGGCGTTGTTCGTGCGGCTGTTGAAACTGAGCTTCTGCGCCGCTGCGAGCGTAAAGCTGTGCCGCCGCACGTCGCCGGGATTGTCGATGCTGCCCGTCACCGGCGTACCGGGGGTCATCGTCTGCGTCGTATCGGTCGACTGGGTGGCACGGAACGTCACGCTCGACCCGCCGGGCCGGTCCGGGCGTTCGTCGTAGATCAGCGTGTAGCGCCCGGGCAGCCCCGCGAAAAACCCGAGATCCGTCGCGTCGGTACTGGGGCCCGCGACAACCTGACCGAACGGATCCAGCACCTGCCAGTAGGCGTCGCCGGTATTGGCGCGGCTGTCGAAAAAGAGGGACCCGGGCGTTGTAACGTCGAAATGCCGGACCACCGCATTGGCACCGGTGCTGATAACCGTCTCTTCCCCCGGCGTCAGCGCGGTGCTGACCGACAAATCGCGCAGGACGAACGAAAAATCGGACACAACGCTGCCGTCGGGTGTGATGCGCAGCTTGTACGTGCCCTGCGGCAGGCGGAAGGCGCGGTTCGCCCCGTTGAAGACGTTGAAATCGTTCGTCGGTCCGCCGATCACCTCCCCGTCGCTGTCGAGGATGTCCACTCGCATCGAGGCGTTGTTCAGCGCATCGAGATAGAGCAGTTTTTCCTCGCTCAGTGTAAAGCTGTGATCGGTTCGCCCGAAAGGCACGGGAATCGCGCCATCCACCTGCGTGTCGAGCGTGATCGGCACATCATTGAAGACCGCCGTACGCACGGTAAAGGCATAGGTGATCGGCGCGCTCTGTCCCCAATTGGGATCAATGATGATGACGAAGCGCCCGTCGCGCGGCGGATCAAAGGCGACCGCGCCACCATTGAAACTGGCATCCAGCACTTCGCCTCCGTTCGGTCCGAAAACGCGGAAACGTGGATTGCTGAACGTTGTCTTGCCGGCAAATTCGGTAAAATCGAACACCGTGCGCTGCCCCGCCACCGCATCCAGCGAAAAGAGCAGCGAACTGGCGCCCGGGTCTATTGTGCCGGTCTGCTCGACGCCGCGCTGCAACGGCGTGGCGCTGCGATCATCAACCAGCGCCATTTCGATGCTGCCGGTCTCGTCATTGTTCATTGACAGGCGTAGCGTGTAACGCCCGGGATAGACCTGTGCGCGCATCAGGTCTACACCGCTTGTGACCGTCCGTGAGAACAGCGTATTGCCGTCCGGATCGATCAGTCGGGCATTCATCGGCCCGGCATTCTGCAGCGCATTGCGCAGGTCGAAACTGAGCCGCGTTGGCGCGTCCACATCGATCCGGTAATCGATGATCTTTCCCGGCGTGTCGAGCACGGCGGTTACCGCCTGATCGAGTGTCAGCGGCTGCTCGATCGGAGTGGCGGCAAAGACGGCCGCGCGATACCGCTCGACGCGCGTCGTATCATCGCGTCGGAACTCGATGCGGTAGGTACCGTCCAGCGCGACGGTCTGCGCCTCGCCGGAGGTGACGGACTGGGTGAAGGATTCGATGAACAGCCCGTTGGGGTCATAGAGATAAATTCGCAGATTGCTGCTATTGCCAACCGTCGCCTCGATTTCTTGCGCGTCGAAGTAAATCCGGTCGCCCGCCTTTAGTTCGATCGTGCGAACCTCGACCGCCCGATCTCCGTCAAGCGTGACGTCAAAGGATGAGCCAGCTGTGATCGCATCCTCATCCGCGCCCACATCCTGCAGCCGAAGCCGGTAGTTGCCCGCAGCATCGGTCTTCGCCCGGATCACCAGCCAGTATTGCCCCGCGGGCAGCCGCGCCGCATCGCGAAACGACGACAGATAGAAATTGCCGCTGCGCGCGAAAATCTGGCCGGCGGGCGATTCGAGCGAAAATGCGATATCCGCATTGCGCGCCAGCACCTCGAGCATCACATCGGTCTCGGTTCCGGGGCTGAAGGCATAACGATGCTCTTCGCCCGCCTGGGTAAGCGTGCCCGTCAGCACGGTCCCAAACGCCCCGGCGAAATCGGTGACCGGCGCGGACGTTCCGGCAAAAGCTCCATCTGTCGCGAATTCGAACGTATAGTTCCCGGTTTGGCCGGAGGGGCTGCTGGTCACCAGCCAGTAGCTGCCGGCCTGAAGGTCAAACACGGCGGGAGCGCCGGCATCCGGCAGACGGGATTGATTGGCAACAGTGCCGCTGCGGTCGCGCAATTCCCATGCCGGGACGTTGACCCCGCCGGTACCGGAAAAGCTTAGCCGGGTATTGGCCGCGAGTGTAAAGGCGTGCACCTGTCGCTCGCCGGGCGTGTCCAGCGTATCGCTGGCGGTGGTGCCGACCGTATAGGTGCGCGGTTCGCTCTGGCCGAGCGTCGCCAGAACGCTGAAGCTGGCCGGGCCGCTCGCGCCGATTGCGCCGTCGATGAGCAGGGTATGTGTGCCGGTCTGCGTCAGCCTGGAGCCGAGACTGCTGCTGACCCAGCTGGTGCTAAGGACTGTGCCGTCAGGCTGCAGGATCGTCAGGGCCACCCCGCTGACATTGACGTGGTCGCTGATCCCCAGATTCAGGTAATCCCCCGCATTGGCTTCAAAGCTGTAGGCGCGCTGCTCGGTCCCTGTCGGCAGGGTGACAGCCTGTTGCGTGCCGAAGGGCAGCACCGGCTCGTCGGAGAGATCATTCAACTGGAACCTGTATTCGCCGGTCTGCGCCTCGGTGCCGAAGACGCTCAGCGTATAGGTCCCGCGTGCTACGTCGAGCGCCGCAGGCGCCAGGCGCGATAAGCCGTCGGCGCGGTTCATCGGCCCTGTTATGTCGATACCGCCGGGGCCCCGCAACCGCCAGCTGAGCTCGTTCGGGGTAAGCGTGTCAAAGCTGACCCGGGCCGGCTCGTCAAAAGTGATGTTGTAGAGGTCCTCCTCGCCGGGGGCCGAGATCGTCCCGGCAATGGGAAAGAGATCCGCCGACAGCAGCAGGCGGGGCTCAAATGTCTCCATCAGGACGCGGCGCGAGACGGAGTTTTTCAGATGCGTCAGCGACGCGTCGACAAAATCGGAACGCACCGCTACGCAGCCCCGGCTGGTGTCCGGCGCCTCATGAGCGTGCTTTGAGTACGCGCGCTATCTTCAAAGTCAGCGCCTGTAAAATGCGCTGCAGGAGTGTTTGTACTCCCCATGTATCCCTCTTCAAAACAACCTGACGATCTGCCGATCGCAACGCGGAAGGACCATTTTAAAATGGCAAAGGTAACACCACAGGAACGCCGGTCAGAGCCATATATTTACAAAGAATTAACCCATCGCGGCGTGATGCACTACTGTAGGATCATACAGTGGTGTTATGGCGGCGCTCGAAGTAGGCTGGCTGGATTGCAATCATTCAGAACGGCGTGTGCGTGATCAATTATTCGTCTGCCTTTCCAGGGCTAACCGCCTGTTTTCTGGGCCTTTCGCTCGGCCTGCTGCCCGGGCAGGCCGCCGCGCAATCCGTGGCGGAATGCCTTGTCCACGCCGACGAGATCGCCGATGTCGGTGCCGCTACACGCGGGGTGCTGGCGCGGGTCCTGGTGGACCGCGCCGACCGCGTAACCAGGGGCCAGATCATCGCAGAGTTGGAAGCCGCCGAGGAGGACAGTCAGGTCGAACTCGCGCGTCTGCGCGTCTCCTCGGACATTGCCGTGCGGCTCGCCCGGGCCAAAGCCGAGACGGCTGAGCTCAATGTCGAGCGGCTGACCAAGCTGGTCAAGCGCGATCTCGTGCGCAAGACCGAGCATGAGGCTGCGATCCTCGCCGCGAAATCAGCCCGGCTGGAAGAGGAAGAGGCGGTTTATCAGTTGAAGGTGGCCGAGGTGCAACTGCGCGCCGCCCTTGCCACGCGCGAGCGCAGGCGCGTCCGCGCGCCTTTTGACGGGGTAGTCACCGATACACTCATGTCGGTCGGCGAGCTTTACAACGAACAGGCCGCGATCATCGTCATCGCCCGCACCGATCCGCTGAATGTCGAAGCCTATCTGCCCGCCGCGCGCCGTGCCGAAATCGAGGTCGGTCATGTGGCAAATGTGACGCTCGAGACCGGTGGCAGGCTGACCGCGACGATCCATGTCATCGACCCCGTGCTCGATGCCGCGACCGGCACGTTCGGCGTGCAACTGAACCTGCCGAACCCGAACGGGAACATCCTGGCCGGGCAAAGCTGCAAATTGCACATCGCCCCAACCAACTAAGGGTGCAATCAGGACGCGGTGGGTCCATCGGGGTGCCCCCAAGAAACTGTTTTCTATCGGCCATGAGCACCTCCTAACCTGGTCCAGTCCGGTTCGTACTGGATATTTTGGAACAGTGCGGATCGTGTGATGCGGCTTTGCCGAGGCCAATTTGGTCCTCGTATTCCTTGTCCAAACCGGCTCTGATGGTGGCCATCTGAGAGCGCTCGAACTCGCAAATGCTCTCATCAAGGCAAACAGAATGTGGAACACAAAAACAGCTTGATCAAAACGGATACTCTCAATGCGATGTATCCGCCTTGCATTTTCTTCGAACCCGATGCCGTTTATGGCGTCTTTGGTTGAAGATGAGGATACGTTCAGCTACCCGAACCCCGCCATTCTTGGCAGCCAAGTCGCGATGCCGGGAAACAAAAGGACGATCACCAGACCCGTCGTCATCAGCGCCACGTAGGGTGCGGTGCCAATGATCACTTCTGCCATCGGCGCGTCAGTAATGCCCTTGATCACGAAGAGGTTCATGCCGACCGGCGGTGTTATCAGCGCCAGCTCCAAATTGATCATCAGCAGGATGCCGTACCAGATCGGATCGATGCCCAACTGCAGCAGTACCGGGAACACGATCGGTGTTGTGATCAGAATAATGGCGATCGTCTCGAGGAACATGCCCATGATGAATATCACGGCCATGACCGCGATAATGAAGGCGAGCGGACCGATCTGCATGCCCACTACGGTTTCGACCAATTCCATGGGCAGGCGGACTATTGTGACCGCATGGCCGAACATTGCCGCAGCCGCCAGGATCATGAACAGCATTGCGGATGTACGGACCGTTTCGTAGGCGGTCTGCCACAGATCCCGGAGTCCGAAATTGCGATAGATGCCGGCACCCACAGCCAGGGCGTAGATGCAGCCAACGGCAGCGGCCTCGGACGCGGTGAATATGCCCAGATAGATGCCGCCCAGCACAACCGGCGGCATCAGGAGCGCCCAGACGGCGCGCCTGAGTGCGGCCAGGCAATGGCCCCATCCGATCCACGGTTCTCGTTTTTGCTCCGGTTGCCGGGCTGCGTTGGCCATGCAGTAGAGGGCAAAAATCAGCGCCATCATGATGCCCGGGATCAGGCCTGCAAGGAACAGTGCACCAATCGAGGCTTCCGTCACGATGGCGTAGATGATGAGCGGCGCCGACGGCGGTATCAGAATGCCAAGCGTGCCCCCCGCGGCAATCACGCCATAGCTGTCGCGATCGCGATATCCAAAACGCTTCATGTGAGGAATGGCACTTGATCCAATCGTCAGTGCCGTCGCAACGGACGATCCCGAGATCGCCGCGAACAGGGTGCACGCAAGCACGGTCGCCACCCCCAGACCACCGTGGACATGGCGCACCATGGCGTTTGCCGCTTCGTACAGATGATCAACAACCTTTGAGCGGATCATGACATGCGCCATGAACGCAAACATGGGGATGACCGTCAGATGCGTGTTGTTCAGTTTCGCGAACACGGTGTCGGCTACCGCGTCGATGTGCCCCTCGCTTGCCACAGTAATGATCAGGGAGGTCAGTCCGAGCGCGGCAAAGATGGGCGCACCCGTCAACAGCAGCAGCAACAGGCCGCCAAGAATAATCAGCGCCATCATGACTGGTCGTCCGTGGAAGCCGTGATGCTTCTGATCGCCCAACTGATCTTGGCGATCGCCGCCAACAGCAACAGAACCGACCCTACGAGCAGCAGGGATTGCGGAATCCACATTGGCATTTCCATATAGCCGTCAGAATACAGGCCGAAATCGCGTGAGAAGGTGACGGTGCCCCATGCGCTGACAAGCAGCACGGCGGTGAAAGCGATGACCATCGCCATCCAAATCACCCGCATGCATGCCAGCGCCCACCCTCGAAGGCTGGCCGTCACTATATCGACTTGGATGTGATCGTCTTTTCGAAGCGCTTCGGCGGCGCCGAACATCACGATCGCCACGACAAGGTAACCGGACAACTCATCGATCCAGGTAATCGGCGTGCCCAAGGCATAGCGCAGGAACACGCTGTATCCGGTCGTGATCAGCGTGACGAGGACACACAACGTGGCGATTGCGGCGCCGCCAATGCACAAGGCATGAACCCATCGTTCAAGCAGATTTGGTTCGGGACCGGGCGCACCATGGATTTTTGCTGATCCACGGTGCGCACGTTCTGGCTGTTGGATGGCCATTGTCCTACTGGTTTATGTTGCCTACCAGTTCAAGGATCGTCTCGCCATCGGCACCCGTCGATTTGGCGAACAAGTCATCGAATGCCGGTCGCATGATTGTCGCCAGGGTCTCGATCTGCTCGGCTGTATGGATATGGACGATCGCGTTTTCACCCGCCAGTTCGTAAGGTGCCCTGCCGATTGCCTGTTCCGTGGCCTCCAGCGCCCACTCCGCGGCCTTCCCGCCGGCTTCATCGAGAGCCGCCTTTGCCTTGTCGCTCAAGCCGTCATACCAGTCCGGATTGACGTAACCGTGGTAAAACGCGCTGAATAGCGGCGTGGCGACGATCTGGTCCTGCACCTCATAGTATTTTCGGGTATAGGCTGCGGCTATGTCGGTCAAACCCGCATCGATAACACCGGTTGAAAGGGCCTGATACACCTCTGAACCCGACATCGCGGACGGTGCGGCTCCGAGTGCCTCGAGCCCCGCATTAACGGTCGGGTTCAAACCCCTTATCTTGACCCCTTCGAAATCCGCCGGCGCAATGAGAGGCTTGCCGTCGGATGTGAACGCGATCATCCGCGTCGTAAACATCCAGGAGATGTTTACGACGCCCTTTTCCAGCAACTTGGTTTCCAGAAACGACGCTGCTTCGGATTCGGGCCATGCCGCGATAACCTCCGGCGACGTCACCGAATAGGGCCGCAGGGTCACGTTCATGATTGGCAGCGTCTTGCCCCACTGAAAATTCCCGGAGAACGCACATTCAATCGTTCCCTTGGCGACAGAGGGTATGTTTTCCGCCGCACCGACCAGGCTGTTGGCGCCAAAGATCTGCACATCGATTTCACCATCAGACAGCGCCTCCACCTCCGCTGCCCAGCGGTCGATGACTTTCGCGACGTGGAATGTTGGTGGCAGTTGATGGCTGCACCGCATTTCTTCTGCGGCAAAGGCCGCTGTCCCGCCCATCGCGAACGAGGCGACAATCGCCAACGAAGATCCTGCTTTTGAGATCCGGTTCATCATTTCAGTTCCTCCCTTTTTCTGTTTGTGCGTCAGCTGTTCAAGGCGGTCCGTTCGAGGCCGCAAAACTCTGCGCAAAATCCTCATATCCGCGCTCTCGTTCGCGCAGGTCACTCAGGCCAACGGCCTCGATAAATTCCTCGAAGGCGATCATTTCGCCATGGTATCCAAGCGACCCCCCTTCGGATCTGAGGAATGTCAGGTAATCCCTGACCGCATGGGCCATGACCTGGGTGGCTCCGACCGCGTAAATCACGACTGCAAAGCCGATCTTGCGCAATTGGTCGAGCGGCATGATCGGCGTAAGGCCGCCTTCGACCATGTTCGCAACGCAAGGGCCATCCAGTTCCCGGCAGAGACGTTGCATCTGCTCGGTGTCGCGCGGGGCCTCGACAAACAGCATGTCGGCGCCGACTTCGCGATACAGCGCCATACGGTCTATCGCCTCATCCATCCCGTGTACCGCAAGGGCATCGGTCCTCGCCATGATCACGAAGTCCCGGTCCTGGCGCGCGTCCAGGGCCGCCTTCAACTTCGCGACCATTTCGTCTGTGGAAACAACCTCCTTGCCAGCCATGTGGCCGCAGCGCTTTGGGAAAACCTGGTCTTCAATGAGCATGCCGGCCAATCCAGCGCGCTCATAAAGGCGGGTTGTGCGAGCGGTGTTTGTCGTGTTTCCAAACCCGGTGTCGGCGTCTCCGAAGACCGGGATCGATACGGCATCGCACACGCGCGCATAGTGGTCGGCGAACTCGGTCTGCGTCACAAGAGAAACATCCGGCTGGCCCAGGAGTGTTGCCGCCGTTCCGTACCCGGCGGATGTTATGGCCTCGAATCCAACCTGCTCCGCAAAACGCGCGCTGAGCACATCGTGTATGGCCGGCATCATCAGGATGTCGTCACCTTCCACCAGGCGCCGGAAACGCGTTGTCCGCCTTTCACCCGAATCTCCGTTTTTCAACATCAACCGATTCCTCCAGCCGCGGTCTGATCGATGTTTTCGTCTGTTCCGCCGCGTTCCAGCGACATCGACAGGCGGAACTTGTCGGGCCGGAAGCTGGCCTCAAAATATTCGACAGGCACACCATCCGTATCGAACACGGTACGGGCTACATGGAGGACCGGCGCGCCGCGATGCACGTCGAGATGACCCGCCAGCACCTCATCTGCAATCGTTGCGCTGACGGTCTGCTCGGCTGTGCCGATCGATCGGCCGGTGGCCTGGATCAGATCGATCAACATCCTGGATTCCAGCGCGGCCGGCGAGAAGGTGCGCCCGATTTCGATCGGGACGTAGGTGACCAGATGGCAGAACGGATCACCCTTTGAAGAACGGACGCGCTCGATGACGTAAACATCATCTCCGGTTTCAAGAGCGAGCGCCTGCACGACGTGCGTGCCTGCGATCTGCCGCGAAAAGCCAAGAAGATGAATCTGCGACTGGCCGATGATCCGGGACTGCCCGATGATCCGGCTGGTCATCGGCACACTCCCCGGCGATCGTGCTTGTGCATGCGTGGAGATAACATTCTCTCTCACGCGTGTACCCCGGCCTCTTTCCCGGGTGACAAGGCCGGCTTTTTCCAGTTCGCTCAAAGCGCGGCGGGACGTGATGCGCGAAACACCGAACTCCTTGGAAAGTTCAGCCTCACTGGCAATTCGGGCACCACCCGGTACCTGCCGCGTGAGTATCTTCTCGCGAAGGAGAAGAAAAATCTGCTGATAGCGTGGCAGATCACCGTCTTGGGTCATTGTTATGTCCAATTACAATGTCAATTGTTATATTGTCTATAACAATCTGAATAGAAACGCAAGAAGTCTCTTGGGGCCTCACAACGCTGCATGCCATTCGGCCACAACCGATGCGCGCGTGATTGACTCATGCTGGCAAAGATCTGGCAATGGGTGTTTTTCTAAGGGCCGGCAGTTCGGGGTTCGGAACCGCTTGTCATTGCGGCAATTCTAAAGGAAATCGTCAGCGCCATCCGCAAATGTAAGCAGACTGTACGCAAAACACGCAGCGCAACCTGGAGCATCGGGCGACAATGAGTGGATCTAAATTCGGTATATCCGCCTTGCGTTTCCTTCGAACAACGCCTGCCGCGAGTCGAACGGAAGATCGGCGGTGATTGTATCAAAGCTGTTCCAGAGTGTACCGAAATCCGAAAACAGCTTATCGACCGGAAAGTTGGACGCGAACATCGCGCGATCCGGTCCGAATACCTCAAGACATTCGCAGACGAGCGGCCGCAAGCTTTCGATCGTGAAGGAACGATCAAACATGCCGAGCCCCGAGATCTTCATGGTGACGTTGGGGAGATCGGCAAGCCGGCGAAGCACAGCCTTCCATTCTGTCCAACCGGCGGGCGTGCGATCGCACCACATCGCTGCGTGGTTCACGATGACACTCAGACCGTCCATTCCCGACAGAACACGCGCCGCCGCTTCCGCCTGATGCGGATAAAGCTGTAAATCAAAGCTCAATCCGCGCTTTTCCAGTTCACGCAGACCACGCGCAAAATCCGGATCCGACAGGTAATCGGTCTGCACGTAGCTCAGCGCCGGGTCGTCGTGCAGATTGACGACATGGCGGATGCCCCGGAAGGCCGAATGCGCACGCATGCGATCAAGCAGGTCGCCGAGGTCAGGGCTTGTGAGATCAGCATTGCCGACGATCGCAAGCGGTGTCGGGCTTGCGTCAGCCATTTTCTGAACGTGGGCGATTTCTGTAAGCGGATCGGTCGGAAACGCTTCCACGTGCACCGCAGCGACAACATTCATCCCTTCGCCCGCTTCTGCAAGATATTCTGCAAGCAGGTAATCCCGGCAAATCGGAGCATTGGACCCGATGAAGCCCTCGGATGGCGTTTCAAGCCCGGGATAAAGCCCGGTCGAGAGGTCCCAGAGGTGGATGTGCGGATCGCAGATTCTCACTTTGACCGCCCTCCTACTGCAGATTCACAAAGAGACCGCCGTCTACCAGCAGCGCGGCTCCAGTGATGTAGGAGGCCATGTCGGACGCGAGGAAAGTCACGGCTTTGCCGATATCATCGGGTTCTCCAAAGCGACCGAGCGGAATTCGCCCCTCCAGATAGGCGCGCTTTTCGTGATCCGACCAGTCGTCCCTGTTAATATCGGTGGCGATTGCCCCGGGCAAAACCGAGTTGCAGCGAATGCCGTGCGGGCCAAGGACGATCGCGGTCGATTGCATGAGCGAATGCACGCCGGCCTTTGTCGGAGTGTAGTGAGTCTGCATACCACCACCAACCAATGCCGAGATCGATGAAGTGGCGACGATTGCTCCTCCTGATCCCTGTTCCTTCATGCGATTGGCCGCCGCCTGACAGACAAAAAATGCTCCAGTCAGATTTACATCTATGACCCGGCGCAAGAGATCCTCGGGCATGTCCAGGAACCCATGAAACGGGCAAATGCCGGAGTTCGACGCAAGGATATCGATGCCTCCATATTCGCGAACGGCCACTTTCACAAGGTGTCCGGCGGTTTGAGAATCCGCAATATCACCTTCGACGGCAATTGCACGCCGGCCCAGGGAGCGGCAAGCCTCGACGACTTCGTTGGCGGAATTTTCAGAAAATGCGGCATCGGCGTCGGCGTGATGATTTATCACCACGTCGGCACCGTGCCTGGCGAATTCGAGTGCAATGCCGCGTCCGATCCCGCGCGAACCGCCCGTGACAATTGCTCGTTTTCCTTCAAGGAGCATCTGCTGAACCCTCATTCAAGTTTCGTGCAGCAAGCGTTGTCAGGCGGATATTGTTCACATGCTGATCCATGGCGGCCGCCGCTGCGCGACCGTCGCCGGCCACGATCGCTTTCGCGATAGCGTTGTGATCCCTGGCGGACTGTTCGAGGACGCCCGGCATCGCGGAGGCGCGGCGTCGTGCATCCATGGCCAGGCTGTAGAAGGACTGTGCCACCGAATTCAGAAAGGCATTGCCGGCAGCTTCAGAAATCAGGCTATGGAATTGAGCGTCCATGACGCGGAACCCGACCGGATCGTCAATGAGATCGAAACCGACTTGTGCCATTTCCAACAGCCGTGCCTTTTGATCTTCTGTTGCACGAGCAGAAGCGGCTTTGGCCTGACCGCAATCGATCATCGCGCGGGCCTCGAAAAGGTCGTCCAGGGAATGCTCGTTCAGCCGCAGGAAGAAAGACAACGGTTCCATGAGACGATCGACATGCAAATCGGTGACATAACAGCCGCCGCCCTGCCTGCTCTCCACCAGCCCCAGCATCGACAGGCCGCGCAGCGCCTCGCGTACAACCGGGCGCGACACCTGTAGAGCCCGGCTTAACTCATTTTCCGAAGGCAGCTTTTCGCCTGGCGCCAGGTTGCCGGAAGCGATGAGCTCACGAATCTGCTCGCCGACCCTTTCCGAGGCGGATTTCTGTTGCTCGATAGGTGAAAGTGCCGAGAGAGGAGCCTGCATCGTGTTTGTCACTCCAATTGAAATACTTCTTCCAGACGTGTCAGGCCTGTCCGCGAGACCGCCGGAAAGCAGCTCGATATCGCCCACTATCCCCGCCTGCCAGTGGTGGTTGACTTCCCGCTTTGTGTTGTCTGCAAGTGTGGCGTCAAAGTCCACCGTTTCCAGATAGCCCCGAGCCGGCCGTCGTCGGACACGAAGAGGGAGTCGTTCGTCCAACTCGATTCCCTTGGCGCTGACAACATCTCCGGCCAAACGGCAAAGTGGGTTGCGCGACACGCGTCAAGCTCTTTGCGGCGAACCTTTGATGCGAAGCAAACACGTTTCATGACGCACCTCCCAGGCTGAGACTACTTGCTGTTTGCCTGGTCGTCAACTTGACAACTTGTAAGACAAATTTTAGTATCCGGAAATCGGCATGAAGCCGAAACCTGGGAGGAAAACCATGAAGAAACGCGTCATTTCCCTGGCGATCGCAGTTGCTGCCTTGCTCGCTTCGCCTGCATTTACGGAAGATTTTCACGGCTACGATCCGGCCACATTCGACGGCGCAATGTTGCCTGCCGACAGTTTGGCGGCCATGGTAAAGGAGGCGATCGCCGTCAACCCGCCGAAAAATGGCGAGAAATATGTGATTGGTTTTGCCAATCTGCAGCGCGACATTCCGTTCTGTGCGCTGGTGGAAAAGGGCATCCTGGAAAACGCGGAGCTTGCGGGAATTGATGTGGTCGTTGCCGACAACCGCCTTGATGGAGCGACCGCACTTGCCAATGCAGAAAGCTTCATCACGCGCGACGTCGATCTCGTGATCGAGTTCCAGACTGACGCCGCCTTCGGGCAGACCATCATGCAGCGCATGGATGCGGCTGGAATTCCGGTCATCGCCATCGACATTCCGATGGGCGATGCAACTTTCTTCGGTGTGAACAATCCGCGAGCCGGGTTCATGGGCGGCAGCTACCTGGCGCAGGCGGCGATCGCCGAATACGGCAAGGAAGCGGTGTTGGACGGTTATTTCCTGCACGGTCTTCTTCCGCAGTCCGGACCGATTCCCGCAATGCGTACCGGCGGTCAGCGTGCCGGCTTCCTCGCCGCGGCCAAAGGCTTCCCGGAAGACAACATCCTGACCTTCGACAGCAAGAACACGCTTGATGAGGCGTTCGCACAGACAAACAACCTGTTGTCGCGCATTCCCGAGGATGCCGTCATCATGGGAACGGGCATCAACGACCAAGTTGCCACCGGCATCCTGCGCGCCGCGCAACAGGCCGGACGCAAGAACATTGTGATCATCGGCCTCGGCGCAGATGAACGCGAGACGTTGGCAGGTGAAGAGGATTTCCTTGCCGCCGTCGGGTCCTTCCCGGAGCGATACGGAAATTCACTTGTCCCGATGTCGCTCGCGATCCTGGCTGGACGCGACCTGCCCGATTCAGTGCTGATCAATCATGTCATGGTCACACCGCAGAACATCTGCAACTATTATGAAGACATGACATGCGCGTTAGAGACATCGGTCACGCTCGCTTTCCCGCAGGAAGAGTTTGCGGCACATCTTGCGAGCCTTCGGGATGATCCGGACCTCGCTGATGTCAAGAACCTGATTCCGGCGAACTGACGTCTCCCGAAAGGAGCGGCCGGCATCGAATTGCCCTCGACGGTCGGCCCCCCTTTTCCTGCGCATGGCGCTTCCATAAGTGGCCAATATTCGGAGAGCAGCGTGGTTAATCGGATCGACATGGTCAACGTCGACAAGAGCTTCGCAGGCGTTTCTGTGCTCAGCGACGTGGGATTCAGCATCCAGCCGGGGGAAGTTGTGGCACTGTTGGGTGCAAATGGCGCGGGCAAGTCCACACTCATGAAAATAATGACCGGCGTCTACACACGTGACGCCGGCTCGATAAGGGTCGAGGGCGTCGAAGTGAGGATGAGCAGCCCGCGCGAGGCGGCTGCCCTCGGCATCAGTTTCCTTCCGCAGGAAATATCGGTCATGCCGGACATGACTGTGGCCGAAAACATATGCCTGGCGAACATGGATCAACTCGGGCGCGGCGCGTTCGTGAACCGCGCGGCAATGCGGGCAAAAGCAGCAAAGATCTTGGGCCAGGTCGGCTTTGGCCACGTATCGCCGGACAGCTATGTCGGCCACCTTTCCGTAGCCGAACAACGGATTGTCGAAATAGCAAGGGCGCTGGCTTCAGATGCGAATGTCCTGGTCATGGACGAACCGACAGCTGCGCTGTCCGAGCGCGACGCGCAGGCAATGTTCGAGGTTCTGCGAAATCTGCGCGAGGACGGGACCTCGGTGGTCTATATCTCCCACTACCTTGGCGAAGTCTTCGAGATTTCGGACAGGATCGAAGTGCTGCGCGACGGACGCAACGCCGGTTCTTTCCATACCGCTGAGACGGATGTGGAGTCCGTTTTGGCGGCGATGCTCGGCCGTGCAGCCGAAACGCTGTTTGACCACCGGCAGGCACCGATAACGGACAAAGCGGCATTTGAGGCAACCGCACTTGGATGGAAAGACAAGCTCTCCAACGTGTCGTTTACGGTTTCGATGGGTGAAATCTTCGGCATTTTCGGCCTCGTCGGGTCCGGTGTGGAAGACCTGGGTCGTGTGGTGTTTGGTGCCGAGGGGCGGAATGTCAGGGGTGACATGCAACTGCTGGGTTCGCCCTATCGCGCCATCAACCCTGCTCATGGCAAGGCGTGCGGCATCGGATATGTTACCGCCGAACGCAAAGCCGACGGTATTCTGGGTGATCTCAGCGTCGCCCAGAATCTGGCTTCAGCCTTTTGGCCTGAATATCGAAGCGGCCCCTTCGCGTCACGGCGCGCCGAAGCGGCATTGGCGCAGAAATGGATCGAGGGTTTTGGCATTCGCACATCGGGGCCGGATCAACCCGTCCGGCTTCTTTCTGGCGGCAACCAGCAGAAAGTTTGTGTCGCACGCTGGCTGCATGAGGGCGTTCGGCTTCTAATCCTTGAGGAACCAACACGCGGCGTGGATATGGGTGCTCGCCGTGACATTTACCGCCAGCTTGCCGAATTCGCCGCCCGGGGTCTCACCGTCCTTGTGCTGTCGTCCGATGCCGAGGAGATCGCGGGCCTGTGCGACCGCAGCCTGGTCCTGAACCGGGGCCGTGTCGTTCAGCGCTTCGGCCGAGGCGCCGATGCCGGTGCGCTGCTTGCAGCCACCGCGCTTACTGATCCCGTACAAGTCGAGAAGGAACTCACATGACCATGGCCAACACGCCGACACGGCACGCAGAACGCCGGCGCAGCGGCTTCATGAGCGGCCCCGCATCAGGCGTTCTCATTCTTTTGGGCTTCTACGTTCTGCTTGTCGTCGCGTTTGCGGTTTTCACGCCGTTCTTTGCCACGACACGGAATGCCGTGAGCATCGCGTCCAATGTAGCCTTTATTGGCATGATGGCGGCTGCCGGGACACCACTGATAATCGCCGGTGGCCTGGACTTGTCCGTCGCTGCGGTGGCCGGGCTATCGGGCGTTCTCATCGCGCTTCTGAATGCCGCCGGCTGGCCGATTTGGCTGGCTGTAGGTGTAGCGCTCGCGATGGGCGTGAGCGTTGGTCTGGCCAACGGACTTCTTTCGACCACTTTGCGGCTTAACCCGCTCATCGTGACACTTGCTACGATGTCCATCGTCGGCGGCGTCGCACTTATTCTGACTGGCGGGCTCACGCGCCCGGTCATGCAGCCGAGCTTCAATTGGATCGGTCAGGGTCGTCTTGCAGGCGTACCCGTACCGGCCATCTTGATGCTTAGTGTCTATGTCGGCCTCGCCTTCGTGCTCCGGGCAACGCATTTCGGGCGCTATGTGTATGCTGTGGGCGGCAACCCCGAGGCCGCGCGACTGATCGGCTTGCCGGTCATGCGGGTGCAGATAACCCTGTACGTTGTATCGGCGGTTTCAGGTGCTGTCGCCGGCGCCATGCTTGCCGCGATGCTGGGCGCTGCCGCGCCGGCAGCGGCTTCTCCTCATCTGTTGACGGTTATCGCCGCGATCATTCTCGGAGGTACCTCACTGGCCGGCGGGCGCGGATCGGTTTGGGGTACGCTGATCGCTGTGCTGATCCTTGGCACACTCAACAACGGACTGACGCTCAATGACGTATCCAGTTTCTGGCAGGATGTGACGCGCGGGGTTGTCCTGATACTGGCGGTCGGCGTGGACCAGGTTCGCCTGCACCTTCAGGCGCGCTAGAGCGAGTTGTGATGAGATTGGTTCATTTGATGGCGGAAAATCGGTTCACTCGGCAAGGCGCGTCGCGCAGCGCGATGTGGGGCATCGGGCAAGCGCGTAACGGTGAGCCCGTCTTGCGCAATCGTCCAGTGGACGATTGCGAGGGCGAACGATGGGCCGATTTGCCGCCACCCTTCGGGCCGGGCGCGTTTGGCCCCTGGACTTCGTTGGCCTGGCCTTGTGGTGGGGGGACACCACGGCGGGCAGCCCGCCTCGCCAGAGACCAAAAGCACCTCGGTCAAATGAGCCAATCTCATCACAACTCGCTCTAGGCAGGAGGACGGTCCAAATGACTCAGCCGAAAATCAAGGCTCTGCGGGCACTGACGGTCAAGGGCGGCGGAGGCGATTATCACGACCAGGAATCCGGGCACTGGATTGACGGCCGCATTGCCACGCCGATGTCGAAATATCCGGCCTATCGCGACACGCGCAACAGCTTCGGCTTGAATGTGCTTGGCTCGCTGGTGATAGAAATCGAGGCTGAGGACGGTACCGTGGGTTTCGGCGTGACCACCGGCGGCGAGATCGGCGCCTTGATTGCCGAGACGCATCTGGCCCGCTTCGTGGAAGGCCGGACGCTGGACGAAATCGAGACCATCTGGGACCAGATGTTCAACGCCACCCTCTTTTACGGGCGGCGGGGCATTGTGCTCAATGTCATTTCGGGCATCGACCTTGCCTTGTGGGACCTTCTGGGGCGAATGCGGCAGGAGCCGGTATGGCAGCTCCTCGGCGGCAAGTTTCATGAAGAGCTGACGTTCTACGCCACGGGCCCTCGTCCTGATATCGCAAAGGAACTGGGTTTCATCGGCGGCAAGATGCCGCTGATGTACGGCCCCGCCGATGGCGAGGAGGGCCTTGCCTTCAACATCGAGGCCTTGGGGGAAATGCGCGCGCGCGTCGGCCCGGATTTCTGGTTGATGTACGACTGTTGGATGGCACTGGATCTCGATTACGCAACACGCCTGGCCGAGGGTTGCCTGCCCCACAATCTGAAGTGGATCGAGGAGCCCCTTCTGCCGGACGACTACTGGGGTTACGGCGATATTCGGCAGCGGCTGAAGGGCAAGACCTGGGTCACGACCGGAGAACACGAAGCCACCCGATGGGGCTTTCGCATGCTCATCGAGATGGGATGCTGCGACATGATCCAACCCGATGTGGGCTGGTGCGGTGGCCTGACCGAATTGCGCCGGATCTCGACAATAGCCGATGCAGCAGGTCTGCCTGTGATTCCGCATGGCTCTTCGGTATACAGCTACCATTTCGTCACGACCTGCGCGAACAGCCCGTTTGCTGAATTCCTGATGATGGCTCATGCCGCCGACCGCGTCGTTCCCATGTTCGATCCGCTGCTCTTGAACGAGCCGTTGCCTGAAAACGGCAGGCTGAAAGTGCCGGATGCTCCGGGCTTTGGTGTGGAGCTGAACCGAGCGCTCGAGCTGATCCGTCCACTGGCACGATGAAGCGTAGGGGTTCGCTGATGAACACTATCGACCTGGAAGGACGTGTCGCTGTCATAACTGGCGGGGCGCAGGGCATTGGCCTGGCTGTCGCCCGAGCCTTGGCGGCTGGCGGCGCAAGACTGTCGATTTGGGATCTTGACGGAGATCTCGGCAAGAAAACAGCCGCTGAACTCGGCTGCGCCTTCATCGAGGTGGACCAGACCGATGCGGATGCCGTCAGCGCGGCAGCCTCCGAAACCGAAGCCAAGTCGGGCAAGATAGATATCCTCGTCGCCTCGGCAGGTATTGCGGGCATTAATGCCCCTGTCGTCGATTATCCCATTGATGCGTGGAAGGAGATAATCGATGTGAACCTCAACGGACTGTTCTACCTCAATCGCTCGATTCTGCCCGGTATGATCGCCCGCAACTACGGACGTATCGTGAATGTGTCCTCCATTGCGGGGAAAGAAGGCAACCCGAATGCATCGGCTTATTCGGCATCCAAAGCCGGCGTTATCGCGCTGACCAAATCGCTGGGCAAGGAAACCGCATCCCATGACATAGCGGTCAATTGTGTGACACCAGCCGCCGCCCGCACCCGTATTTTCGATCAGATGAGCCAGGAACACATAGACTTCATGCTTTCAAAAATCCCGCGCGGTCGGTTCCTGGAGGTAGATGAGGCCGCGTCGATGATTGCATGGCTGGTGTCAGGGGATAACAGTTTTACAACCGGGGCAGTTTTCGACCTTTCAGGCGGACGGGCAACTTACTGAGGGAGAGCAAGAGCCTGGAGGCTTGTCCGCGAACTGGTCCGACTGGCCTTCTGAGCGAGATTTCGAAGGTCTACGGCGTCGTCTCGGCCATCCGCAGGTCGATGAGCCGCTGAACAGGTGTGAAGATGGGGCGGCTTGCGTCCGCAATTCGTGAACCAATTCAGACAATCATTGTGGCCGCGACCAAAGCGATTTGTATTGCCTAAGCTCTGACAATGCCCGTCTATGGCCCGACACCAAATCCACCATCCTTGCCCTTCGAGCACAGCTTTCAGGGCGTTCGCGGCTTGCAAAGTGCCACTGGACCTTTTGGCCGGCTGCGCCGACCGCTCTACTTGCCCCATTCCAGCGCGAGGATTTTGCGTTCCCGTGCGAGCGAAAGCAGCCGCTCCCGGCTTCGCTCAGGTAACGGAGAGAGCGGATGCCGGACATGGTCACTCGCAATAACACCGCCCTCCTTCATGACGACCTTTGTCGCGCGCAGTCCGCATTGACGATTTTCGTGATTGATCAAGGGCAGGCATCGAGCCCAATGCTTTAATGCATCATCCTTATTGCCTGTAAGGTATTGCTCAATGATCGGCTTGATCTGTTCGGGGAAAAGGGCAGACGTCATGCTGCCCGTGGCTCCAGCATCAAGGTCGGCCAATAGGGTTACGGCCTCTTCGCCATCAAACGGGCCAACGATATTCTCGCCACCCAGTTCAATCAATTCAGCAAGCTTGTTGGCGGCGAAGGGCACCTCGATCTTGAAATAGGATACCTGCTCCAGTTCCCGGGCCATGCGGACAAGCAGGTCAATCGGGAGTGATATGCCCGAAAGCGGTGCATCCTGAATCATGATCGGGATCTCGATCGCATTGCTGACCGCTTCGAAATGCTCGTAGATGCCGTCGGGTGCGGGAACAAGCCCGACGCCGTGATAAGGTGGCATCATCATGACCATGTCCGCGCCCAGCGCCTGGGCGTCGACGGCACGCTGCACCACTATTCCGGTGTGGAAATGACTGATCGTGACGATGACCGGCACGCGACCATCGGTTTGCTCCAGGCTGATCTTCATCAGCTCAGCCCGCTCCTCGTCGGACAGCAGAAACTGTTCCGAATAATTTGCAAGAATGCAGATTGCATCGACACCCTGATCGATCATGCAATCAATAACACGACGCATGCCTTGCTCGTCGATCCGGCCGTCATGGTGAAAAGGCGTCGGTGCTACCGGCAATATGCCTCTAAGCGGTTTTTTCATTTTGTCATCTCAATAATTGGGATCAGGCTTCATAGTCGGACCAAATCCATTGAGACGCAGGGTCCTCAAATCACGTTCCAGAATTTCGGGAATTGCCGAACTAATGTCACCCAATTGCTCGGTTGCGGCAACAGCGCGTCCCCGAAGTTGGTCGAATTGGCCATCGGCAATGGCCACCGCCAGTTCTGCTGCGCGGGTTGGCGGAAGGAAGTCGCCCTCTTCAAATCTCTTGGCAAGGTTGGGCAGGTGGGTTTGACCGGCCTGCGAGGCAAGCTGGTATTCCGTCATATCTGTGCGAACGAGACCGGGTGCCATTGCAATGCAAACAACAGCGGTCCCTTCAAGGGTCGCCGATACACACTCGGTCAAACGCATGATGCCGGTTTTCGATACTGAATATCCCGAACCCGGCGGCAGTGGTGCGGCGGTTCCGCCGCCAATCAAATTGATCACTCTCCCGGAGCCCTTTTCGATCATCGAGGGCAGAACCGTTCTGGTGCACAAAAATGTACTGCGGATATTGGTCTCAACATCAGACCACCATACCTCGGGGTCAACTTCCCAGATCGGTCCAATTGCTCTGAATGCTCCGGCGTTGTTAACCAGAACATCCACACGGCCAAGCTTTTCGGTTATTTCCGCAAACGCATTTTCAGTGGCCATTTGATCAGTCAGATCCGCCGACGCAGCATGCGCCACACCACCTGCTGCACAGATTTCAGCAACTGTATCGTCAAGAACGCCTATTCGGCGACCAAGGACTGCAACCTTTGCGCCTTCGGCGGATAACCCAAGCGCAATCTGCCGGCCGATTCCGGTCCCACCTCCGGTCACGACAGCAACCGTCTCCTTGAAACGCGTCATGTTTCCGCTCTCCGGCATCAGTTCATTTGATGATCATTCTTCTTCATTCTGGCAATCAGATGTCGACGCGCTCTGGTGACATGTGCTGCCGCAAGCAAGCCAGCCGATTCGGCATCCTGATCCAGGATCGCGGACGTCAACAGCCGATGATCCTCCATGACCCCATCAATTCGATCGGGTCCGTAGTCGTATCGCCGCCAGACAATTCTCAGGATCTGGTAGTGGCGCTCCTCGATCTCACCGGCCTCCCGATTGCCCGAGGCTTTGCTGATTTCCTGGTGAAACATTCGATTGGCCTCAAGCGCAGCACCCCGGTCGTCAGCAGCTGCAACTTCTTCGAACCTTTTCTTGGCATGGAAGATCGCATCCGCGGCTTCGGGCGTCAGTCTTTCTGCCGCTCGACGCGCCTGCACGGCTTCCAGCGCCTGGCGGACATCGAACAGATCGGTCATGAAATCCATATCTACTTCGCGCACGCGCATGCCGCTGTTGGGCGTGAATTCCACCAGACCCTGCCCGTTGAGAATGCGCAATGCTTCACGAATCGGCATATGGCTGGTCGAATACAGTTCGGCAAGTTCCGCCAGTTTCAATCGTGCGCCGCCGGAAAACCTTCCGTTTACAATGTCTTCGCGGATACGGTCACTGATCTCGATATATTGTGACGCCAATCTGGTCCCCTTTTCTCACGCGGTAACTCAGGCAGCTTACCGGCTGGCTGTCCAGACCGACCACGCCCGTCGACAATAACAAGCACAATCACGATGATTGATCAAACTTAGCACTCAATCCATATTTGATCAATTCCGGTGTTTTTTATGCCCTTTTCATTTGTATTTGACAATTATTTGATCAAAGATATAGAGTTCCCTGCGATAGCTGACACCAGGCGGATCTGGTAACAGCGAACGAAGGGAGGAAGAATCAATGACTTTTCGCACGTCAGGAAAGGGATTTCTTGCCGCTACAATCGGATTGGCGCTGATCGGCAGCACCGGTTCGCTCGCGCAGGTCAAGGATGTACCGCGGGAAAGAACCTTCATCCATGAAGGGTGGAGTCAGGGCTCACCGACTTTGAAGACACCCCGGAACGCGAACTACTACAATCTGGCCGGTGAGTATCGAAACGGACATATGCATAACTTTGAGCCTTTGTTTTACTTCAATTCGATCACCGGCGAACTCGTTCCCTGGCTCGGCGAGAGCTTCGAGATGAATGATGATTTCACCGAAGTCACAGTGAAAGTGCGCGAAGGCGCTAAATGGGCCGACGGCGAGGATTTCGATGCTGAAGATGTGGCATACACAATCAATATGCTGGTCGAAAACGGCAATGGGCCGGCCAACATGCGCAAGGCAAAGGAGGTAGCAAATCAGGTCGAAGGTGCCGAAGTGGTTGATAAGCTGACGGCAAAAATCACGCTCAAGGCTGCTGATCCGCGCTATCCGTTTCGCCAGTTGGTCAACTATTACGGCCACGGCCTGGTCTGGGTACCGGAACACATCTGGAGTGGCATTGAAGACAAGGCAGCCTTTACATGGTACGACGAAGAAAAGGGATATCCCGTCGGCACCGGTGCCTGGAAGACCGTTTTTGCCTCCCCCGAACAAATCGTTCTCGACCGCAGGGATGACTGGTGGGGTGCTGAAACCGGTTTCCGTGACTTGCCTGGACCTGAACGTGTCGTTGCCATCGGAATTGGCGACAATGCCCGCCGATCAGACATGATCCTGAATGCAGAAGCTGACTCTACACAGCTGGTAACGGCCCTCGATCTGCTGGAATCCGTTCTGGAGAAATCTGATGCCGTTACGACCTATACCGGCAAGGAACAACCCTATGCCTATCAAGACTGGTGGCCGCACTCGCTTTATTTCAATCATCTGATTGAAGACAGCCCGTTTGCCGATGTCCGGGTCCGTCGTGCAGTACGCTATGCAATCGACAAGGAACAATTAATCGACTTTGCATGGGGCGGCGGCAATACGCCGAATGATTGGCCCTATCCGCACTACACTCCGCTGGTCTGGTATATGGATCAGGCACAGGACATCGTCGCCAAACACGAGGCCGGTGAGTTCAACCTGGACAAGTCGGCGGCCTTGATGGAAGAGGCAGGCTATACGCGTAACAGCGACGGCATGTGGGAAATGGATGGCAAATGCGCCGGCGGTCCGCTTGAGGTGCACCAGGTTCTGGCCGCAGTCGGTCAGGTCGTTGTTCAACAACTCAAGAATGCGGGGTTCTGCGCGGAGTACAGCCAGACACCGGAAAGCTTCGACAATTTCCGCAAGGGCGAAAGCCTGTGGCACATCTTTGGCCACAATGGCGGCTCTGTCTTTGACCCGGTGGACACGATGCGGATGTATATCACCAAGAACCGTACACCGATCGGCACATCCACCATGTTTGTCAGCCGGTGGGCTCACCCGGAATTCGACAAAATCTACGAAAAGATGGCAATAATTCCACCGGAAAACCGCGATGAGTTGTTGCCGCTTTTCCGGGACGCCTACGACATATGGTTTGCCGAGGCTGTAGAAGTTCCATTGGAGCTTGGCTACCACACGATCCCAATGAATACGACCTATTGGACAAATTTCCCGACGAAGGACAATCCATACGCGCTGGCCTGCATTCCATGCTTCATCTCTGGAGCTGGAACTGAAGTTCTGCATGGCGTCCAACCAGTAAACTAACCTGGACCGCCTCCCGAGAGGCTGGGCATCCAAATGGATGCCCAGCATAGATATCGAACCAGCACACTCTGGGACATAGTCATGCGTATTCTACGCCGTGTTCTGTTGATGATATTCATCATCTGGATCGCAGCCTCGATCAATTTCCTGATGCCCCGACTTTCGGACCGTAATCCGGTCGAAGAAGTAATCGCAGCATCAATGGGTGAATCCGGCGGGACCATGGAAGGGTTCGAGGAGGCCGTTGCCGATTTCGAACGACGCTTCGGAATGGATCAACCTGTCTGGAAACAATATCTGAACGCGAATTACGATGCCTTGACCTTCGATCTCGGCATGTCGATCTCCTACTTTCCCGATCGGGTGTCCACGCTGGTATTGCAGGCTGCCCCGTGGACACTTGGCATCATGCTGACCACTACCCTGCTGGCATTTGTCATTGGTACGCCGCTGGGAGCACTCACCGTATGGGACCGTGCGCCGCGTTGGATAAACGTGATTGTGCCGGTTGTCATGATTCTTGCCGCCATTCCGTTTTATCTGATCGGATTAATCCTGATCTATGTCTTTGCATCGCGCTTGAACTGGCTCCCCACTGGCAAGGGTTATTCCTCAGGGATGATCCCCGAGTGGAGCTGGGATTTTGCAGCAAATGTGATGACCCATGCACTGTTGCCGGGACTGTCTATCCTGCTTGCATCCATAGGCATCTGGGCGCTCAGCATGCGTGGCATGATGGTTACCGTCCAAGGCGAAGACTACATGGTGTTTGCCAAGGCAAAAGGATTGACCGGCAAGCGCCGATTCTGGCGTTACGGTGTACGCAATGCTGTCGCCCCGCAAATTACCGCGCTGGTTTTGACCTTGGCAAATGTGGTCACCGGAGCCGTGCTGGTGGAAAGGGTTTTCGCCTATCCGGGTTTGGGAAACCTGCTTTATCAGGCCATCCTCGTAAACGACTACTACCTGATTTTCGGATGCGTCTACATGCTTGTGCTGACGGTCGGAATATCCCTGATGTTCCTTGACCTAGTCTACCCGCTCATCGATCCACGAATCCGAGCCGACGCCAATGGCTGAGACACTTAACCAGGACAACCGGAAGATTGTCCAGGACTGGGGTACATCAGCCCGGCGCTGGCGGACTTTGGCTGCTTATCTGCGGCGCAACCCGTCGCTTGTTGTCGGTATGGTGCTGTTGATTGCCCTGGCTGCGATCGCCATCGGGGGTCAGTTCTTTATTGACTATAGCGATGCGCAGCCCCTGTCGAACCGGCCCAGCCGCCCACCCAGTGAACAGTATCCTCTGGGAACCGACAAGTTCGGGCGCAATCTGCTGGCGATCCTGGTTTACGGGACATATCTGACCGGCAAAGTGGGCCTGATTGCCGGAGCGCTCGGCGTTATCATCGGAGCCATTCTTGGTTTCCTGGCGGGATTTTACAGAGGCTGGGCGGATACGGTGATTTCACTCGTAACTGACGTGCTTCTGACGATACCTCCCCTGCTGGTACTGGTTGTGATCGCAACAAACATCTCAGGCAAGCTCGATACCAACCAGATGGCAATCATCATTTCCCTGTTGGCCTGGCGTCAGCCGACCCGGCAAATTCGTGCACAGGTCCTGATCATGCGTGAGGCGGGTTACGTGAAGACCGCGCGGCTTGGCGGAACTTCGAAAATGGGGATTGTTTTCAAGGAACTAATGCCGAATTTGATCCCCTATTTGATGGCCTCATTCGTTCTCACGGTTGCAACCGCGATGTTGGCCTCAGTGGGACTGGAAGCCCTTGGGCTGGGTCCTCAGAACGAACCAACATTGGGTATGACCATCTATTGGGTCATGCTTGAAGGTGCCTTTTCCACTGGTCTGTGGTGGTGGTGGGCGACACCGTTGATTGCACTGATCATTCTCTTTGTCGGTCTCTACCTGGTAAGTGTCGGCCTCGACGAGCTCGCCAACCCGCGTACTCGGAGGCGTGGCATATGATCAACGGCGCGCCAAAACACGGCCTCGCGGTCAACGATCTGCAGGTTGAGTTCTACACGGATGACGGCATTGTCAAGGCGGTGGACGGCGTGGATTTCACTGTCGATCCCGGCATCAGGATGGGCATTGTCGGAGAAAGCGGTTCGGGGAAAACAACCACGGCCTTGGCGCTGATGGGCATGATCGAGCCTCCCGGCAAAGTCGTGGGCGGCCATGCCAAATTGGATGACCTTGAGCTGCTTGATCTGAACGAGGAGCAATATCGCCAGCACCGGCTGGCCACGGTCAGTTACATTCCCCAAGGCGCGATGAATTCGCTCAATCCGGTGGCGCGCATCGGAACTCAGATTCTCGATGGAATGACGGACCACGGCAATAACCTGCGCGGCAGCGAGGCACGAGACCGTGTCGCGGATCTGCTGACCCGGGTCGATCTGTCGCCGGACGTCGCCCGCATGTTTCCCCATGAGTTGTCCGGTGGCATGAAGCAGCGCGCCTGTATCGCAATTGCAATCGCCCTGCGGCCGAAACTCCTGATTGCCGATGAGCCGACCTCTGCCCTTGATGTGATAACCCAACGCCGGGTGATGGAAACCCTGCACAAAGTGCAGGAGGAAATCGGTTCTTCCCTGATCCTGATCGGTCACGACATGGGCCTGATGGCACAGTTTGTCGATGACATGATGGTCATGAACAACGGCCGTGTTGTCGAGCAGGGTAAGGTCAGAGACATCTTCTCCCATCCCTCGCACAGCTACACCAAACTGCTGATCGACAGCGTACCTTCCCTGAAACGCAGTGAACGCGCAAAAACCAGGCTCAATGGAAGTCGTGCCGCAGCGGCCTCAGAAGTACCGCTTCTTGAATTTGATGCCGTCCGAAAAACCTACGGCAAAGGCAAAACCCGAATAGAGGCCTTGAAGCCGCTGACGCTCAGGCTGGATGGCCATATTCCAAGGGTGATTGCGATTGTCGGCCAGTCCGGCTCCGGCAAGACCACAATGGGCTCACTCGCCCTCGGATTTGAAACAGCATCACAGGGAATGGTTCATTTCGACGGTGTCGATATCGGAAAAATGACCAATGGTGCGTCATCCAAATTCAGGCACGAGGTCCAGGCAGTCTTTCAGGACCCCTATGCGTCCTACAATCCATTCTACAAGGTCGATCATGTCCTGACGGTGCCGCTGTCGAAATTCAAGATCGCCAAGGGCCGAAGTGAAGCACTCGGACACATGATCGAGGCCTGTGAGAGTGTCGGGCTGGATCCCGCCCAAACGATCCACCGCTACGCACACCAGATGTCGGGTGGCCAACGTCAGCGACTGATGGTCGGGCGCGCGATCATGCTGAAGCCCCGGCTGCTTGTCGCCGATGAGCCGGTTTCGATGGTCGACGCATCGCTTCGATCCACGATCCTGAACAACCTCGCAGTCATGAAGGCAGAGCTGGGCACTTCTGTTCTTTATATTACGCATGATCTTGCGACAGCTTATGAAATAGCAGACTTCGTTCTCGTGTTGCACAAGGGTCAGGTCGTCGAGGCAGGCCGCCCTGAGACGGTTATTGACGACCCCCAACATCCCTATACCCGCCTTCTGGTCGATTCCATTCCATGGCCCGACCCCAATCGAAACTGGGGTGCAGGCGGAACCATTGACGAAGACCTCAAGGAAGTTGCTTCAGCCGATCTTTCGGCGTCCACGATTATCCGCGAACAAGTTGCCGGGTTCCATTTGGGTTAGCCAGCAGAGACCAGGTATGAAACACATAGCAACCCGAAAAATAGGAAAATCCGATATTGAAGTGACGCGGCTTGGCTATGGCGGCACCGCATTAATGGGCAAAGATGCGCCGAAAAGAGATGCAGATGCCTGTCGGGTGATTGAAGCTGCGTTTGAACAGTGTATCCGCTATTTCGATACCAGTCCGTTTTATGGTTCAGGGCTCAGTGAGCTGCGTCTGGGAGCAGGTCTGCGGCACCTGCCCAGAAAGGACATCGTGCTGAGCACGAAAGTCGGCCGCCTGCTCGTACCCGATGCCGCGTCTGCCGATGACGGTGTTCTTCCATTCAAACTTGTCTTTGACTACAGCAAAGAGGGAGTTGTCCGTTCACTGGAGCACAGTCTTCTTCGTCTCGGAACAGACCGGATCGACTTACTGATTGTTCATGATGTCAGCCATCGCTGGCATGGTGACAATTTTAAGAACATTCTCGACCAGGCCATTTCCGAAACTTTGCCGACGTTGGCCAAGTTACGGAACGATGGAGTAATCGGTGCGATTGGGGTCGGAACCAACGATCTGGACGCGGCTGTACCGATGGCGGCCAGCGGGATGCTGGACTGCATCATGATTGCGCGTGAGTACAACCTGCTCAATCATTCCGCACTCCTGCAACGCCTGCTTCCGGTCTGCACAAGGAACAATGTGTCATTGCTTTGCGCTGCACCTTTCGCTTCGGGCATCCTCGCAACCGGAGCGGTTAATGGCGCTACTTACATGTACTCGCCCCCCGATGAGGGCATTCAGCAGAAGCTGGAACGGCTTCATGCCGAATGTACCGAGTTTGGAGTCCCTCTCCGTGCCGCTGCATTGCAGTTCGCGGACAATAATCCCGTCGTATCCTCGGTCGTTGCTGGTTTGCGAAGCAAACGAGAAATCCAGGATGCTGTGGACGCATTCAACTATTTGATACCGCCGGCATTCTGGGCTCGTCTCAAAGAGGAGAAGCTGATCGATCAAAACGCACCAACAGGTTCCGCAAGTTCAGATCCTGATTTGGTATCGGCCGGCGGCAAGAGCGCATGACGTCCGCAAACCTGATCGCCGATATCAGTCTCTTTGACGTCGAAGTCAATTCGCAGACCACATGGAGGCATATACAGCTCACAACCAATGGAGGGTTGACCGGGCTTGGAGAGGCAACTTTGCACGATGCCGGACCGGAGTTTTCCAACCGGTTGTTGGAAGCCGGACAATCGCTAAGGCAAAAGCAACCGGACATCAGCGTACTTGACCCGCTCCGTCTCCAGGAAGGCGGGCTGGCGTGTCGCACCATCCTGTCTGCGTACGATCAGGCGATTTGCGACCTCCAGGCACAGATTGCCGGTCAATCACTGCATGCATTTCTGGGTGCAAAGCCCCTGGATGCATCCTTGGCCCTTTACGCCAACATCAATCGGGCAACCGGCAACCGCAGCCCTGAAAACTTTGCTCGTAATGCGAGATGCGCAGCCGAAAACGGTTTTCAGGCAATCAAGATCGCACCGTTTGACGGCCTGGATCCGACAATTTGCGATACCGAACAGGGACGCGATTTGATTGACGCAGGTATTGTCCGAATAAAAGCAACAAGGAAAGCGGTTCCGGACCGAGAGCTGATGGTCGACTGCCATTGGCGGCTCACGCCAAAAGCGGCAGCATCGCTTTTGCCTGAATTGCAGCATGCCGGGGTCACCTGGTTCGAGTGTCCGCTACCGGAGAATGCCGAAACAATTCCGGATTTACGGCTGTTGCGACAGGACGCAAACCGGCGCGGCGTACGCCTTTGCGGGCTGGAAACAGCAGGAACCTGGACCGATATCGCACCTTTCATCGAAGGAGAGACCTACGATCTCATCATGCCTGACGTCAAACATGCATGCGGGCTTCAGAACATTCTGGATATCGGTCGCAGGGCCAAGAATATGGGTGTCGGTATATCGCTGCACAATCCAACCGGTCCTGTCGCGCATATGTTCAGTGCGCACGTCATGGCTGCGCTTGGCAGTTGCGAGCGGATGGAATTCCAGTGGAATGAAAGCCCGATTTTTTTCGATTTGATTCATCCGGCGCCGGTAATAACCACAGGTACCTGCCGGCCTACCGATACACCGGGATTGGGCGCAGTCATGGTTGATAGGGCAAGTTACCGGAGGCATCACATTGACAGCTGACGCCTTCGTACAAGGATTGCTCCTGGCACTGCAATGGCCCAGCTTTGGCTACCTTTTGCTTGGGGTATTGATTGGAATCTGGTTGGGCGCCGTGCCCGGGCTTGGCGGCATAATCGGGATCGTGCTGATCCTGCCATTTACATATGGCATGGACACGCTTTCAGCCTTTGCGATCCTGCTTGGCATATTTGCGGTAACCTCCACCTCGGACACAATTGCCTCAGTCATGCTGGGAATTCCCGGAACCGCCTCAAGCCAGGCTACCGTGCTCGATGGACACCCGCTGGCGCAAAGGGGTGAAGCCGCACGCGCATTCGGCGCTGCATTTACAGTCTCTGCATTTGGCGGCATCTTCGGCGCGGTGATCCTGGCCTTATCCTTGCCTATCGCCCTGCCGATCATCCTTCGGTTTAACAATCCTGAACTGTTTGCCCTGGCTATTCTTGGATTGGCAATGGTCGGCTCACTCAGCGGAAGATCTGTGGCCAAGGGTCTGGCAGCTGCCAGCTTCGGGTTGCTGCTTTCGACGATTGGTTATGCCCAGGACGCCGCAGTCCCGCGCTATTGGATGGATCAGACCTATCTCCTCGACAAGTTACCCTTGATCCCGGTGGTTCTCGGTCTTTTTGCGATGCCTGAACTGATCGATCTTGCTGCGAGGGATCGGGCTATCGCGCGAATTCAGACCGACCGGACAAATTGGAGCCAACTCGGTCAAGGAATAGGTGATGTATTCCGCAATTGGTGGCTTGCGCTTCGCTGTTCAGCCATCGGTGTCTATATCGGGATGATTCCCGGAGTTGGTGGCGCGGTGGTTGACTGGATCGCCTACGGGCATGCGTTACAATCGACCCGAAATCCCGAAACCTATGGCACTGGCGATATTCGTGGCGTGATCGCTCCAGAGGCCGCCAACAATGCCGTGCGCGGTGGTTCGCTCATCCCAACGGTTGCCTTCGGCGTACCGGGATCCGCAATGAATGCGTTGTTGTTGGGGGCGCTGCTGATCCAGGGACTGCAGCCTGGCAAACCGATGCTGACGACTGAACTGCCGATCACTTTCGCGATGATTTGGGACATAGCGATAGCAAACGTCATTGCCGCGGTTTTGCTCATGGTTCTGGCAAACCAGATAGCAAAGCTCTCATTCATCTCCGTCCATCTGATTGTACCGGGCGTATTGCTGTTTGTCTTTATGGGTGCCTGGCTGTCGCTTTCCGAGATCGGTGACTGGATTACGCTGATGATCTTCGGTGCATTGGGTTATCTTATGAAACTCGGTGGTTGGCCTCGCCCGCCGGTCGTTCTGGCCTTCATTCTCGGTTCGCTCATGGAGAACTCGTTTCTGCTGAGCTGGAAAATCCATGAGGGTCTTGGCTGGATCGACCGCCCGATTGTCCTTGTGATCTTTGCGCTCGTCGCAGCAACGCTTGTTTTTTCGATCCGCCGCAACCGAAAACGCGACCGGGTAGAACAGGAGGCTGTTGCTCCTGCGGAGGTCCACGAAGAACCGCCAATCCCCTTCGCCTCGCTGACGATTGGCCTCATCTTTCTTTTGGCGTTTGTCGCCGCATTGATACCGCTGCGCCATTGGCCAACACTTGTGTTGGCGTTCCCGCTATTGGCGATATTGCCGGGGCTGGCGTTATCGAGTTCTGTCTTTGGCAGAGAACTTGTTGCCTTTCCTCATATCAACGCCTTGTGGCGCGAATTTGTTGCCATGACGGAAGTCCGGCGCGGAGCAGTATTGCTTGCGCTGTGTATTGCAATGATCGCAGTCGCAATATTTGTAGGCCAAAAAATTGCCCTGGTGATGATGGTTGCTGTCTATCTGGCACGCTGGGGCGGATATGGCTGGCGCGTTGTATTGCCCTATACAATCGCTACTGCGGTGATCCTGATCGGCATTTACGATCGGGTGATTCACATCTTCTGGCTCAAGCCGATCTTTTCGCAGGTAATCCAAGACATGATCCCGCAATGGATGCCGGAGTGGCTGATCCTTTGAGAAAATCCAATCAGGAAGCACAAACAATCACGAAAGGGAGAACAACCATGCTGACACGAAGATTATTCGGACTGCTTGCGATCGCCGCGATGGCATTGCCGTCCACAGCTTTGGCTGAAGACTACTTTGCCGGAAAGACCATCACCTGGGTGTTGCCCTGGCCTGCGGGGTCCGGCGGTGACCTGCATGGACGGCTCACTGCGCGCTACATGGAAAAGCACATTCCAGGGAACCCCACAATCATCATCAACAACAAGCCTGGCGGCAGCGGCATCATCGCGATCAACACCGTTTATGAGCAGGGACCGACGGACGGCACTCAGTATTTCTACGGCAACTGGAGTCCATCAGCTGTCATCGACAAAGCCCCTGGTGTCCGATACGAGCCCGAAAAAATGGGTGTGGTCGGCACAGCCGGTGCGGATCTGGCCTTTATGGTTCGCAATGATCAAGTGGCTGACATCATGGCGCTCAGGGACGCTGACTTCATTGTCGGCGGCCGCGGCGCCACGAACGCCATCGAAGTGCTCGGAAATCTGGCATTGAAAACCATGGGCGCTGATTTTCGATACGTTGGCGGCTTCGGTGGTTTCTCGAAAATTCAAGCTGCTATCAAGGCAAACGAGGTCCATGCCGGGCATGCCGGTCTACCCGGCTATGTCAAATTCTTCGGTCCCGACAGCGATGTGGCCTATCCACTCTACTACCACCAGCAATTCGATATTGACGGCAACCCGTTGCCCAAGCCTGCAAAGGCTTATCCAGCGGAAGTTCCGACGCTCTATGAAGCCCACAAGAAACTGCATGGTACGGAACCGTCAGGCAAGTATTGGGACGCCTACAAATGGTGGAATTCCAGCTTGATGTCGGCCGCGACTGCAATTCTCTCGCCGCCCGGTGTTAACGAGGAAGCGCTTGCCATTATGCAAAAAGCTTTCCAGGACGTGACCAGGGATGAAGAATATCTGGCCGAGTATGAGAGTTCGATCGGTGTACCTCCACCATTCAACTCGACGGAACAGTCAATCCAGATCTTGCAGACGTTTCGTGACATGCCTCCCGAAGTGCAGGAGGTCGTGAAGGAAGTTTCCGCACTCTAAGCCAAGATATGGGGGAGCCCAAAAAACGGCTCCCCCTGATCGGAAGGAAGATTATGCAGGCCCAGAACCTTGTCATCGTAATGGCTGACGAGCATGCCGGTCGTTACATGAGCTGTGCCGGACATCCGGTGGTCCAAACACCGAATATGGACCGCCTGTCCAAGCGCGGCACCCGATTCAGCAACGCCTACTCCAACAGTCCGATTTGCATGCCGGCTCGTGCTGCCTTTGCCACCGGGCGCTATCCAAACGAAACCGGGCATTACTGCAATGCCACGCCCTATGATGGCCGGATTTCAGGCTGGCCAAACCGCGTCACCGACTCCGGTTTGCATGTTACGTCAATCGGGAAACTGCATTATCGGGACGGCAAGGTCGAAACCGGGTTCAGTGAGTCGATCGTACCGATGTTCGCCAGAGGCGGAACAGGAGATTTGTTTGGCCTGATCCGCAAACCACCGCTTCCGGTTCGCTATGGTGTCCGGCAGGTGGCTGAGGAGGTCGGTCGCGGTGAATCCGACTATACCAGATATGACCGGTCTATCCTTGAAAACACACTGCGATGGCTTCGAGAAACCGCACCGACCATACCGGAGCCGTGGGTGCTGTACGTAAGTTTTGTCTGTCCGCATTTTCCATTGATTGCACCGGATGAATTTCTTGATCTTTACGACCCGGACAGTCTGGATCTCCCGAAAGCCTGCCGTCCAGAGGATTGGCCTGATCATCCCTGGATCAAGGCTTTCCGCTCGTCCTATATTACCGACAGCTATTTCGACGATGATCTCAGGCGCCGCGCGACGGCGGCATATTTTGGTCTCTGCTCGTTTGTGGATTCACTGCTCGGGCAGGTCATCGATGCTGTTGACGCAGCCCCATTTGCCGACCGGACCCGCCTTGCCTACACATCGGACCATGGCGACAATCTCGGTGTCCGTGGTTTATGGCAAAAGAGCAATTTTTATCAGGAATCCGCTCATATACCGCTGATCCTTGCAGGAGACGGAATTCCAGAGAATGTCGTTTGCGATACCCCTGCCTCACTTGTGGATTTCTATCCAACCGTGCTCGAGACTACCGGCCTGTCAGACGGAACCTCAGGCGTCAATCCGGATGCGCGCAGCCTGATGCAAATCGCCTCGGAACCGTATGATCCGGAGCGCATGGTGTTTGGAGAGTATCATGGTGCCGGCGCCGTCAACGGCGTCTTTATGCTGCGGCAAGGCCCCTGGAAATACATCCATTACGCGAATATGCCGCCGCAGCTCTTCAATCTCGAAGACGATCCCGAGGAACTTGATGATCTCGCGGAAAGCCCGGAACATTCAGGCGTGTTGGCGAAATTCGAGAACGCGCTATTGGCCCGGCTTGATCCGGTCGCCGTCGATGCGCAAATCAAGGCAAATCAAAATGAGATCCTGGAGCGGCATGGCGGCGTCGAAGCCATACTCGATCGAGGGTCGATGGGCGCCTCACCGACACCCGATTCGAAAGCCCGGGACCTGAGGACAGGATGAGCAAGGCTGGTTCCATTGTCAGCGTACCAACGGAAGACGGTCCGATGGATGTCTTTTTCGTTGGCGCCGATGACAACGGATCCGCACCTTGCGCATTGCTGTATATGGACCTGTTCGGCCTGCGTGAAGAAATCTTTGATCTTGCCCGCGCTTTCGCCAATGACGGATTTTCTGCGGCTGTGCCGGATCTTTTTCACAGGCTGGCGGTGTCGCGATTCCCGCCAGCCAATGGTCGCGGGGAAAAGCCGAGCGAGGCAGCCCTTGATGCCAATGCCGCAACCAGTTTGGAGATGTCAACGTCCGACACCAAAGCACTTGTGACATGGCTCGATTCCAGCAGTGCCGGGCACCGGCCCGGTTCCTATTTCGCCATCGGCTACTGCATGGGCGGGCGGCATGCCCTTGCAGCAGCGGCCGCCATGCCCGATCGCATTCGCTCCGGAATGTCTGTTCATGGCGGAAGGCTGGTCACGCATGGCGACGATTCCCCCCACACATTAATTGCCGGCCTGAAAGTGCCGTTCGGATTTGTTTGCGCACGCGATGATCCGGCATGCCCGGCTGACCATTGTGAGGTTCTGAAAAAGGCGGCACAGGATGCCACAGTGAACGTTACCGTGGAGGTTCTCGATGCCCATCACGGCTGGAGCTTCGCCGAGCGTTGGGCGCACGACCCCAAGGCGGTGGATTATGTTCATGACCTTGCCTGCGACTTTATGGAAGGAGTTGCGAATTGAACCCTGCACCTCAAGCAACTGAAATTCGTCCCTCTGCTTTTGGCATGGTCGGGCTTGGCGCCATGGGAGGTGGAATGGCGCAATCGCTTTTGGCGGCAGGACACCAGGTTTCGGGGATAGATCCGGATGCGTCGGCATGCGAGCGTGCCGCGGCTGCCGGTGTGCAGATCCACAACGAACTGTCCACACTGCTGGCCGAATCCAGCATTGTCGTCATTTGCCTGGCATCGACGTCGGCCCTGGGCAAAGTCTACGACATGATCGCCAGCACACCGGCAGAAAAGCCGGCCATGATTGTCGAAACTTCAACCATTGCGCCTGACAGGGCGCAGGCCTTTGCAGATATTTCCCAGGCGTCCGGCCGGCGGCAACTCGAAGCTTGTCTCATCGGAATTGCCCGTGATGCAGAAGCCGGCCAGTTGTATCATTTCGTAGGTGGAAAGGCGGAAGACCTGGAGAATGCAAAGGAATTTCTGGGCGCTACCGGGCGTGGTCATGCCCATCTGGGAGATATCGGCTCCGGAGCAGCAGCCAAAGTGCTGAACAATGCAATCGGGAATACGACCATGCTGGCCTTTACGGAAGCAGTCGTAGCGGGCGAATCAATCGGTGTTGACGCAGCCGAATTAGTCCGGGCAATCTCGGAAGCTGCCGGTGCAGGAAAGTCTGTCGTCTTTGATCGACACGCCCATTGGATCACGAGCGATTCCAATCAACCTCCCAATCCCATAAACCAAAAGGACATGCTTGAATGGGGGCGGATGGTTGGTGAGGAAAGCAGCAATTTTCCAATGCTGGCAGAAGCACTTCGACGTTTCCGGGACCTACCGATGACACCCGGTCCTGTTCAGTCATATGCCGGTATGCTCAAGGCAAGAAGGCATGGATCGGAAATCGCCGATAGCAAATAATCAGCTAAATCGCGTGAAAACCAAATCCATCGCTCCAGCGCTCCGCTATGGCTTCGCGCTTTCGTTGCTCTTGAGGTGCCGCAGGCACTTTACGTTGAAGCGCGCGGCATGGTTCGTTAGAGCCCCGTGCATCGGCACCGGCGCGGCGCGAAAACAGAGCGAGTTGGTTCAGTCATTGGGAAATTTGCCAACATGGACAGAGCGTACCTCGCGATAACGCGCATAGGCGTCACTTAACGCGCTGCGATCGGCAGGAGATGGCTCAAACACACGGCCGTTCAGACTATGTTCTGCCGCCGCTTGCACGGATGGATAGTCGCCAACGGCAACCGCACCAAGCCACGCCGCACCGCGCGCGCCAAACTGACTGCCCTGCGGCACCTGCACAGGTTTGTCGATAAGATCGCAGATCATCTGCACCCATCGATCATTGCCAGCGCCGCCGCCGGTAAGCAGCATTTGACTGCCCTGAAATGAAAGCGCCTTGAGCAGGTCCGCCATGGCAAAGGCTACACCCTCAAGGACGGCCCGGAACATATGCGCGCGCGTGTGCCGCGGCGCTAGTCCCGTAAATTGAGCGCGGGCACCTGGATCAACGATCGGGGCGATAATGCCACTGTCTGACAGGAATGGAAGATAACTCAGGCCTGAAGCGCCAACCGGCGTGTCGTCCAGCATGGCACCAAGAAGCGTAAAGCGATCTTCAAGGTCCGCAAGGTCAGGAGCAAGCGCCGCAAAGGCCCAGTCAAGATTGTGCGTACCGGCAGCATTGGCCATGGCGCGGTACCACCCCTTTCCGGGCAGCGGGAACAATAGTCCGATACCCGGTGGCTCAAACATGGGTTCATCATGCACCACGCCCACCATGCAGGCCGTTCCAAGCACCGCAAGCGCCGAACCGGGTTGCGCAACGCCCGCACCGATCATCGTGCAGGGCACATCGCCCGCGCCGACGGCGACCGGCAAACCTTCGGACAAACCGCTCTGGGCCGCTGCCTGTGCGCTCACCCGCCCGGCAATTCTCTCGCTGTCTGCAACCGGCGGCAGAAGGCCGGCAAACTCCTGCAAACCAAAAAGGGCGATCATGTCATCGGACCTGGTACGCAGCCGCGTCGAACCGGGGATGACGGCAGCCTCCGTCCTATCCGTGGCAATTTCGCCTGTCAGGCGAAACCGCAGATAGTCCTTGAAACTGACCACATGGCGCGCTTGCTGCAGCACTTCCGGCTCATGACGGGCGAGCCATGCCAGCACAGGAAGTGTACAGCCGGTTTGAAGCACGCATCCGGAGGATGCAAAAATGGTGTCATGGAAAGTCGGATCCTTGGCGCTGAGTTCGTCGATCAGCGATTGAGAACGGCTGTCTTCCCAGGTGATCGCGGCGCGCAGCGGCTGGCCCTCGCCATCGAGTACCCACGCACCGATCATCGCCGAGGACAGACCGAGACTGCGTATCGCCCCGCGCTCCACCCCGGCATGGTCAAGAACCTCTCTCAGAACGGCGCAGCTGGCATCCCAGGCCTCCTGCGGATCAATCTCGCTCCACCCCGGCTGCAGACGGCTGACCGCTGTTCGGCGCTCGGCGACAGCGACTTCGCGACCGTGAGCATCGAACACCGCTGCCTTTGTGACGGATGTGCCCGCATCCAGGCCAAGATAAAGCGGGGCGCTCGGCTCAGCCATTGCGGCGCCCTTGCTGGTAGATGATTGCTGCGGCGGCGATCACGAGCCCTTGCATGATGAGCTTGCCCGGCTCACCGACCCCGAAAACCGTGAGCAGGTTCAACACCGTAACGAGCAGTGCGGTGCCCAGCACGGTGCCGACCGCGCCCCCTGCCCCGCCGCCGAATACCGCCCCGCCCAGAATGACCGCGGTAATGGAGCTGAGTACATAGTCGGCCCCGAGATTAATGCTGCCGACACCGATCAGCCCCGACAGAAGCACGCCGCCGCTGGCAGCGAAAAATCCGCAAAGCGTGTGGGACACCAGCAAAGTCCTGTCTACCGGAAGCCCGCTGAAAAGCGCTGCAAAGGGGTTGTCGCCCGCTGCATAGATGAAGCGGCCGAGAGCAAGCCGTCGCATGATGATGAATGCGGCGATCGCAAAACCCAGCCAGACCAGACCGGCGACAGGCACGATGCCGACACGGCCTCTGCCCAGCCATTTGACCAGATCGGAAATGGACGAGCCCGGAGCTCCTCCCGTGTAGAGAAAACCGATACCTGTGATGATGGCAGCGGTACCCAATGTGACGACAACCGCCGAGGCGCGCAGCTTTGTGACCAGGACCCCGTTGATGAAGCCTATGAACGTTCCTGCCGCAAGCGCGACGATGATCGTCAAGAAGGGGTGATATCCACTCCACATGGCATGGGCGAGAATAAGATTCACGAAAGCGATATTGGCGCCGACCGACAGATCAAGCGACCGGTTAGCGACCACGAAGGTCTGTCCGAGGGCGACGATGCCGATGGAAGCAGCCTGACGAAGCAGGATCATGAGAAAGGGCAGCGACAGAAATTGCGGCTGGGTGAAAGCCGCGAGTACAGCGACCGCGATCAATCCCCAAAAAGCCGGCGGTAGATTGCGCAAGGTACGCGTCAAAGTCCTGCCTCTTTGCGACGGAAGAGGCTGACCGCAGCGATCAGCATCGCCCCTTTGAAAACGAACTGATAGTAGGGCGATATGTTGGCCAGGTTCAGACCGTTGTTGAGCAGGCCGATAATCAATACGCCGGCAATGGTGCCAATGGGTCCGCCTACCCCGCCGGACAACAAGGTTCCGCCCAGCGCAGCACCCAAAATGCTGTCCAGACCAAGGGCAATGCCGACATTCGGGTCACCCGACGCCAGCCGCCCGGTCAGATATGCGCCGGCGATGGCAGCGCACATTGCGGAAATGACGTAGGTTGATATCCGTATGGAGGGTGCATTGATGCCGTTGATCCACGCCGCCTGCGGGTTCTCGCCCGTGGCGTAGAGTCTCAAACCGTATTTTGTGCCATGCACCACCCATATGGATAGCGCTGCTGCCGAAATGATCCAGTAGAACCCCGCGGGAAGGCCAAACAGTGTGCCGGACGCTGCTGCTACAAGAAGCTGAGGCGCGATGCCGCCAGGTGTCGGCAGAAGGATCAGCGCGACGCCCTGCACGATGGAACTGGTTGCAAGGGTCATGATAATCGGGTGGACACGCAGATAGACGCAGCCGACTCCATTGACCAGGCCGACCGTCACCGCCGCGGCAATGGCCAGGGGCAACTTGAAGACATCGGGAAAATCCAGCGTGAGGATGGCCGTGGTAAGCGAGATAACCGCGCCGACGGAGAGATCAAAACCGGCGCCCAGAAGCACAAAGGTCTGCCCTAGCGATACCAGAAAGAGCGGTGCGAGCTGACCCGCAAGATTTGCGATATTGGTTGTCGAAACAAACCGTTCGCCCAGAAAGAGCGAAAGGAAGAGCAGCATGAGCCCCAAAATCATGAAGGAAAGCATCGCCCCGCGCTGGCGGTACCAGAAGGCATCTTGCTGCAGACGTTGAGCAATGCCGCGATGTGTTTCCTTGCCTATCATGGTCAGGCGGCCTCGGTCTGGCCGCCATCGAGGCTTGCGGGCAAGGCCGCTCGCAAGAGTGAATCTTCCGTCGCTCCCTCGGCAGGCACATCGCTGACGATGCCGCCATCCCGGATGACAAGCAGACGGTCGCATAAGCCCATCAGTTCGGTAAGCTCACGTGAGGTGACCAGAATTCCATTGCCCTGCTGGGCAAAGGCCCGCAACTGCCGATAGATTTCGCGCTTGGCGCCGATATCGACGCCCCGCGTCGGCTCTTCGCACAACAGCACATGCGCCCCGGCAAGAAGCCATCGCCCAAGCACGACTTTTTGCTGGTTGCCACCGGAAAGATCGCTCACCGGCGTCCTCGCATCCGGTGCCTTGACGGCAAGTCGGGTCATGATGTCCCGCGTGAGTTCTCCAAGTGAGGGCGTCAGCGCAAACAGGCCCCCACGCGCCACCTGCGCGCTTTGCATGTTGTCCGCGATATCCAGCGAAAGAAACAGCCCGTCATCCTTGCGGCTTTCCGGGACCAGGCCGATACCGGCAGCAATGCGCTGGCGGGCTTTGATATCCGAAATATCTCTGCCTTGAAGGGTAAGGGATCCGCCGCGCCTTTGGTCAAAGCCCGCCAAGGCTCGCATCAATTCCTGCTGGCCCTGAGCCTCCAGGCCGGCCACTCCGACAATCTCGCCGGTGCCGACGGTCAAATCCACCGGCCGTTTCATCGCCTGGCCCTGGTAGCCTTTGGCCTCCAGGAGCACAGGGCCGATGCTGGACGCCCGGGCCTCGAACAGTTCCGCTATGGGACGCCCGACCATGCCTTCGATCACTTCATCCTCATTGGTCAGCGCGGTTGGAACGCACCGGACGAATTCGCCATCTTTCAAGATGGTGATGTCATCGCACAGCGCAAAAATCTCGGCCAACCGGTGAGAGACATAGAAGATGGTTTTTCCATCGTCCTTCAGTCTTTCGATCAGTGCAAAGAGAATGTCGACTTCATGCGATGCCAGGGCCGCTGTCGGCTCATCGAAAATGAACACGCTCGCTTCGGCAAGAACACCCTTGGTGATCTCCACCATCTGCTGCTGCCCGACACCGAGCGAACCGACGCGTCGGTCCGGAGCGATGTTTAGCTCGAGTTCGGACAGGGCTTTTTCACTGCGTTGCGCAAGTTCGGATTTGGTCATTGCATGACCAATATCGCCTTCCCGGCCCAGGAAAAGATTCTCGGCCACCGAAAGGTTGGGCAACAGCGAAAACTCTTGAAAGATGGTTGAAACACCGGCACGACGCGCGTCGAGCGGATGATTCAGCCTGAGGTCCTCGCCATCCTTGACGATCCGGCCCTTGTCGGGTCGAACCACCCCCGACAGGATCTTCATCAGGGTGGATTTGCCCGCCCCGTTTTCACCGACAACAGCGTGGCACATGCCGGGCAGCCCGGTGAGCTGCATATCCTTCAGCGCATGAACCTGGCCAAAGCTTTTGCTCAGGCCAGATACAACGATCCGTGGACGATCAGCCGTCACCGGGTGACACAGTGTGCGTTTGATGAACGCAAGATGAGCCGTTCCTCAGGATAGTCTTCGAATATCGGCTGCCGGCAAGACAAGGCCGCCTCGCTGACCTTACTGGCCGTACAGCTCTTTGAGTTTATCATCGGGCAGGATTGTGCCAACCCAAAAGGAGTCATTGAGGTCCGGGCGATAAAGCTCTTCAAGGTTCTCGGCTGTATATGGCTCGGCGATCACCTGGTATTCGGTGTAGATATCGTCCCCATTGAGAACGCCAACTGCTGCTGCGACACCTTCGGCGACCATCCACGTCGGGTTCTGCGGAGCGATCGAGTCAAAGCCCTTGTCCTTGTTCTCGACCCAGGCGCCAAAGAAGCCATTGTTCGCCTCACCCGTCATCGGGACAAGGTCGCGGCCAAGCTCATTGAACACCTCGATACAGGCCTGGGTCATCGCACCGCCGGACGACCATACGCCGTCGATTTGCGGATGCGCCAATGCAAGGCTCTCGCAGGCCTGACGGGCCTGGTCGTACGCCCATTGTGCGTAAACTTCGCCGACGACTTCAATATCGGTGCCTTCAAATGCGCCCGCGGCGCCATTCCAGCGATCGGTGTCAACGGAGATGCCGGCGATCCCGCGCAATGAGATGATCTTGCCTTTTCCATCGAGCGCATCGACCAGGAACTCGCCGCCATCGCGTCCGAATTTCACCTGATCAGCCAGGATGCGGACAGTGGCCTTGTCGGTTTCAGCGTCGGCAGCGACGATGATGACGGCAACACCGGAATCATAGGCACGCTCCAGCACGGGCACGATCGCCACCGGCGACGTCGGATTGATCACGATGGCATCGACACCCTGTGCCAGCATGTCTTCAACATCGGCGACCTGTTTGGCGGGATCGAAATTTGCATTCGTGACAATGTATTTTTCAATTTCCGGGAACTGGTCTGCCCGCCATTCAGCCTCTTCAAGCAGCTGAATGACCCAGCTGTTCCCCGTGAAGACATTCGAGAAGCCGATCGTGTAGCCACCGTCGCGCCGGCTTTCGTATCGGGACGTATCCACCAATTTCGCTCCTTCGGCAGGCCCGAGGCCAGGATGTAAAGCAACGTCGCTGGAGGCTGTGCCGGCTGAGGCGAGGAAGACTATGGCGGCGGCAGCGAGAATTCCGGAGCGTTTCATGATGGTCCCTTTCGGCGTCTTGGTGTCGGCTGTTTACGCGTTACGGCAGCGCGACTGGCAAAAGTCTCGAAAAGAACATTATCCACCGAACTTGAAATTGTAAAGATTTTCTTTCTTGACCTGTTTTTTGTTAACCTATTGTTTTTTATGAAAAAAATTTTGGGAAATATTTTCTTCGCGTCAAGAAAGCGATTGTCCGGGCTTCAGACCCGCTTTTATCTTTTGCAGCAGGTCCTCGCGATCAAGCGCAGCGCTTTGACCGATATGGAAGGCCAGCAACCCGATCACATAGTGGTAGGCGAAATGAGAAATGGAGGGTGTGTAGATGTCGATTTCCTCAAAAACCGATATCTCCAGATGAAGATGCGCCTCACGCGAAAGCGGCGTGTGGGGCGCAGTCATGCAAATCACCTGCGTGCCCTGCTCACGCGCCATGCGCGCCGCATCCAGGACCTCCTGCGAGCGCCCGGTATGGGAAATGCAAATGGCCACGTCATCGGGCTGAAGCAGGCTTGAGGATATGCGCGCGAAATGCGGATCGGCATTGTAGGTCGCATCGAAGCCAAGCCGCATCAGACGCATGGCCATTTCGTTTGCGATGAGGCCGGAGATGGCGACGCCGAAAATCACGATACGCCGCGCTGAACGGATGGCGCCGATCACATCCACGAGTGCTTCCGCGTTCAGGCGCGAAAAAGTCGAGTTCAGCGCAGAAACAACCTGCTGGAGATAGAGGTACTCCAGTCGGCCTTCGGCAAGCTCCGCCTCGTCCAGCGCCTGCACCGATTGATGGTAATAAGGACTTTGAGCACTTTTCGCCTGGGCAATGGAGAGCTTGAGTTCCCGAAACCCTTCAACGGCAAGCGCGCGGCTGAAGCGCGTCAGCGATGACGGCGAAACCTTGGCCGCTTCAGCGACCTGTGTAATGGAACTGCGAAGAAAGAAATCCGCGTCCGACAGAATAAGATCGGCAATGCGTTTTTCTGCCTTTTTCAGGCCCGGATAGGTTGTCGCTATGCGGCTGAAGATATCGTTCATGGCAATAGATCGCTCAACAGGACCGCAGCACTCGTTAGGTCAGGCAGCACACGTTTTATTCTGACGCGCTGCAGATTTCGTTGACTGCCTCACACATGGACTGAACAAAGACCTCCAGCATGGCCTCGCCCTTTTCAGCCGTCGCAAGCGTCGCATCGCCGAAAACGCCGCTTTGGCTCAGTTCACCCATCGGCCTGCCGCCCATGAAATAGCCCTTGTCCGCGGGTGGATACTCCCGCACGGCTTTGGACATGTCGACAAGATTTGGCGCCACGGCGAGCATCAGTGATGTT